>OZ223260.1:0-596441 GCA_965140555.1 Vallitaleaceae bacterium | reverse complement strand
TTACACAGTTGTGAGCAGCATTGACAAGAGCAAAACGAAGCATTCTAGAACCACGTTTTGACATTCTTGTTCTTCTGGCTTTGAACTGACCGGATTCATGAACGGAAGGATCAAGTCCAGCGAAAGCAAGCAGTTTCGAAGAATCACTGAAACGTTGGATGTTACCTATTTCACCAAGGATCATGGCGCCATCGAAATAACCGATGCCAGGAACCGTCATGATCACTGAGTTAAGAGAAGTCATAATAGAAACAATGTTCTTCTCAACCTCATTAAGTTGTCTATTAAGTAGTTCGATTTGTTCGATCGCTTGGGCTACTTGAATAGAAATAGAGGTGTCAAAGACGCCGACAGACTTCTGTGCCAGAATTCTAAGTTTTGTTGCAGTATCCTTCTTAAAATGGCCGTGGGAAGCACTTTCGAGAAGATGTGACAAATGAGTCAAGTGCATAGAAGCAATCTCCTCAGGAGAAGCAGCTTCCTTAAGAAGAGAGTAACAAGCTTTCCCATGAATACCGGATTTAAAGAAGTATTGAAGTTCCGGAAAGAGCTGATCCATATAGGCGGTCAGCTGAATTTTCAGTCTAGTACGGGACTTAATGGTTTTAAGCCTAAAGCGGCAGAAATCACGAAGTCTCATAATATCAATGTCGTATTGAGTCACAAAGCGAAGTTGGTTATGCATAAGAGTTTTAGCAATTAAGTAAGTATCAACCTTATCCGTCTTGGTTTTGCGAATATTGTTTTTTCGCAGAGAAGATACTTGGATAGGATTGATGACACAAACCTTGTAACCTAGAGAATAGAGATAATGAACAAGGTTGTTGCCATAATGAGCCGTCGATTCAAGGCCGATGATGAGATTGTCTTTATCGAAAGAAACGATATTTGAGATCAATCTGGAGAAGCCATCATCGTCATTGGAGAATTCAAAAGGCTCTACGAGTATTTCACCATCCGAAGATAAGACAGAGGCGAAATGGTTAAGTTTAGCGATATCAACGCCAACGTAAATCATCATGGATCTCCTTTCATTTTATTGACACTGTGACGGTACACCTAGTCTTATCATCATAAACTTGATAGATATGAGAACTCAATGGCTCATCCTGCTATAAATGATTCAGATAAAACAGTGGCAATACACTCCTTCGAGTAGTCAAAGCTACAGAAAAAAATCAAAAGTCCACAGGTCTGATTTCATTATAGTCGTAGTAAACAATAAAAAGAAAGGAAAGTGTGATATTAGCTTCTATATATATCATACAAGCATAAAATCATGAGTAAAATTATAGCTGTTGCTTCGTAAAAAGGTGGACGAACGAAATGAGAAGTATGAAGCTCTCCAAGGAGAAGAATCAATAACGACAAGAATCAACGAGTTCAGAAGAGTTTTTTGTGAAGATTTAGAGATTAAAGAGTTCGACCGTGATATTATGGATAGTTTGATTGATAAGATTGTTATTGGAACAAAGGATGAGGAAGGAAATCACAATCCATATGTGGTCACTTTTGTATTCAAAGCAGGGATGAAATTCAATGAAGAGTTCTACGAGAAAGTTGCCAATTCATCTGCCATAATTGAAGAAGACAATTTGTCTACTTACGCAACAGACGACAAGCAACTAGCGTGTACCTATGCCCCTAAAGACACACGTAGAGTGTGTTCTTGATGTTAAAAGTAAAAAAAATAAGTCTGGAAGGGCTTGATATAAAGGGATTTGAGAATTTGGGGCTTTTTTACGAGTCTTCAAAATCTCTTTTTTATAGTATAATGGAAACATGTCGGAGTGGCCTGTTTCTGGTCGTAGAGAGCAAGTTAGATATTGCCATGTTGGTAAAGAGCAGGTTAGATGTTGGAATTTGCGAGCGGTCAGGATAGACAACAATCTGATTTTCAATAATTCTACAAATAAATTGTTATTACCGAGTTTTAGGAAGGGGAGAAAAAATGATATATGTAGAGGAGAAGCTAAAAACGTGGACAGCACCATTGTCACAAACTGAAGAGCAGCGCGTTGAAAACGCAGTCAGAATGATTAAGGAAACCGTTACATCGTATAAAAAACTAGCGAACTGCAATATGGAAATATTTGCACAAGGATCTTATGCAAATAACACTAATGTAAGGCAAAATAGTGACGTGGATATTTGTGTGATGTTAACATCAACGTTTTTTTGTAGTTATGTTGATGGAAAGAGTGATAATGACTACGGATATACAGCTGGTACGATTTCTTATACAGAATATAAAGACTACATTATTGAAGCCCTTAAAGAAAAGTTTGGATATAATGCGGTGACTGAGGGGAATAAAAGTATCAATATTAAGGAAAACAGCTATCGCGTTAATGCTGATGTAGTTCCAGCTTTCCAATATAGGGATTTTAAAACTATTAATAGTTCTGATCCTTCAAGATATATAGAAGGAATTAAGTATTTTGCAAAAGATGACACTGTGGTAATCAATTATCCAAAAGAACACATAAGTAATGGGAAAATGAAAAATAATAATTCGAATTATGAATACAAGAAATTGGTTCGAATCATGAAGCATATACGAAATATTATGGTCGATAATTCATTGGCAGATAAAGATAAAATAACTTCTTTCCTTATTGAGTGCCTTGTTTGGAATATACCCAATGAAACTATAACAGGGAGTGCAACATGGACGGTTACAGTTAAAAATGCTATTACGTATCTATGGAATGCTATAAATGATGAGGTACATAAAGAGTGGGGAGAAGTTAGTGAAAGGCTGTATTTATTTCATTCTGAACGTAAATGGACTGCATTAGAGACAAAGTATTTTTTATATGACATGTATAATTATCTCGAATGTGTGTGAGGTGTATAATGAGTAGAAATATAAATAAGTTCGTTCATATAAGTGTTTGGCTATCTGCAATCCTTTTGCTGATTCGTATTTTTATTGACTTAGGTGATATAAAGAGCATGTGGGAGGAAGGTCAATTATTCAGTCTTTGTTATACCTTATTTGGATTTATGGGAGAGGCATTTGGCTTAGCCACAATTGTAATGGTAATATTTAATAAATGGGCGTGGAAATGGAAATGGATACGTTTGATGCATGACATACCAGTGCTTTTAGGTAAGTATAACGGGGAATTGACATCAGATTATGATGGTGAGAAACGTTGTGGTACTCTAATGATTGAGCAGACATTTTTATCGGTAGCAGTGCAAGTGAAAACAGAAGAAAGCAGTAGTAGAAGTATAACTGCATCATTTTACATATTACAGAACGTTCAGTATCTAATATACAATTACCAAAGTGATCCTCGAGGGGAAATTCAAAATCGAAGCCCAATTCACTATGGGACTGTAATGTTAAACGTAAGTGATCCATGTAATATAGATGGAAACTATTTCACTGGCAGGAAAACTAGAGGTTCGATGAGATTTGAAGCTATGGGACAAACAAGAGTTTAAATAAGATAAAAGGAGAAATGAACATGGAGCAGAGTATTTCAATAACAGATTCAAAGTATCAGTTTGAAAAATATTTCGATGAATATAACATTTCAGAAATTACAAAGGAAAAACTTGGCTATGCTGATATACTTGTTTTACCATCACCATATAAGAATGAAAAATATTACTTTGCGCAAGAGTCGGTTAATTTTACCAAATACTGTCAAACATTACATAATGACTTGAAAATGGATATTTTGGCTGACGATGATAAAATAGAAGTTCGTTCTTTACATTCTTTCGATATATGGATGCCAATAATATGGGTTGCATCGACGGTTGTTCTCCCAATAGTGACAGGATTGGTAACGAATTATATATATGATCGTATAAAAGGAAGAGAACATGAAGAGTGTACTGTTAAGGTGACTTTTATTGTTAAAGAGGGCGATAAAATAAAAGAGCTACATTATGACGGCGATCCAAAAGCATTTAAGGATACTTTTGAGAAGATCGATATACATAAATTGTGAGGTAGTAAAATGTTAAAATGCTTTTTTACATATACAAATATTCCAGAAGTCATTCAAGTAAGAGAAGTATTACGTAGAAAAAAATTAAAACTGCAGAAGGGTGATTTTAGGCAGCCCTTTGAAGAGATTAATGATTCTGAATTATTGTTTCAAGAAATAAAGAATTATGCTATAGGAATAGGTAATGAAGAACTTGCTAATGCTCAATATGTAGCACATATATATTTGACCTTATTCTGCCAAATTTCAAGTTTTTTTGATCTACTTGGCAAAAAAGAATATAAGACTTCATGGAATGCCCTTCAGGATTGTTTTGATTCGGTTCATTGGATTGGCCAATATACCCCAATCGAAAATAGATATGAAATACCAAAATTGGTAGATTTGTTAATTGCATATGAGAGTCTATATCCATACAAAGTTTTTGCAAGCTCAGAAATGATTATTAGTAAATCTGAATGTAGTATTTGCGGTAAACCATTTCAAAGCCTTTCCTGCCCTCATATTAAAGGGAAATTATACTGGGGAGAAATTGCTGTAGAGAGAATAACAGATATAAAAGAGTTTCAGGCTGTAGCATTAGTAAGTCACCCTGCTGATAAAAGATGTGTTATGGAGTTGAGTGATGACAACAGAACAGAGGAAGAGAAATTCCATATTCTTAACGAATTTCTTTGTCAAGGAGTTCCAGCATTCCAGTTTTTTGAGGTAGAAGTAATAAAATCTACTCGTAGACGTTCAGATATTGTTATCGTTGGAAGAAATGAAAAATGTCCTTGTGGAAGTGGAAAGAAATTTAAATGGTGTTGCGGCCAGGAGCTGTATTATGAACATCTTCATCACATTATTCATCTCAAAGAGCAGGTTGTTTTTGAAAAGAATTAGTATGCCGATAGAGAAAAGCACCCTACTGTTGAGAGGAGGGTGCTTTGTTTATTGGTGCGCCCGGCATGGGCGCAATCTAACGGGTGCAAGTCCCGAACATACCCTAGTAGTGGGAAGTGTATAGTTTAAGGCAAGGGTGTCCTTGGCGACGAGGAATCTGAAGGAAGCCGGCGGCAAATCTCTGGTCTGACGAATAGAAATCACATCAGGCACAAGTTGATGGATAAGGTTGCCATACAAACTGAAGTCCAATAACTACTCGGAATCAACAGCGTAAATGTGGCAGATAGATGGAGAGAAAGATTGCGCTCTTACCCGGGGAGATCTCATGAACAAGTGGAACGTCTTTGAGAAGCTTGGTTGAAATAAGATTTATCA
This sequence comes from Vallitaleaceae bacterium, assembly GCA_965140555.1. Lineage (GTDB taxonomy): Bacteria > Bacillota > Clostridia > Lachnospirales > Vallitaleaceae > UBA1351. The sequence goes on along the minus strand of OZ223260.1, from coordinate 591,207 downwards.
TGAGAAGTCAGCCGATATCATATTAGCGACCTAGTCGACGAGGTCGTGAAGGGTTGAACCTAAGGAGGTGTTAGTCAATGAATGTTACCAAAAACGGGAGTAAGAAAAGCGGAATACACTGTAGTGACAGTGGCTGCTGTCAAAGAGATAGTGCGGAACACGAAGGTGGAATGAAAGTAGAGCATCTTCTGCAGTATTTCAAAGATAATGGGAATGAACTAAGAAAGTGTATATTGGAAGGTGAATACCAACCAAAACCAGTCCGACGAATAGAAATACCGAAGGATAACGGAAAGAAAAGACAGCTGGGAATACCGACAGTGGTAGACCGAGTGGTGCAACAAGCTATACAGCAAGTGCTGACACCGATTTATGAACCTAAGTTCAGTGAGACCAGCTACGGATTCAGGCCGAAACGAAGTGCTCAAGACGCTTTAAAGAAATGCAAAGAATATGCCAACGAAGGATACACCTATGTGGTGGATATGGATTTGGAGAAATTCTTTGATACGGTGAGTCAATCGAAGATGATAGAAATTCTGTCGAGAACCATCAAAAACGGACGAGTCATCTCGCTGATTCACAAATACTTAAGGGTAGGAGCAATAGTGGACTTGAAGTTTGAGGAAACAAACCAAGGTTTGAGTCAGGGAGGAAATCTGAGTCCATTGGCAAGTAATATTATGCTGAACGAGTTGGATAAGGAATTGGAAAGACGAGGAATTCGTTATGTCAGATATGCAGACGATATGCTTTTGTTTGCCAAGACAAAACGAAGTGCCAAGAGGATAATGGAACACATTCTTCCGTTCATCGAAGGGAAACTAAAACTTCGAGTGAACGGAGAGAAGACATCTATTGCCTACATTGGCAAAATAAAATCCGTATCCAAGGATGCATGGCAAAAGCATAGCTAAGATGAAGAACAAAATAAGAGAAATTACTTCAAGAAATAAGGGAATTAGCTATGAGGTGCTTAAACTCAAGCTAAAACAGTATGTTATGGGCTGGGTGAATTATTTCAAGCTTGCTGATATGAAGAGACTCTTGCGGGAAAGTGATAAATGGCTACGCAGAAGACTCCGTATGTTCATCTGGAAAAGATGGAAGAAAACGAAGACGAGGTATAAAAGGCTAAAACAGCTTGGATACAATCATTCTAATGCAATAAAGTATGCGTATACAAGAAAAAGCCGATAGCCAAATACTTAGTTGCTCTATTACTGACGACCGTTTGCGCAAGCAAGAGTATCAGTTCTTTTCGGATTATTACAAAACTGTAAATGTGTAAACTTAGGAACCGCCGTATACGGAACCGTATGTACGGTGGTGTGGGAGGTCGGGGAAGTTATTCAACTTCCCCTCCTACCCGATCCGTAATCTCTATGGAGGGTGTAAAACAAATTGTGCTTTTAGCTAATCCATATATAATAATATTAAAGGAGTGAATGCACATGGATAAAAGTAAGAAATCAAGAATTATGACCAATAATCAAGTTAAACAGTTTATTAAGGATAATGATATTCAATCGGTTCAAGATATTCAAGATGTTTAAAAAAACATGTTTGCTGAGACTATGCAAGGCATGCTCGAAGCCGAAATGGATACTCACCTTGGCTATGAAAAACATGAGGATGCTCGTAAAGCCACCTCAAATCGTCGTAACGGTCACAGTAATAAATCTGTTAGAAGCGATTATGGTTCTGTAGAGCTGGATGTTCCAAGGGATCGTGAAAGTGACTTTGAACCTATCATCATTAAAAAAGCGCAAAGGAACGTAACCGGTATTGAAGATCAAATCATCGCCTTATATGCAAAAGGCATCAGTACAAGGGATATTCAAGCACACCTTGAGCAGCTGTATGGCATGATTGTCAATAAAGCAGCCTATATGGTCATTGGTATCGACATGGATGGCCAAAAGGATGTCCTTGACATGCGGATCGGAGAAAATGAAACCTTCAAAATTTGGCATGTTGTCCTCAATGAACTAAAAAACAGAGGAGTTGAGGACATCCTTATAGTCTCTGTAGATAACCTAAAAGGCTTTAATGAAGCCATTGCAGCCTGTTACCCTCAGTCGGAAATCCCAAAATGTATCGTTCATAAAATTAAGAAGTTAATTGATCTTCATCTTGATGGCGCAATTGACCGTGAAAATTACGATAAAAAGCTTCTTGAACTTAATACAGATAAAGAACGATTGATCAAAGAAAGTAACAAACCTCTTAAGAAGTTCGATGCGGATGTCTTTGAGTCTATAGCCGAAAAAATTATACTTGGTGGCATTGATGATAAAGGTCAAAAGATCCCCATCAATTAACTTTTGTATTTAAAACTGGTCCAAAATCAACGATTATTATGGGAAAAGAACCATATTCCCACTTATCACTCGACACATGTGGAGTGCGTGGTAAAACTAAGACGTTCAGTATAAAGAATAATTAAATATGATTTCAAGTTCAGAGAGCAGATATTTTAATCTGTATATTGAATTGATAATCAGTGTATAATCAGAATAAGTTATGCTTAAATTTCTTCACAAAGGTGGGTCAATTTTAAGTGTAAATCAACATATGCATAGCGGCTATTCCAGTCGCTATGCATTATCTGAAAAAAGAAATATAGAAAAAAGACAGCCAATGAATTTGTTAATGTTCAAGACATTAGAGATAAGTTCTTATATACCCTTGATGGGCAAATTATAAACTATATCAAAATCAATCCTATAAGCATAAATCTATTAAGCTAACGTGAGAAAATCCAGTTATCCAAAATGCTTACGGCAGAACTTTCCAGTGAACGGAAAATGTTTAAGTTCTTAGCTGTTTCAAGACCGGTAGATATTTCTCCATTGATTAATGAGTATACAGATTTGCTCTCAACGACACAAGATCAGAAGCAGAAACAATTGCTTAGAAATGAAATGATGGTGATGAGTAATTATGCTCTTTCAGGAGAGGTGGTTGAACGTCAGGGTTACATTATGCTTTGGGAAAAATTTGAATTAGGTATTGAACAAGAGTTAGATAAACGGGCCTACGAGATGTTAGGTAGGTTTGAAGGATGTAATATTCAATGTGAGTTGTTAAAACAACAGGAGATAGTGAAGCTGTGTAATATGGTGAATAATCAGAGAGATATAACGTGTGACTAAATTAAAATGATAAATTTGAGAAAATTTCTCGAATTTATTGCGCGAATTGATGTGGTTAGTATATAATATAAATAGGAGGTGAGTATAATGCTCATGCAATTTAACTTTTCGAATTTTAAATCCTATTTAAATGAGACGACATTAAATTTATCAGCAACAAAATTAAGCGAATTGAAATCTAATACAATTATTTATAAAAAGAAGGAGGAATATTTAAAAGCAATTTCAATATATGGCTCTAATGCTAGTGGAAAATCAAATGTTTTGGATGCTTTTCAACAGATGAAATTTTGGGTTTTAAAATCATTTGTTCTTTCTACTGAAAGAAAGGTAATACCTTTAAAACGATTTCAATTTAGTGAATCAGGAAAAAATGGCGATTCGCTATTTGAGGTTTTTTTCACTATTGATGAAAAAGAATATCAATATGGGTATTCACTTGATGAAAAAGCGGTTAAATCTGAATGGCTTTATAAAAGGAATTTTAAATTCAAAAACAAATTTGAACTTGTTTTTGAAAGGGAAAAACAAAAATTTAATCTCAGTACAAAGCTTAATAAAACAAAAGATTTAATTAGTTCTATGAATGAAAAAACATTATTAGTAACTTTGTTATCTAGTCTAAAAATTGAAGATGCAATTAATGTTTCTAAGTGGTTTGAGGATACTGAAGTTATTAACTTTGGCGACACCACGTTTGAATTTCTAGTATCACGTTCATTACCAAAAGTTGATTTTGAAAATTCTTCGGAATATGCTAGATTTATTTCATTCCTTAAAGCTATAGACTTAGGTATACAAGGGGTAAGGATTGAAAGGGTTGACAATTCAATCGAAGATATGGAATCTAATGGAGAAAGATACAAAATTTTTACTCAACACCAAAATATTGATAATAATGGCTTTGAAGAAATTCCTTTGAATGATGAGTCAAGCGGTACGGTAAAAATGATTAGTTTATATTATTTTCTAATCGAAGCACTTGAAAAAGGAAAGACATTATTTATCGATGAGATGGATGCTAAGCTTCATCCACTACTTACAAGATATATTATTAATTTGTTTCAAAATGAAGATAGTAATAAACATAATGCACAGTTGATTTTCACTACTCATGATACAAATGCCTTAAATAACGAACTTTTTCGTAGAGATCAAATCTGGTTTGTAGAAAAAAATGAAAAAGGTGTCTCAGAGTTGTTTTCATTAGCAGAGTATAAAATAAATAATACTAAAATCAGAAAAGATGCGTCTTATAACAAAGATTATTTAGGTGGTAGATATGGTGCGATACCTAATTTAGCTTTGTTTAAGGACGGTGAGTAAATGGCAGATCAATTTTTTAATAAACGGAAAGGCCAGAAGAAAAAACGAGAAGAAGCAAATAGAAAGATACAACCATTTCGATATTTAATCGTCTGTGAAGGTGAAAAAACAGAGCCACTATATTTTGAAGGAATAAGAAAAAGGATAAATGATAAATATGGTGATAAAATTCGAGTTAAGGACATCAAAGCGGAACGTATTGATATTGATGGAACGGGTAGAAACACTGAAGATTTAGTACGGTATACATTAGAAAAGAGACAAAATGCAATAATACCTTATGGCCATGTATGGTGTGTCTTTGATAAAGATTCTTTCTCAGACCAACAATTTAATTCTGCTATTCAAAAGTGTGAAACAAATGGATTAAATGTAGCATGGTCAAATGAAGCTATTGAACTTTGGTTTATATTACACTTTGAGTTTCTAAATACAGGTATAGATCGTAAGCAATATATTGACAAATTAGATCACTATTTCAGTCATTACTCGATAAATGAAGGAAAGTATGAAAAAAATCTTGAGAATATATTCGATATACTAATGGAAGTTGGAGATATGAATAAAGCAATTAACTTTGCAAAGAAGCTGGATGACTTATACGCTTGTGATAAGTCACCTGCAAGTAGAAAACCAGCTACAAAAGTATACGAGTTAATCGAAGAATTATTAGAATATTTAGGAGAAGCTATTATATAAGTTATATTTAGAAAAAGCCTTTTGTCTAGAATGATTAGACCAAAAGGCTTTTTCTACTATGAGGAGAAAAGTATACTAATGAAAAATATCACGAATGAAGTAAACAGCGCTTTAATGAATATAATTGCCCCAATGGGTCTAGAAATAAAGCGTAATAGCCTAGTAATAGGCGAAAACTCTAGTAAGATCTATGGCATTGTCAAATATCCTTAAAAAGTTGACTGTGGATGGCTTTCTAAGATTACAAATATTCCGGGAACCATTGTCAGTATTTCTTTTAATCCAATTGATCAGCAAGGTGAAACAGTTGGATTGATGAGTATTAATATTATGCCAATAGCTGAAGAGGATGAAGCACTTGAAAAAGTCATGAGAAAGACAGAAAGTACCTGTGCAATGGCAAAATGTAAACCGAGGGTATTGGCTAATCTTCAAAAAGAAGGATTTAAGATGATTTCACCTTTTTATACAAAAGAAGAAAATATACAGCAAATTTGTGAAAGAATTATACCCTTGTCAACATTTGTAGGTGGGTTTCCCTTTTCGAGTTCCAGATACAATGATGGTACTGGTTATTTTTTTAGAAGAGATTCAGGTGGTGGATTAGTTGTATTGGATATATGGAAAAGAGTTAATAACAGGACGAACACAAATATTGTTATTATGGGCGTTGCGGGGGTTGGAAAGTCGACTGCTGTTAAACATATAGCCTTATCTGAATACATGAAAGGGATTTTTTCTTTAGGGTATGACCCTGCTTGAAAGCTTAACTGGCACTCGGTGAATGAATAGATGGGATGAAGAAAGTTGGCACACGATGCCATTAGACACGGAAGGTTCACCATCATAGTTATACAGAGGACTATAGCCTTAATAAAGCAAAAAGTATGGATGCTTTATTGGTTGTTTCCATTTATAGTTATTCAGTACGAGATACAATGACTATTCACCACCATTAGCTCTGATTGTTGAGGTGAAAATTTAAAGAAAAGCCCTAAAATAAATTTTTTGGGCTTGATAATAATAGGAAGGGATAAAAATCATATTTATTGATCTAAAGGCTGAGTATAAAGAATTAACCAAAGCACTAAAGGGTGATTGGATAAATGCCGGTGGTGGCTCAAATGGTCGAATTAACCTACTACAAATAAGACCAACACCAGTAGACGATAATGACGATGTATACAAAGATGAAGGCCATGGAATGGGGAATATGGCACTATATATTAAGAACCTTGAGATATTCTTTAGCCTGTATCTTCCATCCCTTAATGATATTCAAAAAGCTATTTTAAAAGATTCTATTATTGAGTTATATAATAATTTTGATATCTATTGGGATACGGATGTTAATAAGCTAAGCAATGAGGAGTTTCCGGTATTTAATGATTTGTACAACTTAATCATGAGTAAGTCGAAAGCAAAAGCAGAAAGTGAAAATAACAGTACATCTGTTGTTTATAAAGAATTAGCATTATTACTAAAGGATATTGCAGTTGGTTCAGATAGTTTTCTTTGGAATGGCGCAAGTACTTATAGAAACAAACTCACGATGTATATGTTTAGATACACATGATTTTCAGAATACTTCTGATAGCATCAAAGGGACTCAACAATTCATTCTTTTAACTTGGTGTTGGCAACAGATGAGTAAAGATAGAACGGAAAGAGTTCTATTAATCTTTAATGAGGCTTATCTAATGATTGATCCCAATGTACCACAAAGTCTAGTATTTCTTAGAAATGTTGAAAAACGTTCCAGAAAGTACGAGGCAGGTGTGGCAATTATTTCCCATAGTGTAGTTGATTTCTTGGATTATTAGATTAAGATGTATGGCCAAGCTTTACTTGATATACTTTGCTTTAAAAATAGGGATTGTCAAGGAATCTGTGTAAAGTTGTTTCCTAGTACCGTAGGTGGTCTGTAATTCTGTCCTCGAAGATCAAGACCAGTTGATTTAATACCTTAGCCCAGTTCTGTACAGGTCTATGCCACTTTGCTGTTACTTCCATAGTTCGTAAGTACACCAACTTGAACAATGCTTGCTCATTCGGAAAGGCACCTTTTCGGTTTGTCACTTTTCGGAGCTGATTGTGAAAGCGCTCTATGGTGTTGGTTGTATAGATGATTTTTCGTATATCGCTTGGGTAGGTAAATAGGTTTTCAACTGAACCCCAGTTTTTCTCCCATACAGCGACAGCTGATGTGTATTTACTCCATTTTTCTTTGAAGCCATCGAATAAGCTTCGTGCTTCATCAAGGCTTACCGCCTTATATACGTTTTTTATATCTTTAGCAAAAGCAGCCCAGTCCTTTCGCGGTATATACCTTGTTGCATTTCTCATTAAATGGACAATGCAACGCTGCTGTATTACTTTTGGATAGACGACATGGATGGCTTCTTCAAGGCCCGTCAATCCGTCTAGGGAGATGAAAATGATGTCTTCGACACCACGTTTCTTGATTTCTTCAAGAATCTGAAGCCAATGCCTAGAGCTTTCGTCTTCGGATAGCCAGAACCCAAGGACATCTTTGCGACCGTCTACATCAATGCCGATGACATTGTAGAGTGCCTTTTGACCTGATTCTGAGTCTGTCTTAACCGGCGTATACATAGCATCAACAAATACGAATGGATAACACTTTTGTAATGGGCGATTTCTGAAATCTTGGATTAGTGGAATGACCTTATCCGTGATTTTCGATACAGTTTCATGGCTGATTTCGATACCATAGATATCATAAATAGTAGCCTGAATATCCCTTTGAGATTGACCTTTTGCATACATGGCGAGAACCTTTTCTTCAATGCCAGAGACATCTTTCTGCCTCTTAGGAACAATAAAAGGATCAAAAGAACCTTCACGATCACGTGGAACGCTGATTTCAGATTCTCCTAACTGACTGAGAATCTTCTTGCTTGTATGACCGTTTCTACGGTTAGTTGTTTCAGCTTCGTTATTTGCACTTTTATCATAACCAAGGTGATCATCAAGTTCAGCCTCGAGCATAGTCTCAAGAGTACCTGCGAACATGTCTTTTAGAGCTTCCTGGACATCAAGAGCAGTCTTGATCTCATAGTTATAGAACATGTAATTAGTGATTTCCTTATTAGCTGGGTTTCGTTTTTTCTTTGCCATTGTGTAAGCCTCCATAATCTTCTTTGAATATTATATCATATGAGACTTTACACAGAATATCTTACACGCCCATTAAAAACTTAATTGAAACCAAAGAACTCTATAACTTGACAGATGCTGAAGAAGAATTATTAGCAAGTAAGAAGACAGGGAATGCATTGGTTATGATTGGCTCTAAACGCTTACATGTCATATTTGAGATTCCTGAGTATAAGTTTGAGTTTATGGGGACTGCTGGTGGAAGATAACTTGTTGGTAAAAATAACAGAGTGTATAATTGAATTAAAAACGGAGGCTGTTCTATGGAAGAATATGTTGAATGGAATAAAAAAACGAAGACAATGATAACAAGATTTATTAATCAAAGTAGAAAGTTTTGTGACAGACATTGTGTTCCAGATGGATTAAATGATATTTTGCTGTTTGCAAAATCAGGTGAGATACCAGAAGACATAAAATACTCAAAAAAAATTTCATACGATTATGACTATTTTGCATTTACCAAAAGTACAAAAAGTTTACTAGCTTTAAGACACTTACTAAATGATAAGGATTACCATTTTAATGAAGAAGCGTTTATGTTGATTAGAAGTATATTTGAAAATCATATAATTAGTCGATATGTAAGAGAACATATTGATATTGAAATTGAGCGAAAAAGTGTAGTTGAAAAATTTGTTATAAATCCGATGTCAGTAACATTCGATTATTATAGTTTGGTTGGCAATAAGATTATAGATGATCTAGGAGCAGATAAAGGAATAATACCCATGCCAAATAAATACAAGATGGCTGAGGATGCTAAATACTATTCAGAATTATATCAGTTTTTATGTGAATATACACATTGCTCATTTGGAGCATTAACATGTTATTTTGATGAACATTTATTTACTTATAGTAAAGATAATTTCGAATTATTGACTAAGTTATTGACTATTTTTGTATTTACTAAAGTTTATGAAGGCGTTGTTACAGTTAATTATGAAGATTTAGGAAGTGAACGTGATGAAAAAGGATATTATGATTTAGCATATGATTCACTTGAACTGCAGATTGAATTGGCAGATTATCTCATAGAGAGATATAAGAATAAATCCAAAACAAATATAAATCTAATAATTGAAAAATATGTCGGCGTTGGTGAATATGATTCAAGTTATAGTAAGGTTGTTAAAATGCTAATATTGATGAAAGAGTCATTATTTGATTCCGAAATAGGCAGTTTGAAAAAAGGTGATTATAAAAGCAATGAAGGATTTTTAAGATATTATCATAATAATGATGCAAGAGTTTGAGATAGGAGTGAAATCTAGGAAATAGATCTAAAAACAGCAGCAACAGTCAGTATTGTATCTGATGAAGAAAATATAAAAAAACTTATGATTATCCTAATGGTACCGCTTATAGCGGTACTACTATTTTTGTCGATTTTAGTATATCTTTTATCGAGTCCCTTGTCTTTTATTCTAGAATTTTTAATGGATGATGCAACAAAAGCAGCAGTTGAAGAGTTTAAAAATGCCAATGACAGTTTAGTTGAACTCCAACTGGGACAACCCATATTTATGGGAGATTATCAATTACCTGTTGAGGGTGAAATAACAAGTGAATATGGATACAGAACCCATCCTGTTACTGGTGAGTACACTTTTCGTACAGGTATTGATATAGGCTCATATTGACGCGCACCTATAATGTCAATTGCATATGGACAGGTCGTTGAAACTGGTATTAGTGAAGGTTATGGTCAATATATTATCATTCTTCATTATGCTGAGGAAGTGCCTTTTTATTCTGTTTATGTGCACTTGTCCAAAGTATATGCGCTTCAAGATCAAGAAGTATTTCAAGGAAGTATTATTGGGCTAGAAGGTGGCGATCAAGATTTGGACCCATTCCCTGGTATGTCAACTGGACATCAATTGCATTTTGAAACAAGAACTGCTAAGTCAGCTTATACTCACGTTGACCCTTTCCCATATTTGTATGAAATAACTGTTGAAGAAACTGAAGGAGAGATTGAATAAATGAAAAAGAAATTAGTAATCGAACTATTCGTGTATTTTGCAATTGTTGTTATCGCAATTGTTTTGTATTTTTAGTACAAGCTTGAAAAACATGAATTTGATATACCTATAGATTTTCAAATGAGAGAGGTGAATGAGGATGCTTTTATATCTAACGAGTAGTGAAAACGTTAATGTGTTTGATAAAATTTGTGATGAGCAAGGTATTCTAGTTAAAAAAATAGTAGGTGACTTTGTTCTGAAAGATTTCATCATAAGAGATATGAGAAGTTTAAATTAGTTACAGGAAGTGTCGTACCGGCCCAGTCAACTTCTAGTTTTTCACCCGGTTTATGGTGAATTCGAAGTATCGCCTTTTTTGAAGCAGCGAAAGCATGGTACTTATCATTAAACTGTGTACTCAGGGGATGCAAGTGCAATAACTACCGGAAATAAAGGCTCTTGTAGGTAGAATTAAAGATGATCATGTTTTCAAAAGAACCTGCGGCTTCGTTCGAGTATACTGACAATCTAAGTGAATCGACTTTTTCCGGATTTATTACAGATCTTTCGGAAACTAACATTCGTGAAAGAATTTATCGCCGTATGCTTTCAAAAGCTCGAGATTTTGGTCTCCTTGGACTTGATCATGTTGCTATCGATGCTTCTAAGATTGATGCTTATGAACATTCAGTTCCCAAAAAGAAGATTCCTGAAAATAATCCGGAACATCCTCACTGGGGAGGTAAGCTTGACACGAATGGAAACTTCATCAAATGGTACGGTTGGAAGATGCATGCGTTGGTTGATACCAAAAGTGGTCTTCCCATCTGCTATATTATTACACCAGCCAACATCTCAGATATGGATATTGCACAACCTTTAATCCAAAAGATGATGGATGACTACGATGAAACAATCAGGCCTAAACACTATATGATGGACGCCGATTATGATGTACCACGTATTTATGAAAGTATCTATTCAGACTATAAGGCTCAAGCAGTTATTTTATTAAATTGGCGAGCTACAAAAATCCCACCAGAAGGTGTTAACTGGGATGGACAGCTTGTTTGTCCGATGAATCATCCGTATACATGTGGCGGCAATGACAATGGAACCTTTCGCTTACTTTGTCCAGCGGCGACAGGGAAATGAGAATGCATCATGGGCTATTCATGGTGTACATCCTCTGAAAGTGGTTATGTTGGAAAAGTAAGAATCCAAGATGATCTAAGGTTCAATACTGTTCCCTTTCGTGGAACTGAAAAGTTCCAGAAACTCTATAATCAGCGAACTTCTGTTGAAAGAACGTTGGCAGATTGTTTATATAAAGCAAACGAAGCTAAAAAAGCTGCGTAAGCAAGTCAAAACAAGCAAAAGAGATATTTCTAAGAAAAGCAACTTATCCACAGAAAAAGCGGTTTTCAACTCATTAGGGGTACTTTTAACCCTTTTTAGACTTGGATTCAACTACTTTATCCACCGATGATCTGTTTAGAATTATGAAATATCCTCAACTATTAAGCGACTTGTATATGGTTGTAAAGAAGATGGGGTTCTTGTGCATAAAAATGGGGATTCTTTAGATTATCAAATAGAGAATCTAGAAATTTTAACAAGGAAAGAATTTGCACATAAATATGTATCGAGAGCCATGAAGAGTAGGAGTAAATATCGGAATGTTAGTTGGGATGAAAACAGTAATAAATGGAAAGTCAGAATAATATATGAAGGTAATATATATGAGAAATTCGTCGACAGCGAAACAGATGCGGCAGTAATAGCAGACTATATAAGTTATTGTACATATAGAGATGATGAAAATTACAACTTTATTTACACAGATCATACGGAACTATTAGACTCATATAAAAAGATGTTATTAAAATATGGAGAAAATAGTAAAGCTATAAGACAAAGAGCTTCTCAAGGAAATAAGAGAAAGGGGACATACTCAAAATTTTTAGGGGTTGGATTTGACGAAAGAAGGAAAAAGTGGACAGCTAGAATAAAAAAAGATGGCAAAACGATTTGGTTAGGTAGCTTTATAATGGAGATAGATGCAGCAAGAGCATATGATGAGGCGGCAGCTGAACTATATGGAGAATACGCAAAATTAAATTTTCGAAAAATTTAATTGACTCTGGTGTATATGAATTATGCTCATATATTAGTATTTATATTCATCTATAAAATTACTTCTTAAATTAATATTAGCTTATAAATGCCAAGTATTATATAGAAGTTTTTCTATATATAATTGAGCATCTATGTTAGAATTGTACGATGAATCCGTAATTAAATAAGGATAAGATAATGACAACAAAAATAAAGTACTAAACTCAAATTATCTAATACATTTTTTAATTATGAAATAGATATTGATAGCATTTTGAAAACATGTTAAAATGTTATCGATAAGTTAAAAATAATTATAAGGGAGAAGAAATATGGGTAAATTACATTATAAATGTAGTGATTTAGTTGATTATAATGTTGAATTGAAACAAGTGGAAGATAGAAATGTGGTCTGTTTGATGGTATGCTCTGAAGAAGTTGAATTGAATTATAAAATACATGAAGATGAGCGAAATAAGAGTATCGAGCAGATAAAAAAAGATTTGGAGAATGCATTGAAAAAGGTTAAAGGTGACGAAAATAGTGATATTTCAATAAGGGAGGATTTGAAAAGGTTCTATATTCATATTACTTTTCCAGATGGTATCACTAAACAATATTCAGCATCAAAACAATAACTATAGAAATAAAAATAAGTAATTTAAGAAAGTGATAGTGAAACATTGAGTAACAGAAGAAAACGTAATCAGAATCGACGATTTTGTAAATAATATGAAGAAGTTAGTTGATTCTGTAGTATATGTTCGAAACATGCTAAAGTCAGCACCAAAAATATACGTGTAGCGACATATGAGTTTACTGGCCTATTTTTACAAGGCGAGTACATATATTATGATAGAAGGACAAGAAAAAAATCGGACTTGAGACTTTCAATATCTGAAATAACTGTTCAAGCACAAAGTAAAGATAAACAATTTATGATGACTTGAGATGATGGAGATGCAATTCAAGTTGTGAATTTGTTTAACTAGTATTTATAGTACGATGATAAAAGCCCTGGGTTACCGGGGCTTTTATCATTCTATTGTATATAGGTTTTTCTGTGAAAAATTCGAAAGTTATGTTAGAATAGTACGATGAATTCAGTAAAAAGCGAGGAATATTACCATGAATAACAATGAAATAATGGACTTATCACTTAGTGGTAGTGAATTTGAAGAAAAATACAAGCGTCAAAAAACCGTAGCTATATTCACTCTCGGATGCAAAGTGAATCAATATGAAACAGAAGCTATGACGGAACAGTTTAAGGCAAAAGGCTATAAGATTGTTGATTTTAACGATTTTGCTGATATCTACGTTGTCAATACGTGTACGGTGACCAATATAGCTGATCAAAAATCAAGAAAAATGCTCAGTAAGGCAAAACGCAACAACGAAGCCGGATTAGTTGTTGCTGTCGGATGTTACGTGCAGGTGGCTCATGAAAAAATGGATGAAATCCCCTATATAGATGTTCTTATCGGGAATACCCAAAAAGACCGGATTGTGGAAATTGTAGAATCGCATAAGTTCGGACAGCACGAGATGCCTCATATACAAGACGTTCACCATAACATTACCTATGAAGAATTAAGTATACATGAGCAACAAGATAAAACCCGTAGTATGATAAAGATTCAAGACGGGTGCGACCAATACTGTTCCTATTGTATAATTCCCTACACAAGAGGTAAAGTTCGCTCTAGAGCCTTAGCAGCTATCGTATCAGAGGTTGAGGCGTTAGTGGCAAAAGGGTTTTATGAAGTTGTATTGACTGGTATTCATCTGGCATCCTATGGAAAAGACATAGGAGATGTGGCTCTTATCGATGTGTTGGAAAGACTTCAAAAAATAGAAGGTCTTCAACGTATACGCCTTGGGTCTTTAGAGCCAAACTTGATTACAGAGGATTTTGTGAGACGTCTAAGTACCTGTGATAAATTATGTCCTCAATTTCATTTGTCCATGCAATCCGGTTCGGATAGCGTATTACAACGTATGAATCGTCGTTATTCGACAGAATCCTTTTATAAAAAGGTGGCCTTGCTTCGGGAGTATTATGATCGACCGGCCATTACAACTGATGTTATTGTAGGGTTTCCGGGCGAAACGGAAGAGGAAGCGCTTGAAACGGAAGAATTTGTTCGACGTGTTGGATTTAGCGAGGTGCATGTATTCAAATACTCCGTTCGAGAAGGAACAAAAGCAGCGCGAATGAAGCCTCAAGTGGATGGTCGAATAAAAACAGAGCGTAGCAAACGGTTAGTTGCTATTGTTGAGCAATTGAAACAGGAGTATTTGGAAACCTTTATCCATGAATCGGTATCTGTGCTTGTAGAAGAAGAACAAGAGATTGAGGGTAAGGTTTATGCTGTTGGCCATACACCAAGGCATATACGTGTATATATTCCGGTTAAAGATTTTCAAAAAGGTCAAGTTATCCATGGCGTGATACAAGGGCGAATAGTGGATGGACTCATTGCCCAAACAGAAAATTAACAATTTATTAAATGCGTAAAAATGATTGAATTTTATTGTGCGATAAGGTAAGATGATAGTAGAAAGATTAAGTTTATGGAATGGATGTGACTGTATGGGGCCAAATAACACTCAGTTTTTCAAGAAACCCGGAAATGAACCTGAAGATAATGTGTTGCGAGTTATGCGAACGGTATACGAATCACTTAGTGAGAAAGGATATAATCCTGTTTATCAGATTGTCGGATATATATTATCCGGTGATCCTACGTATATCACCAGTCATAACAATGCAAGGACGCTGATTAGTCAATTAGAACGCGATGAATTGCTCGAGGTTCTTGTTAAAAATTATATTGATAATCAGAATATATCTTAGACTTGAAGGACACACCGTGACGTGTGTCCTTGCTATTGTTCTGCTATAGGAAAGTTTTCTTGGGAGAATAATAGCAGGAACTTACGAGTGGATGATTAGGTCGACAAAAGCATATAGTTGAACTTTCACATACAATATATTGTTACAAAAGCACCTACGTAATCTATATAGTGTATGTGAATTTAGTGAAACTTGCATTTGTCGGGCTAATCAGTGGATAAATGAGGTGACAGAATGCGAATTATGGGATTGGATTACGGTTCCAAAACAATCGGTGTTGCAATTAGTGATCCCTTAGGATGGACAGCTCAAGGTATTGAAACAATAACGCGGAAAGATCCGGGCAATTTGATTGCATCATTGGAACGTTTGGTAGAATTGGTTGAGTCCTATGAAATAGAACGGGTTGTTGTTGGTATGCCCTTGAATATGGATAATACCTCAGGAGAACGTGTTGATCGAACAACATATTTTATAAAGCGATTAGAAAAGGTACTGTCTGTACCAATAGAGACGATGGATGAAAGACTGTCGACAATGTCGGCAGAACGAATACTTATAGAAGGCGGCGTGCGACGGGAAAATCGCAAAGAACATATCGATAAAATTGCCGCAACACTTATTTTACAAACCTATTTAGATAAATTAAGTAATCAGTAGTACACCGATTAAAGTATAAGAAATACGAATAATAGAAAAGGAAGTGTATAAAATGGAAACACTCGTTTTTACCGATGATGAAACAGGAGAAGAGATTGTATTTGCTATATTAAGTGCTGTGCAATATAAAGAAGAGGGTTATATACTTGTCGTAGAAGAAGATGACTTGGAGAATGATGAAGTGACCGCTTATGTAATGAAAGCGACATATATTGAAGAAGAAGATTTGATCTATGAAATTGTTGATGAGGATGCTATTTTAGAAGTTGTCTATCCAATGTTGGAAGATGCTATGGATACCTTTGAAAATTGACAAAATTCGGACTTTCCTATATAATTTAGGATAATTATGGTTTGGGTATCTGTGTAAGCATTGATATTCAAGCCAATTATGAGCTACAATAGAGAGAATGATTCTCTATTGCGATTGGTTCATATATGAATATGTATATAATATGAGGATGCAAGCATCCGATTGAATATAATAATATATAGAGCGTCCAAGTGACAGATTCACACGACAGGCCCACAGTATCTCAAGAAGGCTAACTTACCCGTGGGATACACATAAGCAACCTGCAAGCAATCAGGAGTAGCCTGATAACAAAAAATGAAAATGGTGGAGTTCAAAATGGAAGCTAAACAAACAGATTTTTACAATATTTTAAAAGAACATGGATATAAATTGACATCACAACGTAAAGTTGTTTTGAGTGCATTGATTCGTCATCAGGACAAGCATCTGACCGTTGAAGAAATTTATCAATTGGTTAAGGATGAACATCCTGAAATCGGCTTGGCAACAGTTTATCGTAACATCCAATTGTTAAATGAAATGAAAATTGTGGAAAAATTAAATTTGGATGATGGATTTATCCGTTATGAATTAGCAAAAGAAAATGAGGTCCATAGACATCACCATCTCATCTGCGAACAATGTGGTAAGGTTATAGAGGTGAAAGAAGACCTTATGGGTTCTATTGAGAAGAATTTTTTGGAAACCTATAATTTTTTGGTGTATGACCACCAAGCGAAATTCTTTGGGATTTGCGGCGACTGTCAGAAAGAGAATCTTCAACAAAAGTGACGCCTACGTAAGAAACTATTAGTTAGATTATAGGCAAAGTTTTGACTTTGCTTAGGACGACGGAGGTGTTTTCTTGAAGAAAACAAACGAAAAATTAAAAATTATTCCATTAGGTGGATTGGATAAGATTGGTATGAATATTACGGCATTCCAATACAAAGATGAAATTGTAGTGGTAGACTGTGGTATTGCATTCCCGGAAGACGAGATGTTAGGAATTGATTTGGTTATTCCTGATGTGACTTATCTGAAGCAAAATGTGAAAAAAGTACGAGGTATTGTTTTGACGCATGGTCATGAGGATCATATAGGTGCATTACCTTATGTTCTTAAGGATGTGAATGTTCCTGTGTATGGTACACGATTAACCATCGGACTTGTTGAGAATAAACTCAAAGAACATGGTATGGTGAATTCGACAAAGTTGAAGCGTATTTCGACAGGTCAGAAAATAAAGCTTGGACAGTTTTTGGTAGAGTTTATCCGTACGAACCATTCTATCGCTGATGCATCGGCCCTTGCAATCACAACACCAGCCGGAACGGTGGTTCATACAGGTGATTTTAAGGTGGATTACAATCCGATTTATGGAAAGGCAATTGACTTGGGACGGTTTGCAGAGCTTGGACGTAACGGTGTTTTAGCTCTTATGGCAGATAGTACCAATGCGGAACGCAAAGGATATACGATGTCCGAAAGTAGTGTCGGTAAATCCTTTGATATGATTTTTGAGGAAAACAAAGGTAGACGTCTTATTGTGGCCACTTTTGCATCGAATGTAGATCGTGTTCAGCAAATTGTTAATGCGGCGAAGCATCATCGACGAAAGGTGATTGTTCAAGGCCGTTCTATGGTGAATGTGGTGACAACGGCTAAGGAATTAGGTTATATTAAGATGCCTAAAAATATGCTGACTGAGATTAATGACATCCATAAGTATAAAGACGGACAAGTTGTTTTGGTAACGACAGGTAGTCAAGGTGAGCCTATGGCTGCATTGTCGCGTATGGCAAGCGGAACGCATCGTCATATTCAAATTCAAGAAGGGGACGTGGTTATTTTAAGTTCTAAGCCGATTCCCGGAAATGAAAAATATGTCTCAAAAGTAATTAATGATTTATATAAACGTGGGGCAGAAGTTATTTATGAAGATACGCATGTTTCCGGACATGCTTGCCAAGAAGAGCTGAAATTGTTGCACACGTTGGTTAAACCGAAGTATTTCATTCCTGTACATGGGGAATATCGTCATCTCAAAAAGCATGCCGAGTTGGCTGCCGGATTAGGTATGAATAAGAATAATATCTTCCTATTATCGAATGGTGAAGTGTTGGAATTGAGCCAATCAGGAGGCGAACGTAAAGCGACCGTACCATGTCAAC
This sequence comes from Vallitaleaceae bacterium, assembly GCA_965140555.1. Lineage (GTDB taxonomy): Bacteria > Bacillota > Clostridia > Lachnospirales > Vallitaleaceae > UBA1351. The sequence goes on along the minus strand of OZ223260.1, from coordinate 572,764 downwards.
CGATTTTGGTTGATGGATTAGGTGTCGGTGATGTGGGTAACATTGTATTACGCGATCGTCAGAAACTATCACAGGACGGTTTGATTGTTGTTGTGGTGACTGTTCGAAAGGGCACATTGGAAATTTTGTCAGGTCCTGACATTGTGAGTCGTGGATTTGTGTATGTAAGAGAATCCGGTGATTTGATGGAAGAGACAAGAGCTGTTGTACTAAAAACATTACAACGTTGCAAAGATAAAAAGATAGAAGGTTGGGCGAAGCTTAAAAATGAAGTACGCGATGACCTACGTGAATACTTATGGCGTCAAATGAAGCGTAATCCAATGATTCTTCCGGTTATTATGGAAGTTGAATAAAAAGAAAAGAAAGGTGATCGAATGTTTGATGAAATTAAAGGTAGTACAAAGATCCTGGTTAGTCAGATAAAACGGACCCAAGAGTATAATGATTACCAAAATTATCGTTCAATCATCGAGCGCCAAGAAGAACTTTTCCGTCGAGTCCAAGAGTTTAGACGGAAAAGTTTTGAAATACAAACAAATCATCAATATGGTATGTACAATGCTTATGAAAGTTTGATTCAACTTAAAAATGAGCATGAGGAATTGCTTAGTGAACCGACTGTAAAAATGTTTTTGGATGCAGAGCTTCGGTTATCAAAAATGCTTGCGGAAGTTTATGATACTTTGGCAGAAGAATTGGATTTTGATACCAAATTCCTTGACTAAGAAAGGTGAACGTATGATTAAGAACATCATTAAAGAAATTGTTAATTATGCTGTGCGTATTGTAATTATTGCTTTAGCGGTCTTTCTCGTATACCGAGCTGCGCTATGGGGATATGATTATGCATATGATTTAATGGCGAAAGAGCCGGAAGGTAGCACGAGTATTGTTGATGTGGATGTAACGATACCGAAAGGTGCTTCTACAGAGACCATTGCTAATATTTTGAAAGAGAATGGGTTAATCGACAGCCCTGTTTACTTTAGAGTTATGGCTAAATTAAAAGGTGTTGATAGTTCTTTTCAAACTGGAGAGTTCTCGTTGAATACCGGGATGGAACAAGATGCCATCATGACCATTTTGACCACAGAAGGTGAAAAGCGTGAAACGACAACCTTTACAATTCCGGAAGGGTTCACACTTGAACAGATTGCTGAACGTTTGGCAGCGAAAGACTTGTGCACAAAAGAAGAATTTATGGATGCTGCACAAAACGGAAACTATGGCTATCGCTTCTTAGAAGATATTCCGGATAGAAACTTGCGTTTACAAGGCTTTTTGTTCCCGTCTACATATGAAGTGTATACAGATGCAACAGCGGAAGATATCATATCCACGATGTTGAACCAGTTTGACGTTGTGTTTAAAGATGAGTACTATGCTCAAGCGGAGAAATTGGGTTATACAATTGATGATGTTGTGAAAATTGCATCGATCATTGAACGTGAAGTCCGTGTTCCGGATGAACGTCCTTTAGTATCTAGCGTTATTCGTAATCGTTTGGACATTAACATGAATTTGGAAATGTGTAGTACGATTATGTATGTACTGGATAAGTCTAGGGATCGTGTTTTATTGAAAGATTTAGAAATTGACTCTCCGTATAATACCTATCGTAATCCTGGATTACCGGTTGGCCCTATATCCAATCCGGGGGAAGCATCTATTATTGCTGCCCTATACCCTGAGGATACGAACTATCTATACTTTGTTCTTGTAGATGATGCTACAGGCAGTCATGAATTTAACAGTAACTTTAATGATCATGTAAAGGCTAAGAATGAACACAATAGAAAATTCTAATTAAAGAGACATGAGAATAGAGTGACATAGGCTAAAGTTATCTTTAGCCTATGTTTTTGTATTGCATAGACAATACTGTATCATGGCTTTGTAAGTAACAGGAAAGGATGACCATCGTGAGTTATGAATCAATGCCTCAATATTTGAGTTATATACGCCCTCAAGAAGATCAATTATTGCAATGCATAAGAGACTATGGGAAGGCGAATGATATCCCTATTATACGGGATGAAATGAAGCAATTTATGGATGTATTCTTGTTGGTCCATCGGCCGTTGAAGGTCCTTGAGGTCGGGACGGCTATCGGATATTCATCTATTGCTATGGCAACTGCTATGTCGTCTTACTGTACCCATGAGGAAATGTCTATTACGACGATTGAGCGCAGTGACACTATGATCGCATTAGCGGTTGAAAATATAAAGCAATCACGGTATGATGATTGTATAGAACTTGTTCATGAAGATGCATCCGATGTGTTGGAAGCATTTGTAAAGGAAGGGAAGACCTTTGATCTGATCTTTATGGATGCTGCAAAAGGACAATATATGACTTTTCTACCTTCTTTGTTGGATATGCTTTTGCCAGGAGGTGTTTTAGTTTCTGATAATGTGTTGCAAGATGGGGATTTAGTTAAATCTCGATTTAATGTGGCGCGACGTAATCGTACGATACATCAGAGAATGCGCGAATATTTATGGACGCTGAATCATCACCCGTCTTTAAAAACTTCTGTGATGACTATTGCAGATGGAGTAACTGTAAGTGTGAAATTATAATAAATGTACACATCCTGTTATGGATGTATGAATAGTAGAGGAGAAACATCATGAACAAACCGGAATTATTGATTCCAGCCGGAAGCTTTGAAAACCTAAAGATTGCAATCAAATACGGAGCGGATGCGGTCTATATTGGTGGTGAACAATTTGGGCTACGTGCTAAGGCAAAGAATTTTACAAAAGAAATGATGATAGAAGCGGTGAATTATGCCCATGAACATCAGGTTAAAGTATATGTAACGGCAAATATCATCGCCCATAATAGCGACATTGAAGGGGTATATGCTTATTTTGAAGAATTGAAGGAAGTGCAACCGGATGCGGTTATTATAGCAGATCCGGGTATACTGGCGATAGCTAAAGAAGTGATGCCGGACATGGAATTGCATCTCAGTACGCAAGCCAATAATACAAATTATGCATCCATTAATTTTTGGTATAAACAAGGCGTTCAACGTGTTGTTGTTGCAAGGGAATTGTCCCTTGAAGAGATTAGTACTATACGGGCTAAGATTCCCTTTGATATGGATATTGAAGCCTTTGTTCATGGAGCGATGTGTATCTCTTATTCAGGGCGTTGTCTATTAAGTAACTATATGTCAGGACGTGATGCCAATCAAGGGGCATGTACCCATCCTTGTCGATGGACCTACCATCTCGTTGAAGAAACAAGACCGGGAGAGTATATGCCGGTTGTAGAGAATGAACGAGGAACATATATATATAATTCCAAGGATCTGTGTATGATCGAGCATTTGGACGGATTGATTCGTTCCGGTATTACCAGCCTTAAGATTGAAGGTCGTATGAAAACCGGTCTTTATGTTGCAACAGTAACCCGAGCGTACCGTAAGGCTATTGATGATTTTTTTGAAGATCCGGCCCTATATGAGGCCAATAAAGCGACATATATGGAAGAAATTAAAAAGTGTAGTTATCGTCAATTTACAACAGGATTCTATTACGGTCGTCCGGATGGTGAAGGACAGGTGTACGATAAGAATACGTATATTCGGGATTATGTGTTCGTAGGACGTGTCATCGGAGATGTGAAGGATGGAAAAACATTATTTGAACAGCGCAACAAATTTGTTATTGGGGATACCCTTGAATTAATGAAAGCCGATGGGTCTACTCATGAATTTGTCGTTCAAGCCATTGAAACAGAAGAGGGGGAAGCCGTGACATCGGCGCCGCATCCAAAGCAACGTTTGTACATGGTGTTGCCTGTTGAAGCTTCAGAAAATGAGCTTATTCGTAAAGTAGATATCAAAAAATAAGAAAATGAAATCGAAGTTATAAATGACAAGAATATCTTGTAAATAATCTGATTTTCCTATTGATTTATAGGTCGGAATCAGTCAAACTGTTGTATTAGTGAGATATTTGACAGAAAGAAGGGTGCAACATTGAGTTCATATAAGAGAAAACTACGGATTGGTGATTTGTTAGTTCAACATGGATTGATTTCTGATGAACAATTGAAGAATGCGCTTTATGTCCAACGACAAGAAGGCGGTAAAATAGGGGAAGTCTTGATTCGTTTGGGATTTGTCACTCAGCAGAATATCAATGAAGTTTTGGAATTTCAATTAGGCATACCTTATGTTGATTTGAACGAGTATGAAATATCAGTAGAAGCAACCAAGGCGATTACGGAAGCTTTGGCAAAGCGTCATCTTCTTATTCCAATACGAATAACAGAGAATGAATTATATGTAGCTATGGAAGATCCGTTGAATATCTTTGCGATTGATGATGTAAAGATTTATTCAGGGAAAGATATTGTTCCGATGCTTGCCAATGAAGAAGCTATTTTACGAGCTATTGATATGCACTATGGTAAGGAACAAGCGATTGCAGCTGCGGAACAGTATAAGCAAGAACATGCCGCAGATACAGACACACAGCTTATTGAAGCGGATACGGATGATCCTGTTCGTAGTGCGCCAATTGTAAAGTTGGTGAATACGATTTTGGAACAAGCAGTCCGACATCGAGCGAGTGATATTCATATTGAACCCTATGAGATGATGATTCGTGTACGATTTCGTGTAGACGGTAAATTGCAGCAGATGTTTGAATATGAAACAGCTCTACTCAATGCGATTGTAGCCCGTATTAAGATTACTGCTGGTATGGACATTGCGGAAAAACGTAAACCTCAAGACGGTCGCATTAATATCAAGGTGGATAAGCGGGCCTATGATATTCGTGTATCCACCTTACCTACAGTATATGGTGAAAAAGTTGTTATGCGTGTGAATAGCAAGGAAGGGTTCCGTAAAGGGAAAAGTGAATTGGGACTGTTTCCGGATGATTTGGAAAAATTCGAATCCATTTTATCCCATCCTCATGGGATTATATTGGTTACCGGTCCTACAGGAAGTGGTAAATCGACGACATTATATACGTCGTTGAATGAAATCAATCGTGAGGACTTGAATATCGTCACCGTTGAAGACCCGGTTGAATCCCAGATTGAAGGGATTAATCAAGTGCAAGTGAATGTAAAGGCGGGACTGACATTTAGTTCGGCCCTGCGTTCCATTCTTAGACAAGACCCGGATGTTATTATGATTGGTGAGATTCGAGATGGTGAAACAGCTGAGATTGCAGTTAAAGCATCCATTACCGGTCACTTAGTGGTATCTACCTTGCATACAAATGATGCTTCTAGCTCTATTACGAGACTCATAGATATGGGGGTAGAACCTTTCTTAATAGGTGCTTCTGTTGTAGGGGTTATTGCTCAGCGTTTGGTGCGTCGTCTATGCCCAAAATGTCGGGAACGTGTTTTGGCAACAGAAGAAGAAAAGCATATTTTAGGTGTTGATACAATGGAGCCTTTACATATATATAAGGCAAAGGGATGTCACTTATGTAATGAAACGGGGTATAATGGACGGATTGGAGTCTATGAAATCTTGCCGGTTTCGCACCAAATACGTCGTGTTATTAATCGAAGCGGGAATACAGACGATATTCGGGAAGTTGCCCTAGAAGAAGGAATGCATACCATTCGAACCAATAGTTCTCGATTGGTTCAACAGGGTGTAACGACCATTGAAGAGATGGTACGTATCGCCTTTGCAGAGAATTAATCAGATAAAGGAGTCTATGTATGCCAACAATTGATCAACTCTTGGAGCAAGCAAACCATAAAAAAGCATCGGATGTACATATAACGGTCGGTGTACCGCCTCTATATCGCATTAACGGAAAATTAACGGAGATGAATGATGAACGGATACTGCCTGCTGATGCCGTTGCTATGATCAGTCCTCTTATGAATGAAGGAATTCGAGAAAAATATGAAGAACGAGGTGAAATCGATTTTTCATACTCATTGCCTCAATTGGGACGTTATCGAGTGAATGTATTTAAACAGCGGGGGTCTATGGCTTGTGCCATTCGCTTAGTGGATAGCGTCATCCCGCAGCCCGAGGTGCTCGGTCTGCCTCCGTCAGTGGTAGACTTGTATTCCAAAAAAAGGGGGCTTGTTCTAGTCACCGGCCCTACAGGAAGTGGAAAATCAACGACATTGGCATCGTTAATCGATCAGATTAATCAGAAGAGAAATGCTCATGTCATTACATTAGAGGACCCTATTGAATATTTGCACAAACATCGTCGTTCAGTTGTTAATCAACGTGAGATCGGAGTGGATTCGGAAAGTTTTGCGACCGGGTTACGTGCAGCTCTTCGGCAAGATCCGGATGTTATTCTTGTAGGAGAGATGCGGGACTTAGAGACAATATCCATTGCGATTACAGCAGCGGAAACCGGTCATCTAGTCCTATCAACCTTACATACAATCGGTGCGGCGAGTACTATTGACCGTGTTATTGACGTTTTTCCACCCCATCAGCAGCAACAGATTCGTGTCCAACTGTCAACAGTGCTTCTGTCCATTGTATCCCAACAACTTATTCCGACCATTGATGGTATGGGCCGTATGGCTGCATTTGAAGTGCTACATGCCAATCAAGCCGTACGAAACTTAATACGGGAGAATAAGACACATCAGATTACATCAATTATACAGACGAATCGTATGACGGGTATGCAGACGATGGATGAAGCGCTTTTGAACCTTGTAAGAGAAGGACATATTTCTAGAGAACAGGCAATTATTTTTGCTGCTGACCCACCGACGTTACAACGTCGGCTAGTATAAGCGGATGATTAGGGTGACAAAAGCATATAGTTGAACTTTCATATACAATATAGTGTTACGAATGCATCTACGTCATCTATATAGTGTATGTGAATTTAGGGAAACTTGTTTTTGTCGGGCTAATCAATAGATAGATTAGAGAGTTTACGTACAATAGTGCTTTTTGTAAAAAAAAGAAAACAAAAGGTTGTCGTAGATGTGGAATTACTGAGGGATTTTCATGGGAAATTATTATGGACAAACAATTAACATTAAGTAAAAAGATTTGTTAAACAATTGCCGTCAAATAGGACCGTATGGTATAATTGGATTATACAAATCGTGAAATCAGGGGGACCAAATGGCTAAATTTAATTATTCTGCGATTACAACCCAAGGTAAGCGCAAAACCGGTACCATTGAAGCGAATAACAAAGCGTCTGCGACCACCATGCTCAAAGAGAGTGGCCTATTTCCTGAATCTGTTGTAGAACGTGGTGCCCTGCAAGGTGATATCATTCTAGGTAATCCTGTTAAAACAAAGGATTTAACTATATTTTGTCAACAATTCGAGGCTATTCTGTCTGCAGGCGTGAGTGTACTTGAAGCCTTACATCTTTTGAAGGAACAAACAGAAAATAAATACTTAGCAAAGGTAATTGCTGATTTATATGATCGGGTAGAACGAGGTGAATCTCTGTCTGATAGTATGCGAGCCAATGAACGGTACTTTCCGCCCATATTGGTTAACATGGTGGAAGCCGGTGAGTTCTCAGGTAGTTTAGAAGTGGCTCTCGGGCGTATGGCTGTCCATTTTGAGAAAGAGCACAAACTACAGCAATCTGTCAAAAAGGCAACAACATATCCTATTGTCGTATCCATTGTGGCAGTCGGCGTTATTATACTTTTGTTAGTCGTTGTTATTCCTACCTTCGTTGATTTGTTTGATGGGATGGGAATGGAGTTACCGGCGACAACAAAGGCCTTGTTGGCTATCAGTAGTTTTGTCATTAATCGTTGGTATATTATCCTTTTTGCCGTTGTGGTAGGGGGGATTGGCCTTCGATTTTATGTGAAATCCGAAATTGGAAAGTTGACACTTGGTCGTATTAAATTGAAAATACCGATTATCGGACCTGTTCAGACCAAAATTGTGGCTTCCCGGTTTGCAAGAACCTTATCAACCCTTTTGGCTTCCGGTCTACCACTGCTTCAAGCTATTGAAGTTGTAGCCAAGGTTGTAGACAACCATGTCGTTGAACATGGGCTGATGGAAGCCCAACAGCAAGTGAGCAAAGGTATCCCGCTGTCCCAACCTATTGAAGAAATGGGGGTCTTCCCGCCGATGATTAACCATATGGTGCGTATCGGTGAGGATACAGGACAGCTAGAACCTATATTAAATAAAGTGGCTGATTTCTATGATGGTGAGGTAGAGACAGCTGTAGCTCAGTTAACAACAATGATTGAACCGGCCATTATCGTGGTATTGGCAACGGTGGTAGGATTTGTTGTTATATCCATTGTACAACCCATGTTCCAGATGTACTCAGGCATTAATAAACTGTAGTATGGACGTGGTAACTTAACATAACCCAGGCTGGGGCCAAGGGTAAAACCAAAAAAATAGGAGTGAATGACATGAAAAAAATGATGAAGAAACAAGAAGGTTTTACGTTGATTGAATTAATCATCGTTATCGCTATCTTGGCGATAATTGCAGCAGTGGCTATTCCGAATATTATGGGAGCTGTAGAAAATTCACGTAAGGCAACAGATGTAAGTAATGGTAAAGTTTTAATGAATGCAGCCGCAACTGTAATTGCAAAAAAATGATACCATAGATACATCAAGTTTTGCAGGAACAACAAATGGTCAACACATAGTTTCAACTCTAGTTAGTACCGGTTTTGAAGGTAAGTTAAAAGAACAGATTAATGGAACTGCGCCATCACCTAAATATAAATCTGGAACATACGATACTTTTTTAATTGAGATAGATAGCAAACAAAATATTAGTGTATATGCATATGATACCTCTGGCACGGGAACTAAGGGACCAAAAGTTGCACCTGATGCAGATTCTGACTACAATCAAGACTAATGTTCCTACTAGCATTACTTTTCGGAACAGTAATTGGATCATTCTTAAATGTGTGCATCTATCGTATACCACGACATGAAGAAATTGTCTACACGCCCTCTCATTGTATGGCGTGTGGACAACCTATTAAATGGTATGATTTAGTACCGGTTATTAGTTTTCTTCATCTACGCGGTCGATGCCGACAGTGTGGAACCACGTTATCTAAGCAATATCCATTAGTCGAGTTTATAAACGGACTCGCCTATATGGGATTGTATCTCATCTATGGGTTGACGTTGCAATGGGTTATTGCTGCCAGTTTATTCTCGGCACTTCTAGTTATTGCCGTTATTGACTATTATCACATGATTATTCCAAACGGGATGGTCATCTATTTGGCAATTACACATATTCTTTATGTGGTAGTTGTCAGCCATCACTATACAAAAAGCATAGCAGGTTTTGTCGTCATAACAGGCGTCATGATGGCTATTTACCTTCTTAGTCGAGGGAATTTGGGCCTAGGTGATGTGAAACTTATGGCTGTGTGCGGAATACTGCTTGGATGGTATAACAGTTTACTTGCCTTGTCGATAGGAGCCGTTTTGGGGTCCGTTATCGGTTTAACACTGATTGGGATGAAGAGAGCTTCTTTTAAACAAGCAATACCTTTTGGGCCTTTTTTGTGTACTGGGATTATGATCGCTTTCTTATATGGAGACGACCTTGTAACCTGGTACTTGCAGTTCATTTTATAGAATAGGGGGAATAGTATGTCTCTTCCAAAGAAACTACTCTCATTTGATATCGGCAACGAACGAACGAAGATTGTCTATACTCAACGAAGCCGTAATAAAATCACCATACTTGATACAATTATTATAGATACACCACCTAATGCAATCTCTGACGGCGCATTAACCGACAAGGAGGCATTAGTTGCTGTGATTAAGGAAGCGTTGCTCTTACATAAAATAAAGGAGCGCAATGTTGTTTTTAGTGTCGCCAGTACCAAAATCATTACCCGTGAAGTAGAACTTCCTTATGTTAAACCGAAAAATATGGATAATATCATTCGGTTAAACGCAGAGGAGTATTTTCCGGTAAATTTAGCGGAGTATTCATTAGACTATACGGTGACTGAAATTGTAGAATCCGAAGGTGCTAAGAAGGCGAAGATTATTATCTTTGCAGCATTGACTTCCATGATGAAGGAATATGCAGACTTAGCCGATCGGTTAGGTTTGCGGATACAAAGTATTGATTATGCCGGAAACAGTATCGTCAGCTATGTACAAAATGAACGATTAACAGGTACTAGCCTTTTCTTGGATTTGGGGGCAGAAAGTACAATGGTGACGATTATGGCCGGTCGTGTCGTGAAGTTTAGTCGTAATATATTATTTGGTACCCGTTTAGTGAACGACAGTATTCGGAATCATTTTGAAGTTAGCTATGAAGAAGCAACGCGGATTAGTAAAGAGCGCCAACTTCTTTCTAATGAACACACCGAGAATACATATCTATCCAATGATGTCACGAGTGGCATGGAACAAATCATGAGTGGTGTTTCTAGGTTAGTGGATTATTATACATCCCGGAATAAGCAACCTGTGGAACGAATTTATCTCTTCGGAGGTGGTTCGGAAATCCACGGCATTGAAGATTATGTAGAACAGTTCTTTAACCTACCCACACAACGGATGAATGAACTCAAATATACGGTGCAAAAGGATAAAAGTTTTAATCCGGATGTACAGGTATATTATGCCAGTGCCATTGGTGCGGCGTTGTCAACAATCAATCTTTTGCCTGCAGAAATTAAATTTAAAGAAAAAAAGGCGGCGCAACAACGGATGCCTTATTATTTAACGGCATTAATTGTTGTTATGGTCGGGGCGTTGATCTTCTCAAAGCAGATGGATTATAATCATTATAAAAGTAAAGCAGAAGAATATAGAGCTGACATTACACAGTTGGAAGAAATTAATACGATTATTCAAACCAATGACTCATTAAAGGCGTTGCATACATATCGTTTGGACATGGTGGATAAAAGTCATACACCTTCGGATGATGGTCTGTCCTTTATAAATGAGTTAGAGGCCGGTATGCCCCTTAAAAGTTTCTTGAATACGGTTGTTATCAATGAGTCGGGTATAACACTAGATGTAACCACAGCGAATGAGGCAACGGTGGCACACATGCTGACCTACTTGAAAGGTATTAAACAGGAGGATGGCGATCAGCCTATGTTTGAACGTGTTTCAACATCAGCAATATCCCGAGTTGGTGAAGAAAGTGATGAGGTCACCTATGTGACGGTTAAGATTGAATGTGTCTTTACGACACAAGTCATGACGGAATCCGGAGAAAGTGAAGGTGATGTATCATGACAAGTAAGGAAAGAAATCTGCTAATAGTATTAGCTGGGGTATTAGTCCTTCTAATGGTATGGATGTTTGCCTACAAGCCTCTTGACCGAAAGGCAAAGGATATGCATAGTGAAATGATCAGCTTAGAAGATCAGTACAATGAGCTGAATATTAAATATTTGCAGAAAGACAAGTTAATGGAAGAAAATGAAACATTAAGTCATGAGAATATGGATATTCGAAATCAATATCCTCTTGGAGAATCTCTGACGCAAGAGATGATTATTTATACTATGAAGGATATTGAAACCACCATAGCATCGATGTCCTTGCCAAGTTATACTATGGGGGATATAAATGTGGTGAGTACTTACGAAGCAGGTGGAACGAGTGAGCCTTCTGAAGAAGTGACAGATATCACGTCAGGCAAGCAAGAGGTCTTTTTCAGTGTGCCTGTACAGGTGAATACCCAAGTTACCTATAATGACCTGAAACAATTGTTGGATTATATTGAACATTATGATCGTAAATTGAGTATTGAAAATTTGACGATGGTGGCTGATTTGGATGCAGATCTTGTGAGTACCTCGTTTACATTGAATTTTTATGGATTATTTGTAGCAAATGAACCGGGGGATATCGAGCAATTTTTCGGTGATTTTGAACCGAAGGCAAATTCAATCTTTAGTCCTTACGATGCTTTTGGCATTACATTTGAGACGGGGCCTAATGCACCTGTTGTTACAGAAGAACCGGATTTCTATATGAGTTTGTCTTCTATGTTTGCGGATCGTTCAACGGTGATACTTTATAAGAATAATGATGCCAATGATGCAACCTATCTCTATGCAGATGCCAATGAAAGTTTACCGGTCGAGATTATTTTTGAACAACGTGGGGATATATATTTCTTTAAATATAGTGTTGACGGCAAACGCTACCCGCTGAATTATAGTCAAGGTGCTACTTTTGTACCGGGTGATGATTTGGTGTTTCATGTGTTTTCCTCTCCGCGGATGAATACAGATGATGAGAGCGGTGTGTCAGCAACGGTTACGAACAATACAGATAAGCCATTAACCATCGATATTGAGAGTGATGATCGAGAGAATCCACGCTTTGTCCTTGAGGCCTCTACAGGTGATGTGCAGGTCAAACGATAATGGTTGGAGGTGCGCCATGAAATGGCTGAAACGATTTTTGGGAAAAATAAAGCAAATGCCTATGATTCATGAGGAAAGTGGGTTTACCTTAGTTGAAGCCATTGTTTCTGTTGCTATTTTAGGGATGGTGGTGACGCCTATTGCCCTTATTTTTCAAGGGGCACTGGTTTCATCCATTGATACACGAGTGAAGTTTCAATCCAATCAATTAGCCCAGCAATATGTAGAATCGGTAAAAGGTATGACCTATGAAACGTTACAAGAGTTGGATGATGCTTTAGAACTAAATGGGGGGATTTTATCAGAAAAAATGATGGATACCTTCTATTTAGATAAGCCTGTTTCAGGACAGGATGTGCATATGGAACTTGATTTAAAAGATAGGGAAGTAAACCCTGAATTTGGTACGGAATCAGTACGGAATGCGGATTATATGAATCCGGAACTGGCATCGGCAGAGGGGTATGAAGCAACAGCAACAATAGCCCATTCCTATGATATCTTATTGTACCTTGATTCTAGAATGACAACGAGTACCTATGTGTTTGATAAGAAACATCCTTATGGTATAGCGGAGCTTGAGGATGTTCCTCATATTGGCGATACAGCTATGGATCGAAATATTTACATTGAATATAATGAGGGAAGAGGTGCATCTGTTCGGGACTATAAAGTGAAGGTAGATACGTTGAAAACTTATAGTATAACAGACGCTCTAGCTGTGGAATCAAGTATTGTCATTGTGTGTGATGATCCATCTTCCGGGACGATCGCTAATCATACGGAATTGACGGTGAGCAATAATACGGAGGATACCTTACAGGTCTTTATTTATGAATCAACAGGCAACACCATTGATGTAGACTTCCCTACAGATAATATGGCCGGTACAATAGAGGTGAAAGATGGACTGAAGATGGTGAGCATTCCTGCTTATCGGCTGTATGAGTTTCATGTGGATATTGTTGCTGAGGGAGAAACTATATCAAACTTGACAACGACGTTTTTATCAAAATAGGAGGGATTGGATGCTGCGTCAAGAAAAAGGATCGACATTATTGCTCATTATTATTACTGTAGCCGTATTGACCGTTTTGGGGACAACTGTATTATCCATGACTCTTATGAACGTGAATATGAAGTATACGGATGAAAGAATGAAGAAGTCTTTATACTACAGTGAGTCAGGTATTGATCAAGTCTATTCGAAAGTCAGTCGGCATGTGGATGAGGCATTAGTAGAAGCTTCAGATAAAACCAAAGAGCAAATTCAGATCAAGAATAATAAAATGCAGGACATACTGGAACAACTTAACCAAGATGCTAATATAATTTTGACGAATGAAGGAAACAAAGCAGACATTTATGCTGTCTATACAGGAATGTATGGTGATTCAGGCCTTAATTTAGAAGACTTCTATCAAAAGAAGCTCTATTTGAAGGTCTTGTTAGGGTATGCTAAGCTTTCAACCTTTGATGCGTCAGCAGATCCAACAACGCCTCTTGGGCAACTCTATGCTTTTTATAGAGACAATTATGGATATGCAGGAACCATTCCCAATCCCTACTATAAATTTTATGATTATTATGTACAACCGATACATCAAGTAGTCAATGGTTCCATGGAACCGGTCACCCTCAATACAGCAGGAACGGCTACCAATCCTATATTCAAACAGTCAGATAATACGGTTATGGATTACATCATTGATAAAGAAGCCGTACAACAAGATACGAGTAGCTATTTCAATACCTTTTTTAAAGGATATTTTGCAGGAAAGGAGGCACAACTTCGTAATGAATTGGTTATTAATGGGAATGATGAGGAAGATCGATATGTTTTCTTGGATGGTGCGGATTCTTCGGATTCGGATATTACAATAACGATTCCAGAAGGTGGTATTGCTAGCTTTACACCTGCTGATCCGGAACATTTAATTATTCATGATATTAAATCTACTTTTACGTACAAGGGTAAAAATCGTATGGCAATCAAGACGGATTTGGTTATTGAGGCTCCGGATGATGAAACTGGGATTTCGGTGGATCAACGACGCTATGAAACCAAGAGTAATCCGCTGTGGCAATATGCGATTGTCACTCAAGATGATTTTATTATTGGTGACAATAATGCCTCTACAATTAAAGGGAATGTCTATGTACTCGGAAATAATCCTGATAACAATTATAGTTTACCGGAATCTGATCCGGATTCACCGAGAAATTCTTTGAACTATCGAGGACTTATAATGGATGGAAGTGATAGTTCACTCAAGGTGGATGGCGATGTTGTGACACAAAGTTATGTGCAAATTGGGGAAAATTCCCGTAATTCCAAAATGACATTTACAAACAGTCATGTATATACCAATAGTTTTGTTGTGCAAAAGGGAAGTCAGAACGGTACATTAGAGATTGACAATGGAAATTTATACACGAGTGATGATATTGAGCTAAATGGTGCCAATAGTCGCATTGATATTGACGGAAGTTATTTCGGATATATGGGTACAGCTGAAGAATATAATCAAACCAGTTCCATTGTTATTAATAGTGCTATCGGTACGGACAACTCCTATTTATCCATTAGCGGAGATGCGGCAGATATTGACTATCCGGAAAAATATTCCGGGATTCTCATTGCAGGGGCAGCCTATATTAATGAAGATTTTGATCCGGATCCATATCCGGCGGATGATAAGGATTTGAAATTGTATCAGACAGGGGAAAGCATGGGAGTGAAAGGGAACTATGTCGCTTATGCATTCCCGCCAAACGAAGAGATGCGGATAGCAACGAACACAACCAGCAAATTATCGCCAGAGGTCGTTACAGGCAAAACAAGTGGTGTTCAGTTGTACTATAAATTTGAAAATGGTGATTCTATGACAGTTGAAGATAAAGCATCTTTTTTTCAGACAGTAGGAGCCCAAGAAGGTAGTGAAGCGTTTATGAATTTTGGGTATAAGTTGGACGGTGAAGGGAATAAGACACCCTATATACGTATCCCTGAGAATAAGCTACTCTACAGCGTAGGGGTTGTTATCGGCCAAAGCGGTGGGGAAACTGGTGCCATCGATGCCAAGCGTGGTGAAGGAAATACCATCTATGAATCTTTAAAAACAAAGATTCCCATGGACTACACGTACCAAATGCATTATTTGCGTCATCGTAATGAACAGACATCCTTTTATGGCTATGGCGATGAGCTGGAGGGTGGTGTGACACCGGAAGATAAAGCAATCAATGATTTGAGTAATGCTAATGTTATTGATTATTTTTCAAAAATAGATAGTCAAAAGTATAGTTTTAATGCGGCTGCAGATACAGGAGAATCGGAAGAGGCAACAGGAACAGCGAATGTACGCGAAGTTGCAGTAACCATTAGCCCAGTATCGGAGGATTCAGAAACCGATACAGATAATATTCTTCTTGTGGGAGCGAACAGCCCCTATCGTGGGGTGGCTAACGGTGATACTCGAACCATTGGAGGTGTTATCTATCGTGTTATTAAGTCTCTTGATGAATCGCCCACCAAGATACAAGGGATTGTCTTGACTGGGGGACGGATACGATTTAGTGGTCAGTTGACGTTTCAAGGAGCAATTATTTGTAAAGATCAGATTATCTTTGAAGATGGAGCGGCTATAAACTTGATAAATGAGAATAATCTGGTACAGCAGTATTTAACAAAACTGGTTATGACGCGGGATAATTTAAAGGATGCTTTTGAAGTGAACACAGAAGGAGCACCCCTCAATATGCATATGGATAACATTAGTTACTTGGAGAATATTGTCGTCGGACCGGGCGAAATTGATTCATTACGGAAGTTTTATAATCAATTTATCTACTATGACAAATGGAGTATTGAAGAATGATGAAAAAAGAAGCAGGTTTCACCTTAATTGAATTAGTCATCGTTATAGCTATTCTATCCATTACAATGAGTCTGGTAGGTTTTGGTGTTCGAATTATCTATGATTCTAGTGTGGATGCTATGGCAGGTGAGTTATACTCGGATTTGAGAGACGTACGATATAAGCAAACAACGGAATTTGATCATGACTATATGTTGCAAGTAATATATGAAGACGGACGCTATGGTTATGAAATTCTACGGGATGATTCTGTGGCCAAGAAGCGCTTGTTTCGCCCTTCGATTAGGATTAGCAAGCAAACAGGCGTGGATACGTATACACCTTATAGTACATTAGCAGTTTCTGACAATCCGCTTGCCTTTCGATTTTCAAGATCAACGGGCAAGGGATTAGATAACACTGTTGATGGAAAGGCATTATCAACATATAATTATAATAACCAAGTATGTCTTGTGCAGATTAGTTCAGCACGTTCGGATGCAGTCAATGAGGTGCAAATTGTCAAGATGAATGGACGGGTGACGTTGAATGAGAAGAATTAAAGGACTGAAAGGGAATCAAGGATTTACGGTTATAGAACTCATGGTAGCGACGTTAATCGCGGCTATTATAACAGGTGCAATAGGTAGTTTTTTGGTGATTCATATAAAGTCCTTTGAAGCAACAAAAGATTTAGTGGATATTCAGTATGATAGTCAAATCGCCTTAAACGGTCTAGGGGAAATTATTATGGAAAGCAAAGGGGTAACGTATATGACAAACGATTCAGCGGCGAGAGACGGAGATAATTTGGTTGATAGGTTATCTTCAGTCAGAGATCCGCATGCGTTTGCGTTTGAAAAGACCGATGGTTCTGTGGTATTATTCTTGTATGAGAAAGATCAGAACATCCTTTGGTTTAGTGAACCGGCTAGTAATGTGATAACCTATGACTTGACTGTTGATACAAATGAAATAAATAATAGTTGGTTTGTCTATCTAGAGCACCTTCAAGGGTTGGAACTATCTTCTCAACATCGGGTTTATCCTTTGAAGACAGTGAAAGTGTCTATGTTATATTGGATATGGAGGATAATGAATCGACCTTAAGTGTCAGCGATGTGTTTAATATGCGAAATAAACGATAGAGATTGGAGAAACTCATGAGTATATTGTATCCCGACCAATATGTTCGGACTGTCTATGATATTGACTATAAGGACCTATACAATAAAGGCTATCGCGGTATTATGTTTGATGTGGATAATACCTTAGCTCCTTATGACCAGCTGGACCCGGAACAAAAGTTGATAGAGTTATTCAAAGTATTGCGTAGCATTGGTTTTGATATTGCCTTAGTGTCAAACAATAACCATATTCGGGTGAACACTTTTAATAAAATGTTAGGTGTTCATGCCTATCCGAGAGCGAACAAACCGTTTACCAAGAATTTGATTCATGCAGTGAAGACGATGAAGACGACCCATAATAAAGCAGTTCTTGTAGGAGATCAGTTGTTTACAGATGTGTGGGCAGGTAATCAATTGGGGTGTCATACGGTATTGGTGAAGCCGATTCAGGACAAAGAACAATTTATAACACGGGTAAAACGCGGTATAGAAAGCCTTGTTTTACATAGGTATCTTAAGAAAAATGGCTACAAACGGTTTAAGTAGGAAGGTCAAAAGTTGACTTTCCTTGACTTTTACTATACAATCTCAAATGAGAGAACAAATGATGACGGCTTAATGACAATCATCATTTTGATTACAAAGACATGAGTAGGTGATGAAGTGAATAATATCGTACTTATAGGTTTCACTGGTTGTGGAAAAACATCTGTGGGAAGCTTACTAGCAGAAAAACTTGAACGTAAATTCATCGACATGGACCAAGAAATAGAAATTGGAGAGGCAAAGTCTCTAGAAGCTCTTCGTCTAGAAGTCGGCGAAGAGGGTTTTCGAGAGGTAGAAACCTCGTACTTGGAGAAACTGTTGACGAAAAAAAATAAAGTCATCGCCATGGGTGGTGGTATTATCTTAAGTGAAGGAAATGTAAGTATTATAAAACGACTGGGTAATGTCGTGTTCTTACATACGCCATATGAGCAACTGATTTCTCAGATACAAGAGAGCAGTACAGATGAGGCACAAGAAGATGTGACTAATGATCCGAATTTGAAAGCGCTGTTGAATCAACGGGAACCGTTGTATTTTAATACAGCCAATATTATCATTCAAACGAAGGATAAAGGTGTGTCAGAAGTTGTTGAAGAGATTATAAACCTCTTATAGGTTAGACTAGATGAATGATTAAGACATAGAAAGCAGGTATAAGATGAATCGATTGCAATCATTAGCAAAGAAAATGTACGGCATGTCGCTAGATGCGGTATTGGTATCAAGTCCTCATAATCGTCGGTATTTATCCGGATTTACAGGGAGTTCAGGATATTTGTTAATTACGGAACAAGAGCGTTATATGTTGACGGACTTCAGATATATTGAACAAGCAACAGATCAATGCCCTGAGTTCAAAGTTATTAACTTTTTTGACAAAGGCTTAATAGAAACGATTGAAGATTTGATTGCGCAGTTGAATATCAAGGCATTAGGGTATGAAGACTTGACACTGACAGTTAAAGAATTTAATCATTTTACGGAACATATTGAGACATGTAATTGGATCGGAATCGGTAACTTAATTGAACAGATTCGTATGTACAAAGATGATGAAGAAATTGAAACGATTGCTAAAGCAGCTGCCATCGGTGATGCGGCGTATGAACATATCCTCACCTTTGTAAAAGCTGGAATGACCGAGCGAGAAGTGGCTGTTGAATTGGAATATACGATGAAAAAGTTAGGTGCAACACATCTTTCTTTTGATACAATTGTTGCGAGTGGTAAACGTTCGTCCTTGCCTCATGCCCAACCGACAGATAAAGTGATCGAGCGTGGTGACTTTGTAACATTGGACTTTGGTTGTATTTATAATGGTTATTGTTCGGATATGACGCGTACTTTTGTTGTCGGCAAAGCGAGTGAAGAGCAAAAAGAACTCTATAACCTCGTATTAAAAGCTCAATTGAATACCCTGGAACATATAAAAGCCGGTATTACCGGTAAACAAGGGGATGCTTATGCGAGAGACATAATTGATGCAGCAGGATATCGTAAGAATTTTGGTCACGGCTTAGGTCATAGCCTTGGATTGGAAGTTCACGAAAGTCCTCGTTTTTCACTACTATCAGAAGATATTATACATTCAGGCATGGTTATGAGCGTGGAACCGGGAATTTATATTCCTGATTTTGGTGGTGTCCGTATCGAGGATATTGTTCTTATTACAGAAGATGGACATCGTAATTTCTGCCATTCTCCAAAAGAACTCATCGAAATTGATAATTAAGGCTTGAAAAAGATTCATTCATGCTTTAAACTATAGTATGAAATGTTATGTCTGGATTAGTCGAATACGATCAATGATATAAGTGGCTAATAGAATACAGTAACATATTATCGCAATTTCATTGCATCATTGAAATTGTTTCATTTAGGAGGAAGAAAAATGATTCAAGCTGGTGATTTAAGAAATGGTGTAACAGTAGAATATGAGAATAACATCTATTCTGTTATTGAATTCCAACATGTTAAACCTGGAAAAGGTGCGGCGTTTGTTCGTACAAAGTTAAAAAACCTTAAAACTGGAGCGGTTACTGAAAAGACCTTCAGACCAAGTGAAAAATTAGGCAAGGCACATATTGAGCGTAGTGATATGCAATACTTATACAGTGATGGTGAATTATTCCATTTCATGAATGAGGAAACTTATGAACAAATTGCCTTGAATTCGGATGATTTAGGCGATGCGCTTAAGTTTGTAAAAGAAAATGAAGTTGTTAAGATGCTATCTCATGAAGGTCGTGTATTCGGGGTAGAACCTCCGATTACTGTTGAACTTGAAATTACACATACTGAACCGGGTATTAAAGGTGATACATCAACAGGAGCAACAAAACCGGCTACTGTTGAAACAGGTGCTCAAATCCTTGTTCCGTTATTTGTTAATTTGGGAGATCGTGTCAAAATTGATACAAGAACAGGTGAATATCTATCACGTGCATAGTGTTAGAGTGAGAAAAGCATCTTCGGATGCTTTTTTTTTCTCTTGCCATAGGTGTTCTCATACGTGAGAGCATTGCATAATCCTGTTACATTGGGTATAATGTAAATGATTACTCTTGACTTAGTCAGGATTTTAGGAGGTTAACATGGATAGACAATTATTTAAGATACATGAAGCTAAAGATGTAGGAGCTGTACATATAGCCGATGAAGTGATTGCAATTATTGCCGGTATGGCAGCTACAGAAGTTGATGGGGTGTCCGGTATGGTCGGTAATTTTGCCGGTGGCCTTGTAGAATTGTTAGGACGCAAAAACCTATCAAAAGGTGTTATTGTTACCGTGGGTGAAGATATGGTCACATTAGAACTTGCGATTATTATTGAATTCGGAAGTTCCTTGGTAGAAGTAACCCATCAAGTGCAGGAAAAGGTGAAAACAGCTGTTGAGACCATGACAGGTCTTACAGTGAGTGAAGTGAATATAAAAGTTGCCGGTGTAAACGTAGACAAGAATTAATCGGCTATTGGAGGAAGTTATGAATCGACATAAACAACGGGAATATATTTTTCGATTATTATTCTCACTAAATCTTGGTGAAGACGATAAGGGAATCAATAATATCGATGTTTCTTTGGCAAGTTTGGATATTGAAAGTGATGAACATGCACAACTGATTAAAGAACGTGTATTAAGTCTTGTGGAAAATCTGGATGCCATTGATGCGTTAATCGAGTCAAGTTCAGATCGATGGGAGATGGACCGTATTGCCAAGATAGAGCTCAATTTGTTACGGGTGGCAACTTTTGAGATGAAGGTTGAAGACCTCCCTGTATCCGTTGCCATTAATGAGGCAGTTGAATTGGCCAAAAAGTATGGAGAAGATAAGAGCTCGCGTTTTGTTAATGGCGTACTTGGTCAAGTTGCCAAAATTATTGAAGGACAAGAATAGGAGCGTGTTATGGACAAAACACTGAGTGTACTCCAACTAAATACATATATTAAGCGGCTTTTAGAGCGAGATTTTGTACTCAAACGTGTCAGTATTGAAGGTGAATTGTCCAATTTTAAACACCATGGTTCCGGCCATCTATATTTTACATTGAAAGATGACGAAGCCCAAGTATCTTGCGTTCAATTTCGAAGTCGAGTTAATGGTAATGAGTATGAATTGAAGGATGGCGATAAGGTTATTGTTGAAGGGTCTGTTTCCCTCTACGAGAAGACCGGTCAATATCAAATCTATGTATCATCAATAAAAAAAGCAGGAATTGGTGATTTGTATATTCAATTTGAAGCATTAAAAAAGCGCCTTCAAGCAGAGGGCCTTTTTGATGAGTCAAATAAAAAAGCGATCCCAAAGTACAGCAAAACAATTGGGATAGTAACGAGTGATACAGGAGCGGCTATTCGTGATATTGTGCAAGTGGCAAAACGACGGAACAATACAGTGCAACTCATTCTATATCCTTCTTTGGTTCAAGGGAATATGGCGAAACAAGATATTGTTGCAGGAATTGAGTATTTTAACGCGCATCCTGTAGATGTTCTTATTATCGGTCGTGGAGGTGGATCCATAGAAGATTTATGGCCATTTAATGAGGAAATCGTGGCAAGAGCAATAGCTGCGTCAAGTATACCTATTATATCGGCTGTAGGACATGAAACGGATTTTACAATTGCCGATTTTGTAAGTGATTTACGTGCGCCGACGCCTTCAGCAGCTTCAGAGTTAGCTGTGTTTGATCGTTATGATCAATTGCATGGATTACATTTGTTGGAACAACAATTACGTCAACGGACAGAGCATAAGTTACATCTTATGCAACAGCAATTGGAACACATAGGGAAACAACTTTATGGATTGCATCCCGAGGCTCAGATTCAACATAGAGGTAATGAAATGGAACAATTGAAAACACGTCTACAACAATTGGTGCATCAGCGAATGGACGAAAAACGTTATCAATTAGCTCTATTTAGTGAACGAATTGAAGGGTATTCGCCGATGCGACCTCTAGACAGTGGGTATGCCTATATTCGTTCAAAGCAAGGCGTTGTCAAACGAACGACGGATGTAAATACAGGAGATTCGCTTGACATTGTTTTAAAAGACGGCATTCTTGTAACAGAAGTTAAGGAGGTTCAATCCAATGGCTAAGAAGGACAAATTAACATATGAAGAACGGTTAGAACAAATACAAACAGTTATTTTGAAAATGGAGAATAAGGAAATTACACTCGAGGATTCTATTGCCAATTATAAAAAGGGAATGGAATTAATCGCGTCTTGTCAACAGGAGTTGGAGGAAGCGGAAAAAGAACTGACAGTGATAGAAAAACAAGAGCTGAAAGTGCAGGATTAAATGATGATTAGCTTAAAAGATGAGAAAGAGAAAATTGAAAAAATACTTGTAAGTTATTTGCCGGAAGCGGATAGCTTTCATAGTCAACGCTGTATTGATGCCTGTCGATACAGTTTTTTAAATGGAGGCAAGCGTATTCGCCCAATGCTTATGGCGGCTGTTTATACATTAGGAAACACAGGACTTGATTATGATGATATTGGCCCCTATTTAGCGGCAATAGAAATGATACACACCTATTCACTCATCCATGATGATCTTCCGGCAATGGATGATGATGCGTTGCGTCGTGGAAAATCAACCTGTCACATAAAGTATGGTGAAGCCCATGCCATTTTGGCCGGCGATACGTTGTTGAATCATGCCTTTGAACTAATGGCAAAGGAAATGAAGGCAAAGGTTTATACCGGTGATATGCAGGGATTGGTAAGTTGTGTTGAGGCGAATGAATATCTTTCGAAAGCATCGGGCATATTAGGCATGATAGGTGGACAGGTAGCAGATATGAAATATGAGCACTTGTCAGAGGCAAATATGGAAATTTTGGAATATATACATACCCATAAAACAGGCGCTCTTATACAAGCGGCAATGGTTATAGGTGGAATATTATCGAGACAAGAACCTTCTAGGATGAATCATGTCACATCTATTAGTGAACATCTTGGATTGCTTTTTCAAATACAAGATGATATTTTGGATGCGACAAGTACAAGCGAAGTACTGGGTAAACCAATTGGCAGTGATGCGAAAAATAACAAGGCGACGTATGTAACCCTGTATGGACTTGAGGGTGCTCAAGAACGAGTAGAAGAATTAAACGGCTGGATTATGCAACATTTAGAAGCGGTTGATCCTAGTGGAAAGACCTTTCTCTCAGCTTTGATTAAATATATTATGTATAGGAAGCATTAAAATTATTTTAAAAGGACGTGAATAAGTTGAGTATATTACTTGAAATACTGAGTAATAAGGCGTTTTTGGCAGCCATTATTGCATGGGTTGGTTCTCAAGGTGTTAAAGTGATAACATCGATTATTAAACATCATAAATTCGATTTGGAACGAGTCATGGGTTCCGGCGGCATGCCGAGTTCCCATACTTCATCAGTGATTGCGGCTACATTTGCGATAGGATCTAATTATGGTTACGATCATCCTGCATTTGGTTTAGGTCTAGTGATGGCCTTTATCGTCATGTATGATGCAGCGGGAGTTCGTATGGCCGCTGGTAAGCAGGCAAAAGTTATAAAAATGATTATACGTGAAGTGGGTGAGCATCGTTTTCAGTTTGACGAGGAACTCAAGGAGCTATTGGGTCACACCTATTTGGAAGTATTTGTAGGATTAGTTGTAGGAATAATTATTGGAATATTAGTTTAATTATGATATAATATGATTTGCTGAAGATGCAGTATTCTAGTCAATTGACTTATTCTGAAAGCGGGGCTAAAAATCCGCTATAGGGCATATCGATGAAGTTCCTGGTGTTGGCTGGCGACGCCCAGTCGCGGGCTTATGCTGGGAGTTAAGACTTTAGGGCGATCCGCAAAGGCATGCGGGCGTTGACCCTTTAGTCGTGGAGACCGATGATTGTGGGTTCGTCTGATGGAAGACTACCTACGGTATCGGATTAAACCTGTCATGCGGCGAAAGCTGTGGACAGTGTAGCCTGCCTTGCGTGAAGAGATGGGGATAATGATTTAGACAAAGTGCCTTAGGCCAAAGGAGCGATGTTATTGTCATTTGAAACACGTCTTTGCTAAAAAGGCTAGGAATAGGATTGATTGTTGAGGAAAACTTCTAGACTGTTGGCAACAGGTATATAGTGGATTACAGTGGGGTTATTAAAGGCGATCTAGCGCTTGGCTTGGCGACAACCTTGGTAGGATATGAAAGGGAAACCGCTCATTTGGCGACAATTGGGTTATTCTGCGGGAAAACCTGCTAGACCACAAGCCTCAAAATTTACACTATATACTATCTTCGGTATACATAAATGAAGGAGCATATTTTTGGGTAAATCAGACCGGAAAGTTAAATTTCGACAACAAAACGTGAATAAGAAAGTGAACATTAAATGGATTGTAATCATATCGATTATTACATTGTTTATTGCAATAATACTCGGTTACTTTTCTTTGATTTTTATGAATATACTCTCCCTAGGTGGGGCAATTGTGATTCTTTTCCTCATTGTCTTTATAGGGATATTTTTTGATTTATTGGGGATTGCAGTGACAGCTGCTAATGAGACCCCTTTTCATTCCATGGCTTCGAGCCGTGTTAAAGGTGCAAAAGAATCGATTACCATTATACGTAATGCGTCTAGTGTTGCAAACTTTTTTAATGATGTTATTGGTGATATATCAGGTATTATATCAGGGAGTGCATCCTCAGCTATATTAATAAAGGTAATCTTTGATTCAGATCGTATTGAATTAATGGCCGGTATTTTTTTGAGTGGTGTGATTGCTGCCGTAACCGTCGGAGGAAAGGCAATTGGTAAAGAAATCGCCATTCGGCACTCGAACGCAATTGTTTATCGTATCGGTGTTCTAATGAGTATGGTAAACACAACATTTAAAAAGTAAGGTGTTAATATGACAATCCTAGATAGGATAACGGAACCAAAAGACTTAAAAAAACTTAATATGCTGCAATTAAGACAACTGGCGCATGAAACGAGGCGATTCTTAATTGAGTCAACGGCATCAACAGGAGGACACCTGAGTTCAAATTTAGGTGTTGTAGAATTGACGATTGCACTACACTATGTCTTTGATTCTCCTGTTGATAAATTAGTATGGGATGTTGGACATCAAGCGTATGTTCATAAATTGTTGACGGGAAGACAAGAGGCCTTTCAGACGTTAAGACAGTTTGGTGGTCTATCCGGATTTCCGAAACGAAGTGAATCCGAACATGATTTTTTTGATACCGGACATTCGTCTACCTCTATCTCTTCAGGATTGGGGTTGGCATTGGCTAGAGATCTTAAAAATGAAGAGGGGTATATTCTTCCCATTATCGGAGATGGGGCACTGACAGGTGGTATGGCTTATGAAGCCCTTAACAATGCAACGTCCTTAGCAAAGAAGTTCATCGTTATTTTAAACGATAATCAGATGTCTATTGATAAAAATGTCGGTGGTATGGCATTGTATTTAGATAAATTCAGAACGGGTCAGCTTTATAAAGAAATGAAAAGTGATCTTCAAACGACATTAAGTAGAATACCTCATGTGGGTGAACCCATTACTGAGGCTCTTCGTGGTGTGAAAAACGGAGTAAAACAATTATTGATTCCAGGTATGTTTTTTGAAGAAATCGGTATTACGTACTTAGGACCGGTAGACGGACATGACTTGCGTCAGCTGTATGTGACGCTGGAGCAAGCGAAGAAGGTAGATGGTCCGGTTCTTGTGCATGTACTGACACAAAAAGGTAAAGGCTATAGTCCGGCTGAAAAAAATCCGACCAAGTTTCATGGAGTAAAACCATTTAATACTCAAAATGGGGAATTTATTAAAAAGAAAGAGTCAACGGGTAAAACATATTCAAAAATAGTAGGAGAAACACTAGAAGATTTGGCGAAAGATGATCCTTCGGTCGTTGCCATTACGGCTGCCATGTGTCAAGGCACCGGATTGGATCAATTTCATAAGATCTATCCGAAACGTTTTTTTGATGTGGGAATAGCAGAGCAACATGCTGTTACTTTTGCAGGAGGCTTAGTGAGTGGTGGATTGAAGCCTTATTTTGTCGTTTATTCTTCCTTTCTACAGCGCGCCTATGACCAGATTGTTCATGATATTGCCCTGCCTCATCTTCCGGTTACTTTTTGTATCGATCGTGCCGGCTTAGTTGGTGAAGATGGAGAAACGCATCAAGGTGTTTTTGACATTTCTTTTCTGAGTCACATTCCGGGGATGACGGTGATGGCACCACGATCCGGTGAAGAATGTGAGGCTATGATTCGCTATGCTAATACGTATAATGACGGTCCTATAGCCATACGTTACCCTAAAGGTGAGGCATATGATTCTGAAGAGGATGTAAGTTGTCCACCTATTGAACACGGTGAACAGGAATGGATTGCAAAGGGGAAAGGTTCTAGGCTTATCATAAGTGTCGGGCACTTTTATGAACGTGCATTAAGTGTAACAAAAACACTCAATGGGATGGACAAAAGAACGGACTTGGTAAGTCTGCGATTTATCAAACCGTTAAAGGATACCTTTATTGAAGAATTAGCTAAAAACTATGATACGATATATGTTTTAGAAGAGAGCCTGTTGCAAGGAGGCGTAACAAGTGTAATACAAAATGCGTTATGCCAGTGGTGCTCGCTTCATCAATATAGAGTTCCCTATGTATATGGGTTCGGTATTGATAATCAATTCGTACCGCATGGAAGTGTTGATAGATTAAATCAATCCTTATCGCTAGATACAGTATCTATAATGAATCGTATAACAAAAATGGAAGAGGAACGTTAGATGGCAAAAAAAGAGCGTTTGGACATATTACTAGTAGAAAGAGGATTGACATCATCTAGGGAAAAAGCCAAAAAATTAATAATGGCAGGCTTGGTTTTTGTTGATCAACAACGTGAAGATAAAGCCGGTACAAAGATTGATAAGGAGGCGGATATTTTTGTGAAAGAAGATCCCAATCCTTATGTCAGTCGTGGTGGGTTGAAACTACATAAGGCTATTCGCGCCTTTGATATTCAACTAGAAGAGGCAATCTGTATGGATGTCGGTGCATCAACGGGAGGATTTACGGATTGTATGTTACAACATGGTGCACAAAAAGTTTATTCCGTGGATGTCGGCTATGGGCAATTTGATTGGGGATTGCGTCAGAATCCAAAAGTTGTTTGCTTGGAGAAAACCAATGTTCGTTATCTGACAGATGAAACGGTCACGGATTTATTAGACTTTGTTTCTGTAGATGTATCCTTTATTTCTTTATCGAAGATATTGGAACCGGTTTTGAAACTTATGAAAGATAGCGCATATATATGTTGCTTGATAAAACCGCAATTTGAAGCCGGTCGGGAAAAGGTCGGGAAAAAGGGTGTTGTCAAGGATCCGGCTGTGCACGAGGAAGTTATTAACCGTATTGTGGGTATATTTGAGCAGTTGAAGGTGCTTCCTCTTGGTCTTGGGTATTCTCCCATTACAGGTCCGGAAGGGAATATAGAATATCTTATATATGGAAGAAAATGTGGAGGCACTTTTATAGAAGAGGCTGATAGGACCCCAATTACAGCTGTAAGTGGCAAAGAGATAGTTAACAATGCCCATCGCGATTTATACGGGAAGTGATATGATGAAAAAAGTTTTGGTAATACCAAATGAGTTAAAAGATAAAGCGTTTCATATGACATTGCGTGTTTTGCGATGGCTAGAGGACCATGGTATTGTTGCGGCATTGCCGAAACAATATGAACAGAAAAATGCGTTACAAGGGTATACATTTTGTGATGTTCATGAGTTAGAGGATGTAGATTGTGGGTTGGTTCTTGGTGGAGATGGAACCATTATCTCGACGAGTCGTATCTATGCTTCCTATCAATTGCCTCTGTTAGGTATTAATCTAGGAAATTTAGGTTTTTTGGCGGAAATAGAAGTCCGCGATATGGAAGAGGCTTTACTTTCGGTCATTAAAGGGAATTATATTATAGAAGAGCGCTTAATGGTACAAGCGGAACATGATAATAAAATGCCTATAGGAACGGCATTGAATGATATTGTATTGACACGACAATCGATATCTAGGATGATTTCCTTTGATGTATATGTGAATGATCAATTTGTTAACCAATATCGTGCAGACGGTGCCATCATCTCAACGCCTACAGGATCGACAGCCTATAATTTATCGGCAGGCGGCCCCATCATAACACCTACAAACGACGTGATTGTCTTTACGCCTATATGTCCCCATTCATTGACGGCGCGTTCTATGATTTTAAATGGTGATGATGAAGTGAAGATTGTTTTTGAGCACCCACGAAACGAACATGTGGATGATTTATTAATTACGGTTGACGGACAAGAAGTTACAGAATTTGCTAAGTCAGATCCTATACATATTCGACGTGCAAGTCATAAAGTTAAATTGATTCGGCTGCAGGACAATGACTTTTTCAAAATATTGAGGCGAAAACTTTCGTAATAAAGATGCATATTCGTGTATATTTATAGTATAATAGAAGAAAAAACAAATAGGGAAGGTAACGTACATGAAAATAGAAAGACAAACGAAGATTCTGCAGCTCATTAAAGAGCAAGTGGTTGAGACACAGGAGGATCTTGCTAGATTGCTTAATGAAGAAGGCTTTGATGTCACTCAGGCAACCATTTCTAGAGATATTCGGGACCTGAAATTGACAAAGGTTACCATAAGTGGTGGAAAGCAAAAATATGTTGTTTTGCAAGATTCTACCATGAACTTGAATGATAAGTATATTCGTGTCTTAACAGATGGATTTTTGAATATGGATCGTGCAGGAACTATGATTGTTGTCAAAACCCTCACGGGGATGGCAATGGCTGTTGCAGCATCGATAGACGCACTGGATTTTGATGAAGTCGTTGGTTGTATTGCCGGGGATGATACGATTTTTTGTGCAGTACGTTCTGAAAAAGATGCCATCATTATGATGGAGAAGCTAAATAAAATCATTCGATGATTAAGGAGGATTCATGCTCGCATATCTTCATGTTAAAAACATTGCATTAATTGAAGAACTGGAAATTGACTTTCATGAAGGATTGAATATTCTGACGGGGGAAACCGGTGCCGGCAAATCAATCATATTAGGTTCAATCCATTATGTCTTAGGCGCTAAGATTAAGAAAGATTTTATTCGTCAAGGTGCTGACGAGGCTTTTGTAGAATGTGTCTTTGATATGAGTGACGATCGTTATGATCAGATGATGATCAAAGGATTGTTGGAAGAAAACGGTATTACAGATAATGGTGAAACTATATTGATGAATCGAAAGACGGCTCATAATGGACGTAGTGTTTTTCGAATTAACGGAGAAGTCGTTCGACAAGATGTTGTTCGAGATATATCCGGGTATTTGATTGATATTCACTCGCAGCATGAACATCAGTCGTTGCTGAATAATGACAGGCAGTTGGACATGTTAGATCGTTATAGTGGCGAAGGATTAGAGCCGGTAATGGTTGCGTATCAAAAAGCATATCAAGAGTACAAAGAAAGAAAACATCAGTTAAGTGGTAAATATGATGATGATGATATGCGACGACGAGAGATTTCTTTTCTGGAGTATGAAATTGCGGAAATAGAAAAGGCTGAGCTTATTCCCGGTGAAGACGATGCATGGCAAGATACGTATGATAGATTGTCACATCGACGTACTATATTAGAAACGTTAAGTCATCTGAACAATGAACTTTTTGAATCTGTAGATGTTGATTATGTTATTGCAAGGGGAACACAGGATTTAGAACGGGTTCTACGATTTGATTCAGAGTTATCATCCATTCATGAAACACTTACTCAAATTGAAGATTTAATGACGACATTAAAACGGGATATCTCTCTTTATAATAATGATTCGGAAGCTTTTGATGAGAAGCTTTTTGAAGCGGAACAACGATTAGATGTTATTAATACCCTTAAATTGAAGTATGGAGAAACAATAGAAGATATTCTTGATTATGGTGCAACGCATCAGAAAAAACTGGATGAATTACTGCATTATGAAGAGCGAATAGAGGCAAATCGTAAAGCAGTTAAAGAACTAGAGGATCAGCTATATATAATTGCTGTGAAAATGCATGACAAACGGATGGATGCTGCCCGAATACTAGGCAAACAAATTACCCAGACGCTTCGGACATTAAATCTAGAACATGCAGCTTTTCAGGTGTTAATTACCGAAACGAAAGGGCTGACGTATAAAGGGACGGATAAAGTTGAATTCCTAATATCCACGAACAAGGGGGAAGCCTTAAAGCCTCTCAAAGAAGTGGCAAGTGGTGGTGAATTGAGTCGTGTGATGCTTGCGGTGAAATCCATACTTGCGACGGTTGATGGAATAGATACGCTGGTTTTTGATGAAATTGACACTGGAATTAGTGGGCTAACGGCTCAAAAAGTCGGTGAAGTGATGCGGCAATTAGCACAGGAGCGGCAACTGATTTGTATTACGCATCTTCCTCAGATTGCAGCCATGTCAAATGTGCATTTTCTCATTCATAAAGAGGTAGAAGGAGAAAAGACGCGAACGTATATGGATCGATTGAGTGATGAGGAGAGTATACAGGCGCTTGCCCAGATGCTTAGTGGCGCTGTTACCAGTGACGTAGCAATAGCGAATGCTAAAGAAATGAAGTATGCTGCTCAACATATATAAACCTAAAAAATCTCCGGATTAACCGGAGATTTTTTTTATATTTTGAATACTAGGATCAATATGTAGACTGTAGTTTGTATGGTAGATAACATAACCCGGGGCTGCTTTAGCAGGTTTCTTGAGATGTTTCTTTTGTGTATAATCCACGGTTACTTTAGTGCTTTCTCGGGCTTTACTATAATAAGCGGCTAATGCAGCTGCCTCTTCAAAGGTACTGTCCGGTAATTCAGCACCTTCGGATTTGACAACAACATGAGAACCGGGGACTTCTTTTGTATGGAACCACCAATCTGAATTTCCTGCAAATTTCATAGATAAATAGTCGTTTTGGAGATTGTTCTTACCGACATACATATGATAGCCATCACTGCTTATATAGTGATAGGGTTTGCTCTTCGCGCGCTGCTTCTTTGCGGATTTATACTTCAGATATCCGCTCTCACGTAATTCATGACGAATTTCTTCGATATCTTCTTCCAAAATAACAGATTCTAAAGCATAGCGGACACTTTCTAGATAGTTAATCTCAGAAAGTGTATGTTCGATTTGTTCTGTTACGGCTGTTTTGGTACGTTTCTTTTTATTATATTTGTCAAAAGCTTTGTTTGCATTTTCAACAGCTGTAAGCGTAGGGTCAAGGGATATGGTTTGTTCTTCATTTGTATAATAATTCAGAACAGTTACTTGGCCATCGCCCGGTTGTATCATATATTGATTGGCTAGTATAAGTTCACCTTTTATTTTGAAGCGATCCATATTCTCCGTGTCTTTCAGTTGGTGTTGTTGAATATCAAGCTTCTTATAACAACGCTCCAATAAGGTTTGAACATGCTTGCGTAAATCTTGAGTTTTTTGCTTCATACGGACTTGCAAACTGCGCAAGTCAAAGAAGTCATCAATAAGTGTGCTAATTGATGTATAACTCTCTAGTGTATATTCAGGCAAAGTATCCTTGAGAAGTAAACTATGGAATTCTTTGATGTTGCCTTGACGATCACGAAGTAAGACCGGTGAATAGTCGTTATTAAGCATTCGATCTCTAGCGTCTTGCATGGATTCATAAAGCCTTGCGAGTTCACCGGTATCGAGAGACTCGACCTCGCTATCGCTATGAACATCAGATACATAACATAGATGATTAGCATAAAAAGGACTCATGCCGGTAAAGGCAGTATATAAAGACTTATAAATGGGTCCCTTGTGTTCCATTAGTATTTCTTGTAGTGTATCTTGATGATTCAGTTCTATTATAGAATGCTTTCCTTGATCTGGCGGAGCCGTATAAGTGGAGCCGGGATAAACTTGACGGACACTACTTATTTGTGCGCCAATACGTTTAATACTATCCAGAACTTTTTGATTCTGATCACAAAGCATTATATTTGAATGTTTACCCATTATTTCCATAATAAGAACATAAGCATGTTGGTCGCCCATTTCATCGAGTTGCTCTAAGGTAATGGCGAGAATACGTTCAAGTCCGTATTGCTCAATTTTAGTAATGCGAGCATTTCCGACATATTTGCGCAAAAGCATACAAAAAGCCGGAGGACTCGCTGGATTTTGTCGAGCTGCATTTGTAAGATGGACTCTTGGCATAGAAGCTTGGCTTGAGAGTAAGAGTCTTTGTTTCTTACCGCCTGCACGAATTTGTAAAATGATTTCATCTTTTTCCGGTTGTGTTATTTTATCTATACGACCACCCAAAAGGTGCTCGTTAAGTTCATATACAATATGATGTAATACGATTCCGTCAATCATTGTTATTCTCCTTTGATTCGAGCTTTGTTTGTAACAGTATACCATTAGTTTATATGGGATGCAATCTGAGTGCCGGATGAATTTCAAATATGTTAGATGTGAATATAACAATAGTTATTGATGTAAGAGCGGAATAAATCTTAAAGAATATAAACTTGCAAATTTAGGTATAAAGTATCATTTTTAGTCGAATTCATCCTTGATTTTGCAAGAAAAAAGTTGTATAATTGCAAATATAATTTAACGCGCTAAAATTATATAAAATTAAAGTTTAGAAGGGTGGATGAATACATGAAGAAAGTTTTATCATTATTATTAATTGTGACAATGACAGTAGCACTTTTTGCAGCATGTGGTAAAGATGAGGGTGATAGTTCAACAACAAGTACAAAGGATACAACAGTGGATGCCGGTAGTGAGGATAAAGATACTGGGGCTGAAGAGACGGATACATCTGAAGATAATGACAGTGATGTCATCAAAGTTGGGACAATGGGTGCTTATAGCGGGGACTACGCGCAATATGGACTTGCAGTTCGTCAAGCAGCTGAATTGGCCATTAGTGAAGTGAATGCTGCCGGTGGTGTAAACGGCAAAAACATCGAATTAGTTGCTTATGATAACGAAGGAGATCCAACCAAATCGATTAATTTGTTTAACAGAATGGTTGATGAAGACGGAATCATTGCACTTGTAGGCCCTGTATTTAGTGGTGTATCTTTGGTTGTTGCTGAGTTATGTGAAGAAAAAGGAATACCGATGTTAACACCAACAGCAACCAATAAAGATGTTACGATTGGTTATGATTATGTATTCCGTGCATGTTTTATTGACCCTTATCAAGGTAAGGTTGTTGCTAAATTTGCAAATGACAATTTAGGGGCATCGACAGCTATTATTTTTGAAAACGTGAGTAGTGACTATTCTATTGGTTTAGCTGAAGCCTTTGAAGGAACCTTTGAAGGAGAATTATCTATTGAAAGCTATACAGGTGAAGATAATGACTTCAACGCAATTATTTCTTCTATTAAAGATACCAATCCTGATGTAATATTCATTCCGGATTACTTTGATAAGGTGGGCTTGATTGCTAAGCAATTGAATCAAGCAGGTGTTGACGCGATCCTTCTTGGTGGTGACGGATGGGATGGTGTTCAAGGCGACTATGCGGCTGAAGTTGAAGGCGATTTCTTCTCAAATCACTATACAACGACAGATGAAAGTGAAATTGTACAATCCTTTATAGCTGATTATGAAGCGCAATACGATTCAGTTCCAAATGCTCTGGCAGCTCTTGGATATGATGGCATGCAAATGATGGCACAAGCATTGATTAGTGCAGGTTCAACAGATGGAGCGGCCATTCGAGATGCGTTAAGTAGTGTTGAGTATGATGGTGTCACTGGTCATACTGTATTTGATGAAAATGGAGACACTTTCCAAAAAGTGGCGTCTATTATCCGAGTACAAGACGGCGAATTGGTTCTTGAAACTAAAATGTCAGAATAATATATAAAGATATAATATGTGAATCATTTCAAATACAAAAAAGGGGGATACCCCTTTTTTGTATATATAAAGACGGTTTACCTATTTAAAGCGTTAATTTGTTATGCGTTAAGTCGGCTATAAATCTATAATGGGATATATAGGTTGTTACCCCTCATGGAGTAACAAGGTATATATCCTGATATAGAAAAATTGGTACACCCAATTCATTATCAGGAGGTTAGTCTATGTCACAATTTATCAACCAAGTTATTAATAGTTTAAATGTCGGAAGCATTTATGCTTTGATCGCATTGGGCTATACAATGGTATATGGTATTGTTAAGCTTATAAATTTCGCCCATGGTGAAATACTTATGATTGGTGCATTTACCGGTTATTTTATGGCGACGCTCTTCCATATGTCGTTTATACCATTGCTTATTGTTGCGGCTGTTGTTACAGCTATTATCGGTGTTATTATTGATCGTATAGCATATAAGCCGCTTCGGAATGCGCCGCGTATATCAGCCCTTATTACAGCCTTGGGTATGAGCATGTTCTTATCAAATCTAGCAAAGCTTCTTTTCGGACCTGAAGATAAAATAATGCCTGAAATGAACTTGATTGGTCCGATTCCAATGCCTAATATCACGGTTATTACGATTATCTTTACTGTTATATGTATGATAGGTTTGGAATATACCATTCGAAAAACGAGAATAGGTCAGGCAATGCGAGCGGTATCAGAAGATAAAGGGGCTGCCCAGTTAATGGGAATCAATGTGGATAAAACCATATCGATTACCTTTGCCGTTGGTTCTGCCCTTGGTGCTGTAGGTGGTGTGTTATATTCGTTAAATTATGGTAATCTTGAACCATATATGGGAGTTATGCCGGGGCTTAAAGCCTTTGTTGCCGCAGTTCTTGGGGGTATCGGAATCATTCCGGGAGCTATGGTTGGCGGTTTTGCTATTGGAGCTATTGAGACTTTTGTCAAAGGGTATATTAGTTCTAGTTGGGCCAATGTGTTTGTCTTTGGAGTATTGATTCTCGTGTTACTTATTAAACCAACAGGTCTGTTCGGCAAAAATGCCAAAGAGAAAGTGTAGGTGAGGGTCATGAAAAAAACAGTAAGAAATTATAGTGTCAATATTATTGCAGCAATTGTCAGTTACCTCATTCTTCTTGCCGCATTAGAGTATGGTTTGATCAATGACTATCGAGAAGGTGTTATTGTCTTTGCTATGATTAATATTATCGTGGCCATAAGTTTGAATATGGTTACAGGATTTATGGGAGAACTCGCATTGGGACATGCTGGGTTTATGGCCATAGGTGCCTACACGGCTGGTTTATTTGTTAAAGCTGTCGAGTTCCCTCATTATATTGAGATGATCTTAGCCATGATTCTTGCCGGGACAGTGACAGGACTGTTCGGTCTTATTATCGGTATTCCGGCGCTACGCTTACGTGGTGATTATCTAGGAATCGTTACCCTAGGTTTTGGAGAGATGATTCGATATACACTCATTAATCTTCGGCCGATTACAGGCGGGGCTTCGGGGTTGAAACGTATTCCTGTTCTTGTGGGTATTAATGAAGTTTTTATTGTGTTAATTCTTGTTATTGCATTTGTCTTTCTTTTTATGCGCTCCAGACATGGACGGGCGATTATTTCCATTCGCGAAAATCAGATTGCAGCAGAATCGATTGGTATCCCTACAACATTTTATAAAGTGTATGCCTTTTTCTTATCAGCTTTTATCGCAGGGGTAGGAGGGTCCTTGTTTGCTATGTATCAACGCTATTTGACACCGGAGAAATTTAAGTTTATGTTCTCAGTCGAATTGTTCATTATCGTTGTATTCGGAGGTATGGGTTCTATTACAGGGACTATTATAGCCGGTGTGTTTTTGGCCGTTTTAACAGAGTTTTTATATGCCTATGATGAGCTTCGATTAATTATCTATGCAGTGATGTTGATTCTTTTGATGATTTTCAAATCAGATGGACTATTGGGGCGTGCAGAGTTTTCTCTTGTTGGAGCAGCGTCTTGGATCAAAAAGAAAATATCAGGTGAAGAATCAGGAAGCGAGGTGTAAGTATGAGTCTCTTAAAAACTGAGAATATCGGAATTACATTTGGTGGTCTTCGCGCGGTAAGTAATTTTGATATAACGATTGAACAAGGGGAGCTTGTTGGGTTAATCGGGCCGAATGGAGCCGGTAAAACAACGATATTTAATATGCTTACTGGGGTATACTTACCCACAGAAGGTCGCATTACTATCGGCAAGCAATTAGTTAATGGAAAGAAACCCTATCAAATTGTTAATCTGGGATTAGGAAGAACGTTCCAAAACATTCGTTTGTTTTCAGATTTATCGGTGATTGATAACATTAAAATTGCTTTTCATAAAGATATGAGTTACAATTCCGTGACGGCCATCTTCAGACTTCCCAAATATTGGAAAGAAGAGCGTGAAATTACGGATAAAGCAATGGAGCTACTGGCATTATTTGATATGCAGGCGGATGCCAATAATTTAGCAAAGAATCTTCCCTATGGTAAACAACGTAAGCTTGAGATATGTCGTGCATTAGCGACAAACCCTAAATTACTGTTATTGGATGAACCGGCAGCCGGAATGAACCCTTCTGAGACAAAAGAACTCATGGAAACCATTCATTTTATTCGCGATAAATTCGGTGTAACAATCCTTCTGATTGAGCATGATATGAATCTTGTTATGGGTATATGTGAGCGGTTAATTGTTATTGATTACGGAATGATTATTGCCAAAGGTAAGCCTGAGGAAATCCGTACAAATAAAAAAGTAATCGAAGCGTATCTTGGAAGTTAAGGAGGGAATATCATGTTATATGTATCAGATTTGAATGTACATTATGGTGCAATTCATGCACTCAAAGATATGAATTTTGTCGTAAATAAAGGTGAAATTGTAAGTCTTATAGGAGCAAATGGCGCAGGAAAAACAACAACGCTTCATGCAATAAGTGGTTTGGTTAAACCTTCTCATGGTTCGATTAAGCTACATTCCGATGAATTGACCACTACCATTGCCGATAAGATTGTTCGTCTTGGATTGGCCCAAGTGCCGGAAGGACGACGTGTGTTTGCACAGATGAGTGTTTATGAAAATTTGTTAATGGGTGCTTATACTAGAAAAGATCAATATGGAATTCAAAATGATGTAGAAGATATGTATCGGCGTTTCCCAAGACTGAAGGAACGATCCAAACAATTAGCTGGAACAATGAGTGGTGGTGAGCAACAGATGCTTGCCATAGCTAGAGCATTGATGAGTAAACCGGATATTTTATTGATGGATGAACCGTCTATGGGTCTTGCACCTATATTGGTCGATGAAATTTTTGAAATCATCAAAGAAACGAACGAAGCAGGTATGACTATTTTATTGGTAGAACAAAATGCGCATAAGGCACTATCCATTGCCCATCGTGCTTACGTATTGGAAACCGGTAAAATTATTATCGAAGGGGATGCAAAAAAACTTCTTAATGATGACCGAGTTCGTCAAGCATATCTAGGTTAATAGGTAAATGATTATAAATCAAAAAGCTAAGCACCTGAAAAGGTACTTAGCTTTTTGATTTGTTGAATTATTCCGTTTTATCGATTCGTACAATTTCATAGCCTTTTGCTTTCAAGGCTTCGATAACAGGTGTCACATCGATAGTATTCATGCGGATGATAATTTCAGTTGTATTGTCAGAAACATTATTGAAGTTAGTAAGATGTGTAATATTATATCCGAATTCCTTAATAATAGCTGAGATTTCAGCCAATTTACCGGATTCATCTTTGGAGTAAACAACAATACGGGTACCGGTATCTTTGGCACCGATAATTTCGATAAATGCTTCAATAATATCAGAACGTGATATTATGCCGATAAGACGATGGGCTTGGTCAATAACGGGAATCATATTAACATCATGTTCATTCATCATTAGGGCTACATTTTCAATGAGCATATCTTCAGTACATGTTAATACATCTTTGGACATAATACTTTCAACTTTGGTTTTTCCAAGAATATAATTTAATTCATAGATACTTAGTGTAGTAGCTTTTGAAGGGGTAAATTCACTGAGCAATGTTTCGGTTACGAGACCAACTAATTTTGAATCCCGTACAACAGGCAATTGGCTGACATTTTTCTCGTGCATGGTTTGAAAGGCAAGAGAAATAGATGCTTCCGGAAAAATTGAAACAATATCTTTTACCATTTTATTTTTTACATACATAAGTTACCTCCATTTCTATTGGTGGATGTTTTACGTCAATATATCTAATTCTATTTTACCACATGAATGAAAGAAATCCTAGTTGCGAATCCCCATTCTATAAGGATTAAGAGAATCTAAACCAATGGAGGTATAATGGCAAAAATGTTGTCAATCAAGGTTGGCTATGGTATAGTAATTGAAGAACAAATGAGAAGGTGATGAAATGGAAATTATAGTACAAAAATTTGGAGGAACGTCAGTTGCGACACCGGAAAGTCGTGAGAAAGTCCTTCGTATTGTGGAAAAGAATATTCAAGAAGGTAAACATGTCGTTGTTGTTGTGTCAGCCATGGGCCGGGAAGGGTCCCCCTATGCAACGGATACATTACTTTCATTGATTGGACATGATACAGATCGAATGGATCCAAAAGAGACAGATATGTTAATAAGTACCGGAGAGATTATTTCGACGGTTGTTTTGAGCTATCATCTTAAGTGTATGGGAATAAAAGCGCATGCATTAACAGGCGGTGAGGCAGGTATTATTACAGATGATCAATTTATGAACGCACAAGTTGTTCAAATGAATACCGGTTATGTTATGGAATTATTAGAGCAAGGCATTGTTCCGATTATCGCCGGATTCCAAGGTCGAAATCTTAAGAATATGACAACAACCTTAGGACGTGGCGGTTCGGATACAACAGCCGCTCTCATAGGAGAGGCTATCGGTGCGAGTGCTATCGAGATATATACAGATGTGGATGGTATTAAAACAGCTGACCCCAGAGTGTATGCAGAGGCTAAAACATTAGATAAAATTAGCTATGAAGAAGTCTTTCAAATGGCAGACAGTGGTGCTAAAGTCATTCATAAAGGTGCTGTGGAAGTAGCAATGCGTGCAGGGATACCCTTGGTAATCAAAAATACGTTTAGTGACCATCAGGGAACTGTAATCTGTCATTATAAGCCCTTCAATGAGACCAGAACAGTTAAGGACCAACTGATTACAGGTATTGCACACCGTGTTGATCGTGTCCAATTGCATGTAGAAGGTACCATGCATGATGAGGATTTTTTCCAAGAATTGGCAGCTCGTGGTGTCTCTATTGATATTATCAATATTTTTCCGAACTTAAGGGTGTTTACGATAGATAAAGAAAAGTTACCCATGGCTAAAGAGGTATTGGGACATTATCCGGTGACCTATGATGTCATATCAGATTGTGCAAAAGTGACCGTTGTTGGCGAGCGAATGACAGGTGTACCCGGTGTTATGGCTAAGATAGTTACTGCATTGACAAAAGAATCTATAGAGATTTTGCAAACGGCAGATTCATTGTCGACGATAGCTTGTTTAATAAAGGTGCAAGATATTGAAAAGGCGGTGACAGCATTACATAAAGCTTTTGATTTGTAGCTAGGAAAGGGAGGATCGCAATGGCGAATCAAAAAAAACAGAAGCGTACGACATCAAAGCATCCATCCCGTAAATCGGAATTGAGTATGGTGCAATATGAAATTCTTGTCATATTGATGCTGGTTGCGGCTTTGTTTGTTATGATGAGTATCTACTTTGACGGAGGTGGTTTCATAGGCCGTGGAGTAGAGCAAATCTTTTTTGGACTTTTTGGAATGGGAGCCTGGTTATTGCCGATATTTATATTTGTAGCAAGTTTTATGAAGGCATTTAATAAAGGAAATGAACGGTTGAATACCAAATTACTACTTGTGTTTATTGGTATTGTGTTTTTCTCTGTCTTATGTCATGTGTTGCCTCTTACAAAAGCGCAATTTGGTATGAAAATTAATGAAAAACGTGTATATTTTGAACCATTGGCGCTTTATTATATTGTTTCGGCACAGCATCATGTTCGTGGTGGGTTTGTAGGCGGTTTAATCGGAGATATACTCTTCTTTTTTACCGGTAAATATGGTTCTCGAGTTATTTTATTGGCTATTTATACGTCGTTATTTATTGCGATTAGCGAACGTTCATTTTTTGAATTGGTGCAAGCAGGGTATAAACGTATAATACACTTTACAACAAAGTCTCTGCATCAATTGGAAGAAAAGGCAGAAGCGCGATCTGAACAGAAGAATAAAGTATCGACGGAGAAGCAAGCAGTAACGAAGAAGCCGGTAAATGACAAACGGTCTCCGAAGAAGAGGATAGCAAGCTTATTCCAATCGACGTTGGCAATGACGAGTGACGCACCCATAGAGGCTGATTCACAGCATGGACGTCAAGAGATGACTGTTGGCAGTAAAACAGAGAATGAACCGAAATCGGAAAGCATTCATGAATCGGAAGTTTTGGGCACGGTACAGGGTGTGTCAGACGATATGGCGGCTGTAAAAACAGAGAACGAACCGGATATGAAGCAAGAGCATATTGATGAAGCGAAACCGGATAAAGTGGGAAAAAAATCCAAAGTCAAAGAAAAGCCGGTAGATACAGAGATCATCAAACAAGAAATACTGACTGAGGTGGTAAAAAACGATGAGATTTATCAAGCACCACCGATGGAATTGTTAAAGGACAATCCATTTAAGAGTTCAGACAGCAGTACAGAGCATTTGGATGCAAATGCAACGAAGTTGGAAGAAACTTTGGCTAGCTTTGGCGTGGGAGCTAAGGTTATTGATGTGTCCGTTGGACCGACGGTTACACGCTATGAATTGCAACCGGCTCAAGGGGTGAAAGTAAGTAAAATCGTTAATTTATCCGATGATATTGCCCTTAATCTAGCTGCTTCAGGTATACGTATCGAAGCGCCGATTCCGGGGAAATCTGCAGTAGGAATAGAAGTTCCCAACAAAGAAACAACGAGTGTATTTTTAAAAGAAGTCATTGATAGCAAGACTTTTGAGAGTTTTCCGTCTCGCTTGGCCTTTGCTCTTGGTAAAGATATTGGCGGTAAGGAAATGATTGCAGATATAGCAAAAATGCCTCATTTACTAATCGCCGGGGCAACAGGATCAGGTAAATCGGTGTGCGTTAATACGTTGATTACAAGTATTATCTATAAATCATCTCCGGAAGATGTGAAACTGTTAATGATTGACCCGAAAGTGGTGGAGTTGTCAGTATACAACGGTATTCCCCATCTTTTGATTCCTGTTGTTACAGATCCTAAAAAAGCAGCAGGTGCTCTTAATTGGGCAGTTGCAGAAATGTTGGAACGTTACAATCAATTTGCAGAAGCGAATGTACGGGATATTAAAGGTTATAATGAGTATGTACGTGATAATGATGACTTAAAGAAAATGCCGCAAATTGTTATCATTGTTGATGAGCTAGCCGATCTTATGGTTGCAGCGGCCGGTGATGTCGAAGAGGCGATTTGTCGATTGGCACAAATGGCTAGAGCGGCCGGTATACATTTGATTATTGCGACGCAGCGTCCTTCTGTGGATGTTATTACCGGATTAATCAAAGCAAATATTCCTTCACGTATTGCATTTAACGTATCGAGTGGTGTGGATTCCAGAACGATTATTGATATGAACGGTGCCGAGAAGCTAATGGGTAAAGGGGATATGCTTTTCTATCCGGTAGGTCTTCAAAAACCGGTACGTGTACAAGGCGCTTTCATTTCCGATAAGGAAGTTGAGCATATAGTTTCTTATCTTAAGAAACGTAAAAAAGAAGATTATGATAAAAAAATAATCAAACAATTAGAGCAATCGGTATCTGAAGAACGACATGAGGATCAAGACTATGATCCGATATTCGAACAAGCCTTAGAGCTATGTGTTGATAAACAAAAAGCATCAGCATCGATGATTCAACGACGGTTTCGAGTCGGTTATAATCGAGCAGCACGTATTCTGGATCAGCTTCATGAGGCCGGTTATGTAGGGGATGAAGAAGGAAGTAAACCACGTAAGATGCTCATGTCCAAAGAAGAGTTTTTGGCATTGAAGGCACGTGCTACCGGTGATGATCAAGAGGTGCAAGAGCAAGAGACGCCGCCTGAGGTTCAGACACCTGTTTCAACAGACACACAATCAACAGAAGAAGAAGTCATTCATGACTAAGCATATGGATCAATCAAGGAGGAACTATGAAGTCAGATATTCAAATAGCAAATGAAGCAACTATTGCACCAATTACTTATGTGGCGGGAACGCTGGGTATCAACGAAGATGAATTAGAGCTTTATGGCAAATATAAGGCTAAGCTATCGGATGATCTATGGGAACGCATCAAGGATAGAGATGATGGTAAGCTTGTATTGGTTACGGCGATTAACCCAACACCTGCGGGCGAAGGTAAGACAACA
Source organism: Vallitaleaceae bacterium (assembly GCA_965140555.1). Taxonomy (GTDB): domain Bacteria; phylum Bacillota; class Clostridia; order Lachnospirales; family Vallitaleaceae; genus UBA1351. The sequence goes on along the minus strand of OZ223260.1, from coordinate 529,819 downwards.
ACAACTGTTGGATTAGGACAAGCCCTCGGGAAAAAAGGCGTGAAGAGCATGATTGCACTTAGAGAGCCTTCGTTAGGTCCTTGTATGGGAATAAAAGGCGGCGCAGCCGGAGGTGGTTATGCTCAAGTCATTCCTATGGAAGACATTAACTTACATTTTACTGGAGATATTCATGCAGTAAGTATTGCCAACAATCTATTATCAGCAATGTTGGACAATCATTTGCAACAGGGTAATGCATTAAACATTGATCCGAGGCGTATTACGTTCAAGCGTGTCGTAGATATGAATGATCGTGCACTACGCCAAACCATTGTCGGACTGGGAGGACGTTTGCAAGGTGTTCCCAGGGAAGATGGCTTTATGATTAGTGTTGCATCAGAAGTTATGGCTATTTTATGTTTGGCAAAAGATTTGACGGATCTTAAGAAACGTTTAGGGCAAATCATTGTAGGTTATACCTATGCTAATGAACCGGTTACTGCCGGAGATTTAAAGGCGAATGGCGCGATGGCGGCATTGTTGAAAGAAGCAATCAAACCGAATTTGGTGCAAACATTAGAACAAACACCATGTATCATGCATGGAGGGCCTTTTGCCAATATTGCACATGGCTGTAATAGTCTTCGAGCGACCCGATATGGATTAAAACTTTCAGATGTTCTTATTACGGAGGCGGGTTTTGGGGCTGATTTAGGTGCAGAGAAATTTTTAGATATTAAATGTCGCAAAGGTGGTTTGACACCGGATGCTATTATTATAGTGGCAACAGTACGCGCTCTTAAATATAACGGTGGTGTAACGAAGAACGACCTTTCTGAACCTAATGTTGAGGCATTAAAAAAAGGAATTGTAAATCTTGAAGGCCACATTCAAAATATGAATCAGTATGGTGTTCCGGTCCTTGTTGCTCTGAATGCTTTTGTTACAGATACAGACGATGAAGTCGCTTTTGTTAAGAAGCGTTGTGAAGAATTAGGCGCTCAATTTGCGATTTCACGGGTTTGGGAAAATGGTGGTGACGGAGGCATTGAATTAGCAGATTTATTAATGGAGACGCTTGAAACGAAGACACCTGATTTTAAATTGCTTTATGAGGATCAGAGTTCTATAGAAGAAAAAATAAAAACGATTACACAGAAAATATATGGTGGAGATACCGTTGATTTTTCCGCCGGAGCTAAGAAATCTATCAAAAAGATTAACGAGATGGGTCTTTCTCATTTGCCGGTATGTATTGCTAAAACGCAATATTCTTTTTCAGATGATCCAAAGGCATTAGGACGTCCGAGGGGCTTTAATTTATCAGTGCGAGAAGTCAATCTGTCGGCAGGAGCAGAATTTGTTGTTGTAATTACAGGCAATGTTATGACGATGCCGGGACTACCTAAGACACCGGCAGCAGAATCTATTGATATTGATGCAGAAGGCCATATTACCGGTTTGTTTTAAGGAGGCTATTTATGGAAACGACTTATTTGGATGGTAAGCAATTATCCAAAACGATAAAAGACGAATTGAAAGTAGAAGTTCATGATCTAAGAGAACGAGGCATTATTCCCAAATTAGCGGTTGTCATTGTCGGTGAAGATCCTGCATCCCAAGTATATGTTCGCAACAAAAAACGTGCGTGTGAGTATATAGGGATTGAATCGTTAAGCTATGAGTTATCTCAATCAACGAGCCATGAGGAATTGTTAGCATTAGTGGAAACCTTGAATGCAGATGATAGTGTCCATGGTATATTGGTACAGTTGCCATTACCTAAACAGATGAATGAGGATGAAATCATAGAAAGCATTGACCCCTCAAAGGATGTTGACGGTTTTCACCCTATGAGTGTAGGGCGTCTAAGTATTGGAAGACCGGAGTTTATTTCGTGTACACCCTATGGTATTATGGAGATGTTAAGGCGCTATAATATTGACATAGAAGGTAAGCGTTGTGTGATAGTTGGGCGCAGTAATATAGTCGGGAAGCCTATTAGTAGCTTATTGTTAGCTGCTAACGGAACGGTGACGATTTGTCACTCAAGAACAAAGAACCTTAAAGAGATATGTCGAGAAGCCGATATTTTAGTAGCGGCTATCGGAAAAGCTAAGTTTATAACGGCTGATTATGTAAAAGAAGGAGCCGTTGTTATTGATGTGGGCATGAATCGTTTAGAAGATAAAACGCTATGCGGCGATGTTGATACAGATGAAGTAGCTATAAAAGCAGGTTATATAACACCGGTACCCGGTGGTGTAGGACCGATGACCATTGCAATGTTGATGAAGAATGTTGTACAATCAGCGAAGCAATAAAATTTTGGAGGAATACGATTTTGAAGATGAAAGAACAACTTATTTATTTTGAATCCTTAGGATGTGACAAGAATCTTGTTGATTCTGAGGTGATGATCGGTATGCTAAATCAAGCCGGTTATCAAATTACCATGGATCCAATGGCTGCAGACGGTATCGTCATCAACACCTGCAGTTTTATCAGTGATGCCAAACAAGAAAGTGTTGACACCATTTTAAAATATGCAGAATTGAAACATACCGGCAAGCTTAAAGCCTTATTGGTTGTAGGTTGTTTGACAGAATTGTATAGAGATGAAGTCATGAAGGAAATCGAAGAAGTTGATGGTGTATTAGGCGCTGCCAACAATAATCGTATTTTGGAAGCCATTGAAGAAACCTTAGGTGGTAATAAGTATGTAAACTTTGAAGCATCAACGGTGCTTGATGCAAGTTATTTGAATCGAACAACAGAAACAACAAAGCAATATACCTATTTGAAAATTGCCGAAGGATGCGATAATCATTGTACCTACTGTATTATTCCTAAGCTACGGGGACAATTTAGAAGTCGTTCGATGGATAGTATTCTCGAAGAAGTTAAACATCTCGTCGAGTTAGGAAAGACGGAATTTATTCTGGTAGCACAGGATGTAGGCAAGTATGGCATGGATTTATATGGAGAGTCACGGTTGCCTGAATTGATTCAAGCAATTGCAGCCGTTGATGGCGTGCATTGGATTCGTTTACTCTATGTTTACCCGGAAGATATAACAGATGCTCTAATTGACGTGATGGCCACGGAAGATAAGGTTGTTCACTATATCGATATGCCGTTACAACATGCGGATGATATGATTCTCAAGAGAATGGCCAGAAAGAGCCGTTTAGAAGGTATTGAGTCAATTATTGATAAGTTGCGCCGGGCAATGCCGGATATATGTATTCGTACAACTTTTATTGTTGGATTTCCTGGTGAAACGGATGAAGCCTTTAACAATTTGTATAAATTCGTAAAGCGTATGCGTTTAGATCGTATCGGTGTATTTACATATTCTCGAGAAGAAGGTACACCGGCTTATGATATGCCGAATCAAATAGATGAGGCAACGATGCTGGTCCGTCAAGAAAAAATCATGTTGTTACAGCAACAAATTTCTCTTGAGAAAAATCAAGACATGATTAGTAAAACATTAGAAGTCATGATTGAAGCGTATGTACCGGCAGATAATGTTTATATGGCTAGAAGTTATAAAGATACACCGGATGTAGATGGCTATGTGTTTGTAGAATCTGAGGAAGACCTTTTATCCGGTGACTATATTAACGTCAAAATCGTACAAGCTAACGAGTATGACCTTATAGGAGAGCGCATATGAATATAGCGAATAAACTGACTCTTTTACGAGTGGCAATGATTCCCTTTTTTCTATTGGTTCTTTATATGGGAACCGGTAATTGGAGTAATTATGTAGCAACAGCTATTTTTGTCGTTGCTAGTTTAACAGATTATTTGGATGGCTACTTAGCACGTAAACACAATTTAGTAACAAATTTTGGTAAGTTTATGGACCCCCTTGCAGACAAACTTCTTGTTATGTCAGCTCTTGTTTATTTTGTTGAAATTGGAAGATTATCAGCAGTTATCGTTATTATTATTATTGCAAGAGAATTTATAATTAGTGGGTTCCGTTTGATTGCGGCAATCGACAACAAGGTCATTGCTGCAAGTATGTGGGGGAAGGCTAAAACCTTTTCTACAATGATTATGATTATTGTTATGTTGTTACAGTTCGGTGGCAATGTGATTGGCTTTGTTGAAACGCTTCTTATTTTTGTAGCAACATTGTTGACGGTCGTATCTGCTATTGATTATATTGTTAAAAATATTCAAGTATTCCATGAGTAAGGAGGACAACAATGCTCGCACATATTATTGCAGTCGGAGAAGAAGTCTTATCAGGAGATGTGGTTAATAGTAATGCTGCCACAATTAGTCGTGCACTAAGCGATATTGGTATTTTTTGTCGCTATCACCATGTCGTTGGAGATGTTGAGTCGGATATTGTAACGACCATGAAACAAGCATCAGAAGAAGCGGGTGTTATCGTATTGTGTGGTGGATTGGGACCGACAAAGGATGATCTTACGCGAGAGGCTGTTGCTACGTTTTTAGGTAGAAAACTCTATGAAGATGCTACACTCAAACAAGAGTTAGAGGCATGGTTTGAGCGTCGTGGGTATCAGGTAACAGAGAATAATTATAAGCAATCTCAAATGATTGAAGGTGGCTGTTCTCTCCCTAATCCTAATGGAACAGCACCTGGAATGTCTATTGAATTACCCAACACACATATTTTCTTATTGCCAGGCCCCCCGAGAGAATTGACACCTATGTTACACGATTATGTAATTCCGATATTATCAAAAGATAGTCAGGATGTTATTTGTACAAAGACCTTCAAAATGATAGGAATTGGAGAAAGTCAAGCGGTTACCATTATTGATGATATTATACAAGCTGGAGAACGTTTTATTGTAGCGCCTTATGCTAAGTTAAGAGAAGTTCACATAAAAGTAACGTCCATAGAAGCGGATGAAACACGTTGTCGACTTAAAATGGAGCCGGTTGAGGCAATTATACGGGAACGTTTAGGTGATTATATTTATACGGAAACAGAAGAGGATCTCATTGAATATCTTCTTGGTGTTTTATCAGATAAGAATGCAAAGTTATATATGGCAGAATCCTGTACGGGAGGGTTAATGGCCACTCAGATTGTTGAAAAGTCAGGCGCTTCATCGGTCTTTATGGAAGGGATTGTTACCTACTCCAATGCCAGTAAAGTTAAACGATTAGGCGTTTTACAAGAGAGTTTAGATAACTTTGGGGCTGTAAGTGAACAAGTGGCCAAAGAAATGGTTCAAGGATTGGCTAAGGATGATGATTCAGCCTATTGTGTGAGTGTTACAGGCATAGCAGGTCCTACAGGTGGAACAGAGGAAAAACCGGTTGGCCTTGTATATATAGGCATTCGTACACCAAAAGGGATTCACGTTTATGAAAATCATTTTCAAGGTAAGCGACAGATGATTCGAGAGGCGGCAGCAAAAACCGCTTGGATTAGTTTATATCAATGTTTACTGGCCGATGTGTAAGTTTTTTGTGAAAGAAAGACTAGGAATTCTTGCTTGATGTATACGAACATATGTGCTATAATAAACGGAGAATCAGAACAGACGTTCGATATTATGTGAAAGGGGGTGCCTGGTATAACCAGGGACTACTATGAATACGGATAAGAAGAAAGCATTAGACGCAGCAATTAGTCAAATTGAACGAGCATACGGTAAAGGTGCTGTTATGAAGCTAGGGGAGCAAGGAGCTCGTCGTAACATCGAGACGGTTCCGACCGGCGCTTTAAGTTTAGATATTGCATTAGGTGCAGGTGGTGTGCCAAAAGGTCGTATTGTTGAGATATACGGACCGGAATCCAGTGGTAAGACAACAGTTGCTTTGCATATGATTGCAGAAGTACAAAAACGCGGTGGTGTTGCTGGATTTGTAGATGCAGAGCATGCATTAGATCCGCAATATGCAGGTAAGATTGGCGTAGATATAGATAATTTATATATTTCACAGCCGGATAATGGGGAACAGGCCTTAGAAATTAGTGAAACGATGGTGCGTTCCGGTGCCGTTGATATTGTTGTTATTGACTCTGTAGCGGCTTTGGTACCAAGAGCGGAAATTGAAGGGGAGATGGGTGATGCCCATGTTGGTCTTCAAGCCCGATTGATGAGTCAAGCACTACGTAAATTGACAGGTGTAATTAATAAGTCAAACTGTATCGTTATCTTTATTAATCAATTACGTGAAAAAGTAGGTGTTATGTTCGGGAATCCTGAGACTACGTCTGGTGGACGTGCGTTGAAGTTCTATTCTTCTATACGTTTGGATGTACGCCGTATTGAGACTTTGAAGCAAAGCAATGAAATGGTTGGTAATAGAACACGTGTTAAAGTAGTTAAGAATAAAATTGCACCTCCTTTTAAAATGGCAGAATTTGATATTATGTTCGGACAGGGTATATCTATTGAAGGTGATGTACTAGATTTGGCCGCAGATGTGGACATTGTGAAGAAAAGTGGTGCATGGTATTCTTATAATGATATCCGCGTAGGACAAGGCCGTGAGAATGCGAAAGAATTCTTGCGTGACAATCCTGAACTCCTTTCAGAGATCGAGCAATTAGTGCGTGTGCATTATGGACTCATTCCCGGAGACGATACTGAAGCAAAGGATACAAAGGCTAAGGCTGAGAAAGACACAAAGGATACTAAGGATACGAAAGAGAGCAAAGCAGATAAAGAAAGCAAAAGTAAATAGATAGATACAAAATCAGTGACAATGGATCGGAGGATTTCATGAACCGTATTATATCAAAGATTGATACCTCCCAGAAGAAGATTCGTATAGAGATAGATGGTGAATACCATCTTTTTCTATATGCAAGAGATTTGAGGAAAGTAGCCTTCAAAAGTATTTGTGTCGAGGGGCATTCGATAAGTGATGAAGAAGAGCAGTTGTTAGATGAACATGTTATTCGACGTGGACAGAAGCGTATTATGTATTTGTTAGGGAAGCAAGACTATCCATCAAAGCAACTGCATGATAAATTGGCACGTGAAGGTTATGCCGAACAACATATACAAGCTATTTTGAAGCCCTTTTTAGATAAGTCCCTTGTTGATGATAATCGCTTAATTACCCGACGCGTCGAGCAATATAAGACAACAAAGAGTCGACGGGAGATGCAATACAAATTACAACAAAAAGGATTTAGCAATGATGCTGTGAAACGTATTATAGCTGAATCAGTGAATGAAGAAGATGAATTTAATAGTGCAGTTCAATTATTGAACAAACAATATACGCTTAAACGATTCAGAATGGAAGAGCAAGAGCTTCGCAAGAAGGCCTTGGCTTATTTGAGTCGTAAGGGATTTAGAACGGAATTATGTTATAAAGCATGGGATCGATTTAGAGACGGTTGGAATGATTCAGAGTAAATCAAATAACAATAGTATGACATATTTACGATGATTTTGTGTCTTATATGTGTGAATTTTATGAAATTTCGCATTAAAATGCGCAATAACTTGACATAAGTCTTAAAAAGTTATAAAATTTATGTGTTGTAGTTAGTACAACATGAACTATGACAATTTCATATAGAGGAGGTGTTACTTATGTCAATTCCAATTTTTGTCTTTATTCCCGTTGTAATTCTTCTTCTGGCAATAGCAGTTGCTACATTTTTTGTTGGTGTGAATTATCGCAAGAAAGTAGCAGAAGCTCAGTATGGTTCAGCAGAGGCGAAAGCTCGTCGTATTGTGGATGATGCGATTAAAGATGCTGAAGGTATTAAGCGTGAAGCGAAGTTAGAAGTCAAAGAAGAGATCTATAAGATCAAAAGCGATTTGGATAAGGAAGTAAAAGATCGCCGAAACGAGTTACAGCGTTTAGAGAAAAGGGTTCTTCAAAAAGAAGAAACTTTGGATAAAAAAGCTGAAACACTTGAAAAACGTGAGCAATCTGTGACGGATAGAGACAGTGCTCTAAAGCGTGAAAAAGAAAAAGTGGAAGTCATTAAGCAACAACACCTCTCTGAGCTGGAAAAAATTTCCGGACTCACCCAAGATCAAGCGAAAGAGTACCTTTTGAAATCTGTTGAAGAAGATGTGAAACATGAAACTGCTATGTTAATTAAGGAACACGAAGCAAGAGCCAAAGAAGAAGGCGATAAAAAAGCACGTTACGTATTAGCGAATGCTATTCAACGTTGTGCAGCCGACCATGTGGCGGAATCGACAGTGTCTGTCGTGAGCTTGCCGAGTGATGAAATGAAAGGACGCATTATCGGACGTGAAGGGCGTAATATTCGCACATTAGAAACCCTCACAGGTATTGATTTAATTATTGATGACACACCTGAAGCGGTTATTCTATCTGGATTTGATCCGATACGACGTGAGATTGCACGTATTGCGTTAGAAAAATTGATTGTAGACGGACGTATTCATCCGGCTAGAATTGAAGAAATGGTTGAAAAGGCTAAACGAGAAGTGGATAACATGATTCGTGAAGAAGGGGAGAATGCAACGTTTGATGCAGGCGTACATGGCGTACACCCTGAACTTGTTAAATTACTTGGTAAGATGAAATTCAGAACCAGCTACGGTCAGAATGTGTTAAAACATTCAATCGAAGTATCTCAATTGGCAGGAATAATCGCCGGTGAAATTGGCCTTGACGTACGTGTGGCAAAGAGAGCCGGTTTATTGCATGATATAGGAAAATCCGTTGACCATGAGGTCGAAGGATCACATGTTTCTATTGGTGCCAATCTTTGTAAAAAGTACAAAGAAAGCCCTATTATTGTTAATGCAGTCGAAGCGCATCATGGTGATGTTGAACCGGAATCATTGATTGCGGTTATTGTCCAAGCAGCTGATACAATCAGTGCAGCTCGACCTGGTGCACGTCGTGAAACGTTAGAACTGTATATCAATCGTTTGCAAAAATTAGAAGAAATAGCAGATAACTTCAAAGGTGTAGAAAAATCCTTCGCTATCCAAGCGGGTAGAGAAATCAGAGTGATGGTTGTACCAGATCAAATTAATGATGATGAGATGGTTATTCTATCGAGGGATGTTGCAAAAGAAATTGAAGGTCAACTGGAATATCCAGGACAGATCAAGATAAATGTTATCAGAGAAACTCGAGCAATCGAGTATGCAAAGTAATAGCATATAATAAGGCTACTACCCATATGGGTAGTGGCCTTTTCATATTGTTCATGAATTTATTCATGCCGTGGTATTTGCCAACGTATTATGATATAATGAATGAGATTTTAACCCATAAGACGATAATTTTGGAGGACTTAGCATGTATCAAACTTTTGAAAATCCTTTAGTATCCCGTTATTCAAGTAAAGAAATGTTATATCTTTTTTCACCGGACAAAAAATTCAAAACATGGCGTAAGTTATGGATTGCTTTAGCAGAATCTGAGAAGGAACTAGGCTTAGCTATCACTCAAGAGCAGATTGATGATTTGAAACGTTATGCCGACGATATTAATTATGATGTAGCTATTGCTAGAGAAAAGGAAGTGCGTCATGATGTTATGAGTCATGTATATGCCTATGGAGAGCAAGCGAAATCTGCAAAACCAATTATCCATTTAGGTGCTACAAGCTGTTATGTTGGGGATAATACAGATGTTATCATAATGACGGAAGCTCTAGAGTTAATTAAGAAAAAAGTTGTTAATGTGGTGGATAAGTTGTCTTCTTTTGCTATGGATAATAAAGATTTACCAACTCTTGGCTTTACACATTTTCAACCGGCGCAGTTGACAACTGTAGGTAAGCGCGCATGCCTTTGGATTGAAGATCTTCTTATGGATTATGAAGATATTGTTCATCAATTGAACAAAAAAGCACTACGTGGTGTTAAAGGGACGACAGGAACCCAAGCAAGCTTTCTAAACCTTTTTGAAGGAGATCATGAAAAAGTTAAGGAATTGGATAAACGTGTCTCTGAGAAAATGGGATACGATAAGACGTTCCCTGTGACAGGTCAAACGTATCCGAGAAAATTAGACAGCCAGATGCTTCAAATTCTAAGTAGTGTTGCTCAATCAGCCTACAAATTCAGTAATGATCTCCGTCTGTTGCAAAATTTGAAAGAGATGGAAGAACCCTTCGCAAAAAGTCAGATCGGTTCGAGTGCAATGGCTTACAAGCGTAATCCTATGCGTAGTGAGCGTATTGGTTCCCTATCTAGACACATTATAGTTAATGCATTAAACCCGGCAATTACAGCCAGTACACAATGGTTCGAAAGAACATTAGATGACAGTGCCAACAAACGTTTATCTGTGTCAGAAGCATTTTTAGCCCTTGATGCAGTATTGGATATCTATGGTAATGTTGTTGACGGATTGGTTGTTTATGATAAGGTGATTCATCGACATATTATGGATGAACTTCCATTCATGGCAACAGAGACAATTCTTATGGAATGTGTAAAACGTGGAGGAGATCGTCAAGAACTTCATGAAATCATTCGTGTTCACTCTATGGAAGCCGGTAAAATGGTTAAAGTTGAAGGTAAATCAAATGATCTTATTGAACGTATTGTAAAGGATGAACGTTTTGCGATGACAGAAGATGAAATCTATACGATGCTTGCACCGGAAAATTTTGTCGGACGTTCACCGGAACAAGTTGAAGAATTTGTTCGGGATTATGTAACGCCGGTTTTAAATGCCAATAAGGAATCTCTTGGACTACATGTGGAACTCCATGTATAAAAGGAAATCTTAGAGGCTATGATTTTGGCATCAAAGGATGGATGAAAAGGAGGTTGTATCATGAAATTTGGAATACTTGGCACCGGAAATATGGGCTATGCTATGTTAAGCGAAGCAGCTAAGCGATTAGAGGATGCTCTCTGTTATACAGATATAAACAAAGAGCGTTTAGAGACCATCAAAGAAGAGATAGGGATTCCCTATGTAGATACTAACGAAGCGCTTGTTGAGGTCTCAGATGTCGTTGTAGTTGCTATAAAACCACAGTATCTATCTAAGGTGTTGATGCCATTGACTTTTAATAAAAAACATATTGTCATTAGTATTGCACCTGGCGTAACAATAGAGCAATTGGCTGCATATATTTCGGGTTCACCTAGAATTGTTCGAGCCATGCCAAATACTCCGGCTATGGTTGGAGCTGGGATGAGTGCTGTTGCCTATGATGATCATGCATACACAACAGAAGAAAAGGAAGCGATTAGAGGTTTCTTTGAATCCTTTGGTGAATGTATAGTGTGCGATGAACATATGTTGGATGTGGTTGTTCCTGTATCCGGGAGTTCGCCGGCCTATGTATATATGTTTATCGAAGCGATGGCTGATGGTGGTGTGCTAAATGGCATGCCTAGAGACATGGCATACAAGATGGCTGCTCAAACAGTCATGGGAGCGGCTAAGATGATTCTGGAGACAGGAGAACACCCGGGGAAATTAAAAGATGCTGTATGTTCACCGGGAGGTACAACGATAGAAGCAGTGCGTGTTCTTGAAGAAAAAGGGTTCCGTTCTGCTGTAGTCGAGGCAATGGATGCGTGTTATAATAAAACGAAAGGTTTCAAATAACTTATTCAATAGCTGACTCACAAGGATGTGCTCTATGGAGAAATTTACAAAAAAGAGTGAAAAAGAGATTTATAAAGGACGTCGCGTGCATCTTGTTACGGAACAAATTGTTCTACCTGATGGAAAGGAAGTCACTTGGGAATTGGTTAAACATATTGGGGCTGCTGCAGTTATTGCTGTAGATGATGAAGAGAAGATCATCATGGTTAAGCAATACCGTAATGCCTCGGATAGTGTAACATTAGAAATCCCTGCCGGAACACTTGATGAACCGGACGAAAATCCGAAAAGTTGCGCGATACGAGAGCTTGAAGAAGAGACGGGTTATATCTCTAGAGATATACGTTTTTTATATAAGTTTTATTCGAGTATCGGGATTTGTGATGAAGTGATTCATATTTATGTGGCAAAGGACTTAGAGATGAATCAGCAAAATTTAGATGAAGATGAATTTGTGGAAGTGGAGCATTATGAACTTGATTCTCTTGTGGAGATGATTTATAATGGAGAACTCGTTGATAACAAAAGTATTTCTGCAATATTGGCCTATAAGAACAGAAAAGACGCCGGTCTTATCTAGAATCCAAGTAAAAGGAGTTCATAATCATGCAAAAGGAACTAGAAGGATATTTGAATTATCTCACATATGATAAAGTAATGGCAGAGAACACCCGATTGTCTTATATGCGGGATTTGAACCATTTGACCTTGCACCTAAGTGAGCAAGGAATTGACACTGTTGAAGAAATTCGATATCAACACCTTCAAGTTTACATTACGGGATTAAAAACTCAAGGAAAGGCGAATAGCACGATTTCAAGGCAGATTACTGCAATTAAAGGGTTTTTTCGTTATATGGAGCGGAAACATCATTTGACTAAAAATCCATCCTTGTCCCTAATGACCCCTAAAAAAGAGGTCCGGATTCCGGTTGTCTTAACACCGCAAGAAATTGATTTTTTTCTGGAACAGCCGGATGACTCTCTCAAAGGTAAGCGAGATAAGGCGATGCTTGAAGTATTGTATGCGACAGGTATTCGTGCCACGGAACTCGTGACATTAGGTCTTGAGGATGTAAATCTGACCCTTCGATTTATTCGATGTCGAGATAAAAAAAAGGAGCGCATTATTCCTATCGGTTCTAGTTGTGTGGAAGCTGTAACCATCTATTTAGAAGAGGTGCGTGACCGATTAGTGTCAGAGGATGGTGTTACTTGTCTTTTTGTTAATACGAATGGGAATGGTATGTCTAGACAGGGTTTTTGGAAGATTATAAAGGGTTATGCCAAATCAGCCGGTATTAATAAAGATATTACGCCGCATATGTTAAGACATTCTTTTGCCAGTCACCTTATTGAAAACGGTGCTGATTTGTATTCCGTACAAGAGATGATGGGTCATTCGGATATTTCGTCAACCCAACTTTATACAAAGGTAAATGAACGCAAATTAAAGGATGTGTATTCCAAAACTCATCCGAGAGCTTAGTGTAGTGGTTGCCGATTCTTGGATAAAACAAAGGGATTGAAACGTATAAGAAGAGTTGATTATAAAATCAGCTCTTTTTTGATTAAAATTTAATTATAAATATATAGAGAGTATTTTTTTGTCAAATGATTTGCTGTATGATATAAGAGGAGATATGTAAGTCATGTAATAGAGTTATTCTTATATTCAAGATATAAGAGAAGGGGAGAAAAAGATGAAAAGAATTAGGCTAATGGCAGGAACAGTGATTGCATCGATTCAGCTGGATAAATAAGTTTGAAATTATGATGGATTGAAAGGGTGTAGGAAATAATGACAAATGATAATGCTTTAATAAAAAAAATAACGGGGCACATGATGTTGATGTTCTTAATAACGATTCTATCTTGTAGTTTTATGAATGGAATCGGGAATCCTTCGATTATGTTGGCTTTATCCGGTGTATGGATGATTCTATCGGTTGTATTGTTTTTTATTATACGAAGACCACATATGATCTTAATGTATACGCTTGCCAATGGTGTTATGGCAGGTGTGGCTATGGCAGCATGCTATACTATGTCAAAAACTTATTCGCCAATTAATTGGATAGTACTCGTTGTACTTGCATTAGGCGGCGGAATCACATATAGTGTTTATTCGAAGATAGGTATGAATAAAATGACGTCTATGACACTATCTGTAATGTGGGTTCTAATAGGTGTTGTTTCAAGCGTTGTATGGGGCTTTACCCAACCTCATGGCAGTAGTTGGTTGGTATTTCTTTCGGTTATTGGTTTTGTGTTAAATATAGCCTTATGGATAGAATTAAGAAGGGGAAAAACAGTAGAATTTTATCGTATTGTATCTTTATATTCGATGCTTATGTTTGGTGGGATTTTCTATCTTGTACTCTCTATTTTGTCAGAGGGTGATACTTTGGATTTCGTGACGACAATAGAATGGGGTAAGAAGAAGCAAATCTAGTAGAAGGGTAGTATAACTATAAAAGCGTTAAAGATGAGAGGGGTGAATTATGATTAAATTTATAAATGGATTGGTTACAATCGGAATGGTTGGAGTACCTATTCTGCTGATTCTAATGCTCGTTGATAAAATTGAAAGTATTCGTAAAAAGAATATATATCATCAGTATATGCTTGGCTTGAGAAAACCCTTATTCATAGGGAGTCTTGTCATGGTGATTGCCGTCGGTATTTTTTTTATGCCAACTCATTACCCGTCAACAAGTTTAGACCAAATTCGTATGATTGAAGTAAGAAAAGCATCCTTATGGGATCCTTTATATCGAACATCAGAGGTGTCTCAAAATGACAAAGAGATGGTAGAAGGATTCTTTGCCTTGCTTCATGAGACGCGTATAATAAGAAATCCTTATTACACTGTTATAAATCAATGGAAGGATTTAAGCGCCCCGAGATGGAATCTATATACCTTGTTCATCACTGGGGTAAATGCCCAAGGGGGAGATATGATTTTGGTGACCTTGTATCAAAAAGATGACCGCTTATATATTGAAAAAGACAGGCAGTATTATTCTGTGGACCAGCCTGGGCCTGTTCTTGAATATTGGGAAGGAATGGTAAAAGGGTGGCAAGAAAAGTAGAGCCTTTTATAGCGATGACCCTATATGGTTTATTATCTAGGGATACGGAAGACACTAGGTTTTTGCTAACCATTTGGTAACGCCAATTTTAATTTACACTATAAAACATAAAAACACCCTGCTACATCATGTAACAGGGTGTCTATGATTATCGCTGTGATAGCAGAATTTATCTTAACCGAAGTATCTTTCTAGAAGACCTTTAAAAGCCATACCGTGTCGCGCTTCGTCTTTGCACATTTCGTGCACTGTATCGTGAACCGCATCATAACCTAATTGTTTCGCACGAGTCGCGAGATCTTTTTTACCTTGACATGCACCGAGTTCTGCATCAACACGCATTTGAAGGTTTGTTTTTGTGTCGTTTGTAACCACTTCACCAAGTAATTCTGCAAATTTTGCAGCATGTTCTGCTTCTTCAAAAGCAATACGTTTGTAGGCTTCAGCAACTTCCGGGTAGCCTTCACGATCTGCTTGACGAGACATAGCTAAGTACATACCAACTTCTGTACATTCACCCATGAAGTTCATTTTTAAACCTTCAACAACTTCTTCGTCAAGGTCTTTGGCAACACCAATCACATGTTCATCAGCCCATGCCATATCACTATCACTTTGTTCGTTGAATTTTGAAGCAGGTGCCTTACATTGTGGACATTGCTCAGGAGCCGCCTCTCCCTCGTATACATAACCACAGATACTACAAATAAATTTTTTCATTATTGTGTTCCTCCCATATTTGTAATTGATATCAACAGATAATTGTTATCTGCTTCTGAAGTATAGTATATAGAATAAGATATTGAAAGTCAAGATATATAATTATAAATTTCACAAAAAAAGTGTGTTGAATCATACATAAATATGATATATGATGGATATAGAACAAATATATCTTTTATACTATATATGATATAATGTAATAACATATACTGTTTCACCTGAC
Source organism: Vallitaleaceae bacterium (assembly GCA_965140555.1). GTDB lineage: Bacteria > Bacillota > Clostridia > Lachnospirales > Vallitaleaceae > UBA1351. The sequence goes on along the minus strand of OZ223260.1, from coordinate 514,262 downwards.
GAAGTTTTTGTTATAATGAGATTAAGAACTAAACTCAGGAGGTTATTAATGAAACGTGTTATATGGATTGTATTAGATAGCGTAGGGGTGGGTGCCTTACCGGATGCCCATGAATTTGGAGATGCCGGAGCACATACTTTTGACCATACAGTAGAACAAAGTGGTGTCATATTGGAACAGCTAAAGGCCTTGGGAATGGGAAATATAGAAGGTGTGAATTCTCTTGGACAATGTCAGGAGCCTAAGGGCAATTATGGACGTTGTTTAGAGAGAAGTCGAGGTAAAGATACCACCGTTGGTCATTGGGAAATGGCGGGTGCTTATTCAAAAGACCCTCTTCCGACATACCCTAATGGATTTCCGGAAGAGATTATGGATGCCTTTAGTCAACGGACGGGAAGAGGTTGGCTTGGTAATAAGCCGGCATCGGGAACGGCTATATTAGATGAACTCGGTCAAGAACATTTGTATACCGGTAAGTTGATTATCTATACATCCGCAGACAGCGTGTTTCAAATTGCAGCGCATGAATCCATTGTTCCTATCGAAACATTGTATGAGTATTGTCGTATTGCACGAGATTTATTAGTGGGAGAACATGGTGTGGCACGAGTTATTGCAAGGCCTTTTGTCGGAGAACCGGGAGCCTATGTAAGAACGGCTAATCGACGAGACTTTTCTCTAACGCCGCCAAAGGCAACCGTGCTTGATCATATAAAAGAAGCAAACCTTCCTGTTGTAGGTGTCGGTAAGATTGAAGATATTTTCAGTGGACAAGGAATTACTGAAGCAATTCACACACAAGATAATATGGATGGAGTTGATCAAACGTTACATTATATGAAGACTGTTCCGGAGGGATTGATTTATACAAATCTTGTCGAATTTGATTCGGCATGGGGACATCGCAACAATGTAATGGGCTATGGACAAGGACTTTTAGATTTTGATAATCGGCTACCGGAGATAATGGATGCCATGACAAATGAGGATGTGCTGATTATTAATGCAGACCATGGATGTGATCCGACGACTCCGTCAACAGATCACTCGAGAGAATATATCCCGTTGTTAATTTATGGAAAGTCATTAAAACAAGGTGTAGATTTAGGAACATGTTCAACCTTTGCAGATATCGGTCAAACAGTAGCGACGATATTGGATGTTGAACCTATTGATGAAGGAACTAGTTTGTTAGTTAAATTAAAATGAGGTGAATACAATGCGTATGTATGATTTAATTGAAAAGAAAAAACTTGGTGAATCGTTAACGAAGGATGAAATCGGATGGTTTATAACAGAGTATACAAAAGGAAGTATACCCGATTATCAAGTGTCGGCGTTACTTATGGCAATTTATTTTCAAGGCATGAGTGTTGATGAAACCGTTGCCTTAACGCTTGCGATGAGCGAAAGCGGTGAGATGCTTGATTTGTCTGCCATTCATGGTGTCAAAGTGGATAAGCATTCAACAGGAGGAGTGGGAGATAAAACGTCTCTTGTTGTGGCACCGATGGTAGCTTCCTTGGGTGTTCCTGTAGCTAAGATGAGCGGTCGTGGTCTGGGACATACAGGCGGTACAATTGATAAGTTGGAATCTTTTCCGGGTTTTTCAACATCGATTAGTACGGAGACTTTTATTAATAATGTGAATACAATCAAAATGGCTATTGCCGGACAAACAGCCAATCTTGCACCGGCAGATAAAAAGCTCTACGCCCTTCGTGACGTAACAGCAACGGTGGATCAAATTGCGCTTATTGCCAGTTCTATTATGAGTAAGAAGATAGCCAGCGGTGCAGATGCTATTGTACTGGATGTTAAAACAGGTTCCGGTGCATTTATGAAAAATGAAGAGGATGCTAAAAAGCTAGCAGAAACGATGGTTAATATCGGTGCAGGCGTGGGACGAAAGACAACAGCTGTTATATCCGATATGAATCAACCCCTAGGACATGCTGTCGGGAATATTCTTGAGGTGATTGAAGCTATTGAAACACTAAAAGGAAATGGTCCGAAAGATCTGCTTGAAATTAGTTTGGAACTTGGGTCGCATATGGTTGTGTATGCAGGAAAAGCGTCAACGCCTCAAGAAGCGCGTAAGCTACTAGAAGAGTCCATTGCCAACGGAAGTGCTCTTGCTACATTAAAAGCCTTTGTGTCAGCTCAAGGCGGAGATTCAAGTTATGTGGATGATACGTCCAAATTTGAACAAGCAAGTTATAAAGAAGAAATCAAGGCACCTAAAGAGGGATATATTCATCACGTTGAGGCGGAAGAAATTGGTCTTGCTGCCATGATGCTTGGTGGTGGACGTGAGACAAAAGACAGCGTTATCGACCTTACGGTAGGGTTTGTTGTTGATAAAAAAATAGGTGACCAAGTAGATGAAGGCGATGTTATAGCCGTCATGTATGGGAATAATCGAGACAAAATGGAAGCGGCTAAAGAGCGATTTGTCGGCGCCTTTACATTTGCGGCAGAAAAATCTGAACCGGTGGCCTTTATCAAGGGTGTCATTTCTGCATAAGTTCCATGAATTACTGGCAATTTTAGTGAATTATGGTATAATAGTTAAGAAATACATCTAAATTACCGTAAGGTGTAGAGATGAAATCTTAAAGAGGTGACACCATGATTGATATACCACTACAGATATTACTGAATGCGTTAGCGGCCGTCATAGTTATGCTGATTCATGAAGGTGCTAAGCATTATTATGCCCTTGTACTCATGCACCCTATATATCGTGAACGTGAAGATAAACGCTTTTATCCAAAACGTTATATTGATCCGATTGGGTTGATTTTCTTTACGTTCGGAAGTATAGGATGGCAAAAACCCGGTGAATTTTCGCCCGCTAGATTCAAAGACAAAGAACGAAGCTTACTATCTCTTTCAATTATTGGGTTGGTATCAAATATTTTGGTTATGTTAGCATTGATTCCTTTATATCGATGGTTATATGTACCGACTTCTATGAATGCCTTTGTTCAAGGTTACTTAATCTATTTTGTCGGTCGTTTGATTTATTTTAATTTTGCATTGGTTATTATTAATTTATTACCCATTCCACCTATGGATATGTCAAAGATTATTTATGCATTGAATCCGTCTTTTTATTTTCGAATGATTCAAAATGAACGGATTATTCATGCTGTTTTTATCTTACTGATCGCCTTTAATATTATTTATCTTTTTGTCAATTCGATTTTTGGACCTGTGATGCAGGTGTTTGGAATATAATGGAGAAGACAATGATATCTATAAAGTTAGAAGCATTTGAAGGTCCTTTGGATCTTCTTTTGCACTTGATTGATAAGAATAAAGTGACCATTACAGACATACCTATTGCATTAATAACGGATCAATATATTGCGATTATATCCGGTATGGATGAGAATAAAATGGAAGTTATGAGTGAGTTTGTTGAAATGGCGGCAACTTTAATTGCCATTAAGACGAAGATGCTTTTGCCTAAGAAAAAAGATGAGAATGACAATGAAATTGACCCAAGACAGGAACTGATGGAGCAATTGCTGGAATACAAAAAATACAAGTTGATGGCCCATCGTTTGAAGGATAAACAGATGGATACTGGTGCTGTATATTATAAGGGTCCATCGATTCCGGAAGAGATTGCTGATTATGTTCCTAAAGCGGATCCAGATGCCTTGTTAAAGGATTTGGATTTTTCTATGTTATACAAAGTCTTTAATCAGATGATGCGACGGAATAAGGAAAAGGTGGATCCAATACGTAGTCAGTTTGGTACCATCAAGAGAGAATCCTTTACGATGCACGACAAAATGCAAGATATTCTTGCTATGCGACAAAGTCAGCCACGATTTAGCTTTAAAGGTCTGTTGGAAAATACAACAGGTCGTTCGGAGATGATTGCCTTTTTCTTGGCGGTACTTGAGTTAATGAAAATGAGTAAGATACGTGTTAGCCAAAGGCAATTATTTAATGATATTGACATCGAATTTATATGAAACGAGGGGTGATTTCTATGGACAGACAGTTAATGGCCAGCATTGAAGCCATCCTCTTTAGTGTAGTAAGTGCCGTAGAGGCCAAAAAATTACAAGATATATTGGAAATTGATGCATCAACATTGCAGGAAGGTATCCAAGGACTTTTGCGACAATATGCAAAAAAAGAGCGAGGGATACAACTGCTTGAACTCAATGGATCTTATCAGTTATGCAGTAAAAAAGAGTATTATCACTATATACAAAAGGCAACGCAGAAGGTTGTTACCTTTGAATTGACGGATGTATTGATTGAGACATTATCGATTATTGCTTATAAACAACCGATTACAAAGGTGCATATAGAAAAGATTCGTGGGGTGAAGTCCGATCACGCAGTCAATCGTTTGGTTGAGTATGGTCTCGTTGAAGAAGTCGGGCGACTGGATTCTCCCGGACGACCTATATTATTTGGAACAACAGAGGCGTTTTTGCGTAACTTTGGAATGAGTTCAACACAAGAATTGCCGAACATAGAAGAAGGTCAGCTTCAGGCCATCAAAAATGAAGTGGAAGAAGAAGTACAACGAACATTTGACGATAGCGAAGGTGAATAAACAATGATACGATTACAAAAGTTTATGGCAATGTGTGGTGTGGCATCACGTCGAGCCAGTGAGCAGTTGATTAGTGAAGGCAAAGTGAAAGTGAATGGGCATGTTGAGACAGAAATGGGACTTAAGATAGATCCAAAACATGATACAATTCATGTTCGAGGCAAGCGTATTTTTATTGAAGAGGAACAGGTTTATTACATGATTAATAAACCCCGTGGTTATGTAAGTACGGTCAGTGATGAACGTGGAAGAAAAACCGTCATGGATTTATTGTCAACGGATACAAGGGTCTTTCCCGTAGGTCGTTTGGATCAAAATACATCAGGGATTTTACTTATGACCAATGATGGAGATTTGACATACCGTTTAACGCATCCAAAGCACGAAATCTCTAAAAAATATGTCATAAAAGTGTCTCCTATTCCGGATAAGGAAAAGTTAGAGTATCTGCGAAAAGGTGGCGATATAGGGGTTTATACCATTGCACCTTGTGAAATCCGAACACGGAATGTAGAACAGGAACGGGCAACTTATGAGGTTATTATTCACGAAGGAAAAAACAGACAAGTTCGTAATATGTTTGAATTTATTGGCTGTGAAGTTGTTACACTTAAACGTATTTCTATAGGCAAGCTTACATTGAAGGGATTACCCTTGGGTAAATCTCGAAAATTGACTTTGGATGAGATCGCTTATATCAAACATTTAGCAGGTATGTAGTATGTTTGATCGATTAATTACACAGCGTGTTCATGACTTGATACTCCCTTGGATTCACAAGGGAAGTATCGCAATAGATGCAACGATGGGTAACGGACATGATACGTTGTATTTGGCCAATGCTGTAGGCGATAAGGGAAGTGTCTATTCTTTTGATATTCAAGAAGAAGCAATTGAAGGTACAATGAGAACGCTAGCCGGTGCTTATGATGGTCCAATTAAGAAGGTTTTGACGGTAGATGACGTTACGATGACACCGGGGGTACAGTTGATACAGGCAAGTCATGCATGTATTGATGAACTACCTTTAGAAAAAGGTATTGATATAGCATTGTTTAATTTAGGGTATTTGCCGGGTGGAGATAAAGCATTGACAACGTCAGTGGAATCGACGATGATAGGTCTTCGTTCCGTGGGCTCTCATTTGAATGTACAAGGTGTTCTTTCTATTGTGACTTATCCCGGTCACGATATGGGAGCCATAGAAGATGAAACAATTGCAGGTTGGTTGGAATTACTCCCCAAAAAACAATTTGAAGTGTTGCAGTTAGCCTATATGAATAGAAAATTAGCACCTAAGCACTATATGGTGTATCGATTGCGTTAAAAAACCATCAATTCGTTAAAAGAACACAAAAATAATAAGATAGTGTTCTTTTTTTTATGCAAATAACTAAAAAAAATCCTTGGAACGATTGATTTCTTAGAATAACTCCTGTAAAATGTTAATTGGTGAAAGTTGCATTGTTTTTCAGAAAATGGAGGGTTAACATGAGTATTCAAAAACAGATGAACGATCTCATTAACCGTCGTAATGCTATCGAAATGGCCGGTGGGCAAGAGGCCACCAACCAACGACATTCCGATGGATGTATGACCGCTCGAGAACGATTGAAAATGCTTTTCGATGAGGATAGTTTTGTTGAAGTAGGAGCCTTTGTTACGCAACGAACGACGAACTATAATACCTTGGCAAAGCCTTTACCGGCAGATGGTGTGGTGACAGGTTATGGTAGCATTGATGGGCGATTAGTTTATGCCTATAGTCAAGATGCGACGATTCTCGGCGGAGCAATGGGAGAAATGCACGTCAAAAAAATTGTGACAGCGTATGAAATGGCACTGAAAGTAGGGGCGCCTATGGTAGGTATTCTTGATACTGCCGGAGTGCGACTTCAAGAAGGTGTTGATGCTCTAGATGCTTTGGGGCAAATTTATACGATGCAATGCAGAGCAAAAAACAAAATTTTACAACTCGTGGCCGTTCTTGGACCATGTGGTGGTGGCGCGTCTGTCATCACATCTTTCAGTGACTTTTTATTTATGACAACTAAATCCGGATCCCTTTATGTGAATAGCCCCAACACCTTTGATGATAGGAAAGAGGATGTTCTTATCGGTGATGGCACCTATCATTATGAGGAGACAGGATTAGTGGATGTACTTTGTGAATCAGAGGAGAGTCTCTTTAATCAAATGAGACACCTGATTGTACGAGTTCCAGGTAACGTCATGGAAGAGGTAGAGCTTGGATTGCTATCCGATTCTATAAATCGTGTGGATACATTGATTACACAGTATGTATCCGAAACAGGCGTTATGGCGAAGTCATTAATTGAAAGTGTTGTAGATGTCCAATCCTTTATTGAAATTAAAGGAGGAAGCGGTAAGGCATTTGTTACAGGATTAGCTTCAATGAATGGCCAAACTGTTGGGATTATAGTTTCTAATACAAGTGTGGTACCACGTCCGGACTGTATAGCCTTGAAAAAAGTAACATCTTTAGTAGAGTTTTGTAATCGTTTCCGATTACCTGTTATTACGCTGACAGATATCAAGGGGTATCAAGCATCGGAGAAAGAAGAGCAAAAAGGTTTATCTGCTGCGATTGCGGACATGACCATGGCATTTGCTTCGTGCTGTTCTCCTAAGATTAATGTTGTTGTAGGGCATGCTTATGGTAGTGCTTATGTGCATTTTAACTCCAAACATATCGGATGTGATGTAACTTTGGCGTGGCCAACAGCAGAATTTGGTGCAATGCCTGCTAAAGAAGCTGTATCGATAATCTATGATGGGGAGATAGCAGAGGCATCGTCTCCAAAAGAGACCATTGAGTCACTTGAAGAGACATATTATCAATTACACGGATCGCCCATAGGTGTTGCTTCGAGAGGATACGTAGACGATATCATTGAGCCGGCATCAACACGAAAGCGTCTTATTGCAGCCCTTGAAATGCTTTATGATAAAACATGGTTTAATCAACGATTGGATTAAGAAAGGAGGAGCATAGATATGACACAACTTTATATCCTTTTAGAGAGTCAAAGTACTGACTTTGATCCTCTTGCAGAAGGTGTTACAGCGTTGATAAGCGGTATGCTCACTGTTTTTTTAATACTGATACTCATAGCCTTTGTTATTAGCCGTATACAACATATTAAGCCTATAGGCCGTGAGGCAAAGAATGAATCAGAAGTTAAACCGGTAATAGAACAACAGGTGCATCCTAGTCTTGTTCAAAAGACTGATTCAGTCGGACAAGACGACGAGGGATTTCCTGATGAAGAAGTTGTCGCCGTTATTATGGCAACCATTGCTGCGTCTATGGATACAACGGTAGATCAGTTAGTGGTACGTTCATTTAAACGATTGCATTCAAGTAGACGGATACGTTGATTGAGGAGGATAAAAATGAGAAAATTTCAAGTAACAGTCAATGGAAAAAGTTATGAAGTGGAAGTGGAAGAACTAGGTGCAGAACAAGCATCTGTTGTACAAACAGCCCATACACCCGTTGCTCCATCACAATCATCAGTAGCACCCGATGCATCCAAAGCACCGGAGGCAGATAAGGCTGTAAGTGGTGATGTCGGTTCCGTTAAGGTTGAAGCGCCGATGCAAGGTAAAATTGTGAGTATTGCGGTGACCATCGGGGCTAGTGTTAAAGAAGGGGATGTAGTGGCTGTATTGGAAGCTATGAAAATGGAAAATGAAATTGTAGCACCTGGTGACGGAATTGTAGCAAGTGTTAATGTCAGTTCAGGACAATCGGTGGAATCCGGCGATCTTATCATATCACTCAAATAGCAGGGAGGGTTTATTATGATCATGGTAGAGCGATTGACTGAGGCGTTTAGTAAATTTGCAGGCTCGTCGGGAATTAGCTGGTTTATCAATAACTTGCATTTGGATCGAGGGTTTGATTTTGACTACATTTTTTCAGGAAGCCTTGGAAACCTCATTATGATAATTATTGCCTGTATCTTAATGTATTTGGCGATTAAGAAAGGTTTTGAACCCCTTTTGCTTTTACCGATTGCATTCGGTATGTTTTTGGTCAATATACCTATTTCAGGCATTATGCAAGGACCCACGACTCAAATCACCATCAATGGTGTAACAGAACAAGTCGATGGGAGTTTACTAGAAGTCGCATCACAATATGCCTATTATTTTGCATCCCAGTTGAACATAAACTTTTTTGATGTTGCAGAAGAAGTCCCGGGTGGTCTTTTTCATTATTTGTATTTTGGAGATAAATTGGGAATCTTTCCTCCTCTTATCTTTATGGGTGTAGGGGTTATGACGGACTTCGGACCATTGCTGGCAAATCCGAAAAGCTTTCTCTTGGGAGCGGCGGCACAGTTTGGTATTTTCCTAGCCTTTTTCGGTGCACTTTTCCTAGGATTTTTTCCCGAACAGGCGGCGGCTATAGCCATTATTGGTGGAGCAGATGGACCAACAGCAATCTACACGGCGATCAAATTAGCACCGGAACTTCTGGCGCCCATTGCGGTAGCGGCGTACTCCTATATGTCTCTTGTGCCGATTATACAACCGCCCGTTATGCGTTTGTTGACGACAAAAGAAGAACGTCAAATCAAAATGGAACAATTGAGACCGGTATCCAAAATGGAAAAAATACTATTTCCGATTATCGTTACATTACTTGTGGTTGTCATATTACCTCAAACAGCACCGTTAATCGGTATGTTGATGTTTGGTAATCTTATTCGTGTCAGTACTGTTACGGATAAGCTAGCAGACGCTGCCAGTGGCCCTTTGATGTATTCTATAACCATATTTTTAGGATTAACAGTAGGGGCAACAACGCAGGCGGCTGAATTCTTGAATAAGGAAACATTGTTTATTCTTATTCTTGGTCTTATAGCTTTTGTTTTTGGAACAGCAGCCGGTGTATTACTCGGAAAACTTATGTCACGTTTAACAGGTGGGAAAATCAATCCACTTATCGGTGCGGCCGGTGTATCGGCAGTTCCTATGGCGGCACGTGTCGTTCAAAAAGTGGGGCGAGAAGAGAATCCAAACAATTACCTCTTGATGCATGCTATGGGACCTAATGTAGCAGGTGTTATTGGTTCGGCTATTGCAGCCGGTGTTTTCTTATCGTTGTATATGCATTAAACCAAATGATTGGAAGAGGGCATAGACAATGAAAGAGTTGTAGTTAAAGGAGGTCAGAAAATGTCAGATATTATTCAAAAACCTGTCAAGATCACCGATACCATATTGCGTGATGCGCATCAATCGTTGATTGCGACACGTATGCGTACAGAACAAATGTTACCTATTGTTGAAAAATTGGATCAAGTGGGCTATCACTCTGTTGAAATGTGGGGTGGGGCTACCTTTGATGCCTGTTTGAGATTTTTGAAGGAAGATCCATGGGATCGACTTAGAAAGTTACGCGATGGGTTCAAACATACACAAATGCAAATGCTTCTACGTGGACAAAATGTCTTGGGTTACCGTCATTATGCAGACGACGTTGTTGAATATTTTGTTCAAAAAGCAGTGGCGAACGGTATCGATATTATTCGTATATTTGATGCGTTAAATGATCCTAGAAATCTCAAAACCGCAATCGATGCAACCAAAAAAGAAGGCGGACATGCACAGATAGCGGTGTCCTATACATTATCAGATTTTCACACGTTAGAATATTACGGAAATCTAGCTAAGCAACTGGAAGAGATGGGTGCCGATTCGATTTGTATTAAAGATATGGCGGGATTGTTGGTTCCTTATGAGGCGACGCGTTTGATTACCAAACTTAAGGAGTCATCGTCCCTTCCGATTCAAGTTCATGCCCATTATACATCCGGGGTGGCAGCAATGACCTATCTGAAAGCAGTGGAAGCAGGGGCGGATATTATTGATACAGCGATGAGTCCGTTTTCTATGGGAACTGCTCAACCGGCGACAGAAGTTATGGTTGAAACGTTCAAAGGAACGCCTTATGATACAGGATTTGACCAAGACTTGCTTGCAGAGATTGCGGATTATTTCCGACCGATGCGGGAAGAAGCGTTAGAAAGTGGTTTGATGAATCCAAAGGTTTTGGGTGTGAATATCAAGACGTTGCTTTATCAAGTACCGGGTGGTATGCTATCCAATTTGGTGAGTCAATTACAAAAACAAGGGGCTGAAGATAAGTATTATGATGTACTGGAAGAAATTCCACGAGTACGTGCTGATTATGGCTATCCGCCACTTGTTACACCATCCAGCCAAATCGTAGGAACGCAAGCCGTTCTTAATGTATTAGCAGGAGAGCGCTATAAGATGATATCCAAAGAATCTAAAGCTTTAGTGCGTGGTGAGTATGGACGAACGCCTATGCCTATAAGCGATGCGATTAAGACGAAGATTATAGGCGATGCTGAACAAATTACATGTCGACCGGCCGATCTTATTGAACCGGAAATGGATCGTTTGAGGGAAGAAGTGGCAAAATGGAGTAAACAGGATGAGGATGTTCTATCCTATGCTTTATTTCCACAAGTTGCAGAAGATTTCTTTAAATATCGCTTGGCTCAAGAAGAGAAAATCGATACTGATGTGGCAGATACTAAAAGTAAGGCCTATCCGGTATAATGGGTACACTTCTGTTGTAGGAAAAGTAGTTATATATACGTTTGACACTCTAATTTTTCTATAGCAGTATAAAAAGAACGAGGCGCATGCGCCTCGTTCTTTTTATGTAAATCGGTGGGCTTATGAGATGGTGTTTTGTGCATATTTTTTGGGGGAAATGCCGACAGCCCGCTTAAAGGATTTTAGAAAATTGCTATAGTCATTATAGCCACAGGAAAAACAAACATCACTTACATCCAATCCCGTGGCAAGAAGGGATTTGGCTTTGGTTATGCGACGGGCATTAATGTATTTGTTAATGGTCGTCCCGGTGGTTCCTTTGAAGATACGGCAGATATAGGAGGGACTAAGATAGAAGTGTTCAGCTAAACCGTCAATAGTCAAGTGTTCGTCAATATGATCATTGATATAGGAAAGAATTTGCTTCACTTGTTCGTTGTATTGATACTCAGCATAAGTAGCGTTTCCTTCAACATGTTCATACTGTTGAATAAAGATACGATTTATTTCGACAAGCATTTCCATAAACGTAGCTTGTTCTATAATATCGCTACCAAAGTCATTGGAAGCCGTTATCTTGTTGATAAAATACAAAAACCGCCCTTGTTGATCCGTATTCAATGGGATTCGGTGGCATCGTTTGGTTAAATGGGTAAAACAATAATCCAAGTTTGTTGTAGTAGATGAGAGTTGTTTCATAAAAGCAGGGTCAATAGATACGACGATACGTTCGTGAACGGAATCATCTAATTTGGATAGATAGTGACTTTCGTATTGATTAATCACAAAAAGATCTCCGGGGTTCACATCATAAAAGTTATTGTCTATAAGAAATTGACGGCCGCCGGAGATAGAATAGTAGAGTTCGCAACAGTCATGGATATGCATATCCATCGTTTTTTCTTCGTTGAAAAGATGTGCGATGGAAAAGTACTGGTTATCAATACAGTGTGAAATTGCTGCTTTGCAAGATGAGAATTTTTTCATGGCAGATGCTCCTTGGAATTTTAGGTTTAATCGCATAGAGTGATGTTCAAGTGTATTAAAAGTTCCTTGTTGATAATATTATAGTAAGTTCGTTCAAGATTTGCAAGGTTTTATACAGAAAAAGCCATGAAATGGGTAAAATTGTATGATATAGTAGGACGTGTATAAAGCGTATAAACAAAACAAACGAGCAATAATGGTTGTTTGTAGTTAAGAATATGAATAGGAGGAATGTACAAAATGGACATTTTAAATAATTTTTCTCTAGAAGGTAAGGTAGCCTTAGTAACAGGCGCATCTTACGGTATCGGTTATGCAATTGCCAGCTCTTATGCTAAAGCAGGTGCTACAATTGTTTTTAACGATATTCGTGAAGACCTTGTACAAAAAGGTATAGAAGCATACGCGGCAGAAGGTATTACCGCAAAAGGTTATGTCTGTGATGTGACAAAGGAAGAGCAAGTGGAAGCAATGGTTGCAAAAATCGAAGAAGAAGTCGGGGTTATTGATATTCTTGTAAATAATGCAGGGATTATCAAGCGAGTTCCTATGATAGAAATGTCTGCAGCTGATTTCCGCCAGGTTATTGATGTTGACTTGAACGCACCATTTATCGTGGCAAAAGCGGTAATTCCTAGTATGATTAAAAAAGGTTCAGGTAAAATTATTAACATCTGCTCCATGATGAGCGAACTTGGCCGTGAAACCGTTTCTGCATATGCAGCGGCTAAAGGTGGATTGAAAATGTTGACAAAAAATATTGCATCTGAATATGGCGAGTACAACATTCAATGTAACGGTATCGGTCCTGGCTACATTGCAACACCTCAAACGGCGCCATTGCGTGAGGATGGACACCCATTCAATAACTTTATTATTGCTAAGACACCTGCAGCGCGTTGGGGTACACCGGAGGATTTAACCGGTCCTGCTGTATTTTTAGCATCCGGTGCATCTGACTTTGTTAACGGGCACGTATTATACGTGGATGGCGGTATTTTAGCTTATATCGGTAAACAACCAAAATAATAATATCTGTAACGAAAACGTATACACACAAGCAAGGAGGATTACATGAAAATAGCATTAATTAACGAAAATAGTCAAGCGTCTAAAAACGAACAAATATTTACGGCATTGAAAAATGTGGTTGAGCCTAAAGGACACGAGGTTTTTAACTACGGTATGTATGGTAGTGATGATCCGAATGCATTAACCTATGTTCAAAACGGTATTTTGGCGGCAATTTTGTTGAACAGTAAAGCCGTTGATTTTGTTGTAACAGGTTGTGGTACCGGGGAAGGTGCTATGCTTGCGTTAAATGCATTCCCAAATGTATTATGTGGTCTAGTCATCGATCCGTCAGATGGGTATATGTTTGCTCAAATCAATGATGGAAACGCTATTGCTATGCCTTATGCAAAAGGTTTTGGATGGGGTGCTGAACTGAATCTTCAATATACATTTGAACGTCTTTTTGAAGGTGAAAGCGGTCAAGGGTATCCGAAAGATCGTGTTATTCCGGAACAACGCAATAAAAAAATACTTGATGAGGTAAAGAAAGTAACCCATACAGATATGATGACAATTCTTGAAAACATTGATCAAGAGTTGTTAAAAGGTGCTGTTAGTGGTGAAAAATTCCAAGAATATTTCTTTGCAAACTGTCAAGATGAAGCCATTGGAGCGTATATCAAAAAAATATTAGCATAGAGACGATGAAAAGGGCTGTTGCACGACCTGGTGCACAGCTCTTTTTTTCATATCGGTTTTTGTTATACAATGATAAGAACTTCGTGTCTTTTTGCAAGTATAGATACATATCATGTCAATGTATTGAAATAATTACCTTGAAAAATCAATTTTGCTAGGTTATAATAGGTTAATATTGAAAGACGCTGGAATGGTGCTTTCATTTTTCTTATAATTTGTGACAATGAGCATTGAAACTCATGATAGGATATCATACGTAGGAGGATACTATGCACCGTCAAAACGATTTGATCAAACGCATCAATGAAAGTTATAATAAATTAAGCAAAGGTCAAAAGTTACTCGCGAATTACATTATAGATCATTATGAAAAAGCTGTGTTTTTGACAGCTGCAAAGCTGGGGAAAATTGTCGGTGTCAGTGAGTCGACAGTTGTTCGGTTTGCCAATGAATTAGGGTATGATGGATATCCGAAGCTTCAGCGTGCTCTTGAAGAATTGGTCAAGACGAAATTAACCTCTATTCAACGTGTTGAAGTTACATCGGATCGAATAGATAAGTCCCATATACTGAAATTTGTCCTGCATTCGGACATGGATAAAATCAAACATACATTAGAGGAGATCGAAGAAGAAGTATTTAACCATGCCATTGATATGATTATGGAAGCGAAAACCATATATATTGTTGGTGTGCGAAGTAGTGCCGCCTTAGCTAGCTTTCTCGGATTTTACTTTAATTTGATTTTTGAGAATGTTAAACTTATTCATACCAATAGTGTGAGTGAGATGTTTGAACAGATATACCGTATCTCAGAGGATGATGTGATGATAGGAATAAGTTTCCCTAGATATTCCAAACGTACACTCAAAGCTATGGAGTTTGCCAAGTCAAAAGGTTCTAAGGTGATTACAATTACGGACAGTCCTTTATCTCCGATGGTTCAATTCTCTAATGCTAGTCTTATTGCACGTAGTGATATGGTATCTTTTGTTGATTCGCTTGTGGCACCGTTAAGTTTGATCAACGCTATTATTGTTGCCTTATCCATGCGGAAGAAAGAAACGATTGTGAATAGTTTAGAACAGTTGGAAACGATATGGAATGAATATCAGGTATACGAAAATGATGATGATTTAAATATTAATTATAATTTGGGCTTGGATCGGAATAAACCGTCAACATAAAGGAGAATACATGGGCAATACGATTGTTATCGGAGGAGGGCCTGCAGGGATGATGGCTGCCTATAAAGCGGCAGAAATCGGAATGCAGGTTGTTCTTTTGGAAAAAAATGATAAATTAGGCAAAAAACTTTATATTACCGGGAAAGGTAGATGTAATGTTACAAATGATTCCGATGTGAATCATCATTTGCGTCAACAAACATGTAATGCTAAATTTTTGTATAGCGCTTTTTATAGTATGGATAGTAGCATGCTCATGGCCTTGTTGGAAGATTATGGATGTCCGTTAAAAGTTGAACGAGGACAACGTGTTTTCCCCCTATCGGATAAATCTTCGGATATTATTGCAGTACTTGGCCGAATGATGAAAGATAAAGGTGTGGACGTACGTCTTCGATCAACGGTGAAGGAATTGATTATCGAAGAGAATCACATCAAAGGTGTGGAACTTGAAAGTGGTGATGTTATAGAAGCCTCCCATGTTATTGTGGCAACAGGAGGAAGTTCCTATGCAATGACCGGTTCAACAGGGGATGGCTATCGCTTTGCGAAATATTGTGGCCATCATATAACACAAACGGTTCCGGGACTTGTTCCTCTGGAAACGGAAGAAACCGATATTTTAAAACTTCAAGGTCTTTCATTGAGAAATGTTGAATTAACAGTAACTTCAGATAAACAAGAAAAAGTATACTATCGAGAGCGCGGCGAGATGTTGTTTACACATTTTGGTGTTAGTGGTCCGTTGGTTTTATCAGCAAGTAGCTATTTGCCTGTCGGCGAGAATCTTTCAAAGTGTTGTTTATCCATTGATTTAAAGCCTGCTTTATCTCATGAGCAATTAGATAAACGTTTGATTCGAGATTTTGAAAAAGCATCTCGAAAGGCATTGGTTAACGGCATATCGGATTTACTACCTTCTAAACTTATCCCTATAGTCATTGAGCGTAGCGGTATTGATCCTTATATAACCATTCATGATATTACAAAGGAACAAAGAGCATCCCTTGTTAAAACATTGAAAGGGTTGGTGTTACACATAAAAGGGCGCCGTGGTTATAATGAAGCGATTATAACGCGTGGTGGTATTGATGTGAAAGATATTGATCCACATACAATGGAATCCAGAAAAGTTAAAGGATTGTTTTTTGCCGGTGAGGTGATGGATTTGGATGCTCTAACCGGTGGTTTCAATCTTCAAATCGCCTTTTCGACAGGTGCGTTAGCAGGAATAAGTTGTTGTGACGAATAAGTAAACGAGCATATATAAGGAGGAATTATGGTTACAATACGAGGAGCAATTACAGTTGAGTGTAATGATAAAGAGGCTATACTTGAGGGGACAAAGACATTACTTCGTCAAATCATTGATAAGAACAAGATAGAATTAGATACTATTTTGTCAATAACATTCACCGCTACAAAAGATTTGACGAAAGTATATCCGGCTGTAGCAGCAAGAGAACTTGGAATTGTCTCGGCGTCTCTTATTTGTATGCAGGAAATGTATGTAGAAGGAAGCTTGGAACAATGTATTCGAGTTATGTTTCTGGTTGATTTGGACCGTTGCCAAAATGAAGTACACCATATATACTTAGAGGGTGCAAAAATTTTGAGACCCGATATTAATGAATAAAGGAGAAACGTAATGATCAATATTGCCATAGATGGACCGGCAGGAGCCGGTAAAAGTACAATAGCCAAACAGTTGGCAAAGAAACTATCCTATATATATGTAGATACTGGTGCGATGTATCGAGCCGTTGGGTTATATGTGTATACATCCATTGGAGACAAAATCTATGAAAAATCCAAATGGGAACCTTTTATTGAACGTCATCTTCATCAGTTATCGATTACTTTGTCCTATGAAGAGGATGGTCAGCATATTTGGATGAATGGAGAAGATGTTAGTGATAGTATTCGTACGGCCCTTATGGGAAAGTTTGCTTCCATCGTATCGGCGAATTTGAAAGTTCGTGAATTTATGGTGAAAGAGCAACGGGCTTTGGCTGTGGAAACCCCTGTTGTGATGGATGGGCGTGATATAGGAACCCATGTACTCCCAGATGCCAAGGTGAAAGTTTTTCTTACAGCGAGTGTTGAGGTGCGAGCGAAAAGACGGTTGATGCAACTCGAAGCAAAAGGAGAGAAAGCATCCTTGCAAGAATTAATGGTAGAAATCAGTGAACGCGATAAACGTGATATGGAAAGAGAACATGCGCCTTTACGTCAAGCAGAAGATGCCATTGTTGTTGATACGTCGGATATGGAGATTAATGAAGTGGTGGCGAGAATTGAACAAATTTATAAATCTGTGAAGGAAGGTGAAGACTATGGACATACAAGTAGCTAAAAATGCCGGTTTTTGCTTTGGTGTAAATTTAGCGGTTCAGAAGGTTGAGTCTCTATTAGAAAACCAACCTCTAGATCATCTTCCGATTTATACATTTGGTGACATTATAAATAATCCGACAGTGGTTAATCGTTTTAAAGAAGCAGGTGTTGTTGTTTGTAATTCTTTAGATGAGTTAGAGAATCTCCCGAAAGGGCATTTGGTTATTCGAAGCCATGGTGTGGGAAAGAAGACATTTGAAGCACTGAATCAAACGGAGCATATTCTTCATGACTGTTCTTGTCCATATGTTAAGAAAATACATCGGATCGTAGAGCGAAATAGTCAAGAAGGGTATTCGATTATAATTATAGGAAATAAGACCCATCCTGAAATTATAGGCATTGCCGGTTGGTCTAATATGCCGATTATTCATATTGAATCTTTGGAAGATATAGACAAAATCAGCTGGGTAAAAGGTGCTACATACGCATGTGTTGCACAAACGACCTATGATCACAAAAAATATGAACAAATATTAAATAAATTGCAAAAAAATGACATTCATGTTATTATTAACGAGACAATTTGCAAAGCTACGCTTGATAGGCAGATTGAGGCATACGAATTAGCGGGAAAAGCCACAAAAATGATTGTAATTGGTGGTAAAAACAGTTCGAATACCCGCAAGCTATATGAAATATGTAAGAGTCGATGTGATGAAACTTATTATATCGAAACTATAGAAGATTTAGAGTTGAATGTTTTGACCGTTAATGATATCATAGGAATAACGGCAGGAGCGTCAACTCCGAAGAACATAATCGAGGAGGTCATTTCAAATGTCAGAAATGCAGAATTTTGAACAAATGTTGGAAGAATCTTTAGTCCAAATTCATAGAGGAGAAATAGTCGAGGGTACTATAATTGGTGTCAACGCTGATGAGATATATGTAAACATCGGTTATAAATCCGATGGAATTATTCCTAAAAGTGAATTTTCTAACTTCCCAACAGTGGATTTAACAAAGGAAGTAGAAGTTGGTCAAACAATCCGTTCTAAAGTATTACGTGTCAACGATGGCGAAGGTCAAGTGTTGTTGACATACAAACGTCTTAAAGCAGAAGAAGGTCTTCAATACGTTGAAGAAATATTCAATTCCAAAGAAGAAGTTACAGCTAAAGTAAACCTTGTATTAAAAGGTGGTCTTGTGGTGATTATCAAAGAAGTTCGTGTATTTATTCCTGCTTCTTTAGTGTCAGATGAGTATGTGTCTGATTTGGAACAATTTAAGAATGAAGAGTTAACATTCGTTATTACCGAATTTAACTTGAAGAAAAACCGTATCATCGGTAATCGTCGTATATTAATTGAAAAAGAGAAGAGTGCTAGGTTAGAAGAAGTATTCGATACAATTCAAGTTGGCGATGTTCTTGATGGCGTTGTTAAAAACATTACAGATTATGGCGCATTTGTTAATGTTGGTGGCGTTGATGGACTTGTACATATCTCAGAATTATCTTGGGGTCGTATTCGTTCACCTAAAGACGTTGTAAAAGTTGGTGATGAAGTACGTGTACGCGTTCTTGATATCAATAAAGATAAGAAGAAAATTTCTTTATCTATGAAATTTAACGAAGAAAATCCATGGAATGATGCAGATACAAAATACTCGGTTGGCAACGTTGTTACCGGTCGTGTAGCTCGTATGACTGACTTCGGTGCATTTGTTGAATTGGAAACAGGTGTTGATGCTTTATTACATGTTTCTCAAATTTCTGTTAAACATGTAGAAAAACCATCTGATGTTTTATCAGTAGGCGAAGAAATTACTGCAAAAGTAACAGACCTTAACCTTGAGGAGAAGAAAATTAGTCTTTCAATCAAAGAGTTAGAAAAAGAAGAAGGCGAAGAAGGTTCAGAGGAAGAATAAGAAATTAGGGGATAATAAACAAATTGTTAAAAGTTTGTTTATAACCAACCTGTACCTTTATGCTATAATGAGTATGTCATTATCTTTTGATATTGACATACTATTTTTAATTTAAGGAGTTGTTGAGATGGTAAAGGATTACGAAAGTTTTAAAGAGGCAGTTTTCAAATTATCAACCATTGATTTAAATGCTTATAAAGAAAGACAGATGAAGCGTCGCCTAGATTCATTAATTCGCAAAAACGGATTTAAAGATTATGACGAGTACGTGCATGCACTTAAAACAGATAAGGTTGTCTATGAAGAATTTGTCTCTTATATGACGATTAATGTGTCTGAGTTTTTCCGTAATACAACTCAATGGGATGTGTTGGAGAAAACAATTTTCCCTTATTTGTTTGATAAATTTGGGCAAGGCGTTACAATATGGTCTGCAGCGTGTTCAACAGGAGATGAACCGTATTCTCTAGCTATGGTATTATCGAAGTTTATGCCGCTTAATCGTATTAAAATTATTGCAACAGATATTGATCAACAAATTTTGGCAAAAGCCAAAGTAGGTCTATATAATGAGAAGAGTGTAGCTGGAGTACCAAAAGAATTTAAAGATAAGTATTTCCAAAAAGTGGGTCAATCATATAAAGTTAAAGATGAAATTAAAAATTGTATTCAGTTTAAACAGCATAACTTATTGAAAGATGCTTATCCTACGAACGTTGATTTAATTGTATGTCGTAATGTGTTGATTTACTTTACGGAAGAAGCTAAAGATGAAATTTATAAAAAGTTTAACAAGTCTTTAAAAAATGGTGGTATTTTATTTGTTGGGAGCACAGAACAAATTATTCAATCACAACGCTACAAGTTTGTGTCGGATTATACGTTTTTCTATAAAAAAGAAGGAGATATTTAATCTCCTTATCCTTTTAAGATGTGTTTTATAAATGGTCGTAACAATTGATTGGCTATGAGTTTCATATCTTCAATTGTTACATAGCAAGTTGAATCATCATAGTCGTTCTTGAATAATGGAACTTGGGGTATTTGTAAATCGAGCATGAGTTTTTCCATGTGCTTTGATGAAAAAGGTAATGCGATAAAGCAGTCTTCTTTAAAGGTGAAGGCTGTTTTTTTGGTGGCTTTTTTTCGATAAGCACTATCTACAAAATGTGCGACAGATTCATGGATGGCGTAACCTTCGACAGGGAGATAATAATATTCCTTGTAATTTGGGTAAAAGTACTTTAATTTACGTGTCATCATACTGCACGATAACTGAAGTCCATCATTGGAGCAATGTATTTCGTGGAGAGGGGTTTCGTGGTCAAACTGGTAGCGATAAGGATTCGTTGGCATGGGAAGATTCAGTATAAGCCGATTGGATTCTTCGAGTATCCGGAGCTGAATTGATGTACTGCTTTCCAAATACATAAATACATCTAAATGATTAAGTAAATATAAGCCAATCATATCTTCCTCGTTATGGAGTAAGATTGCGGGCATTAATTTCTCATTCCCCTGTTTGAAAAGCATATAAAGTTCAATAAGATCTCCGCCTGTAAAGGGGTCCATCCGCTTATAACCCACAAGGACTTCCATGGTTTTCAGCTTCAAATCATCTGTTCGCAAAAAGCGACGATAAGACTGAATGATTTTATAGATGTCATAAGAGTGACATTGAGGGATACGGTCGTGGATACCGAAAAGAGACAGGCGGTGAGATATGAAAGGTAAATCAAAACGATCTCCATTAAAATGTATAAGGGTGACAGTATCATTGAGCCGTTGATTGAAGTCATATAAAAGCTCGTATTCATCTGCCTCTTTTTCGCATAGAAGTTGCTCCAAAACAAGTTCCTTGCCATTGTGATAAATGAGTCCAAGTAAATAGATCATATGCTTGTCTCTTGAGAAGCCGGTTGTTTCTATATCGACATAGAGTCCATTTGTGATATAGGTAGGGATGGCTTCAATATAAGCATATTTGGTATCTCGTATAGGTGTTATTGAGCGAATCATATATTTACCTCATATGAAGGGAGGATATGATGGATAAAATGTGCAATCCCATCGTCGTTGTTTGAGGTTGTGACAACATCTGCTATCTCTTTTGCCTCTTTTGTAGAATTGCTCATAGCTACACCAAGACCTGCCCATTCAATCATGTGTAGGTCGTTGTTTGCATCGCCGATACAAATGACTTCTTCCGGTTTTATATCAAGTGCCGCAGCAATTTTTTCTACACCAATCCCTTTATTGGTTTCGGGATGAATAAATTCTAAGAAATAAGGCATGGAGCGCAAGATAGTATAGTCTTGTTTGAAAGGAGCATCAATGCCTTTTTCTGCAACATCAACAAGGGGAGGGTCAGCAACAATCATTATCTTTATAATGGGTTCGTCCTTATCTATCTCGTAAGGAGATTGTATGAATTTAGGGAGCTCATTAACACTGGATTCGATTTCGCTGTAGGGATTATCTTTAGGTGTTGTGACTCCTTCTGAGGTAAGTGCATGAATGCCGACCCCCATTTTCTGGCTATATTCATAAATGCGATGGTAATCCTTTCCTGTAAGGACTGTTGTGGAGAGATAGTGATTACTGGCCATATTGATCACATAAGCACCGTTGTAGGTGACCAGATAGTCATCTATATCATGGAGATGCAGTTGATTAACATAGCGGGTGACTCCTTTTGTGGGGCGTCCCGTTGCAAAGACGATTTTCATACCGCGATTTTTGAGGCTAAGTAGGGCCTCGGCTGTTTTTTCTGTTAATTCCTTATTGTCATTAAGTAGAGTTCCGTCTAAATCTAAAGCAATTAATTTATACATAAAAGTCTCCTAACATTGGTCTGGTTTCGTCCTTTCTATTATACGTGTAATTGATATGAAGTTCAATGCTAGAAAATGTGATAAGAATATGCTACAATGTCAAAAAGTAAAGTGTTAAAGAAGGGAAAGGGTAATATCATGAAGACATCCACAATAGCAGTGCTCGGACCAAAGGGAACCTTTACGGAATTGGCTGCAATGCAATATCAAAAAACCCTTGGAATAGAAGGTGAACTGCAGTATTATAAAACGATGCGTACGACTTTTGATGCTATAGGTTCTACATGCGATTTTGGAGTTATACCGATAGAAAATACATTGGACGGGTTTGTTCAAATTATTTTGGATTTACTGACCCATTGTAATCTTAAAATTATCCATGAGTTGGTGTTGCCCATTCATTTTGGTTTGATTGGCAATGCGATGGATATAGATGAGATTCAGACGATATATGCTCAATTTAAAACCCAGAATCAATGTCTGAATTTTTTGGAAACAATGAGTGATAAATCCCTTATTACAACAGCGAGTAATGCAGCCTCTTATGACTATGTGGTTAAGGGTGAGACAAATGTCGGTGCGATTGTCCCGATGCATCTTATAGATGGAGAGGTTCCGTTTCCGCTGAAGTTGAACCAAATTGCAGATTCCATGGACAATGAAACGCGTTTTATTGTATTGGCGCCTAAAGATTATGTGATGGACATGAGACAGGCAGAGTTAGAAAAGGTGACTCAGTGGAAAACACTATTGGTTATTCATGGAGATAGGGACCGTCCCGGTCTGTTGGTGGATATTCTTAATTTGTTTAGCGAAGAGAGTATTAACTTGGTAAGTATTATATCGAGACCGACAAAAAAAGGATTAGGTACGTATAACTTTTTTATTGATGTTGAAGGGTGCTATGAACGGGATGAGCGGGTAAAACGTGCTGTTCAAAAAGCTTATGACCACTTTGATATACAAATTCTTGGTTCCTATTATCGAGTTTAGCTTGACTTTTTATAGGGGCATCAGCTACTATATAGAATATAGTGATAAGGTAAGAAAGAGTCGATTAATGACATACGACGACTCTTTTATACGATTATAATTACATGATGTCTAGAAGATGTCGGCGAGAGAGGCAGTTGCACCGAAGAAGCAATGACTTGCTTTGCTAGCAAGGAAGAATCTTTCAGGTAAAAGGATCGCCGATTAATAGAACGTCTGGAGAGGATCGTCGTAGACGATACACCGAAGGAGCAATACAGCAATGTAGAATCTCTCAGGTAGACAAACAGATGACAGCAGGCAGCTTTTAAGTTGCGTGCTGTTTTTTTGTAGTGAAAAGTGACGTATAAAGATGAAAATGCCACGTGAAGGGAGCGCTGTATGAAAAGAACGCCGTTATATCAACATCATATTGATGCAGGAGGAACGATGACAGAATTTGCCGGTTATGCATTGCCTATAAGCTATTCGTCCATCCGGCAGGAACATAAGCATGTAAGAGAATCTGTAGGAGTTTTTGATGTAAGTCATATGGGTGAAATTCGTATTTACGGAAAGGATGCTTCTGCATTCATGGGTCGTATTTTTACAGGAGATTTGGAAACAGCAGAGAATAATACCTGTCATTATGGGTTCATGTGTTATGAACAAGGCAGCGTTGTAGATGATATCATTGTCTATAAAGAATTGCCGGATAGGTTCATGTTAGTTGTCAATGCAGCGAATATAGACAAAGATTATGAATGGATAGTATTGCAGGCCAAACAATGGGATGTTGCATTAGAACAATTGAGTCATGCTTATGGGCAGTTAGCTATACAAGGGCCTAAAGCGAGTATGGTCGTTGATGCTTTGATTCCCGGTAGTGGGAAATTAAAGTTTTTTACATTTGCATGGTTCGCTGATCAGGAGAGAGAGGCGGTTTACCTCGTCTCACGAACCGGTTATACAGGGGAAGATGGCTTTGAAATTATTATGAAAAATAATGAGGTTGTTCCTTTTTATGAACGACTCATGACAGCGTTTGGTGATTCTGTTAAACCAATAGGGCTGGGGGCTAGAGATACATTGCGCTTTGAAGCATGTCTCCCTCTCTATGGACATGAACTCAGCGAGAACATATCGCCTGTGGAAGCCGGATTGAGCCGTTTTCTTACAAATCCTAACGATTATATTGGTAAGAATGTTCACAGTCAGCAGAAAACAACGAGAACGCGTCGATTGAAGGCGTATAAGCTTAAAGAAAAAGGTGTGCCCCGTAGTGAGTACTCTGTACTAAACGAGAATCAAGAAACAATTGGGTATGTAACGACGGGATATCTTTTAGAAGGCTATGATACAGGAAGGTTGCTTGCCTATGTGGATGAAAGTCATAGCTGTGATGAAGGATTATGTGTCAAGATTCGCAACAGATGCATTGGTATAGAAGAAATAAAGAAACCGTTTTATAAGAAAAAATATAAGAGGAGTGAATGATATGAAAACAATTGCAGGGCTTAAGTACACGGAAAATCATGAATGGGTACTATTAGAAGGAGATATAGCAATTATTGGTATTAGTGACTATGCACAAGAAGCATTAGGCGAGGTTGTGTATGTTGATCTGCCGATTGTTGGTGACCAGGTGACAAGAGATGATGTGTTTGCATCGGTGGAATCGGTGAAAGCTGCATCAGATGTGTACTCCCCGGTAAGTGGTGAGATTGTTCAAATTTCGGAGACGTTGGAAGATGAACCGGAAAGACTTAATGAAGAACCCTATGATGCTTTTTTGATGAAAGTTAAATGCGCAGATGTGGAAGAGTTAAATGATTTAATGGATGAAGAGGCTTATCAAGATTTTTGTGACAACTTATAGGAGGAACGCTATGTTCTCATATGTACCCCATACACCAGAAGATATACACTATATGTTAAACCAATTGGAAATTGATACGATATCAGAACTTTTTGAAGATATTCCGAAGCACTTGAGAGTAGAGAAGCCTTTGGATTTACCGACACATAAAAGTCCTATGGAGGTCGAACGCCATATGCGTCGATTATCCCGTAAAAATGTATCGGTAGATGATATGCACACCTTTTTGGGAGGTGGAGCATATCGGCATTATATACCGGCTGCTATTGACGCACTCGTTTCGAGACAGGAATTCTTGACTGCTTATACACCCTATCAGGCGGAAATGAGTCAGGGAACTTTACGATCTATTTTTGAATTTCAATCAATGATTTGCGAACTCACAGGTATGGAGGTGGCGAATGCCAGTCACTATGATGGTGCGAGTGCTATGGCAGAAGCAGTGTTTATGTCGCATCATATTACACGTAAACAAACAATCCTAATGAGTGACTTAATCCATCCGGATACATTAGAAACCGTTAAAACCTATTGTCGCTTTAAAGGGTTGACCCTTCGTATGATTCCGTCCATAAACGGACGGACGGATAGTGAGGCTCTAGATAGTCTTTTTGATGAAACAGTCGCTGCGGTGTGTCTTCAGACGCCGAATTACCATGGAATGATAGAACAAATTCATACAATTAAAGAATATATAGGCAATAAAGAAAGTAAAGCATTGCTGATTGCGCATATCGATCCTTTTGCAGCGGCATTATTTGAAACGGTGGCTAGTCAGGGCGTAGATATTGTCGTTGGTGACGGACAAGGATTGGGGATACCGTTGTCCTATGGAGGTCCATATTTGGGCTTTATGGCCACGCGTAAAAAGTGGGTGAGACAACTTCCCGGTCGTGTTGTTGGAAAAACCGTGGACAAGAATAAGGAGACGGCGTATGTGTTAACCCTGCAGACACGAGAGCAGCATATTCGGCGAGAAAAAGCGACCTCCAATATTACATCGAATGAGGCACTTATGGCTCTTCGTGCAACAATATACCTTGCACTGGTCGGAGGGGAGTTTTATCAAATCGCTTATCAAATTACCCAGAAGGCACACTATTTGTATCAACAATTGCAATCGGTCAAAGGAATAAAACTTGTTCATGACACAGGTTTCTTTCAAGAATTTTTAATAACGTTTGAACAGGATAACCGTCAAGTGTTGACACTGCTCAGACAACAAGGAATTATGGGTGGTATCCCTGTTGGCAATCATCAACTCTTAATCTGCGTTTCGGAAATGACGACAAAGGAAGAAATGGATGATTATGCAGCAGCATTGGAGGTGCTTATATAATGCAGAAGGCTTTGATTTTTGATAAAAGCAAAAAAGGCAGAAGCGGTGATGTTTTAACGCCTTTAGATGTTGAAGCAGGTAAATTGGAATCCTGGTTTGAGCCGGATACATTAAGAAAGACACCGTTAAGCTTACCGGAAGTATCGGAACTTGAAGTGATTCGCCATTATACAGGTCTTAGTCAAATGAATTATGGTATAGAGACAGATATGTATCCATTGGGTTCGTGTACGATGAAGTATAATCCGAAACTAAATGAACGGATTGCATCTTTTGAAGGTTTTTCGCAGATTCATCCGTGTCAACCGGAGGAAACAGTAGAAGGTGCATTAGAAGTAATGCATACATTGAGCCAATGGTTGCAAGAATTGACAGGTATGGATGGAATGAGTTTGATGCCGGCAGCCGGTTCTCAAGGGGAATTGACTGGGTTGATGCTTATGAAGGCATTTCATGAACAGCAAGGGAATGGACATAAAAATACAATACTCATTCCGGACTCTGCCCATGGAACAAATCCTGCCAGTGTAAGTATGGCGGGATACAAGGTGGTTGAACTTCCTTCGGATGCAAATGGGATGTTGTCGGTAGAGGCATTGAAAGGTGCAGTAAATGACAATGTAGCCGGATTTATGATAACAAACCCGAATACATTAGGGTTATTTGAAGTGAATATAGAAGAGATTAATGCACTGGTTCATGAAGTGGGTGGCTTATGTTATTATGACGGAGCGAATATGAATGCCAATATGGGCATTACCCGACCGGGGGATATGGGATTCGATATCGTTCATTTGAATCTTCATAAGACCTTTACAACGCCACATGGTGGCGGTGGTCCGGGAAGCGGACCGGTCGGTGTTAAGAAAGGGCTTGTTCCGTTTCTACCAGGCAAGGAGTTGGTGCATACGGAAGAAGGCTATCGATGGGAAGATAATTTTTCTCATTCTATCGGTCGCGTTAAGAATTTTCACGGAAATTTTGGTATGTTTGTGCGTGCATATGCTTATATGATGACTATGGGTGGTGACGGGTTACGGTTCGCAAGTGAGATGGCGGTCCTTAACAGTAACTATATGTTACGACGATTGGAGTCATATTATAAACGTCCCTATTCAGGCTGGGTCAAACATGAGTTTGTTTTGGCCGGATTATTGCAACATCCTGAGGGTGTTCATACCTTGCATGTTGTTAAACGTTTGATGGATTATGGGTTCTATCCTCCTACGGTATATTTCCCCCTTATTGTGGAAGAAGCGTTGATGATTGAACCAACAGAGACGGAATCTTTAGAAACGTTGGATCGTTATGTAGATGCCCTTATAAGCATTGCAAAAGAAGCTGTTTCAGATGCTGAAATGCTCCTGAGTGCACCCCATACGACACCTGTAATGCGTATTGATGAAGTGATGGCCGCTCGTAAACCTGTTTTGACCAATAAGGGGTAGTGTTATGACTGATTATGATGTAATCGTTATTGGTGGCGGACCGGGAGGTTATGAAGCGGCCTTTGAAGGTGCTAGACAAGGTCTTCAGGTTGCAATTGTAGAAGAAAAAGAACTCGGTGGTGTCTGTCTTCATTCGGGGTGTATACCTACAAAAACATATTATCACTATGCGCATATGATCCATGGATTAAAAGAGCTTAATGGTTTGGGAATTGAGGGAGAGCTAGGCGTTCAATGGGAACAGATGAAAGCTTATAAGAATCAGGTGGTAAAGGGATTGACTGATCAACTGACTAAAGAAGCGGCAAGACTCGGTGTTACCTGTTATAGTGGAAGAGGAAGTGTTGTTGGAGCCCATGAGGTACGTGTCGTATCTTCAGAGGTTGAAGAAATGATAATGGCCGATTATATCATTGAGGCAACCGGTAGTGTGGAGATAAAGCCTCAGATAGATGGTATTGAGCATTGCTTGATGGCCTCGGAGCTTTTAGATGTTGAACAAATTCCGGAGCATTTGGTTATTATTGGTGCAGGTGTTATCGGCATGGAAATGGCATCTATTTTTAATGCATTAGGTGCTAAGGTGACTGTAATAGAAAAAACAAAAACGATGTTATCCTCCTTTGATCAAGGCTTAGTTAAACGATTAAAACCGAGTATTAAGAAGCAAGGCATTCGGATATTTTTTGAAAGTGAAGTTCTAAGTATAGACAGGGTGCCTGATGAGGGCGTCCCGTCAAACTATAGTGTTGCATACCAAAAAGGTGGAACAATAGATTGTGTGGAGGCTTCTGTGGTTTTATGTGCTGTAGGTCGTAAGACACCATTGGAGGTAGGCGACAACAGGACTAAGTTCCCGAACGTTATTCGTGTTGGGGATTGTGCGGGTAAGACATATCTAGCTCATGATGCTAGAAAACAGGGGATTATGGCTATACGAACAATTATGAATAAATCTGTTGTTGATGAATCGGTAAAGGTTCAAGTGGCTTTTACCATACCACCTATTGCAGAAACTTACAGAGAACCCAAGGCTAAACAGGTGTCTAACTGTACGGTTACGCATTTTAAAACTAGTGGAATGGCATTAGCAGAGCATGCAATAAACGGTGTGTGTTTAATAAAGACGAATGAACTATACAACCAATTGGATTATATGGGTATAATGGGAGAACAGGCTCAAGAATTGATTCATATAGGTATCATGGCTATGGAGAGGGATGTGGCACCTCAGGAATTAAGTAATATGTTATATGCTCATCCATCTCTTAGTGAAGTTGTCGGCGAGAGTTTTGGGCGTTTGAATCTTTGATAAGAAGATTATCAGTATTGATGGGAGTCCCTTGCTATGTTAAACTAAGATGTTAGAATATATGTCAATAGACATCAGAACATCTAGTTGGAGGATTCGCCATAATGAAAATCAGCGACATAAAGTTAGAGATGCAGCAACTCGATCATACAATGTATGATGCGTTTATAGATAAGTATCGAGAGGATGAACGAGCCGGAGTCATAAAAATGACAGATCAAGTGGCTAAAAAAAAGCAAGCTTATTGTGATGAATTGGAGCGCATAGAGCGCATGCTTTTGTTAGAAAATGAAATAGGAGCTGAGCACCTGATTGCCGGAATTGATGAAGCCGGAAGAGGCCCTTTAGCAGGGCCGGTCGTTGCAGCGGCTTGTATTTTGAATCGAGAGGATCCCATACTTTATGTGAATGATTCAAAGAAGTTGAGTGCTGAGAAGAGAGAGAGGCTCTATGATGAGATTGTTAATCGATCGGTTGCTTATGGCGTGGGTATTGTGCATCAACATGAGATTGATGCCATGAATATATTACAAGCAACGTATAAAGCCATGCGATTGGCCATTGATGCTATGGAGGTAAAACCGACCCATTTATTGAATGATGCTGTTATTATACCGCAAGTGGAGTTACCCCAAAGTCGTATTATTCATGGCGATGCGTTGAGCCTCTCTATTGCAGCTGCCAGCATATTGGCTAAAGTGACACGAGATCGATTAATGATTGCCTATGATGGGCTTTATCCTGAATACGGCTTTGCTAAGCATAAAGGGTATGGTTCCAAAGAACATATTGAAGCGATTAAAGTTCACGGTCCATGTGTTTTGCACCGATCAACCTTCATTAAGAATTTTATCTGATAATGCCGATATAGTTTATATTATGAAATAATGGAGGTGATCAGATGGCGATACGATTACAGAATGTATTAAATCGATGGAACCCTACAACGACAGAGAAGAATACTGTGACGAAAGAGACGTCTCTTTCCGGCAATGATGTTCGTTATAAACCTCCGACCACAGGAGATGTTATTACCGGTAAAATTATAGATATTTTACATCATCGTGTAAGCATTCAGTTGAAGGAAGGCAATCTGCTGACGGCCACGATGACAGCAGATATGCCCCTATCCATCGGTGATGAGGTTTCATTCTCAGTGAGAGGATCAACAGAAAAACAACTCACTTTGACACCTATTGTATCGGAAGATTCAGGGAATTCTAAATTTAGTCATATGTTACAACAATTAGGGATGGATGCATCGGATGAAAATGTGGCAATTGTCAAGCAACTTATGCGTGATACGATGCCTATTGATCGCCAGACAATAGCCATGACAAAGATGTATATGCACAAATATCCCGGAAGTTCCCTGTCGGACATTACATTTGTTATGAAGAATAAGATGCCTGTAAATCCTACAACGATACAGTATATGAAGGATGTCCATCAAGCAACATTTAGTGTAGGAAAGGACATAAGTGCTTTATCCAATCGTATAGTGGAAACATCGGATGTTACCCTTCGAGAAAATGCGATTCAGTCCCTTTTTGGGAGTAAAGAAGCCGAAGGTCAGTTGGTCAATCGTTTATTGTCGCAAGGTCAACCGGTAGTTACGGAGACTGCTGTAAGTAATCCGAGTACTGAGACAATGGCTCCGATGCAACAGTTAATTGAAACATTGAATAACGCAGTTTCCGGATTACTGCAGCATAATAATTTACAGCAAAGTTCTGTGACAGTGTTTATGGAGACCTTTGAACAGCTGCTCTCATCGAATGAATGGTTCAGCGAATTACCGCCCAAAGAGCAAGAACAATTACGTAGCATACTGTCGAAGCAAGTTGCTTTGGATGTCGTTGAAAGAGAATTACGTCTTGATCAAGATGCCTTGACGTCAAAGACGGAATTTAAGGAACAAATGAAAGAGCGGTATCAGACAATTCAGCGATTGAGTGAGGCGCTAAGCCAACTTGGAGGAGAAGAAAGTCAGCAATTGGCGGGAGATGCCGTTAAGGTAAAGCATTCAATAGAAGTGTTGAATCAGATGCAACAATCCATGCAATACATTCATATGCCAATGATGATGAATGGCCGTCAAGTCAATGGAGAACTCTATGTGATGAAACGAAATGGGTCTTCAACGAAGCAAGGCAATGACCGTATTACTGCATTTATACGTTTGGATTTGTTGATGTTAGGTTCTTTGGATATTCATGTGGCTAAAACCGGTTCTCAAGTCGAAGTTGCCTTTTATGTTGAAGATGAAGAAACACGGCAATTTATGCAAGAGAACATACAAATATTAAATACGCTATTGTCCAAAGAAGCTTTTAATGTTTTGGGATTGGGTGTTCATATTAAGGATAGACCGACGGATATTTTCACGGATTTAATTGAAGAAACCAATGAACAGGATGTGGGTCGCGTATCCTTTGATATACGAGCATAAGAGGTGGTTGGAATGGAAGAAAAGAAAATCAAGAGAAAACAGGCCGCTGCTATTCGGTATGATGCAAAAGATCAGGCGCCTGTTGTTGTTGCAAAAGGAAAAGGTATTGTTGCTGAGAATATACTTGAGTCAGGGAAAGAGCACGATATCCCGGTTTACCAAGATGAGGTATTAGTGGATGCATTAACGAAGCTTGACTTGGGGGATTATATCCCGGAAGAACTGTATAAGGTAGTAGCTGAGATTATGGTTTTCGTTTCGGATTTGGATAAGATGAGGGAGAAGGTTAAAGGTTGAATCTAAGACAATTGGGTATGCATTATGAAACAAAAACAGTTGAATTTATGGAAAAGCAAGGATTTCATAGTATCATTCGTAATGTATATACGCCTTTTGGAGAAATAGATATTGTTGCATTATATGAAGGAATCTACGTGTTCACTGAAGTGAAATATCGACAGAATGGTCGATATGGATATGGCGCAGATGCTATTACTTTTTATAAGAAACGCCATATTATTCAGGCCTCTAAGTGGTTTCTAATGAAACGAGTCGGCTATGAAGTGCCGGTGCGATATGATGTTGCAGCATGGACAAAAGATA
The DNA here is from genome assembly GCA_965140555.1 of Vallitaleaceae bacterium. Taxonomy (GTDB): domain Bacteria; phylum Bacillota; class Clostridia; order Lachnospirales; family Vallitaleaceae; genus UBA1351. The sequence continues at coordinate 482,052 of OZ223260.1, read as the reverse complement.
AATTAACGTACTATAAAGGAGCATTTCATGATGAATGAATCCATGATACAATTTGAGCAGTTTAGCGAGATAAAGCATCTTCGCCATTGTTATACTACCCGAAAAGGAGGCGTAAGCAATGGCGTTTTTGAGTCCTTGAATATGGGACTGCATCGAGGTGATGATGAGCAAAATGTTGCCTCAAATTATCGATATATTGCCGGTTTATTAGGAATACGAGAAACAGATTATGTTCTGTCTGATCAAATCCACAAAACGACTATTCGCCAAGTCGGTCGTCAAGATTGTGGGTCGATATACGAACAGTCGGGACATATTGTCGGGGTTGATGGTTTAATAACCAATGAACCCCAGGTTGCTTTGACAACGTTTTATGCCGATTGTATACCCTTATATTTCTATGATCCGGTGAATAAAGCTATTGGTATGGCACATGCGGGCTGGCGCGGAACAGTCGGTCATATCGGTATTAAATGTATAGAGGCAATGGGGAAGGCCTATGGAACAAAAGCAAAAGATGTTCTCGTCGGAATCGGCCCGGGAATCGGAGGCTGTTGCTATGAAGTCTCTGAGGATGTAAAAAAAGAGTTTGAATTATCCTTCAATGATGATATAATAGCTAAGATTGTGTCAACGCCTTATAGGGATGATAAGAATGCGTTGAAGATAAAGATTGATTTGGCGCGAGCGAATCAATTGAGCCTGATTTCATTTGGTGTCAAACCAGCTTCTATTGAAGTCAGTAACCTATGCACGAAATGCCGGTCGGATTTGTTTTTTTCTCATCGTGTCATGGGAAGTGAGCGAGGAAGTCAAGTGGGTATTTTGGCGATGATTGATACGGATGCTTGAAAGTTATAAATAAACAATGGTATAATACATGTAATTTTATACATTGAAGTTAGCCGTTCAAGTTTATTTCGAATGGTCGAAATGATTGAATGAACGAATAGTGCGTTTGAGATAGTTGGTAACAATTATCAACAGCTATAGATAAGGAGAACAGTAATGAGTAGTAAACCGATTGTGGCTGTAGTAGGCCGACCGAATGTGGGTAAATCAACCCTTTTCAATCGATTAGCGGGGGAAAACATATCCATCGTTAAGGATACACCGGGTGTAACAAGAGATCGTATATATGCCGATGTGTCTTGGTTGAATCATGATTTTACATTAATTGATACAGGTGGTATTGAACCGGATAGTCAAGATTTAATATTAAGTCATATGCGCGCTCAAGCTCAGATTGCTATTGAGACGGCAGATGTTATTATTTTTATGGTGGATGTTCAGACAGGGCTTACGGATGCAGATGGTAAAGTGGCCGACATGTTACGTCGATCCAGTAAACCAATCGTATTATGTGTGAATAAAGTCGATTCATTCAAAAAATATCAATATGATGTGTACGAATTTTACAATATAGGATTAGGTGAACCTTATCCGATTGCAGCAAGTAATGCGCAAGGATTAGGAGATATGTTGGATGCTGTTGTAGAGCATTTCCCGGATTTTGATGCAAACAACGAGGAAGAAGATGAAATTCCTAAGATTGCTATTGTTGGGAAGCCAAATGTAGGGAAGTCTTCCTTGATTAATAAGATATTAGGGGAAGAACGACTGATTGTTAGTGATATAGCCGGAACAACACGGGATGCGATTGACACCCTCGTTACGTATGAAGGCAAAGAGTATAAACTTATTGATACAGCGGGATTGCGTCGAAAGAATAAGATTAAAGAAGATTTGGAACGCTATTCAATCGTGCGTACGGTTGCGTCTATAGAAAAAGCGGATATTGCGGTGTTGATGATTGATGCAACAGAAGGGATAACAGAGCAAGACGCTAAAATTGCAGGTATTGCTCATGATCGAGGTAAGGGTGCAGTTATTGTTGTTAATAAATGGGATGCCCTTGAAAAAGATGATAAGACGATGTATCGTTTCTTGGATGATATACAAACAACCCTTGCTTATATGACCTATGCACCGATTGTTTTTATTTCAGCAAAAACCGGACTTCGTGTTGGTAAATTATTTGAGTCATTGGATATGGTTGTTCAAAATCAAAGTATGCGTATACAAACGGGTATTATGAACGAGATTTTATACGATGCAATGGCTATGAATCAACCGCCTTCAGATAAAGGAAGACGACTGAAGATTTATTATATGACGCAAGTTTCAATTAAACCACCGACCTTTGTGCTATTCATTAATGATAAAGAATTGATGCATTTTTCATATACTCGCTATATAGAAAATCGAATTCGTGAAGCCTTTGGTTTTAAAGGAACACCTTTGCGCATGTTATCTAGAGAGCGAAAGGAGAAATAAAATGCTTCGGTTAATCAGTTTGGTATTTGGGTATTTTGTTGGATGTATCAACTTTGCCTATTTGATTGGTCGATTTAAAGAACATATCGACATCAGGGATTATGGTAGTGGAAATTCAGGAACAACCAATGCAATTCGCGTTATGGGATGGCGCATTGGTGCGTTGACGTTTATTGGTGATTTTCTCAAAAGTGTTGTTGCATATACAATCGCTTATTATGCAAGTGGTGGCGAATCCATTATAGCTCTTTATGCAGGTGTCGGAGTTGTTATAGGTCACAATTTACCTGTATTCTTGAACTTTAGAGGAGGTAAAGGGATAGCATCGAACCTTGGTTTGATCTATGCTGTTGATTTTCGTGCCGGACTCATAGCTCATATAATTATGGCTGTTATTATAGCAACGACACGATATGTCTCTTTAAGTTCTATTGTTATGGCAATACTCATGCCTATTTTATTCTATATTTTTAAGGATGGTCAGCTTGAATTTGTGCTCATAGGGCTTGTTCTTATGGGAATGGCTATTTTTAGGCACCGTAGCAATATAAAGCGATTATATAACGGAACAGAAAATAAAATTGGAAAGCGTCAAGAATAAGGAGTCGAAAGGAAGGTGGCATAATGCATATTTCAGTAATCGGTGCTGGAGGATGGGGCTGTGCCTTAGCGAAAGTCCTATTTGAAAATGATCATAAAGTAACCATATGGTCAAAATTTGAAGATGAGATCGAAACAATTCGTACAACTCGAATGAATGAAGCAAAACTTCCTGGAATTGTGTTGCCGACAGGAATTCAATTAACAAGTGATTTGAAAGAGGCAGTTTCAGGTAAAGATATTCTAGTTATTGCAGTGCCGTCATCTTTTGTACGATCAACGTGCGAAGCAATGAAACCCTATTTGGAAGTGAATCAATTACTTGTTAATGTGGCAAAGGGTGTTGAAAATAAGACGTTTATGACTTTGGATCAAGTGATTCATGATGTTATACCCAAAAATCATGTCGTTGTTTTATCGGGTCCCTCCCATGCAGAAGAAGTCGGACGTCAAATTCCTACATCCGTTGTTGTGGGTGGACGTAACAAAGAGCTTGTTCAGTTGGTCCAAGATGTCTTTATGAATCCCTATTTTCGAGTTTACGGAAGTGCGGACTTAATCGGGATAGAAATTGGAGGCGCGCTTAAGAACGTTATTGCTCTAGCAACAGGGATTTCAGATGGTTTGGGCTTTGGTGATAATACGAAAGCGGCTTTAATGACTCGAGGCATATCGGAGATTAGTCGATTAGGGGTGGCTATGGGAGCCGACATATTGACTTTTAATGGCTTATCGGGTATTGGAGACCTTATTGTTACCTGTACATCCGAGCATTCCCGAAATCGAAGTGCCGGCTTTTTGATTGGTCAAGGTATGACGACAGATGAGGCGATTAAGAAAGTCAACAAAGTTGTTGAGGGCGTTTATAGCGCTCAAGCTGCTGTCGGTTTGGGCAAGAAATTTGACGTGGAATTACCGATTATTAGTAAAGTGGTAGCAGTGCTATTTGAAGGTGCTAATCCCAAGGAAGCTGTGGATGACCTAATGGCAAGAGAAAAGAAATTTGAAAATGCTCACCGTAAGCCCTTGTAATATGGGGTTGAGCATGCTATAATATAGAAGATATAGAAATCAAGCAGAAGGAGTGGACATTTGTCCACTCTTTTATTTGCAATAGGAAGGGATGTGTTGCTATGGCATCGAAAGATAAAATTGAGCAAGAGGTTCTAGATCTTGTTGAACCCATCGTTTCAGAACATCAATTCGAATGTGTTGATGTAGAATATGTAAAAGAAGCGAATCAGTGGTACCTTCGTGTCTTTGTAGACAAACCGGGTGGCATTACTGTAAATGACTGTGAGACTGTCAGTCGGGCATTAAGTGCAAAATTGGATGATCATGATCCGATTAGAGATCCGTACATTTTAGAAGTCAGTTCCCCGGGGCTAGATCGTCCGTTAAAAAAAGATAAAGACTTTGAACGGCATTTAGGCGATTTGGTAGAGTTGAAACTATACAAAGCCGTTGATAAGGTGAAAGAGTTCTGTGGAACGCTAGAGAGTTACGATAACGAAAAAGTGACAGTTGTTGTTGATGATGAGCCGATGGTCTTTCTGCGCAAAGATATTGCAATCATTCGCCTAGCTATTATTTTCTAAAATGCATTTAAGGAGGATACAAGATGAATGCTGAGTTCATTCAAGCATTGGAACAGATTGAAAAAGAGAAGAATATTAGTAAAGAGGTTCTTCTAGAGGCTATAGAAAATTCCCTGTTAACCGCATGTAAAAATCACTTCGGTACGTCCAGCAATATTCATGTGTTTATTGATAATCAAGATGGTACAGTAGCTGTACATGCTGAAAAAGAAATTGTTGAGAATGTTGAACATAAGGAATTGGAGATTTCACTCGAAGAAGCTCATGAAATTGATCCGAATCTATCCATTGGTGATCATGTAAAAATCGAAGTGACACCAAAAGATTTCGGCCGTATTGCCGCACAAAAAGCAAAACAGGTTGTTGTTCAAAAGATTCGTGAAGCAGAGAGAGAATTATTGCTTAACTCCTATCAAGAAAAAGAAAAAGAAGTTGTTACCGGTATTATTCAACGTAATATCAAAGGTAATGTAATTGTAAATCTTGGTAAAATTGATGCGATTTTAGCAGATAAGGAACAAGTTCCGGGAGAACCTTATCCGGTGAATGAGCGCATTAAAGTCTACGTAATCGAAGTAAAAAGTAGTACTAAAGGTCCGAAGATTTACGTTTCAAGAACTCACCCGGACTTAGTTAAACGTTTGTTTGAAAATGAAGTGCCTGAAGTTCACGATGGTGTTGTAGAAATTAAATCTATATCACGTGAAGCCGGTTCAAGAACAAAGATTGCCGTTCATTCTACCAAAACAGATGTTGATCCGGTAGGTTCTTGTGTGGGACATAATGGTTCTCGAGTAGGCATTGTTGTCAATGAGTTACGTGGGGAAAAAATCGATATCATTCCTTGGGATGAAAATGTTGCCAAGTACATAGCAGCATCTTTAAGTCCGTCTAAAGTTGTTCAGGTTGCCGTGAACATTCAGGAGAAAAGTGCAAAAGTTGTTGTGCCGGATTATCAATTGTCATTGGCAATCGGTAAAGAAGGACAAAATGCTCGTTTGGCAGCGAAATTGACGGGTTATCGTATCGATATAAAGAGCGAAACACAAGCCAAAGAAGTGAAGTTTATTACGGAAGAAGATTTAGCGAATGAAAATATTCTTCTTTTGAATGCTGAAGAAGCAGCAAATAAACAAGAAGAAGTTTTATTCCCATTTGACGAATCTTTATTTGAGGAGTAGTGGTTAACGTGGCAAAAAAAGTACCTTTACGACGCTGTACCGGCTGTGGTGAAATGAAAGATAAACGTGACATGATGCGTATTGTCAGAACAGCAGATGGTGAGTTTTCTCTTGATCCGTCAGGAAAAGTCAATGGGCGAGGGGCTTACGTTTGCAAGTCGTCGGATTGTTTGGAACAATCGTTGTCGAACAAAGGATTAGAACGTTCATTCAAATGTCAAATACCGAGTGAAACAAAAGAATCCTTAAAGGAGGCCTTTACAAACATTGGATAAATCATTGAATATGATTGGTCTCTGCCGCCGGGCAAACCAGTTGGTATCAGGAGAATTCCCTGTTGAAAAAGCAATAAAAGATGGCCAAGCATATTTGGTTATTATCGCTGATGATGCATCAGCGAATACAAAGAAGAAGTTCACGAATATGTGTAACTTCAGAAGCATTCCCTTTGTAATGAAATTTACAAAAGAATCATTGGGAAAGGCTATAGGAAAGGATATTCGCGCTACGGTATGTATAACCGATGAGAATTTTGCCGCGAGTATACAAAAAACTTGGAGGTGAAAGGATGTCTAAACGACGTGTACACGAGATAGCTAAAGAACTTGAGATTGACTCTAAAGATCTTATCCAAACGCTACAAGGATTTGATATTAAAGTGAAAAATCATATGAGTTCTGTGACGGAAGAAGAGGAAAAAATTATAAAAGAATATTATGATTCCGAAGCTACAAATAAAGAAACAGAAGAAAAGACACCTAAAAAAGAAGAAGCGGCTGAAACGCCAAATCAAAAGAAAGAAGCTAAAGCTAATTTGAATACAAACGAAACGACAAAACGAAAAACATCAAAAAAACATCGCCCTGAAGTAGTTGAAGAAGAAAAATCAGACGTTATCTATATTGGCGATCAGGTATCTGTAAAGGTTTTAGCAGAAATGATAGAATGCCCGATTTCAGATATCGTCAAGAACCTTATGCTAAAAGGCATCATGGCAACAGCAAATCAAGAAATCAACTTTGATTTAGCCTCTGATATTGCTTTGGAATATGATAAAATTGCAGAAAAAGAAGATGAAAAAGATTTCATTGAAGAATTTTTCAAAGATGATGACGAAGAAAATGAACGTGATTTAACAAAACGTCCTCCTGTTGTGGTTGTAATGGGACATGTTGACCATGGTAAAACATCGTTACTCGATGCGATTCGTCGTACACATGTAACAACTGGCGAGCATGGTGGTATTACACAACATATCGGTGCCTACTCTGTTGAAATCAATGGTGAGAATATTACATTTTTAGACACACCGGGACATGAAGCGTTTACAGCAATGCGTCTGCGTGGTGCTATGGCAACAGATATTGCCATTCTAGTTGTTGCTGCTGATGATGGCGTTATGCCTCAGACAATTGAAGCAATCAACCATGCTAAGGCAGCCGGTGTTCAAATTATTGTTGCCATTAACAAAATTGACAAAGAAGGTGCTAATCCTGATCGTGTTAAACAAGAGCTTATTGAATATGGTCTTGTAGCAGAAGATTGGGGTGGTGATACCATTTGTGTACATGTATCTGCTATACAAGAAACAGGTATCGACCAATTACTGGAAATGATTTTGTTAGTATCCGAAATGGGCGAATTGAAGGCAAATCCAAAACGTCCTGCGCGTGGTACGATTGTCGAAGCTCAACTCGATAAAGGTCGAGGACCGGTTGCAACGGTTCTGGTACAAAACGGTACACTCAAAATTGGTGATGCAGTTCTTGCCGGTTCAACGCATGGTAAAATTCGTGCTATGATTAATGACCAAGGAAAACGTGTGCGTACAGCCGGACCATCAACACCTGTAGAAATTCTTGGGTTGGACGAAGTGCCGACAGCAGGTGAAGCTTTTTATCAAACAGATAATGATAAAGTGGCGCGTCATTTGGCAGAACGTCTTCAATCCAATGCCCGTGAAAAGATGATTCAAAACACACCACAAAAAGTAACCCTTGATGATTTGTTCCATCAAATTCATGAAGGTGAAATGAAAGAATTGAAATTAATTGTAAAGGCAGACGTACAAGGATCTGTTGAAGCGGTTAAACAATCGTTGATGAAGTTATCTAATGAAGAGGTTGTTATTAATATCATTCATGGTGGTGTTGGTGCTATTAATGAATCAGATGTTATGCTTGCAAGTGCATCGAATGCAATTATTATCGGGTTTAATGTACGTCCTGAATCCAATGCTAAATTGACAGCAGATCGAGAAAAAATTGATGTACGTTTATACCGTGTTATCTATAACGCCATTGAAGATATTGAACTTGCAATGAAAGGTATGTTGGATCCGATTTTTGAAGAAAAAGTTATCGGTCATGCTGAAGTACGTGATACCTTCAAAGTATCTAATGTCGGAACAATTGCCGGTTCTTATGTCTTGGACGGCAAAATCCAAAGAAATGCCAGCGCACGTCTTGTTCGTGACGGTATTGTTCTTTATGAAGGTGAATTGGCTTCCTTGAAGCGTTTCAAAGATGATGCCAAAGAAGTTGCTACCGGTTATGAATGTGGTATTATGTTGGAGAAATTCAATGATCTTAAGAACGGTGACATTATTGAAGCCTTCGTTATGGAAGAAATCCCTCGATAGGATTATTGGACACTTATACGAATATAAAGTCTTGAGGTGATAGATTATGAAAAAAAACAGCAATCGCATTATACGTATTAACGAAGAAATCAAACATGAACTTTCATCCATTCTACGGGATGGATTAAAAGATCCTAGGGTTGACACGTTAACAAGTATTGTTCATGTGGATACAACCCCGGACTTGAAACACTGTAAAGTTTTCTTTTCTACTTTGGGTGACGAGAATAAGCACCAAGAAACCCTTGAAGGATTAAAGAATTCGGCTGGATTTATCCGACGTGAATTGGCCACACGTGTCAATTTAAGAAATACGCCGGAGTTACATTTTGTTGTGGATCACTCCATTGAATATGGTGTGAAGATGAGTAAGCTCATTGATGAAGTACAAGGCCACGACGACGTAACAGACAGTGATAAGGCGTAATGATGAATTATACAACCTTAAAAGAGCTTTTGCCACCGAATGGGCATGTCTATATTACAGGACATGTCCATCCTGATGGTGACTGTGTCGGTGCAACACTTGGGCTCTATAATATTTTAAAAGAAGATGGTATAACGGCAACTGTTTTACTTGAAGAACAGCCGAAGACATATGAATACATGGCCGGATTTGATAAGATTCTAACGCTTGATTTATATAATCAAAAAAAGGAAGGCATCTTAAGTAAGCCGGCTGGACTTATTGTGATGGATAGTGGTGATTTGAGTCGAATAGAACCATTTAAGGAGCTTTTCGACCATGCATCGTTAACGATTAATATCGACCATCATCATAGCAACACGCATTTTGGTATGCATAATTATGTAGATGCCTATGCCAGTTCAACGTGTGAAATGGTAGGGCTTATGATTGAAAGCTATAAGGAACAACCCTTGCGTCCGTTGACACAAGATGTAGCAACATGTCTCTATACAGGTATTATCTACGATACCGGTGTGTTTAAACATAGTAATACCCGTAAGGAAACACATTTAGTTGCTTCAAGTTTAGTAGATACGGGGATTGATTTTACGGATCTTGTGAACCGTCTCTATTTTACCCGAACAAGAAAAAGTATAAAAGCTACGGAACTTGCTTATAGAAATATGTCTATAGTTTCAGAATTTCCTATTATCACGACTTATCTCAGCTATGAAGAATGTCAGGAGTATGGCTTGTCTAAAAGTGATACGGAAGCTGTTGTAAACTTGATTTTAGAAGTGGACGAAGTTTCCATCAGTCTTTTTCTGTTAGAGATGGAACCGGGTGTGTTTAAAGGAAGCCTACGTTCACAAATCGATGTCGATGTATGCTCAGTTGCTATGTTGCATGGCGGAGGTGGCCATAAAAAGGCGGCAGGATTTACTATAGAGGGTCAGCTAGAAGATATTACAGAAATTATAGTAAAGGAGATTTGTCAAGCGTATGAACGGGATTATAAACGTATATAAAGAAGCGGGCTATACATCTTTTGACGTTGTAGCCATTATGCGTCGACTTCTTCATATAAAGAAAATTGGCCATACAGGAACATTGGATCCCCAGGCAACTGGGGTTTTGCCTATATGCATCGGCAAAGGAACCCGTGTGGTATCCCTTTTGACAGATTATAATAAAACCTATCGAGCCACGTGTCAACTAGGACTTCGAACAGATACACAAGACATATGGGGAACGATTATTGAGAAAGAAGAGGTAAGTCGTTCGATAGAAGCGGTCAAACAAGGGCTGGAAAGTTTTGTGGGGGCATATAATCAGATACCGCCAATGTATTCTGCTCTTAAGAAAAACGGAAAGAAACTTTATGAGCTTGCGCGCCAAGGTATAGAAGTCGAACGTGAACCACGTTTGGTTACTATTTATCGTATTGACGACATTGAGCAAGTTGATGATGTGACGTTTTCCTTTACAGTAACCTGTTCTAAAGGGACGTATATACGGACGCTTATTGATGATTTGGGTAGGAAGTTGGGAACAATGGCCACTATGACAGCCTTGTGTCGCTTAGAAGTCGGTCCCTTTAGCCATGAGAATGCATGGAATTTATCGGAGTTAGAGCATGGCGATATCGAGGCAGCGTTGATTCCTATAGAAAAAATATTTGACGATTATCCAAAACTTGTAGTATCATCAGATTACGATGGCTATGTCCATAATGGGAATAAGTTGCCCTATGAACTTATTCCGAAAACATTACAGGATAATGATAGTTTTCGAGTTTATGATTCGAAAGAGCAATTTATAGGCATCTATAATGTTAAGACAAAAGAAGAGAACACCTATTTAAAAGTCGAAAAGATGTTCTACTAGAGAGGTGTGCAATGGAAGTAATTAGTGATTTAAATCAGTTGAAATTATCAAATACAGCGGTTGTTCTAGGAAACTTTGACGGAATACATCGTGGTCATTTGACGTTACTTGATAAAGCCAAAGAATATGCAGCAGAACATGGGCTGAAAACAGTATTTTTTACATTCTATCCCCATCCGACGCATGTGTTAGCTCCCAACCCTGTACCACTTATTTGTACAGATTCAGAGAAGCAACGTGTGGCGAAAGAGGAAGGTATGGACTATTATGTTCAGTTCCCTTTTACGCGTGAAACGGCTAGTATAGAGGCGGAAGATTTTATTCGTGATATTTTACATGATAAATTAGGCGCTAAAGCAGTGGTCGTCGGTGAAGACTATGGATTTGGTAAAGGGCGAAAAGGAAATATTGAAATGCTACAAACCTATTCGAAAGAGTATGACTATGCATTTTTTCCTATGCCTAAATTGGAAGAAAATGGTCGTGTCATAAGTAGTACTTGGATTCGTGAGGCTATTGGTGATGCGCAGATGACTTTGGCGGAAAATTTAATGGGACGTCCCTATTTCTTAAGTGGGGTTGTTATTGAAGGTGCTAAACTAGGACGTAAAATCGGTTATCCGACAGCCAATATTAAACCCGATGACCATAAGCAGTTACCCAACAATGGCATATATGCTACAGAAGTTGAATTGGGTGGTGTAACGTACTATGGATTAACCTATATTGGAACCAAACCAACCATTGAAGAAGAGGACAAAGAAATTATTATTGAAACCAATATTGTCGATTTTGATGCGGATATTTATGGGGAGACACTTGTTGTTAAATTCCATAAATTCCTACGTGGTGAAGAACAGTTCGAATCGCTGGATCAACTTATTGACCAGATGAAAGAGGATGAACGAAAGCTTCGCGTCTATTATCAAATTGATTAAGTGTTATTGAAAGGGTGATCTCATGGCATCTTGTTGTGGCAAATGGAAGAAAAAAGGAAAGTACTGCAAAAAATGCCCATTGAACAAAGCAAAGGATGAGAAAGCTGATAAGAAGGATAGCAAACAAAAGAAGGATAAGAACAAAAAGAAATAGTCCTTTACATTCCTAAGGACTTATGATATCATCTGTTATTGGAAGTTAGCCACTGCGAGGATTATGGTCACTCCGCCCGTTTTCTTGGCAATTGGCGATTTTATATTATAAGGAGGTTCATTATTATGAACAAAGAAACAAAACAATCTATTATCAAAGAATACGGCCGTACAGCAACAGATACAGGTTCACCGGAAGTGCAAATCGCTCTTTTGACAACACGTATCAATGAATTGAACGGTCACTTAAAAATGCATAAAAAGGATCACCATTCAAGACGTGGTCTTTTGAAAATGGTAGGTCATCGTCGTAACTTATTACGTTACCTTCAAGAAACAGATGTTGAAGCTTACCGTACATTAATTAAAAGACTTGGTCTTCGTAAATAATGTAAACTCAATAGAGCGGTGTATATCCGCTCTATTCTTTTATCCGTAATTATATAGTTTGTCTTTTTTTGAGAAAAATATTACAAATCGGATAATTTCTTGTATAATAGAATTAACATCGCCTACGGGTTTTTAAATTAGTCGTTAGTTTTTGTTCTCCAAAGAAAGATGTGGAGAATAGACACTAAGGACTAAGGACTCGAGGCGTTTATGAAAGGAGACATATATGTCAAGAGTATATTCAACAGAACTTGCCGGTCGTACACTCAGTGTTGAGATTGGTAAGGTAGCAGGTTTAGCAAACGGAGCATGTATTGTAACATATGGAGAGACCGTTGTTTTGTCAACGGCAACCGCATCTGATCGTCCCCGTCCGGGCATCGATTTTTTTCCGCTAAGTGTGGATTATGAAGAAAAACTATACGCTGTAGGTAAAATTCCGGGAGGATTTATTAAGAGAGAAGGACGACCAAGTGAGAATGCCATCTTAACCTCTCGTGTTATTGACCGTCCGATTCGTCCATTATTCCCTAAAGATTACCGTAATGATTGTGGTGTGGTTAACACTGTATTATGTGTGGATCAAGACAATCAACCGGAATTAGTTGCAATGATTGGTTCATCCATTGCATTATCGATATCCGATATTCCGTTCCAAGGTCCAACAGGGGCGACAATTGTCGGCTTAATTGACGGAGAATTTATTTTTAATCCAAATGCAGAGCAACGTGAAAAGACAGAAATGAATGTGACTGTTGTATCGACTTCAGAAAAAATTACGATGATTGAAGCTGAAGGTAAAGAAATTCCAGAAGATACAATGATTGAAGGTATTTTTAAAGCTCATGATTTGAATAAAGAAGTGGTTGCTTTTATTAATTCTATCGTGGAAAAAGAAGGAAAACCAAAGCAACAATACGAAGAAGTAGGTATTCCTGCTGATTTGAATGAAGCGATGAAAGCATTGATTCCTGAAACTGAGATGGAAGAAGCGGTTTTTGCACCGGATAAATCCATTCGTGATGAGAAAATCAGTGCATATAAAGAAAAGCTAGAAGAAGCTTTTGAAGAAAACGAAGACTGGATTGACCTTATTGATGAAGCACTATATCAATATCAAAAGAAAACAGTACGTAAAATGATTCTTGTGGATCATAAGCGTCCTGATGGCCGTGGCATGGACGAAATTCGCCGATTAAGTGCTGAGGTTGATATTCTTCCTAGAACACATGGTAGTGGATTATTCACACGTGGTGAAACGCAAGTTCTTAACGTTACGACATTAGGCGCACTTGGCGAAACACAACGTATTGATGGTTTGGATGATGCAGTTACAGGAAAACGTTATATGCATCACTATAATTTCCCGTCATACTCTGTAGGTGAAACTCGACCTTCAAGAGGTCCGGGCCGTCGTGAAATTGGCCATGGTGCTTTGGCAGAAAAAGCGCTTGTACCTGTTCTTCCTTCAGAAGATGAATTCCCATATGCTATTCGAACAGTATCTGAAGTATTAAGTTCTAATGGTTCAACGTCACAAGGAAGTATCTGTGCAAGTTCTCTTTCCTTGATGGCTGCAGGTGTTCCGATTAAGAAACCGGTAGCAGGTATCTCCTGTGGATTAGTTACCGGCGAAACAGATGATGATTTTGTATTGTTAACAGATATTCAAGGCCTTGAAGATTTCTTTGGCGATATGGACTTTAAAGTGGCCGGTACTAAAGACGGTATCACGGCTATTCAATTGGATATGAAACTTCATGGTATTACCAATGAGGTGGTCCGTCAAGCAATCTATCAAACACGTCAAGCACGTATGTATATTCTTGATGATGTGATGAATGTGTGTATTGATAAACCACGGGAAACACTATCCAAATACGCACCTAAGATTATTCAAACAACAATCGATCCTGAAAAAATCGGTGATGTTGTCGGACCTAGAGGAAAGACAATCAATCGTATTATCGATGAAACAGGTGTTAAGATTGATATTGAAGATGACGGACGCGTATTCATCTGTGGTGATGATGATGATATGGTTCAAAAAGCTCTCGATACGATCAAAACTATTGGTAGAGATGTGGAAGTCGGAGCAATCTATAACGGTAAAGTTGTACGTATTACAAACTTCGGAGCATTCGTTGAATTGGCGCCTGGTAAAGACGGTTTAGTTCATATTAGTAAGCTAGCTAAAGAACGCGTCAATAAAGTTGAAGACATTGTGTCTGTTGGTGATGAAATAGCTGTTAAGGTTATGGAAATTGATAGTCAAGGTCGTATTAACTTATCTCGCAAGGACTTGCTTCAAGATTAATAGACCGTTAACGAGAACGTTTTAATAGAAGAACAACATTTAAGGGAAAACATGACATGGTTGTGTTTTCCCTCATTCATATGTGCCTAAGGAGGCTATAAATTTGATTAAACACGCTACATTATCCAATGGAATACGCGTTATAACAGAAGAAGTACCCTTTGTACGATCTGTATCCATCGGTATCTATATTAAAAATGGTTCCATTGATGAATCGATTATGAATAATGGAATCTCCCATTTTCTTGAACATATGTTCTTCAAGGGGACGCCTTCTCGAAGTGCGAGAGATTTGGCTGATTTTATGAGTCGTATCGGTGGACAGATTAATGCGTATACATCCAAAGAATATGTATGCTTTTATGCGCATGTTTTGGATTCCTATTTGGAAGAGGTTATTCGTATGTTTGCGGATATGTTATCCCATTCAAATTTGAATAAAGACGATATTGATAAAGAGAAGGGTATTATATTAGAAGAATATCATATGTATGAAGATAATCCGGAAGAAGTTGTTATGGATGAAATTCATACACTCATTTGGCCGGAACATGCTTTGGGATATAATATCATCGGAACTCAAGAAAATATAAGGAATATGGAACAAAGCGCCCTTCAACACTACTTGTCGGAGAATTATGTCGGTGAACGTATTGTAATATCTGTTGTCGGTAAGATTCATGAAGAGAAGACCCTTCATTTACTCAATGACGTTTTTTGTGAGATTAAAAAGGGAGAACCTGTTAGTCGCCTATCGCGCCCTATCTATAAACCCGGCAAGCGACAGTTTCATAAAGATGTTGAACAAGGCCATGTATTAATTTCTTTTCCAACGGTGGATTATCATCATGAGGATACTTATGCAATGAATGCCATTAATACAGTCCTTGGAGGAAGTATGAATAGCCGTCTTTTCCAGCATGTGCGTGAGGAACTTGGATTGGCCTATTCTATATTCAGTTATATGGAAACCTTTGACCAGACGGGGTTGCTTAACATATATGCAGCAACAAGTGTACGTCAGGTTGAAGCCGCTATTACCGGAATCAATGAGGAAGTTGAGCGATTTGTCCGTCAAGGAATGATGGAAAGAGAATTGACGGATGTTAAAGAGCAAATCAAGAGTAATCTTATTATCGGAATGGAAAATATGGGTACACGAATGACACATTATGCAAAAGGGGAATTGTTATTAGGTCATATTCGAGAAATGGATGATATGATTCGTCTTATGGATGCAGTGACCATGGATGATATTGAGCGATTGATTCAATCAACCTTTACAAAACCGGCATCTATTGTATTGGCTTGTCCGGATGATTCGATTATAGAGCGATTATAAACGGATATTACGTAAGAATAGACAGTAAATGAGAGAAAGGACTATAGAAAAATGGAGAAAATTCAAGTATACTTAGAAAGAACGGAGGAAGGGAAAGGGCTTCCCTTACCTGCATATCAAACAGAACAGTCAGCCGGTATGGATTTGTATGCGTGTACGCATGAGGCAGTGACATTACAACCTGGAGAAATTCGATTGGTTCCTACAGGAATTAAGATAGCCATACCGGATGGTTATGAAGCGCAAATTCGGCCTAGAAGTGGATTAGCATTTAGACATGGTATTTCTATGGTGAACACACCGGGAACGATTGATGCAGATTATCGTGGCGAGATTAAGGTTATTATGATTAATCACGGTCAAAGTGCTTTTACTTTTGAACATGGTGAACGTATTGCTCAGATGATTTTTACTCCCGTTGTACAAGGTGTTTTCACAGAAACAAAAAGTTTAGATATAAGTGAGCGAGGAGATGGAGGGTTTGGACACACAGGTAAAAGCTAAACATTTGGTAGGTGAGTATGGGCATATGTTGCAGATGAAACGTCATCAATTGACATATACCTTTATGTGGTTGTTGGCAAGTTTTGTGTTCTATATCATCGGTGTTGGTCAAAGTTATTTTGAGCGGATGTTTCTAACATTGGCAGTCTTATGTATATTGCCGACAGCCCTTTATATGGTACGATGGTTTTTGTTGTTGCCATATAAGAGTTTGACGAAAGAACGATTTGAGCAATTACACGACTTGTATCCGTTAGAAAATGGATTGTTCTACGATTTACTACTAATTATTGAGGGAAAGTCCGTATATATTCCTGTTATGAGCAATGAAAGTACTCATATGAAAGTATATCTAGCAGATAAAAAAAACGCGTCATTTTTAACGGAACAATTACCAAAACTCCTAAAGGTTCCGTCAGTCGAGATTTATACGTCATGGGAGCCTTTTGTCAAGGATATACGGCCACAGATGAACCATGATCAGTCGGTACAGGAGTTGTTGTTAAAGTATGCTAATCGCTAAGGAATGGAAGAAATAGACTATGAAAGAAATCAAAATTACAGCCACCCTGTCAGGACAACGGGTCGATAAACTATGTATGAAATTATTACCTAAGGCGTCAAAATCTTTTTTTTATAAAATGTTCCGCAAAAAAAATATTGTGCTTAATAAGAAAAAGATACAGGGAGATGAACGTCTGGCTGAGGGTGACTGTCTGGTTTTTTATCTCTCGGATGAGACGTATGCAAAGTTTAGTAACGACGAGGTGAACGGATCGAAGGATAGGACCTATACATTAGAAGAGAAGAGAATTCTCTATGAAGATCAACATATTATTGTCTATAATAAACCGACGAATATACTAAGTCAACCGAACGGCAAGGATAGAAATTTGGTGGATGCGGCAACGACGTATGTGATGCGGCAAGAACAATCGAGAGCTGAGGGCGATAGCGTCGGTGTCTGTAATCGTTTGGATCGTAATACAACAGGTGTCACTATTATAGGGAAAAACACACGAGCTCTTCGTATGATAAATGAAGCAATCGCTAACCATCATGTACGAAAAGAATACAGAGCTGTTGTCAAAGGATGTATTTCTGAATCGATACAGTTAGATGATTACCAATATAAAGAGAGCACATCCAATCAAGTCCATATGACAACAGATCGAAATAAAGGTGTTCGTATTGTTACGGATATAACGCCTGTAGACTATATGGAGGCCATTGATGTAACGGTTGTATCCGTTTTATTGATGACGGGAAAGACCCACCAAATTCGACACCATATGGCAAGTATAGGGCATCCGATTATTGGAGATTATAAATATGGGAATCAAGAGGTTAATGTTTTTTTTAAAAGGAACTATCAGATAGAACATCAACTTCTGCATAGTTATCATTATGAATTATCCGGATTGGAAGAACCCCTAATGTATTTGAATCAAAAGGCTTTTGTAGCGCCCTTTGATTTTATAATTAAACAGCTACAACACTAATGCTACAAGGTAAAAGAGGTGAACATATGGAGGAGTCAGTAATTGGACAAGACCTTCGTGGTTTTGCCCAATCAATAGGCATAGCTGATATAGGATTCTGTAGCGGAGAACCCTTTGAAGGCTATGCTATTTTTGCATCGAATCGTGGGAATCAATATCGTACAGGATTTGATGTGGATGCATCAGGAATGTCTGAAGACCATTATGTACCGGATAGACATTTACCCGGAGTAAAGTCTATGATTGCCATAGCACTTCCTTATGCTATGGATTTCCAAACACCAGATGTGATGACTAAAAAGGAAGGTGTTCGCGTTGCTAAAGCATCTATTTTTGAAGATTATCATCATCTTGTAGAAAAACAATGTCGTAAAGTTATTGCCTACATCAAAGAAATGTATGATGAAGAAAGTATAGCTTATTGCGATATGGGCCCCTTAAATGACAAAAGTGTCATGTTACGTACCGGTTTAGTGAAAATCGGGCGTAGTAGCTTATTATTACATCCCAAGTTTGGGACGCGTTTTTATATTGGATACATATTAACGACATTAGATATCGGTATGGATGGTATACCCTTAAAGACCAAGGAGGATTATGAAGCTTTATACCATCCTTTTTGCGCTCGGTGCGGACGATGTGCAGCAGCATGTCCCAATAAAGCAATCAATGACCAAGGTTTATTGACGTCATCTCGTTGTGTTTCTTATCTCACTCAGTCAAAAGAATGGGAGGAGACATTGCCAGACGGGCTAACATTGGACGGATATGTCTATGGATGTGATACCTGTCAACGCGTTTGTCCATTAAACGGAATGAAATTAGAGGCCTATGAGCATGAAGCGATTATACTTGAGTGGTATGAATCAGATGCTTTTGATTCGTTGAGCAATCGGGAATTCAAAACGGTTTATAATGGGTCGTCAGCAGGGTGGATAGGTAAAAAACGGTTTGTAAGAAATGCCCGTTGGAACAGAAATCATATAATAGATAGAAAAGAGGAATAGAGATGGGCTATTTTCAATCACGTGGACTTAGAGGTAGTGCCCTAGAAGAGTATATTAATATGACGCATACGAAGTATAGAGAGCATGGATTAGCCTTAGTGCAAAAAATTCCGACACCGATTAAACCGGTAGAACTGGATCCGGCCCGCGGAAATATCAAGAAAGCCTATTTTGAAGAGCGTTCTACTGTTGATTATATCGGGGTCGTACAAGGCTATAGCATTTGTTTTGATGCAAAAGAATGCAATCTAACCCGTTTCCCTTTGAAAAATATCCATCATCATCAGATGGACTTTATGAGAGATTTTAAGGAACAAGGCGGCTTTTCGTTTTATATTATTCATATGAAACAACAAGATCAGATGTATTTAGTCCCTTATGAAGCGATAGAAGAGGCATTTTCTATTCAAGACAATGGTGGTCCGAAATCTATTCCTTTATCAAAATTCGACAGTTACTATAAAGTGTATAATAAGCAGGGGTATCTTGTTCATTATTTAGAAGCCTTGGATAGCTACATCCAAGAATCAAATCCGGAAACTTCAACACGTTAAGATTGAAAAATCCGGTTGACAGAGGATGGTGTTCACGTTATAATGTAACACATAATTTATCGTATTATCGAATTAGCACTTTACCGTGTTAAAACAACAATCGCGAATGGGAGTGAATCAATGAAACGACAAACGTTACACACAATGGAAGGGCTCAGGGATTTGCATCCCTATGATACCGGCAAGAAAAACCTCATAGAAAACCGTATACGTCGTCTTTTTAGGGGCTATGGCTATGAGCAAGTGGAAACACCGACTTTTGAATACTATGATGTATATGATGATGAACGAGGAACTTTGGAAGGTAAAAATCTTTATAAATTTTTTAACCGTGAAGGTGAAATTTTAGCGTTAAGACCGGATGTTACGCCCTCAGTTGCTCGCTATATAGCGACATTCTACCCGAAGGAGTCTCTACCAAAACGCTTCAGTTATATAGGCAATGTCTTCTATAATAATGAGAATTATCAAGGTAAGCTTCGTGAATACACTCAGGCCGGTGTGGAATGTATAGGCATTGCTTCGGCACAAGCAGATGCTGAAGCTATTGCTCTAGCCGTTCACGCTCTACAAGCATCAGGTTTGACGGAATTTATGTTTGATATCGGTCATGCCGGTTATTTTAGAGGATTGGCTAAGGAGATAGGACTTGATCAAGAACGTATGGAAGAGGCACGATTGTTAATTGACGAGAAGAACAATGTAGGTTTGGAAGAACTTATTCGTGATATAGGATTAAATCATGAACAGGGGAAGGCCCTAGTTCAAATGCCTACTCTTTTCGGACAAGAGGATATATTGGACCAAGCTGCGGCAATGACCAGCAGTGAAGAAGCCCAAGAAGCGATTCAACGTCTTCGAGATGTATATGACCTGTTGCAAGATTACGGCGTGGCAGAATACATTTCTTTTGATTTGGGGATGGTTACCCAGATACAATATTATACAGGGGTTGTGTTTAAAGGCTATACTTACGGAACAGGAGATAGTGTTCTTGATGGAGGTCGTTACGACGCATTGTTAGGTACCTATACCTATGATGCTCCCGCAGTCGGATTTGCTATTAAGGTGGATGATTTGTTAAATGCCATTAACAGACAGAAGATTGAACTGGATGTGCCATCCATTGATACCTTGATTATCTATGAACCGGAGTGCCTATCATTAGCTATACAATTAGCACAGACGATGCGTATAGATGGTATGACGGTTGAGCTTGGATTGGGCGAGTTAGACGTGGAGACTGCTATTGCATATGGTAGAGAAAAAAACATAGGTGGACTTGTTTATTTGAAGAATACTCAAGATGTGGAACTTATTCATCTCGCTACAGGTGATAAACAATACATTACAATGGATGACTTAATGAAGGGAGACAACTAATGCGCTATTTGACATTTGCACTTGCGAAAGGACGCCTCGCCAAAAAGGCGCTTAAACAGTTGGAAGCCGTTGGAATCACATGTGAAGAAATGTATGAAGATACACGTAAACTCATATTTGTTAATGAGGAATTAGGATTGAAATTCTTCCTTGCAAAAGCCAGTGATGTACCGACATATGTAGAATATGGTGCGGCAGATATCGGCGTTGTCGGTAAGGATACTTTGTTAGAAGAAGGTAAAAATCTCTATGAAGTATTAGATTTAGGGTTTGGTCGTTGTGATATGGTTGTTGCAGGTCCTGCGGATATGGCCAATCAATTGCGGTACAATAATTCTCTCAGAGTGGCTACCAAATATCCGAATATTGCCAAAGATTATTTTCATGGCACGAAAAACCAAAAGGTGGAAATCATTAAGTTAAACGGTTCTATAGAGTTAGCACCATTAGTTGGCTTATCAGAAGTCATTGTGGACATTGTTGAAACGGGTACGACACTGAAGGAAAACGGCCTTGTTGTACTAGAGACAATTTGTCCCTTAAGCGCTCGCATGGTTGTCAATCGGGTGAGCATGAAAATGGAAAGCGAACGTATCAATCAGATAATTAATGGATTACGTAAAGGATAGGAGGCTCATATGCAATATTACGATTTGAGAGAGAAGACAACATGGTCGATTGATGACTTTTTAAAACAACGCGAACAGACATCCTATGCCTCATATGAGCAAACAGTGGCAGACATATTAAAGAATGTTAAAGAACGGCAAAATGAAGCCCTTATTGACTATACGAAACAATTTGATGGATATCAATTAGATGCCGTAAGTCTGCAAGTGAGTCAGGAAGAAATTGACAAGGCCTATTCACTAATTGATGATGGCTTGGTAACTGTTCTTAAGAAAGCCTATACACGTATTCGTGCATATCATGAGAAGCAGAAACAGTATTCTTGGTTTGATACAGATGCTTTCGGTGCTATGTTGGGCCAGAAGATTACACCCTTGGAACGTGTTGGTGTCTACGTCCCGGGAGGTACGGCTGTCTACCCATCTAGTGTGTTGATGAACATCATACCGGCCCTTGTGGCAGGGGTTGATGAGATTGTCATGACAACGCCTATGCAAAAGAATGGCGCTATTCATCCTGCAACGCTTGTTGCTGCTGATATATGTGGTGTTCGTGAAATCTATAAATGTGGTGGAGCACAAGCTATTGCGGCTCTTGCCTACGGAACGGAAACGATTCGTAAGGTACATAAGATTGTGGGGCCGGGAAATATCTACGTGGCCTTAGCAAAAAAGCAAGTGTACGGTCAAGTGGCTATTGATTCTATAGCCGGACCAAGCGAAGTGCTTGTCCTTGCTGATGAGAGTGCAAAAGCAACATATATAATGGCTGATTTGTTGTCCCAAGCAGAACATGATGCCTTAGCATCCTGTGTACTGGTTACAACAGATGAAGCGATAGCGACAGAAGTTAGGGATGGTATCTACGATATGGCCAAGACCTTAAGCCGTTATGATATTATGAAGGCTTCCTTGGAAAATTACGGTGCTATATTTTTGGTAGAGTCCTTAGAGGAAGCTATTAAAATCTCCGATGCTATTGCCCCGGAACATTTAGAGATATGTATGAAAGAACCTGTAATGGTGGCGAATCGAATTCGACATGCAGGGGCGTTATTTTTAGGCAATTATTCGCCGGAACCTTTAGGCGACTATATGGCAGGACCAAACCATGTGCTTCCGACGAATGGAACGGCTAAATTTTTCTCACCATTATCTGTAGATGACTTTATCAAGAAAAGTAGTATTATTTATTTTAATGAACCGGCTTTAGCATCGCTTGAAGAGGATATTATAAATTTTGCTACCAGTGAAGGATTGACAGCACATGCAAATTCTATAAAAGTGAGGTTTGATTATGAGTAAATATCTACGTTCTGATTTGCAGACGTATGAACCCTATCATGCACCTGCAAAACCCTATGAAATTAAATTAGATGCGAATGAGAACCCTTTTCCTCATCCACCAAAAGTGCAAGCAGCGCTGAAGGTCTTTGCCGATGAAAAAGATGCGTTGACGCGATATCCCGATAGCGATATGATGGAACTAAGAAAAGCAATTGCTAATCGTTTTGATATTCGTCCGGAAGAGGTAACCTGTGGTGTCGGTTCGGATCAAATAATTGATTTTATCATGAAGGCTTTTGTTAACCCGGGGGGAACGGTGCTTTATCCCAATCCATCCTTTTCTATGTATGGATTAACAGCAGTCATTAATCATGCCGTACCAAAGACTTTTGAATTACGAGATGATTTTAGTTATGATATTGATGGGTTGTTGGCAAGAATTGAGGAAGAGCCAATTGATGTATTGTTTTTGTGTACACCGAACAACCCCACAGGTAGTGTATTACCTAACGAGGATATCTATCGTATTCTAGATCATGCGGATTTTCCGGTTATTGTGGATGAGGCTTATGCTGAGTTTTTAGAAGAAACAGTAATTGACGCTATTATGCGTTACCCACAACTTATTGTATTAAGAACCTTTAGTAAATCCTTTGGATTGGCAGGCTTGCGATGTGGTTATGCTATCGGTCAAGAGGACATTATTGAAGACATCAACAGGGTTAAATCGCCTTATAATCTTTCCTCCTATAGCCAAAAGGCAGCAATAGCTGTTCTTAAGGAGATTGACTATTATACAGAACAAGTTGCTGTACTTATAAAGGAACGGGAGCGTGTAGCCAATGTGTTAAATGACTTCGAATGGGTTGAAAAGGTATACCCCTCGGCAGCAAATTTCCTATTAATACGGTGTCGTCATAGAGCCATATTAAACCTATTAGAACAAGAACACATTCTTATACGAGATTATCCACCAAAAGGACGATTAAAAGACTGTATTCGCTTAACTATTGGCAGTCCGGATGAAAACAATCGATTGATTCGACTATTACAGGAGAAAGGGTGAGGGCATGAGTGACTTAAGACAGTGTGATTTGCATCGTGTTTCAAAAGAGACGGACATCTCCGTCAAAGTGAATTTAGATGGTAGTGGACATAGTTCCATCGATACAGGCATCGGTTTTTTTGATCATATGTTGACGCACTTGGCCAAATATTCTTTTATTGATTTGGATGTTAAAGCAGTGGGCGATTTATATATTGACGCGCATCACACTGTTGAAGATGTTGCTATTGTTCTAGGTGATGCCATCGACCAAGCCTTGGGACAAAAGTTACAAATCAAGCGCTACGGTTCAGCAACAGTTCCGATGGATGAAACATTAGTGACCTGTGCGATTGATCTTTCCGGGCGTCCGATTTTTGCATATAATGCTGTATTCACAAATGAATTTTTAGGAAAGATGGCTTCAGAATTGGTTGAAGAATTTTTCAAAACGTTGACGGCTCGAATGAAAATGAATTGTCATATTGTCTACCAGTATGGTAAGAATAATCATCATATTGCAGAAGCCATGTTCAAAGCATTCGGAAAAGCGTTGGATGAAGCTAAAACGATAGACAAACGTATTCAAGGTGTGCATTCAACCAAAGGTATGTTTGATTAAGGAGGTATGGGATGATTGGTATCATTGATTATGGAATGGGGAATTTACATAGTGTTAAAAATGCCCTTGATTATCTCGGAGCCGAGTCCTTTATCAGCTCGGATACTGAGGTCTTACAAAAGGCTGACGGTCTTATTCTACCCGGTGTAGGCGCTTTTGAGGATGCTATTCAAAGGCTTCGAGATAAGGGGATAGATCGTATGTTACAGGACTATGTGAATTTAAACAAACCCCTTCTTGGAATTTGTCTTGGTATGCAGCTTCTTTTTGATTCTTCTTCGGAATTTGGAGAACATGAAGGACTTGGGCTTATTCCGGGGAAGATTGTAAAACTTGAGGTGCCGCTAAAAGTACCTCACATGGGTTGGAACAGCTTATCTATTAAGCAAAGGGACCCATTGTTTACCGGCCTCGAAGACAATGCGCATGTTTATTTCGTGCATTCTTATTATTTGGAGACGGATCCTAAATATGTTTCGGCGACAACCGTTTACGGCAAGGAGATTCAAGTGGCTGCCTTTTCTAAAACAGTATACGGACTTCAATTTCATCCCGAAAAAAGTGGGGATGTAGGACTTCAAATTCTTGGAAATTATATTCGATATGTCCAGGAAAGGATGGTGGACTAATGCTATCAAAACGTATCATTCCATGTTTGGATGTTAATAAAGGACGTGTTGTGAAAGGCGTTCAATTCGTGAATTTAGTAGATGCCGGCGATCCGGTAGAAGTAGCCAAGGCTTATAATAAAAGTATGGCAGATGAGCTCGTATTTCTGGATATTACAGCCTCTCATGAAAATAGAGGAACGATTATTGATATTGTGCGAAAAACAGCATCTCAAATTTTTATTCCCCTTACAGTCGGTGGTGGTATTCGCACGATTGATGATTTCACAGCCTGCTTGCGAGCAGGAGCCGATAAAGTATCGATCAATTCTGCGGCCATTGCCAATCCGGATTTGATTACCCAAGGGGCAAGACGATTTGGTTCGCAATGTGTTGTTGTTGCTATTGATGCCAAGTATAATAGTGAGCGGAAAAGTTGGGATGTCTATTCCCACGGTGGACGACATAATAAGACAATTGATGCTGTTGAATGGGCAAAAGAAGCCCAACGATTAGGTGCTGGAGAGATTCTTTTAACAAGTATGGATAAAGATGGTACAAAATCAGGATACGATATGGCGTTAACACGTAAGATTAGTGAATCCCTTTCCATACCGGTTATTGCAAGTGGTGGGGCCGGAACAATGGATGATTTTTATGATGTTCTTACAGAAGGGAAGGCGGATGCAGCGCTAGCCGCATCATTATTTCATTACAATGAAATAGCTATTTCTGACTTGAAGAATTATTTGAACGAGAAAGAGGTTCCGGTACGATTACAATAAAAGGACAATAAATAGGATTAAATAAGGAGGTATACGATGGAGTTTGCAGCATTCAAAAAGAATGAACAAGGGTTAATACCGGTGGTGACTCAAGACTATCTAACCAATGAGGTATTGATGGTTGCGTACATGAACGAAGAGGCATATAACAAAACGATCGAGACAAAAAAGGTACATTACTATAGTCGATCCCGTCAGCAATTATGGCTTAAAGGCGAAACAAGCGGACATTTTCAAAAGGTACGCTCTATTTTGGTAGATTGCGATAATGATACGTTGGTTGTTAAGGTGGATCAAGTCGGAGCAGCGTGTCATACAGGAGCATTTAGTTGCTTTTATCGTTCCATTCTTACAGGGGATGACTTAACAGAGGAAAAACAGGCTGTAACCGATCATATTTTACAAGAGGTATATAAAGTGGTTATGGATAGAAAGGTAAATCCTCAAGAAGGATCTTATACGAACTATCTCTTCGATAAAGGGATTGATAAAATCTTGAAAAAAGTCGGAGAGGAAACGGCGGAAGTTATAATTGGGGCTAAGAATGAGGGAATTGAAGAAATTATCTATGAAATGAGTGATCTGATGTATCATTTGACAGTATTGCTTGTTGAAAAAGGAGCGAATTGGGAAGATATTTTTGCTGAGCTTGGAAAGAGACGTTAGTCTTTGATTTTCACTCCAATTATGTTATTCTAATGATAGGATACATTAGTATAGATAGAATTGGAAAGATAGGTGGTCCCATGACACTGTTAGAACATATACACGAAATAGAACCGGAACTTATTGCCCACCGACGTTATTTACATGAACATCCTGAAATTGGAATGTCCTTGGAAAATACGGTGAATTATGTTGAATCAACACTTAAAACCTATGGTTACGAACCGGTACGCGTCGGTAAAATGGGAGTTCGCGCGGACTTGGATGGAGCAAAAAAGGGTAAAACATTATTATTACGTGGAGATATGGACGCTCTTCCCATAGAAGAGGAAACAGGATTACCGTTTCAATCTCAAAATGGCCACATGCATGCATGTGGTCATGATTTTCATACGGCTATGTTACTCGGCGCAGCCAAAATACTCAAAAAATATCAAGGATCTATTACAGGGCATATTGTCTTTATGTTTCAACCTGCCGAGGAAATTATTATCGGTGCGTTGGATATGATTGATCATGGGATTTTAACAGAGCCTCCTATTGATATGGCCTATATGATTCATCTGTTTCCTGATTTAGAATTACCGGCGGGTACCCTTATTTTGCCGAAAAGTGGTGCCAGTACGCTAGCTGCTGATTGGTTTGACATTGAGATTGAAGGGAAAGGCGGACATGGAGCCATGCCCCATACGACAGTGGACCCGATAACCATTGCAACCCATATTCAACTAGCCTTAACACATATTAATGCCAGAGAAGTACATCCGACGCAGACCGCGATTGTTTCTACCGGATCCATACATGCCGGGACTGTGGGAAATATTATCCCTGATCGCTGTGTCATGAAGGGAACCATCCGTACCTATGAGAAGTCCGTGCGCACCTTAGTGCACGAACGTATTTGCAGCATTGCAGAAAAAACGGCGGATGTTTTTAACGGTAAAGCTCGCGTGCGAATTACAGAAGGATGTCCGGCCATCATTAATAGTGAGATAGCGGTAGAACATGTATATCATATGGCAAGTACCTATATGGATAATCAAGGTGTTATTCCTATTGAGGAAGTGTTTCCTGAAGGAAAGATTTTATTTTCAGAAGATTTTGCATACATAACAGAGCGTTGCGAGGGAAGTATTTTGTTGTTAAGTGCAGGAAATCGAAGGGATGGCTACTGTTATCCCTTACATCATCCTAAAGTCTTATTTGATGAACAAATTCTTGTGAAAGGTGTTCGAATATTTACCTCCTTGGCGCTTGATTATCTATCTGAACCATCACGAGAAAGTACGCAAGAAAAGTAGCATCGCCACACGTTGCGGAGCAAGTTTCTTTGGTGGCAGGAAAGATTGGAAATCTGCTATATTCGCTTTTAATAATAGTTCAAGTTATGATATAATAAAAGCAGGCTTGAGAACCTGTGATTCAGGAAGGGTGAGATGATGAAAGGTAAAGCAATTTTTCTGACAGGTAGCTATAGTGATTATCCTGATGAAGCGGATATTCATATTATGGCACTGGATACTTTGGATTTTCAGGCTGTAGTGATTGAGGGAATAAGAGATGGGCTAAACCCATCATTTATGTTATGGGAAAAAGATTTATTGTATATCATTCATGAATTGGATGATCGTGTTTTATTAACCTGTCATACTTATAATAAGAGTGACAACACATTAGCATTGCACTCCAGTCATACGGCTCTTGGTAGCGGTGCATGTCATCTTTATACAGAAGAGGATTTGCCGTTCTTGGTAATCTCTTGCTATGGCAGTGGCCATATTCACCTTTTTGACAAATTAAACAAACGCTTTACTAATTCGTATATTCCGAAAGATGCTACAGGGTCCCATGCTCATGGCGCTGTATCTAGTCATTCCGGGAAATGGCTTATTGCCGTTGATTTGGGGCAGGACTGTTTGCGTGTATTTCGTATGAATGATTTACTGCAAGGTCGGATGCATGTTTTTTCAAAATTCTCATTTCCGAAGGGGACTGGACCGCGACAAGCCATATTATCGAAGGATGACCGTTATATATATGTGGCTAATGAACTTAAGGGTTCCGTCTCAGTGTTAAACTTCTTGGATAATTATGGCGAGATTACGGGAGTTGTTTCTGAATGTAATGCATCAAAGTCAGACAATAATGCAGTTGGTCAAGCTTATTTGACCAAAGATAATACGCGTCTATTGGTTGCTAACCGAGGCCCAGATACCCTTACATTGTTTGAGGTAAAAGGTGAATGCCTAGAACTATTATCTGAGGTACCCTCTATGGGGCATTGGCCAAGGTACGTTGTTTCGTATGACGAGGAATCTGTTTTTTTTGTAGCTAATCGTAGGAGCGGTGACTTAGTTATGATGAAATGGTCATCAAAAGAGCGAATGGGGTTAGAAGTGGTTCAATCAATGAAAGTAAATGCTATTAGTTGTATTACACCTATAATGATGCTTTAGCTAGGCAATGAAAATGAGAGGGTCTTCAATTTTGATATGGAAATGAGGATGTTTTCTATGGGAAAAAATGAGACCAATCAAAGTCTTCATCAATGGATTTGGAAGACTTTTCTAAAAACGGCAATGATACCGTTAGTTATTATGCTGTTCTTTATCGTAATTCTATATTATAGCGTCTTTTCTTGGTCGCGAAACACGATGTTGGATTATTCGAATCAACAAGTTGTGGAGGATATTACGAACTTAACTGTAAGTGATGCACATATTCTGGAGCACCAACTGGATGATTTGTCCCAAGCAACACAAATATACAGTGACCTCACTCGGCTGGCATTAAGTCGTGACTATACTGTGGATGAATCCTATCGTTTAGATTATAGCGATGACGGTGTATATTATACGACAGAAAATGCACCTTCAGATGGGGCTGCTGTATTCTACAGCGGAGTAGTAGCTGTTGAAGAAGCAGAGCGTGAAAAAGTTAGTCGATTGCTTACCATCCAGTCTTATATGAAAAGTGTCGTACAAAATAATCCTTTGGTCGCCTCTATTTATTTAAATACCTATGATTCTCTTAATGTTATATACCCCTATTTTGATGTTCTAGATCAGTTTGTGGCCGGAATGGAGATACCTGTATATAATTTTTACTACGAAGCAACACCTGAATATAATCCAGAGAGAAAGAGCGTATGGACAGATGTTTACTTGGATCCCGCCGGACATGGGTGGATGATATCCTCCATTGCACCGGTTTTTAGAGATGAATTTTTAGAAGGTGTTGTTGGGATGGATATTACAGTCAGTACGATTGTCAGTCAAGTACTTGAAATGGAAGTCCCCTATGAGGGTTATGCTATGCTCATCGGTAGTGATGGTACAATCCTTGCATTGCCGGAAGCTGGAGAAGATGATTTTGGTTTGGATGAATTGACTGATCATCACTATGAGCAAGCTATTTTAGAGGATACCTATAAGCCTGAGGATTTCAATATTTTTCAAATTGATAGTTTTGATACCCTTAGTTTATATCTTGAAAATCAAGATTCCGGATATTTGGAAACGATATTTAAGGATAGGGAACGCTTGGTTACTTGGCATACCTTAGAGAATACAGGTTGGAAACTAGCTGTAATTATTGATTCAGATAAAATATATGAACGCGTCAATCAAATGGAAAGTCATCTAAAAACCATCGGATGGATTCTTCTAGGTATATTGGTTCTATTTTTAGGAGGGTTCGTTTATTTTATGTTGCAACAGTCAAATCGCCTGAGCGATAAGCTGTCGTATCCACTAGAAGAGATTAATAATGCTGTCGAATCTATTGGTCAAGGAAATTATGATCAACCGTCCAAGGATATATCTATCAATGAAATTAATGCAACATATCAAAATGTCGTAAACATGGGCAATCAATTAGGTGAAGCACATCGTAAAGTGCTGATGACACAAGACACGCTTCGCGATAACCAAGACTATTTGAATGCGTTGGTCAATTCTATTGATGATATTATTATGGAAGTGGATGACAATGGAGAAATAGTAAAAACATGGTCAAGGGACAATTTTGATACGGATATATTAAACCAATATGTTGATGACGACGCACGTGAGCATTATTTAGAACGGGTGTATAAAGTTATAGCAACGGGACAATCACAGGCCTATGAATTTAGAATAAATTTGCCGGGAGAAACCCAATGGTATTTGGCAAAAATTTCATTGATAAGCGATATACGAAGGCGAGCTGTTATTTCCGCAAGAAATATTACTGATCGTAAAGAAATTGAATCCTCTTTACGACAAGCTAAAACAGAAGCGGAGAACGCAAATAAAGCCAAATCCGTATTTTTATCGAATATGAGTCATGAATTACGCACACCGTTAAATGCTATCTTGGGCTTTGCTCAAATTTTGGAAATGGATACAGAAGAGCAGTTAACACAAAATCAGAGCTTAAGTGTCAAACAAATCTATAAGGCAGGGAAACATTTGTTAAGTCTTATTGATGAAGTGTTGGACTTGGCTAAAATAGAGTCCGGCAAGATTATTGTCTCTATAGAACCGGTTGACATTGCACATGTCATGGAAGAAGTTTATACCTTAGTTGACCCCATTGCAAAACACGCTGATATCCAGATAGCAATGCCTGAGTATTCCTCGAATCAAATATACGTGAAAGCTGACTTAACGCGACTAAAACAAATTTTGATTAATTTGTTGTCTAATGCAATTAAGTACAACAAAAAAAAGGGGGATATTCAATTTTATTGTCAAGAAATTGATGGACGTGTGCAATTTCATGTTTTAGATCATGGTGATGGTATAGCCCTTGATGAAATGGCTGAGGTTTTCAAACCATTTTATCGCTCTCCACGAGCAGACCAAACCATTGAAGGCACAGGTATCGGATTGGCTGTTGCTAAACAACTCAGTGTACTTATGAATGGTGATATTTATGTGGAAAGTACATTAGGGAGGGGCAGTCATTTTTGGATTGATTTGGAACGAGCAGATTATGTACATATAGAGGAACCGGAGTATGAGAGAATTCGTCCTGAGATAGCGTCAAAAAAAATTGGCGATCAGAGAATTCTATATGTGGAAGACAATCCTGCTAATTTAAAGTTAGTGCAACAAATCCTTCGCCGTGTTCATGGTGTAACCATGTTTAATGCAACGAATGGAGAACTGTGTCTTGATATGGCAATTGCCCACCGTCCGGATCTTATCCTCTTAGATATTAATCTCCCCGGAATGAGCGGACTTGAAGTCATTCGTCAGTTAAAGCGGAATGATGCGACAAAGTTGATACCGGTTATAGCAGTGAGCGCTAATGCGATGCCGTCAGATATTGAGCGTGCTCTAAACTTAGGGTTCAGTGATTATTTGACTAAGCCGATTGATGTTGAGAAGTTCATAGGTGTTATATTACGATATTTGGAACAAGATGAGTAGAGCCAAGAACATGAACGATGTATCTTGAAAATTTGTTGAAGATTAGAGGTGCAATATAAAGGGACAACGAAATAAAATCTAATCTAATAGTGACAGACGGAGTTGAATACGCTATTATAGAACTAGATACACAATCAACACCTTACAGCATTAGTACATTACACCAAAGGAGAAGACAACTATGCATTTTATTGCTTATGGCGGAGGCGATGTCCGTTTGGGAGATACCCTGCCTATTGATAAGAAAGTAATCTGTGACCATGGGCTGACGAATCCTCGGATTATGTTAATAGCAGCCGGATTACATAATGACTTAAGCTACAAAGAGTCATTTATTCAATATGTCAAAAATGAATTAAAGGGAGACGTTCTCTTGTTAGATTTAGAACTAGAACCCAAATCAGAAGATGTTATTCAAGGAATGTATGCGTCATCTGATGTTATCTACATTGGACCGGGAGACACCCGACACTTGATGAATTGTATTGAATCCAATAATTTTGATAACTGGCTTATAAAGGCCATGAAAGAGGATAAATTAATTATAGGATTAAGTGCCGGTTCCAATATTTTATTCAAAGTTGGAATTCATGATCAAAAAACAGTATCAGGGAGTATCATGTGTTCACCGATGAAAGGCCTTGGATTTATGCAATTTTGTTATTCGCCGCACTATAATAATGATGCTTATCAGGAAGCCATATTGGATTATATATCGGATAATGAGGAACGAGGCATTGTATGTGATGAAGGAGCGGCTTTTGAAATTAAGGATATGACATATCGGTGCCATTCATTTCTAAAGGGGCATAATGTTCGATTACTTTATACAGAACGCGAGGAGCTCATTGAAGAAGAACTACTTGCAAATACAGCTTATTCTTCAATCATGTTTCTTATGGACTAGTGTATTGTTGTGGATTTGATTTTAAAGCACTTTAGGGAGGACGGTATTAGATGAAGTTGAGACAAGTAGTGACTTACTTAGATGGAGAGATATATTGTGGGGAAGAACATCTGGAATGGGAGGTTGAATATGGCTATAGTTGTGATTTGGTGAGCGATGTATTGGCCTTTGTTCAAAATCCGGTGCTTTTGATGACTGGACTGGTTCATCCTCAAATGATTCGTACGGCAAGTTTACTGGATATACGAGGCATTGTCTTGGTTCGCGGGAAAAAACCGTCTGATGAAATTATTGAAATGGCTAACGACAATAATATTTTTCTGATGGGGACTCAATATTCCCTATATACAGCATCAGGTATATTGTTCAAATACGGACTAGAAGGAGAGGAATTAGCGCATCATGACTTTCAACTATGAGGTAGAAGCAGGTGAATATATTAATGCAGGAATTGCATCATCACGATTCAAGAAAGTCTTAAAGCAATTAGGCATTCCTACGGAAATAATTCGAAAAGTTGCTATTGCTATGTATGAAGCAGAAATTAATATGGTAATCCATGCTAACGGCGGGCATATACAAGGTGAAATTACATCCGATAAGATTCATCTTGTTCTTAAAGATGACGGACCCGGTATTGAAGATATTAATTTGGCTATGAAGGCAGGGTATTCAACAGCGTCTGATGAAGCTCGAAATATGGGGTTTGGCGCAGGTATGGGGTTGCCAAATATTAAGCGCTATAGCGATGAGATGTTTATTGAATCTGTTATAGGCAATGGAACAACACTTGATATAACCTTTTTACTCCATGATTAATTAGGGAGGGATTTACATGAGTGTACAACACTCGGTTACATTAGATAGGGAACGCTGTATTGGCTGTACAGATTGTATTAAACGTTGTCCGACAGAAGCCATTCGAGTTCGAAATTCAAAAGCAGAAATTATTGAAGAACGATGTATAGATTGTGGTATGTGTATTCGAGTCTGTACGAATAAGGCGAAAATGGCAACAACAGATCCTTTGGATAAAATTAATCGTTACAAATTTAAGGTTGCTATTCCGGCACCTACGTTGTATACACAGTTTAAGCGTATTCGAGATCCAAATGTTATCCTTACAGGATTGAAGCGGCTAGGTTTTGATGAAGTTTTTGAAGTAGCTAAAGCGGCTGAATGGATCACAGATTATTCACGTCTTGTTATGGATCAAGGG
Source organism: Vallitaleaceae bacterium (assembly GCA_965140555.1). Lineage (GTDB taxonomy): Bacteria > Bacillota > Clostridia > Lachnospirales > Vallitaleaceae > UBA1351. The sequence continues at coordinate 448,124 of OZ223260.1, read as the reverse complement.
AAGGTTGCTTCTCCGGTTATCTCATCAGCATGCCCCGCAATTGTTAAATTAGTGGAAATGCGTTTTCCTTCACTTATTCCCAATGTGATGCCGATTTTATCGCCTAAAGAGGCAATGGCTAAAGTAGCAAGATCGTATTTCGTTGATCAAGGAATACCGTCAGAGGATATTGGGATTTTCTTCATATCACCTTGTGCAGCGAAGGTAACAGACTCAAGATATCCTCAGACCATTGATCAATCGGATGTTGACGGAATTATATCCATGAAGGAGATTTATCTGGCTTTAGTTCCGATTTTGAAATCTTTGGACTCTAGTGAGATTGAGATTCTCCAAATGGCCTCAGATTGGGGGATTGGCTGGGCGGCAACGGGTGGTGAAGGCACCGCTTCTAAAGTTTATAATCATATTGCTGTAGACGGCATAGAAAATGTTATCAAAATTTTTGAGCGCTTAGAGAATGGTAAATTGGATGTTGATTTTGTGGAATGTCTGGCATGCACAAATGGGTGCTTGGGTGGTCCGTTAACAGTAGAAGACTCCTTTGTTGCAACCAATCGTATGTATAAGGTAAAAAAAGCAGTTCAGCTATCGGGAAAAACGCGCGAACTAGATTTAATGAATCGAAATGTGTCACTAGATTGGCAATATCCATTGACAAATAAACAGATGCTTAAATTAGATAATGATTTAGAATCAGCATTAGAGAAGATGGAACAAATAGAGTCTATTTTTGTTACGTTACCGCAAATTGACTGTGGCTCATGTGGTGCACCGACTTGCCATGCATTGGCAGAAGACATCGTTGCAGGACATGCTAACATTGAAGATTGTATTTTTATGTTAAGAGAAAAGGTGCGTCAGATGGCAACGGATATGGTTGCTATAGCTGCAAAAATGCCACCCTCTATACGTAATAAGGGAAAAAAAGGATAATTGGAGGAGGTTTATTTATGAAAGTAAGCGAATTGGAAACTCTTTTAGAGGTAACCTGTGTAACGCCAAAGGGTGATTTGACGCGAAAGCTAAGTGGCGTTTATGTCGGTGACTTATTGAGTGTTGTTATGGGTAAGGCTAAAGAAGATAACGTATGGGTAACGATTCAAGGTCATGTCAATATCATTGCTGTGGCTTCTTTGATTAATATGGCGTGTATCATAGTGACAGAAGGATTTGATATTGATGATGAGACGATAGAGCGGGCAATAGAACAAGAAGTCGTTGTTTACAAGACTTCTCTATCCTCTTATGATGTTTGTGCTAAACTTGCGGCACAAGGCTTATGATACAGCGGAAGGAGATTGTTTATGAAAAAAATTAGTTCTAAAATTATTCTTTTAACCCTTGGCATGGTGCTATTAACTATAGTTACTACACAAGCATTTGTTTTCTATATCCAAAGTGAACTTACTCAAGCTGTCGACCATGAAGTCTTTACTGAAGAAGGGAAAACGATAATAAGTGATCATTTAGCGGATATAAGTTTGATTTCGTTTTTTATTATAGGTATTCTTCTGATTGTAACGATTGTCATTGCGTATATCGTCGGTAAACGTATAGCAAAGCCCATTGTTATATTGGAAAATGATTTGAAAGTAGTACAGGAAGGGGATTTGACTATACGTTCGCAAATTCGTTCCAAGGATGAAGTCGGGGCCTTAGCCAAATCTTTTAATATTATGATTGAAAATCTGAATCGTATGACCAAGGACAATATGGGACTTAGTGATAAACTATCCTCTTCATTTAGTGAAATTGAAAAAATTGCCTCTACAGTTATTACAAAATCCGAAGAAACGGATTATACAATCTCGGATATGAGTGGTGAAATTATTAAGCAAGCAGAGGCAACGGATTCGGCAAATGAGCAAATTGGATTGATTGTTCAAGATTTAGATCAAATTTCCAACTATATGTCCAAAGCTCTTGAACAAACTAATCAGACATTGCATGCTATTCAAGAAGGTCAAACGACATTAAATAACCAAAAAGATACGATGCGACAAAATCGTTCCGCAAGTGATAAGGTTGCTGATGCTATTACAGAACTATCGACAGTTACTGCAGATATTGTAAGAGTTCTTGATGTGATTCAGGCGATATCCAATCAAACCAATTTACTTGCATTAAATGCATCCATTGAAGCGGCGAGAGCCGGAGAATATGGCCGTGGATTTGCAGTTGTTGCCGAAGAAATTCGTCAATTGGCGGAGCAAACCTTAACATCAACAACGGAAATCAATGATATCATTGAAACGATACAAATATCAGTGAAAGATGCTGTGAATCAAATTGAAGTATCGAAACAGACGGTTGTCGATCAAGAACTAGCATTAACACAAAGTGTGACAAGCTATGAAACATTGACCTCTCGTGTGAATGAAATAGATACTCAAATTAAGGAAACAGCGTCACGATCCTTTGCCATCAATGAAAGAGCTTCTACGGCGGCATCTCAAATGAACGATGTTGCTAAGATAGCAGAAGAAACCTCTACGCGCATAGATAATGTTGCAAATATATCTAGAAGTCAAGCGGAAGAAGTAAGTACTATTGATCTCTACATACAAGGGGTAAAAGAGTTGATTGATTCACTTAGCGATAGCGTAAAACGCTTTAAACTATAATAAAGGAGCTCTATCACATGAAGGATTTATCGTATCATATTTTGGATGTGACAAATAATAGTATACGTGGACGAGCCAAACATATTCAAGTATCGTTAATCGAATCTAAAAGAGAGGATTTACTCACCATTATTATAACGGATGACGGAATCGGAATGTCACCGGAATTGGTGAGTAAACTCAAAAACCCCTTTGTAACAAGTCGGACGACACGAAAGGTAGGGCTAGGAATTCCGTTTTTATACGACACCTGTCGTTGGTGTGATGGTAGCCTTACCATACAATCTCAAGAAGGTGAAGGGACTTCGGTGACAGCAACGATGGTTCGTTCACATATAGATCGACCGCCTCTTGGGAATATCGGTTTAACGATGACAACGCTGATGACTGCCGATGAAACAATTAATATGATTTTTCGTTATGTATGGGAAGAAGAGGTGTTTGAAATTTCTACAGATTCCTTACGTGAGATTCTAGATGACGTGCCTCTTCATACTCCTCAAGTAATGATTTGGCTACAAAGTTATATCAATGAGAATATAGCCGGTGTCAAAATTGGCTAGTTCGAGTATTGTTCAGTTAAACAATTAACAATAATTCACAAAAAAGATCTGATAAAGATCTTTTTTTTATGAAAAACAGAGAAGTGAATACTGTATACAATGTACCTAAACGCCGTCGCTGTGGGCCTTTATCTCGGTTTGGTCATATTGTGAGTGAATTAACATACCTTGTAAATGCCCATAAAATCGTTTATTATAGATATGACAAAACCGCAAAAATTTAGACAGGGGGTCTAAAATGTCGAAGTTAACATTTAAAAAAGGAATTCACCCAAAACATGCTAAAAATTTCACTAAAAATCGTGAGATTGAGGTAGTGATGCCGGAAGGTGACGTAACTATTATGTTACAACAGCATATTGGTGCACCATGTAAACCGCTTGTAAAAGTAGGTGACGAAGTACTCGTCGGTCAGAAGATCGGAGATTCTGAGAGCTTTGTTAGTGCACCTGTACATGCGACGGTTTCCGGTAAAGTAAAAAAAATCACGGATGTGTTACATCCAAACGGCTCCATGGTCAGTGGTATTATTATTGACAATGATGGCCAGTATAATGAAATTGAAATGAAACCAAAAGACCCATATACAATGAGTAAAGATGATATTCTTACAACGGTGCGTGAAGCCGGTATTGTCGGAATGGGTGGTGCAGGGTTCCCTACATTCATTAAGTTAAATCCGCCAAAAGACAAGACGATTGATTATATTATTGTTAATGGCGCTGAATGTGAACCATATCTTACATCAGACCATCGTGTCATGTTGGAAGAAACAGATCGTGTCGTACTTGGTCTTTCCGTTATCTTGTCTATGTATCCAGATGCAAAAGGTGTCATCGGTATAGAAGATAATAAACCGGATGCAATAAAGGCAATGGAAGAAGCGGTTGAAGCCTTTAAAGCATCCTCAAATCTTCCCTTTGCCAAGAACATGAGTGTTGCAACGTTAGCGACAAAGTATCCTCAAGGTGCAGAAAAGCAATTGATTTATTCAGTGACAAAGCGTGAAGTACCTGCTGGAAAATTGCCGGCAGATGCAGGTTGTATTGTTCAGAATATTGATACAGTCGTTGCGATTCATCGTGCTTTTTTTAGAGGGCGTCCGTTGATGCGCCGTATTGTTACATTATCTGGTGAAAATGTCAAAAATCCAGGAAACTATAAAGTGCGTATCGGAACATCCTATCGTCAACTCATTGAACATGCAGGCGGTTTGATTGATGAATCAAAGAAAATTATCTCAGGTGGACCGATGATGGGTATTGCACTATTTAGTGTGGATGTACCTATTATTAAAACATCCGGTGCTATTTTATTGTTAAGTGACAATGAAATGCATACAGGAGAAGAAAGTGCCTGTATCCGTTGCGGTAAATGTGTCGGAGCCTGTCCAATGAATTTACTGCCTTTAGAGTTAGATAAGTTTGCTCGCCATAAAGCACATGATCGCTTTGACACATACAAAGGTATGAATTGTATTGAATGTGGATCATGTTCATTTGTCTGTCCGTCAAAACGTCACTTAGTGCACGCCATTCGAACGACAAAACGCACCATTATGGCTGAGCGTCGAAAATAGAGGAGGTACATCATGTCAGACTTAAACATCGTATCATCATCACCTCACGTGCGGTCCAATGAGACATCGGCCCACTTGATGCGTGATGTGATTATTGCGTTAATTCCTGCAACACTTGTTGGTTTTTATGTGTTTGGAGTTGCCGCTATTTTTACAGTATTACTAACGACAGCATCCGCTGTAGGTTTTGAATTCCTGTACCAAAAGATTACGACAGGAAAAGCGACCATTAATGATTATTCAGCAGCTGTTACAGGATTACTCTTGGGATTAAATTTACCCGCGTTTTTACCGAAACTTCCCTATCTTATGGGAATCGCAGTTCCTGTTATCGGAAGCTTCTTTGCCATTATTGTTATTAAACAATTATTTGGCGGTTTAGGTTATAACTTTATGAACCCTGCATTAGGTGCTCGTGTATTCTTATTAGTATCTTTTGCACAACATATGACAACTTGGCCACAAGTTGACGCTGTTTCATCGGCTACAGTTTTAGGTGCCTTAAAAGAAGGTGGCGAGGTTACTCAAACAGTACTTGATACATTTTTGGGTACGGTAAGTGGTAGTATCGGTGAAGTATCAGCCCTTGCGATCCTTATAGGTGGTATATATCTCATTGCCAGACGTGTCATTAGCTATCGTGTACCGACGTTCTATATCGGAACTGTTGCAGTGTTTATGTTGATTTATGCCCTTGCTAACGGACAAGGACTTGATTTAACATTTATAGGTTATCAAGTCTTTGGTGGTGGTTTGATGTTAGGTGCCTTCTTTATGGCAACCGATTATGTGACATCTCCAATGACAGCGAAGGGACAAATCATCTTCGCCATTGGTTGCGGTATATTAACGGCTTTAATTCGTCTATTTGGGGCTTATCCTGAAGGGGTGTCTTTAGCAATAATTATCATGAATATGACCGTGCCACTTATAGAACGTTATACAATACCACGTGCTTTTGGGGAGGAGAGATAATATGAAACAAGATTCTATTATAAAAAATGCTCTAATCCTTTGTACCATTACATTGATTACCGGTCTATTACTTGGACTTACTTATAATCTTACAAAGGAGCCGATTGCAGAACAAGAACGTCTTATGACAGAAGCAGCCCTACAGAATGTTTTGCCGGATGCTCATTATAACGAATTAGATGTCGAAGGAGATCCTGCATTTGTAACGGCTGTCTATCAAGGAACCACAGAAGAAAATGGTGGGGACACTATGGGGTATGTTTTCCAATTGGAGACAACGGAAGGCTATGGTGATTCCATTAAATTGATGGTCGGTATTCTGAATGATGGGACGCTATCCGGAATAGATATTGTAACCCACTCGGAAACACCGGGACTCGGTGAAAAAGCGGACAAAGAACCTTTTAAATCGCAATTTATCGGTAAATTAGCAGAGCCTTTGAATTTAGTTAAATCCGGAAATACAGAGGGGCAAAATATTGATGCCATCGGTGGTGCGACTATCACTTCTCGAGCTGTAACCGGTGCTGTAAATGACGCTATTAATTACTATATGACATATATGAAGGAGGCTAACTAATGAATCGTGTAATGAAGCAGTTAAAGTCAGGTGTTATTGATGATAACCCGGTTCTTGTACAAGTCCTTGGTATGTGTCCGACATTGGCGGTTACATCAAGTGCTGTTAATGGTATGGGTATGGGGCTTGCTACTTTAGTGGTTTTAATATTCGCCAATTTAGTTATATCTATTCTTCGTAATATTATTCCTTCTAAAGTACGTATACCTGCTTATATCGTTATTATAGCCGGTTTTGTAACAGTTGTTGACTTAGTATTGCAAGGATATGTACGAAGCTTATATGACTCATTGGGGTTATTTATTCCATTGATTGTTGTTAACTGTATCGTATTAGGTCGTGCAGAAGCCTTTGCATCCAAAAACTCACCTTTCTATTCTGTTATTGATGGTTTAGCAATGGGACTTGGTTTTACATTAGCATTAACCGTTCTTGGCGCATTAAGAGAAATTTTAGGAGCAGGCAGCATCTTTGGATTGCAAATTTTATCGTTAAAATGGTATACACCAATTAACATGTTTATCCTTGCACCTGGTGCATTCTTGATGCTAGGATTTATGTTTGCTGTTTATAATGCAATCAAAGATAAGACATCAAAAGAATAGGAGGATATTATGGAATTTGTATTATTGTTTTTTAGTGCAGTACTTGTTAACAATGTCGTTTTAACACAATTCTTGGGAATTTGTCCTTTCCTTGGTGTCTCTAAAAAAGTAGAAACATCGCTTGGTATGGGTATGGCAGTTACTTTTGTTATGACATTAGCATCTCTTATGTCATATATTGTATATAATTTGATTTTGAAACCTTTAGAGATTGAATACCTTTATACGATTGCCTTTATCTTGGTTATCGCGTCATTGGTTCAATTGGTTGAGATGGTTATTCAAAAGACAAGCCCATCCTTATATCAAGCATTGGGTGTTTATTTACCATTGATTACAACAAACTGTGCTGTACTTGGTATTGTTATCATTAATATGCAAAAAAATGTTCAATTAGGTTCAGAATTCGGCTTAATCCATTCCGTTGTTAACGGCTTTGGTACAGCTATTGGTTTTACAGTAGCAATCGTTCTTCTTGCCGGTATTCGTGAAAAAATGGAGTTTGCACCCATTCCGAAGTATTTCAAAGGTTACCCGATCGTACTCATTACTGCCGGCCTTATGGCAATTGCTTTTATGGGCTTTGCAGGATTGATTTAATAAGGGAGGAAAGAACATGGATGTATCAAGTATAATCTTTTCTGCAGCAAGTATTGGTGGTCTTGGTCTGGTTTTTGGCCTTGGACTGGGATATGCTGCGAAAAAATTTGAAGTAAAAACAGATCCCCTTGTACCGATTGTAAGGGATGCTCTTCCCGGAGCAAACTGTGGTGCCTGTGGGTATGCCGGCTGTGATGCTTTTGCAAAAGCGATTGTAGAAGGCGAAGCACCGATTAACGGTTGTCCTGTTGGTGGGGCTTCGACAGCTGAAGAACTGAGTAAAATTATGGGTATTGAAGCCACAGAAACAGCACGACAAGTTGCTTATGTTAAATGTCAAGGGACATGTAGGGTTGCTCGTGAAAAATATATATATGAAGGTGTTACAGATTGTCAAAATGCTGCTTTCTTGCAAGGTAAAGGCTCCAAAGGTTGTGAGTATGGATGTCTTGGCTTAGGTAGTTGTGTGAAGGCATGTGCCTTTGATGCTATCGATATTGTGGACGGTGTGGCTGTTATTAATGATAACTGTGTTGCCTGTGAGCAATGTGTGGTAAGCTGTCCCAAAGGTTTGATAGAAATGGTTCCGGATGCAAGTAAAGTGCGTGTATCCTGTAATTCCAACGATAAAGGTAAACCTGTCAAAGTAAACTGTGAAGTTGGATGTATTGCATGTCGTATGTGTGTAAAAGTCTGTGAATTCGATGCGATTCATGTAGAGAATAACTTGGCATCGATTGATTATGATAAATGTACGCAATGTGGTGCATGTGTTGAAAAATGTCCTACCAATGCTATCATTCAAGGATAAAATAGATTTATTGGCAGAGTGCTGATTTGATAGATAAGGGATAGTCGATTGACTATCCCTTAAAGTTTTATGACGTTTGTTGATATAGGTATAAACATATGATAGAATAAAGCGAAGAATAAGAACAATGAGAAGGGACTGAAAAGCGTGGCAAATTTAAATCGAGGGGGCAAAAATGGTTGGACCCTATTTTTACTAATACTTGCAGGCATTGTTTTGGGTGGTCTGTTAGGTGAATTAACAGCCGGATCAAAGTATTTTAGTTGGCTGAATTTAGCCTATGCCTATGGTATGGAGAATCCTTTAAGTATTGATTTAAAAGTAATTAGCTTCATGTTTAAGATAAACTTAGTTGTATCAGTATCGAGTGTTATAGGTATTGCTCTAGCTATTTTTACGTATAAGAAGATATGATGGAGCCAATACTATTAGCCTCGGCTTCGCCAAGGCGCACAGAGATATTAAAGACAATTCGGATTCCCCACGAAATTAAACCAAGTCCATTTGATGAATCCACAGTAAGTCGTGACTGTTCTCCTACAGACTATGTTAAAACTCTGGCTTTTAAGAAGGCAGAGTCTATTTTATGTGAAGAGCTTCATCATCGTTATATATTGGCAGCAGATACGGTTGTTGTTTTAGATGGACATATTATGGGTAAACCTACAGACGCAACAATGGTAAGAGAACATTTAACGGCTTTATCCGGTAAGAAGCACTATGTCTATACAGGCATTTGTCTATACAATCCTGAAATGGGCCTTTTTGATACACGTGTATGTGAAACCCGTGTTACCATGTCAGTCCTTGATACCGACGATATTGAGTTTTATATAGGTACAAAGGAGCCTTTTGGTAAGGCAGGCAGTTATGCTATACAAGGAATAGGAGCTCGCTACATTGAGTCCATACAAGGGGATTTCTATAATGTTGTTGGGCTACCTGTGCATATGACACTTCAACTATTGAAGGAGAACGGTTATATGCATATCTAATAAAGGAGCCATGTATATGCAACCAATGATGAACAAATGGACAATGAAGGAATTACCGGAAGAGGAAAGACCCTATGAACGACTAGAAGCATTAGGGGCTAAAGCACTTAGTGATGCAGAATTATTATCGATTATACTAAGAACGGGTGGTCGCGATCACACGAGTGTCGATTTGGCCAGGCAAGTCTTATCTTTAAGTGATAAGAAGCTATGTGGATTGCATCAGTACCGTATAGAGGATTTACAGCAAATTCGAGGAATAGGGCGTGTAAAAGCCATCCAGCTAAAAGCATTAGCAGAACTTTCCATACGAATGGCAAAAGCGGATGCGCTTTATCGCTATCGGATAAACTCGCCTAAATCTATTGCCAAAATTTATATGGAAGAAATGCGTTACTTGGATAAAGAGCATATAAAGGTTGTGTTTTTGGATACAAAGAACGGTATTTTGTCCGATATATACATATCCATCGGCACAGTCAATGCATCCTTGGTCGATCCTCGAGAGGTATTCAAAGAAGCATTGACCAGAGGTGCCGTTAATATCATTTTACTCCATAACCATCCTAGTGGTGATCCAAGCCCAAGTAGTGATGATATTGATGTGACGAAGCGACTGGTTAAAGCAGGAGAAGTTATAGGAATAAAAGTGATTGATCATCTGATAATTGGTGACGGTACATATTTAAGTATGAAAGAACGTGGACTCGGTCTACTCAACTAGGAGGAACACATGAAGCGGCAAAGTCGATTTACAATAAAAAATCTATTACTTATTATTATTGTTATATGCAGTATTACAATTGTCATGACATGGGAGGTGCGTCAGACAACGTCCCCTATCGAACAAAGCATGACATATGTAATCATACCCTTCCAAAAAGGCGTCACATACTTTGGGGATTGGGTAAAGGATAAGGTCGAATTTGTTCGCAACGTCAATGAACTAGAAACTATTAATAGTGACCTGACAGAAGAAGTTGATCAGTTGCGATATGAAAATCGTTTGTTGGAATTGGATAAGCTTGAGTTAGAACGTTTACGTAAGCTATATGATCTTGATCAACAATATGCTGATTATCCTAAAACAGGTGCTCGAGTTATTGGGAAAGACCCCGGAAACTGGTATGAGGTCTTTATTATTGACAAAGGTATGGATGATGGTATAGAAGTGAACATGGTTGTTATGGCAGGGAGTGGCCTTGTAGGTCGTATCATAGAAGTAGGTCCGAATTATGCAAAAGTACGATCCATCATTGATGATACCTCCAGTGTCAGTGCTAAGATTTTGAGAACATCGGATATTTGTACGGTTAGCGGTGATAAAATATTAGGTGATACGGGCAATGCACTGGTGGAAGACATCGATGAAAGTGTTAATGTTAAAGAGGGGGATGAAATTGTAACATCCCATCTAGGTGTTTACTACCCGCCGGGAATTCTCATCGGTACCGTTACCAGTATTGAAGCAGACCCTAATAAGTTAACGAAGACGGCAGTTTTGAAACCTGTCGTAGATTTCAAACACATGGACGAAGTTTTGGTAATTCAATTGGCTGAAGATGTTCAAGAGAATGCCCAAATCGGAAGTAATGAATAGTGGGTGGTTCTATGTATAAGTACACAAAGTATATAATTGCATTTATTATAGTTATTATAACGGTATTACTACAGACAACACTGTTTCAAGTGCTTGCTATTAACCATGTAAGTCCGAATTTGTTTATTATAACGCTAATATCCATAAGTGCCCTTCGAGGACGTAATGAGGGATTGGTGTTTGGAATATTATTTGGACTTTATCAGGATATACTCTATGGTGAAGTGGTAGGTTTTTATGTGCTTATCTATGCGTTGCTGGCAATAATGGGAAGCTATCTTTATGAAAATTATTATTCAGAAAGCGTTGTTTTGCCACTTTCTTTTATTGCACTTGCTGACTTTTTGTATAACCTTTATATCTATGTTTTCACCTTTATGTTTCGAGGCCGATTAGATATAGATTATTATTTGACACGAATTATCGTACCGGAAGTGACCTATACAGTTGTCATCGGTATTTTGCTATATAGACTATATATTGTTTATGCTGCATGGATGTATAGACGTGAATCAGTATATAGCCAGGAAGGAGATAACCATGAAGGAACTCTTTAAACTTATCTATTCATTTGTAACCCATCGCTTATTCCTTGTGACGGTATTTATTTGTTTATTATTTGCAATCCTTTTTGCAAGGCTTTTTGAACTTCAGATTATAAATGGTCAACGTTTAGAAGATGAATTTGACCTTAGCGTATTACGTGATATTGACATTGAAGGCCAACGAGGATTAATTTATGACCGAAATGGGTATCCCCTTGCTATTAATGAGATTGCGTATACACTTAAGTACGATAATAGTGTTTATACCCCGAATAAAACAGAGCTAATTCTAAAGATGTTACGTATATTGGAAAGTAACGGTGACAGCCTAAGTATAGAATTTCCTATTGTCATGAGTGAAGATAATCATTATCAGTATATTGATAGTCCTACGCGTGTGACACGATTTTTGAAAGATATTTATGGTAAAAAGTATGAAGATGCCTATCAATTAAAAACACCGGATGAGATTATGGATTACCTTATGGGTAAGTCGTTTTTTGATATATCTTCTGAAGATATAGAAAACTATGCGTTAACGGATAAAGAAATATTAGATATGGTAACTATTCGGTTCACATTGTGGGCGCATTCCTATTACAAGTATATACCACAAGAAATAGCCAAAAATATATCGAGGGAAAGTTTGGCGGAACTAAAAGAAAATAAGGATGTACTTCCCGGTATATCTATCGTGGAAGATCCGATAAGAAAGTATCTGCATCCTGAATATATGGCGCATGTTCTAGGTTATACAGGGACGATGAGTACAGAAGCTTTAAAAAAATATAAACCCTATGGCTATGACCAAAATGACATTGTGGGGCGAATCGGTATAGAAGAGGCTATGGAGCTGTATCTTCATGCTACCGATGGTTATGAAACGGTAGAGGTAGATAACCTTGGACGAACCATGAACGTCATCGATAAAAAGGATCCGGTAGCCGGTAAGGATGTATACTTAACCATTGATTTAGATTTGCAGATGGCTAGTCAAGATCTCCTTATTAAACAGTTGAATTCGATTATTGCTCAAAAGCTTACGATGAATAAACATGGATTACGTGATGATCGAGTTCCTGAGTTGAAGGAAGTTTATTATAGTCTATTTGAAAACAAGACCCTTGATTTGAACCGACTGTTAGAAGAGCCCTCAGAGGGACCATATTCGGATACGATTCGTGATGATTATAATGCGTTTTATTCATCTAAAACAGCAACGATTGAGCAAGGACTCCAAGAAAGCCGCCCTGAGCTTAACAAAAGTTTAGAACGGTATTATAGCTATATATTGGACACGCTTGTGGATGATCATTACCTATTAGCGAATCACGAAGACAGTTCCGGTTATTTGGACTATTCGAACAATAATATCAGTTTCAACGGTCTACTAAACTACTATATCAAAGAACAGTATATAACATTAGATAGTTTGATGGAGAAGGAAGGGTTAACAGCAAGTCAAATGAGTGAGCCTGCTATATATAATTTTCTTATAGATCATGTTATTGGTGACGATTACTTCAACCGTTTTTATTTTAAAACTAACATTATGTTAGAAATGTTGGATGAACAATTGTTGAATTATGTTGATTTAAGTATGCTGCTTGTGGAACAGGATGTTGTTGATGTTGATGATAATACGATTAACCGATTATCAAAAAGACAGCTATCACCCCTAAATTTCATGAAGCAACTTATTGAAGATGTTAAACTGACACCACAACAATTGGCACTTGATCCATCAACGGGAGCAGTCGTCGTTGTGGATGTCGATACCGGGGATGTGTTGTCGTTGGTAAGTTATCCAAGTTATGATAACAATCGCATATCGGATTATGCGTACTATCAAGATCTTCTTAATGATCCTACCAAGCCATTATATCCTACGGCCACACAGGGAAAAACAGCTCCGGGCTCAACATTTAAGATGATGAGTGCATTTGCCGGTCTTGAAGAAGGCGTTATTTCTAAAAATGACTATGTAACGTGCACCGGTTATTTTACAAAAGTATCTCCGGCAGTAGCTTGCTGGATAGCTTCCTCTGGAGGTTCTCACGGCCCCGTTAATGTTGTGACCGCAATTGCTGTTAGTTGTAACTCCTTCTTTAATGAGGTTGGATATCGGCTAGGCATTGATGAAGATGGTTCCTATAATACCCAATTGGGAATTGATCGTTTGAATAAGTATGTGACGATGTTCGGTCTTGATACAACATCAGGGATTGAATTGATTGAATCACGTCCTTCAACACCGGGTAGTGTACAAGATGGTATTATTAATCCGGTTACAGCGGCAATGGGTCAAGAATACAATTCTTATACACCGACACAGATCGCGCGTTATATAGCGACCGTTGCTAATGGAGGGACTTTATATGAATTAACACTTATCGATAAGGTCTATAATTCAGATGGTTCCATTTATATGGATGAAGATCCTGTCGTGACGAAGCAGAATAATTTTTCTCAAGAGAATGTTGATCTAGTGCATCAAGGAATGAAAGAGGTAACCGTCGGTTCCAGAGGAACGGCTCGTATATATTATTCGGATTTTCCTGTGACCGTAGCAGGGAAGACAGGGACAGCGCAAGAGAATAAGCGACGTGCCAGTCACGCCGTATTTGCTAGCTACGCTCCGGCAGATGATCCGGAGATTGCCATTGTCGTTGAGATTCCCTATAGCTATTCGGCATCGCTTTCATCCGGTTATATCGTAGGTACTTTGGCGCGTGATATCTATGCCGCTTACTATGATATATTCAATGAAGAAGATGTTCACGACTATGGAGAGAATATATTAGGCGGGAATAATGAATAAATTAAGGATTTTGGTATACATTATTTTCGTTTTTATGTATAATATGTAATATGATACGATAAAATGAGGTAAAATATGAATGAACTGATTTTGATTAAAGGGAATAACTATGGATTGACTGTTCAATTGGATAGCGAAGTGCCTATTGACGATGTCATCGATGCATTGAAACATAAGTGCCGATCCGGACGCCAATTTTTCGGCAGTTCCAGTATTGTACTAAATTTTACTGGTCGCGAGTTAAGTGATGAACAGTTAGATATTTTCACGGATATTTTTAGAGAGGATACGGATTTGGATATTATATGTTCCGTTCAGGAGACTCAGGATTACAGTAAAACGATGACGAAACTGAGGGAAGATATAACGCAATCGGTCTCACAAGAATATAAGCATCAAATTGAAGTATTGCAAGAGGCGTTAAACGCAAAGGAACGTCATCCTTTATCATCGGAATTCGGTCAAGGGACGGAACCCGTTCAATTTCATTATTCAACCGTTCGTTCAGGCCAACAGATATTAAGCCATTCTCATGTCGTTATCATTGGTGATGTGAACAACGGTGCGCGGATAGAAGCGCATGGGCATGTCATTGTTATAGGAAAGCTCAAAGGAGTGGTACATGCAGGGATAGATTTAGGGAAGAAGGCATATGTCATTGCGATGGATATGCAGCCGATACAAATTCGAATTGGAGATATTATCGGTAGAGCATCCGATGACGGATTGCAGGAAACCAAATTTTTAAACCCGCAGGTAGCCTATGTCGAAGATGATCGAATCGTCATGGAACCCATTCATAATCGATTATATAAAGATTTGAAAAGTATACGTCAATAAAGATAAGGAGCTGGCCATATGAGTGAAGTGATTGTGATTACATCCGGGAAGGGCGGTGTGGGAAAGACTACCACAAGCGCAAATTTAGGAACCGGATTAGCCCTTCTTGGGAAGAAAGTAGTACTAATTGATGCAGATATCGGATTAAGAAATTTAGATGTTGTTATGGGTCTTGAGAATCGGATTGTATATAATATCATTGATGTTATCGAAGGCAATTGTAAGATAAGTCAAGGATTGATTAAGGATAAAAAGAACCCGAATTTGTATTTGTTGCCTGCGGCTCAAACGCGCGACAAAGATGCTGTATCCCCGGAACAAATGAAACAACTATGTGATGAGTTGCGTGAAGAATATGATTATATATTAATAGACTGTCCTGCCGGGATAGAGCAAGGATTTAAAAATGCCATTGCAGCAGCTGATCGAGCGATCGTTGTGACAACACCGGAAGTATCTGCTATTCGTGATGCAGATAGAATTATCGGATTACTTGAGGCCAATGAAATTAAAGATATACGTCTTGTCGTCAATCGCATTCGTCAAGACATGGTAAAACGTGGTGATATGATGTCTATTGACGATGTCGTAGAAATTTTGGCAATAGATTTAATCGGTATCATGCCGGATGATGAAAATATTGTTATTTCAACAAATACCGGTGAGCCGATTGCATTGAAAACGGAAACCATTCCAGGAAAAGCCTATGCGAATATTTGTCGCCGAGTTATGGGAGAAGATGTTCAGTTTATGGATTTAGATATTCCGCAAGGCATTTTTGGTAAATTGAAAAATTTCATGGGTATTAAAGGTTAGGAAGGTGGACAAATGGGACTTTTTAGTAGAAAACCAACGTCCAAATCCGTTGCAAAGGATCGATTGAAGTTGGTACTTATCCATGATCGTGCTAACTGTTCAACAGAACTTTTAGAAATGATGCGAATGGATATATTAAAAACAATTAGCAAGTATATGGATTTTGATGAAGATGAATTGGAATTAAAGGTGAGTTCCACCCGTTCAGATACATCCGGTTTGGATGTGCCTGCACTGTATGCGAATATTCCAATCAAAAATATCAGAAAACCAAGAAATTAGGTAAGCTATGTTTCGTAAATATGACATAAAACGGTATGATTATATTAGCCTTATTATTATAGGCTGTATGATAACCATGAGTTATTTTGCCATTGATAGTGCAACAAAATTGACAACTGCTCCTGGCTCCTTGCCGTTGGCCCAAAAGCAACTTTTTGGTTTTGGTGTAGGATTATTCCTGATTGCCGTATTGTCCTTTATTGACTATCATTTTATAGGAAAATTTGCACCACTTATCTATTTGCTTAATATTGCTTTATTAGTCGCAGTTCTGTTATTAGGTGAAGAAGTTAACGGTGCAACACGATGGTTGAAAATTTCAGGGATACAATTACAGCCCTCTGAATTATCAAAATTTCTGATGATTATCGTATTGGCCAAATATTTTGATAAATTCAAGGATAAGATTAATAAACCACATATTATCCTTGGAGCTTTAGCACTGTTGGCAGTACCGTTTTTTTTAATCAGCAAGGAACCGGATTTATCGACAGCCCTTGTACTTGTTTTTATCTTCTGCCTTATGATATATGTTGCAGGGATCAGCTACAAGTATATAGTAGGAATTGTCCTTTTGCTCATTCCTTTGACCATTGGCGCACTTTGGTATGTTCAACAACCTGATCAAGCACTGTTGAAAGATTATCAGATGGATCGTATCAATGCGTTATTGCATCCGGATGAGTATGAAAAGGAAGAGGCCATGCAGACACAAAACTCTGTTCAGGCAATCGGATCAGGACAACTCTTTGGTAAAGGTCGATATAATGGTAAATTGAACAAATATAATTATTTGCCTGAACCACAAACAGACTTTATTTTCTCGATTATTGGAGAAGAATTCGGATTTGTTGGGTGCGCTGCAGTTCTTGCCATGATTATGGCTTTGTTACTTCGCGTTATCTATGTGGGTAAGGACAGCAAGGATATGATGGGTCGACTACTGGTTACCGGATTTGTCGCGCTCATTGTTTTTCATACATTTATTAATGTTGGCGTTACGATGGCCATCGTCCCCAATACGGGACTTCCGCTACCGTTCGTCAGTTATGGTCTAAGTTCTTTATGGACCAATATGCTTATGCTTGGCATGGTTATTAATGTAAGCATGCAAAGAAAATCAAACTATTAAGGGGGCTTACTCATGAATATAGGTTTAGTAGCACATGACACCAAGAAAAAGCTAATGCAAAACTTTTGCATTGCTTACCGCAACATATTAAATAAGAATGAATTATACGCCACAGGTACAACGGGACGATTAATCGAAGAAGTGACCAATTTGACTATTCACAAATATCTTACAGGTCATCTAGGTGGCGTGCAACAATTGGGTTCCCAAATTGCACACAATCAAATCGACTTAATGATCTTCTTACGGGATCCGGTTTCTCGTCAACAACACGAACCGGAGATGGGCTCTATCGTAAGATTATGTGATATTCATAATATTCCGGTAGCTACAAATCTTGCAACAGCTGAATTATTGATAAAAGCTTTAGAACGTGGAGATTTAGAGTGGAGAGATGTTCTGCGTTAAGTGTGCAATAATAGTACATCATGAGAATTAAAGGAAGACAAAAAAAAACTGGTGATTTCTCACCAGTTTTATTATTCTCAAAATCTTATTGAATGGAGAATAAATCATGATAGAATAATCAAGCTACAGAAAATTCACGAAGAAATTCCGGTAGAGAGTCTTCATCACAATTAATGCTAGAGATGATTTGCACATCAAATTTTTCAGTTATAGTTTTTATTTTGCTGACGAGTTCATCCGAATTGCAAATTTCAGATAGGTGAGCCATTTTTAGAAGACCGTCGACATAAATTGCATCAATGTCATTGTCCTCGGATAGGATTCCACATAAAAAACCAAAGAATTCATGATAATTATTGATGGGATATTCAGAGATATTAATATAGCGTATTTCATGCTTTAAATCATAGATATGACTATTGTCGCCGTCGATGTACACGATGTGCCCATTGTCTTTGTGAATCGCCTCATTTGCGAGTTCAATGAGACGCTTAGTCTTTCCTTCGCCTGTTTCTCCTGGTACAACTTGTATCATGTTGATCTCCTCCTTAATTCGTCACAGTATTTCTGAATTCTATGTCTTCAGGAACACTATATTTATTACACTCATTAATATAGGTAGATACTGTCTATGAATCATACTTGGAATATAGACATTTCAGGTTCATATATATGTATTCTATGCAAAGTGCTTAAATCCTTTTTATTTTTTTATATTTTTCCGTCAAATCATCTTTTATAGACTTGGAGGTGTCTTATGCAACCATTGTTACTTAGCTATAATTCATATCTGCAACACTTACATGGTGATAAAACTTATAAACTAGTTGTTCATATCCCGTCGACATGCCCAAATCGTGATGGGACAAAAGGCACAAGAGGTTGTTCTTTTTGCAGTGAAAAAGGGACGGGGTTTGAGGCATCTCATAATGCTGAACCCATTCCTATACAATTAGAGAAAGCTAGAGAGCGCGTCATTAAACGCTATAAAGCAAAAAAATTTATTGCTTACTTCCAAAATTATACCAATACTTATATGCCGGTTCACGTATTTATGAGTTATTTGGAGGCTTGTATTAATCAAGACCTTGTTGGTATTGATATTGCAACACGTCCTGATACATTAAGTGATGAGTATTTAGAGGCAATTCGTGAGTTTGCAACACGTACGGGGCTTGTTATTACCTTTGAGTTGGGTTTGCAAATTGCTAATGATTCAGTTCTTAAGGCTATAAACCGGGGGCATAGTGTGGCCGACTATATTGCCTGTGCCAAACGGATCAAAGCCTATGGGTTCAAATTGTGTACCCATATCATATTGAATTTACCGGGGACGAATGAAGCGGATGTGTTACGTACAGTTCGTTTGATGAATCAATTGGAGATGGACATTGTAAAATTACATTCTCTCTATATTGCCAAGGGTAGCTTATTTGCTGAAGACTATTTAGAAGGTAAAATAGAACTTGGGTCTGTTGACGAGTATGTGAATCGTGTTATACTATTTATGACACATTTGAACCCATCTTGTGCAATTGCTCGACTCGTTTCTCGTATTCCGGAAGAGGATGCTCTCTTTTCTAACTGGAATTTAAGTTGGTGGAAGGTTTATAATATGATTATGGAAACGATGACGCTTAATTGCCAATATCAAGGACAACTCTACGGTGAGGTAAGACATGAAGAAGAATAATCGATATACACGAAGTGCCAAGCACAAAAAAAAGGAGGCAATGATAAATAAGCATATCAGTTTTGTTGTTATTGCCTATGTCTTATTGGCCTGCTATCTCTTATTTATCATCATCAACTCTTTGTTGAAAGTGAATGTAAACTATGTCTATGCAGAAGAAGGATCCATTCATGAAGAAGGTGAATTTAAGGGCGTTCTGTTGAGAAATGAAACGGTATTTTATAGTGATGATACAGGTCCTGTTCGCTATTATGTTCCTGAAGGAAGTAAGGTGCGTTTGGATGCCTATGTTTGCGCCGTGAATCAGGATTCCGAAATGGAAGCGTTGTTGCAGTCGCAGATTAATGATCACTTAACGCAATTACAAAATGCTGTGGATATTCAAAGGGATGATTATAGTCGTATTCAAAATAAGATTCGCGATTATGAACTAGATAAAGAAAAATATGACATGTCGTATATCTATGAAGCACGAGATACCATTGAATCCACATTATATGAAATTTCACAAACAGTGAATGTCGTGGATGCCTCCTTGTATGAGCGGATTCAAGAATCTATTGCGGCTAATGAAGCACAGATGTTAACAAATGGTAGCTATTATAAAGTTCAAAAAAGTGGTGTCATTAGTTATACCTTTGATGGATTCGAAGCTTACAATTTTGAAAACTATACATTAGATATATTGCATCAAAGTTTGAAGAGTACGGATTTAATCCAGAAACAATCCGTTCAACAAGGGGAACCGCTATATAAAATCGTAGACAATTATCTTTACTATATAGTCTCTGAAATCGATGCCTATGCAGCCAAACATCTTCAGGATAGAAAGTATGTTACCCTTTATTTTCCTGAAAAAAATCAAAGCATTGATGTAAGAAAAGTTGAGGTGCGTAAAGTCGATAACAAATATTATGCTACGTATGAGGTTGATCGGTATTTTGATCTTTTCTTTAATGATCGATTTATTGATTATAAAATGAGTTACAGTGATTATGGTGGAATAAAAATACCAAATAGTGCCGTAACGACGAAATCTCTCTATGAGGTACCTGAAAGTGCAATTCAAGAGGTTAAAGGAAATATGATTATTCAAAAAGTTGTTTATTCCAATCAAGATGTGACGCATGAAGAAATTATTCCGGTACAAATCAAGGTCTATTATATCGATGGAGATACAGCGTATATTCGTAGTATGGATGAAGCAAATCCACTGGCCTCGACGGACAACATACAATATGTTGAAGACCCGACAGCGGCAGTAAGTGCTAAAGAAACGACAGTGTTGGGACAGCCCATTGATGTGGAAGGGGTGTATGTTTTAAACAAGGGATACACAGATTTCAAACGTATAGAAACGATTTATGAAGCAGAGAGTTTTCGAATAATTAAGGATAATGAACGCTATAGCGTTGGATTATATGATAAAATAGCAACAGATGCTTCCAATACACAGGAATTTACAACATTAGGAAATTAGACCAAGGAGGATTTCTATGAGTGACATGAGCAACAACTATGAAGACGTCATAGCAACGATAGAAAAGGCCGCAAAAAAAGCACATCGAAATGTTGAGGATATAACCCTTATTGCTGTCAGTAAAACAAAGCCTATTGCGATGATTGAAGAAGCGATTAAACTAGGAATGGACAATTTTGGAGAAAATAAGCCGCAAGAAATAAGAGATAAGACGAAAGTACTAGGGACAGAGACTCTCCATTGGCATATGATTGGACATCTACAATCGAATAAGATAAAATACGTTATTGAAACCTGTGATTTTATTCATTCTGTTGACTCTGTAAAACTTGGAGAAGAACTCGAGAAAGAGGCGATAAAGCGGGATTGCGACGTATTCATACTCCTTCAAGTGAACGTTGCTGATGAAGAAAGTAAGGGTGGTTTTTCCATAGAGGAATGCTACAATGTTCTTCCGATTTTTGCAGCATTTAAGCGCGTTCATGTGCAAGGGTTAATGACAATTGCACCCTATGTGGATAATCCTGAGGATAATCGTCAAATTTTCAGACAATTACATGAAATTTTTGTTGACATAAAAAGTAAAAACATCGATAATGTTAGTATGAATGCCTTGTCCATGGGTATGACCGGTGACTATGAAGTTGCGATTGAAGAAGGTGCGACACATATTCGCGTTGGGACAGGGATATTCGGAGAAAGAAATTATAACAGTTAAGAGGTGAAATCATGGCAAAGATATTTGATAAATTAATGGATGCAATGAAGTTAAGTGATTATGAAGATGAACAAGGCGAAGATTACGAAGATGATTTCAATTCCTTTACAGGAGAGCCGGAACCGGTTAAGATTCCGGAAGCTAGAAATTTTAAATCGTATACCGGTGGCAAATCAAAAGTGA
Source organism: Vallitaleaceae bacterium (assembly GCA_965140555.1). Taxonomy (GTDB): domain Bacteria; phylum Bacillota; class Clostridia; order Lachnospirales; family Vallitaleaceae; genus UBA1351. Next base: position 426,271 of record OZ223260.1, on the reverse strand, counting down.
TGAATCTGCAAGCAAGTGTACAAATGGAAGTCGTTGTTATGCACCCGACCACATATGATGAAGCACAGGAGATTTGCGATCATATCAAATCCAAGAAACCATGTATCATTAACCTGGAAAATATGGATCATGCAATTGCACAACGCATTATGGATTTTATTAGTGGATCATGCTATACCTTAGATGGGAATATGCAGCGTGTAACCAATAATATATTCCTTATTGCACCGGAAAATGTGGATATTCTTGGTGACTTTCAAGAAGAATTAAAATCGAACGGCATCATAAATTGGGACAAATATTAACTTGAGGAGGCACACGGAATGGATTTACTTCCTGCGATACTCATTCAGGCGTTACGCTTGACACTATACGTTATAGAAATACTGATTTTTTTACGCGTTATATTATCTTGGATTCGTTTGGATACTCGAAATCGCTTTATTGATCTTGTTGATACATTAACAGAACCTATCCTAGCACCTATTCGCTATCTTATTAGCAAATCCATTTTTGCCGGACGAAAAGGTGGCATGTTATTGGATATATCGCCTCTTATTGCCTTTATTATCATTCAAGTACTCTTGGATTATTTGGGGCGATTTTAATGAAGGGATACGATAAACAGCATTATATTGAACTCGCAGAACAGGCACATCAATTTGAAAGCCCTGTGTTTACAGATTTTCTTGATTTACAGGAATTACGTATTATACGCCGGTTAGTATTGCCTACCGATGACCTTATTATCAGAGAGTATAGTTGTTTTGCTGATGATGAACGTCGTATGGTGGGATTTATACCTGCCAGCTATGGATTCTATATGACTGAAGAAGACCTTATGGGTCTTTTTCCTGTTGTTTGCCTATCCATAACTTATTCAGAATCTATCTCAAAGCAGCCTTTTAATCATCGTGATGTACTTGGAACAGTACTGGGCATGGGCTTTGATAGACGACTTACCGGCGATATTGTATTCTATGAACAAGGATGTTATATGCTTGTCCATGAACGGATAGCCCCGATGATTTGTCAGGAGTTACTAAGTATTCGACATACATCGGTTTCTGTCTACGAAACAAAAGATGTGCATCAATTACATACATTAGAACCGAACTACGAACGAATTCGTACAACGGTTGCATCCTTGAGATTAGATAATGTTTTGAAAGCAGCATGCGGCAAATCCCGTACCCTATGTAGACCGCTTATTGATAACGGTCATGTGAAGGTGAATCAACAACCAATCACTAAATCCCATACGATACTTGAAGAAGGCGATCGTATTTCTGTGCGTGGGTATGGGAAATATCGTTTGAAATCGATTGGTGATATTAGTCGTAAAGACCGCATTTTTGTAGAGATATATAAATACATTTAAGTATTGGACTTCGTCCGATATAAGACAACGACCAAGGAGGATTTATCATGTTAACACCTTTAGACATTGAATCAAAAGAGTTTAGCACGAATATAGGTGGCTATAACAAGGTAGAAGTCAAACAATTCATGACAGATATTCTACATGATTATGAGCAGATTTATAAGGAAAATATTGAATTAAAAGATAAAATTAATATGCTTAATGAAGGCATTCAATACTATAAAACCATCGAAGATACTTTGCAAAATACATTAATCCTAGCTGAAAAAACGGCAGAAGAAGCTCGATCAAATGCGAGGAAAAAAGCCGAATCTATTGAAAAAGAAGCGGAGTTAAATGCAGCAAATCTTATTCGTGAAGCAAAAGAAGAAATTCAGCATATCAATAATTTGCGTGAATCCATGGTAAAAGCTTATGATGCCAGCAAAATTCAAATTAAGCAATTTTTAAAAGCGCAAATGGAAATGATTGAACATAATGAATTGGAAATTGAACAAGGGAATATTGTATCGGATGAGATGATTCAAGAAGCGAGGAACATTCGAAATAATCCTCGTGTTGGGGTACCTTCTTATCCTGTATCGGCTGAAAACGAGGGAGAAGACGATGAAAGAACTGACGATTAGTACAAAGAGTCGTTCATACCCCATATATTTTGGGACGAGCTTTGACGACTTGGCGGATAGCATTATTAAATTAAACAAAGCTTACAGTCGCATTGCAATCATTACAGATAGTCATGTCGGACCTTTATACGGACAAACTATTGCAGAAGCACTATCGGTACTTAACATTCCGATTCAACGGATGACATTTACTGCCGGAGAGGAGCATAAGACACTCCAAACGATTGAGACCTTTTATACCGAACTTATTCAATCCGGTGCAGGCCGTAAGACATTGATTGTTGCGCTAGGAGGCGGAGTGACTGGTGATATGGCAGGCTATACAGCTGCAACGTATATGCGAGGGATAGACTTTATTCAAGTCCCGACATCCCTCTTGGCACAAGTAGATTCTAGTGTAGGGGGCAAAACCGGTGTTGACTTAAACGGTTACAAGAACATTGTCGGTGCTTTTTATCAACCGATGCTTGTCTATATGAATGTATCAGTCCTTGGTACCTTGCCGGATCGGGAGTTCTATTCCGGGATGAGTGAGATTATTAAACATGCTATTATTCGGGATGCGTCTTTTATAACGTTTCTTGAAGAGCAACAAGTCTCCATTCTCAACCAAGAAAGTGACGTGCTTATTGAGATGTTATACCGCTCATGCCATATTAAGAAAGACGTTGTGGATCAGGATGAAACAGAACATAGCATTCGAGGATTGCTTAACTTCGGCCATACTTATGGGCATAGTATTGAGCGCTTGAAGAATTTCGAACATATTCATGGTGAATGTGTTGCTATCGGTATGCATGGTGCCTTGCGTTTGTCGGGGCTATTAGGCTATCTTGAAGATGCGGACATTAATCGTTGTCTTAACCTTATTCAAGGTTATCAACTTCCGATTACAACAACGGGTCTTAATAGCGATACTCTTTATAAAGAATTATTTTATGATAAGAAAACCGATGCCAATCGTTTGGTATTTGCCATTATTCCAAAACTTGGAGAGAGCTTTCTTAATACAGATACTATAGAAGAAAACCTTGTGAAACAAGGGATAATGTATATGCTAGATGACGATACAAACGAAGGAGAACATCATGATAATTGAAATACTTTTTGTACTCATTTTGGTCGCTGTTGATCAGACTGTTAAATTGCTGACATTAGCACATCTAGCTGATCCGCGTCAGTCAATTGATGTGTTGCACGGTATTTTTGAATTAACCTATGTTGAAAATACAGGCGCAGCATTTGGGATTTTTGAAGACGGAACGTTATTTCTAAGTATCATTGTCATCCTCGTTATAGTCGCTGTTTTATACTTTAAGAGTCGCATTCCGATAACAAAACGACATCGTCCGTTACACATATGCTTACTATTTATTATTGCGGGGGCCATTGGAAATCTTATTGACCGTATTCGTTTGCACTATGTAGTTGATATGTTCCATTTTTATTGGTTTGAATTTCCTGTATTCAATGTTGCGGATATATACGTAACCTGTTCTGCCGTAGTACTTATGGTACTGTTACTGACCAAATATAGAGATTTAGAAATTTAGGTGATTGCATGCAATTAACATATACATTGGATCAATCAGAGCGAGTAGACAAATATTTGTCTACTTGTTTTGATATTTATACACGAAATCAGTTGCAAAAGTGGATCAAAGACGGACATATTCGGGTTAACAATAAGCCGATTAAGTCCAATTACAAATTGTCAAAAGGTGACTGTATTGATATACAAGAGCCGGAGGCGCAAGAGTTGGATATCGTGGCGCAAAATATTCCCATCGACATCGTCTATGAAGACGATCAGTTACTTGTTGTCAACAAACCGAGAGGTATGGTCGTCCATCCTGCGGCCGGTAACCAAGACGGTACTTTAGTCAATGCGATTATGTACCATTGTAAAGGAAGGTTATCGTCTATTAACGGTGTCATTCGTCCGGGGATTGTACATCGGATAGATAAAGATACGACAGGTCTTTTGGTTGTATGTAAGACAGATATCGCTCACCAATCCATTGCAGCTCAATTAAAGGATCATTCGTCACACCGCCGTTATGAAGCCTTAGTTTATAATAATATAAAAAGTGATGAAGGAACTATTGAAGGGTCAATTGGTCGTTCACCTCATGACCGCAAGAAGATGGCTATACATGTGCCAAATGGGAAAGATGCTGTGACCCATTATAGGGTCTTAGAGCGCCTTGATAGCAATCAGTACACATATGTATCCTTGAACTTAGAAACAGGACGAACGCATCAAATACGCGTTCATATGACATCTATAGGCAATCCTTTGATTGGTGATCCTATTTATGGACCCTCAAAAGGTGCATTTGCAGCAAAAGGACAGATGTTACATGCTAGAGAATTAGGGTTTATTCATCCGACAACACGGGATTATATCCAATTCAACGTAGATCCACCGGATGACTTTATGCATGTACTGAATGTATTGAGAAAACGATAAAAAGTCTTTACAACTTGAAAAACTTATGTTATTTTAATTGTTAGATTCATAGTGATAATCTTTAAATTAGTACAGAGATGCTAGTAAGATGTAATGATGGAAGACGTTGGATAATCCTGCGTGTTTCTTTATACGAATAAGCAGCTTCTCTGTAAAGAGGAGCTTTTTTTATGAAAATTTTACTGGATGACCAAGCAATCAAACGTGCGATTACAAGAATCTCACATGAAATCATCGAAAAAAACAAAGGAACGAAAGACCTTGTCATCATGGGGATAAAAACACGAGGCGTTCCACTGGGAAAACGTATCACCAAGCGAATCGGCGACATTGAATCTGTAGATATTCCTTTTGGAACGATTGATATCACGTTCTATAGGGATGACTTGCAGAAGAAATCTGAGAAACCTATTATTCATGAGCTGGATGCTATCGATGTTAAAGATAAGACCGTCATTATTGTTGATGATGTCGTCTTTACCGGTAGAACATGCCGTGCGGCTATTGATGCCATCATGGATATGGGGCGTCCTAAATGTATTCAATTTGCTTCTCTGATCGATCGAGGACACCGAGAATTGCCACTTAGACCTGATTTCGTTGGTAAGAATGTACCAACTTCCATTGAAGAAGTCGTTCATGTTCAGCTATCAGAAACAGACGGCAATGATCGTGTTGTCATCGAATAAAGACCCATTATACCAATCATATTAGGAGGATTCATATGTCAACATCAAAAGGTAAGAAAATCATATTAGGACTGCAACATGTTCTCGCCATGTTTGGCGCAACGGTATTGGTACCGTTTTTAACCGGTCTCGATCCGGCTATTGCACTTTTGGCAGCAGGTGTCGGAACCTTATTATTCCACCTTTGTGCTCAAGGTAAAGTTCCTGTTTTTCTTGGTTCCAGTTTTGCATTTATAGGTGCAATAAGCATGACATTAAACCCGGATCATTTAGAACCCGGTGCATTGATTGATATTGCCAATCGCGATTATTATTTGGCAAATCTTGCCAATGTGAAAGCCGGAATTATTGCTGCCGGTTTGGTCTATGTACTTATAAGTGGTGTTATTCGTCTCTTTGGAGTCGATGCTGTCAAACGCCTCTTCCCACCAATTGTTACCGGGCCCATTATCATGGTTATTGGTTTGAACTTGTCACCAACCGCTATTGATAGTGCTTTTTATAATGAAGGTGTTCTAGATTGGCGATTTATCCTTGTTTCAGCAGTGGTTGTTGTTACAATGATTACAGTATCTGTATTCTTTAAAGGGTTCTTTAAATTGGTTCCCATTCTTATTGCGGTTTTAGTCGGCTACATTGTTTCGGTGATTCTTGGTGTATACGATATGAGTGCACTGTCAGGAGTCAAGTTCTTTACATTAAGTGATGAGTATACACGTGCCAAACTCTTCGTTGCTCCAAATTTTAATATTTCCAGTATTATGGCCATTGCGCCGATTGCTCTTGTCGTTTTCATTGAGCATATTGGTGATATTACAACCAATGGTGCAGTCGTTGGTAAAAATTTCTTGGAAGATCCGGGTGTTCACCGTACCATGCTAGGTGACGGTGTGGCAACATTGTTTGCCGGTTTGATTGGTGGACCTGCCAATACAACATACTCAGAAAATACCGGTGTACTTGCGGTGACAAAAGTATACGATCCATCTATCTTACGTATTGCCGCTGTATTTGCCATTGTATTTAGTCAAATTGGTCCTTTAGCCGCATTCTTGAGAACGATTCCGGGTCCTGTTATGGGTGGTGTTAGTATTATACTCTTTGGTATGATCGCTTCTGTTGGTGTGCGTATTCTAATTAATGCGAACCTTGATTTCGGCCATAGCCGTAACTTAATGATTTCTGCAGTTATCCTTGTTCTTGGAATCGGTATCGGTTCAGCCGGTATTGCTATCGGAACAATTACAATAAGTGGTTTAGCAATCGCTGCTGTTTGTGGAGTATTTATTAATCTGATTCTTCCTGAAGAGATATAAAGAAACACAAGTGACAGAATAAACAATATATTAGAACACGTCATTGGAAATTTGTGTAGGTTTTACAAAAAATCTTGACGTGTTCTTTATAATATGTTAATATATTGTTGATTGGATGATATAGAACTTAAGTCACAGAAAGTGTTTCAAAATCAGCTGTACTTGCGGGAGTTTTGTAATGAATTCTAGACAATATGTTCTTGGGTCAATCTATAAATAATTAATTTCTAGGAGGAAGTACAATATGAAACAAGGTACAGTAAAATGGTTTGATGCACAAAAAGGATTCGGTTTTATTACAGTTGAAGGCGGAAGTGATGTATTCTGTCATTTCTCTGCTATTCAAGGGAACGGGTTCAAATCTTTAGAAGAAGGCGACACAGTTGAGTTTGAAATCACCGACGGTGCTAAAGGCCCTCAAGCAGCTAACGTTGTTAAATTATAATACATCTAAACCACAAAGATGACGAAAAAGAGACAATCTTCGGAGGGTCTCTTTTTTTGTTGAATTATTTTTTGACAGACTTGACATATTTGTTATAATGAGAATAGTTTGAAAGAAATCATCGAAGAAGTGAGGTCATAATCATGAAGAAATTTACCTATATCGGTCTAGTTGCAGCTGTGACTCTAGGTATTAGTGGCTGTTCTTATCAAGGTGGTGACGAGGATCCTACTAATATAGAAATGGAAGTCTTACGAGCCTCTTTATTGGAAAAAGAGCTTCAAATGGATGAACTACGTGCAACCATTGATGAGCAGATTGAGCAGAATGATGAACTCTCTTATAAAATAGAAGATCTCGAGTCAGAAGCACTTCGGCAAAAACGGATTACACAATCCTTAATTGATAATGCCCATGAGCAACTGCAGGTCAAAGATACTCAAGAACACTATTACCGTCAAGTAGGAGAGGATTTATATATTATTATGACCTATCAGGATTATGATAATGATTATGGATATGATACATTGATGCATTATCGAGATGGGGAGGAAGGCAATCTGGTATATCAAGGCAATGATATTCAGTTTGGTTTGGATATATCAAGGGATGTTATCTATATTCTTGACGGAACTGTATTAAGTTTCTTAACTATGGATTACAACGTTATTAATGAAGTTGACTTTAGTGACCAATTGGCATCGCCCGATCACAACATACAACTTCTAAAAATGTCTTTGAATACAGGGCCTTACCTTTACTTAACATTCAGTGGCGGACAGGATGATGAAGAGTCCATGGGTATCTACGGTGTTGCGGAAGTTGATTATAACAATCCGGAGAATTTGAAAACCCAAACGGTATCGATTTCAACAAGTGACTATGTCATTTCACCAAAAAACAGGAGTGTCTATTATAGCTATTATGGTATTAGTGAACCAGTGAATTTAACACGCTATCGATTTGAGAGCAATGATCATATTCCTGTTGATAAAAATAGCAACTCTGCATTTTCACCATATATTATGAATGATCAACTGGTTTATTATAGTGAATCCATTGATGGTGAAAAAACGGTTGAGATAGATGGAGAATTTTAGTATACTAGTTGAATGAGCATTTTACGAATACTCTCATGAAGAAATGCATAGAAAGAAAAGAGGAATCTTAAGTGATTTATAACAAAAAACATTTTCTTGATCTTAAGACATTGACGGAACAAGAAATTCAGTACATTCTTAATTCAGCACAGAAGATGAAATATATCTTAACATCTAACAAATCTTGCTTGACACCTCACTTGAAGGGCAAGACAGTAGCGACCCTGTTCCATGAAGAAAGTAGTCGGTCTAAATTGTCTTATGAGTTAGCCGCGATGAATTTAAGTGCAAAGGTTATTAACCTACAAACGACGAAACAATTTACCAAAGGTGAGTCATTGAAAGATGTAGGGCGTTATGTGGATCAAATCGGCGCTGATTTTATTGTTATGAGACACCCTCTTGCAGGTAGTCCTCATTATTTGTCTAAATATGTAAATGCTTCAATTATCAATGCCGGGGATGGGTTGAATGAAAATCCCAGCCAATCCCTTATTGATTTGATGACCATCTTGGAAATGAAAAATAAGTTTAATGGTTTAAAAGTTGTCATTATAGGTGATATCATGCACAATCGCGTGGCTAAGAGCAACATTTGGGCACTTAAGAAATTAGGAGCTGATATTTCTATTGTTGGGCCGACAACATTAATTCCTAAAGGCTTGGAATCTAGTGGTGTAAAAGTATTTAATACAGTAGCTGATGCCGTTATTGATGCCGATGTTATTATGACATTGCGTATGCAAGAAAAGAGTAAGGCAGAGGATTTGATTCCTTCTTCGAATGAATATAAGAAGTTATACAAGCTTGATGTACAACGTCTTAGTTATGCCAAAGATGATGTCATTGTTATGCATCCAGGCCCTATTAATCGGGGGATTGAGATTTCTTCAGAAGTGATTGACGGAGACAGTTCAATTATTGATAAACAACAAGTTAATGGTGTGGCCGTTCGAATGGCATTGTTCCACATTCTAAGTCGTAGTGGAGGAGGTGTCCGTTTTGACAAATAGAACGTTAATAAAAAATGGAATTATAGTTACCCATGACAAAACTATATTTAATAAAGATATCCTTATCGAAAACGATGTCATTGCACGTATTGATACAAAAATCGAGGAAGCAGAGAACATGGAGATAATAGATGCTAGAGACTGTTATATTATGCCTGGTCTTATTGATCTTCATTGCCATATACAAGATCCCGGATATGATTATAAGGAAACCGTTGCATCTGCCGGACAAAGTGCTATTCATGGAGGATATACGACGATTACGTGTAATCCGAATACCTTGCCCTGCATTGATAATAAAGCTATTGTGGAATATATACTGAGTAAAACCAAGTTTGAGACGCCGGTGAACATTGTTCCTTACGGAAGTATGACGGTTGGATGTAAAGGTGAAAAATTGGCAGAGATTGGTGAAATGCAATTAGCAGGTGTTGCCGCAATATCCGATGGAGACTTAGCCGTTCAAGACAACCGACTTATGCGAACGATTTTGGATTATTGCAGTATGTTTGATATACCGGTAATTACCCATTGTGAAGATAAGTCTATCTCCAACGGCAATATAATTAATGAAGGGATGGTATCGGCTAATCTAGGATTAAGAGGAGCACCTCAGAGTGCAGAAGCCCTTCATGTCATGCGTAATATACTGCTAGCTGAAGAAACAGGTGCCAAGTTACATCTTACCCATATCAGCACGGCTAAATCCGTCTCGCTCATTCGTCACTTTAAGCGACAGGGACTAAAGATTACCTGTGAGACATCACCTCAATATTTTACGATGAATGAAGAGGCAAATATGGGCTATAATACCTTGACAAAGGTAAATCCACCATTACGTACAGAAGAAGACATTCGTGCCATAATTAAAGGCTTGCAAGATGGCGTCATTGACACGATTAGTTCAGACCATTGTCCGGATACCATTGATAGCAAAGAATTTGAATTTGAAATAGCATCGTCGGGCATGAGTAGTTTAGAGACAAGTTTTGCTCTTTCCTATACTTATCTTGTAGAAGCAGGATACATGAGCTTAGAAGATCTTGTCAATAAAATGTCCTTAAAGCCTGCACAAATTCTCACACTCAATAAAGGACGTATTGTTGAAGGGGCTGTAGCAGATTTGTTTATTATGGATCCCAATGAGGACTATTTTATAGAAGCTAAGAAATTCAAATCCAAAGCACGCTATTCACCCTACGATGGATTAACGGTGAAGGGTGTTATCAAGTATACGATTATTGACGGGAATACATTCCTTGTTACAAAAGAATGATCGAGTAAGAATAGATAGCGAGCCAATAGGAAGGACCACTTCTTATTGGCTTTTCTTAACGTATATTATACACTAGTGTACTAATCTAAAAGGAGAGATATTGTGGAAGGACAATTGCATCATATTGAATTATATGTTCATGATTTGAATAGGACAAAAACTTTTTGGGGCTGGTTACTCGATGAATTAGGTTATTCAGTCTACCAGCAATTTGACGGTGGCATTAGCTACAAGTTAGGTCATACCTATATTGTGTTTGTACAGGTGGAGGAAAAGTATAAGGATATCCCTTATCATCGTTGTGGAGTAGGATTGAATCACTTGGCTTTTATTGCCTTGTCCAAAGAGAGGATTGATTCCATAACGCGTCAGCTAGAAAAGAAAGGCATTCCCATATTATACAAAGATCGTCATCCTTATGCAGGTGGAGAGAACTATTATGCTGTCTACTTTGAAGATCCGGATCGCATAAAAGTAGAAATCGCTTTATTAAATGAGGATAAATAAGACAGACAGTTGTCATCATCTATAGAATATACTAATAAGGTAGTCGATGCGAAGAGGCATCATTGAATAAGAACAGGACAGAATGTAGGAGGATACTATGGCACGACCAAAGACAAAAAATGAGATTATCACGCAATCGATAACAACGTATGAAACATTGATTGACTGGATTACGGCAATGCCTATACATGAACTATTGACCCCTTTTGACTTTAGGGAGGATAGCAGTAAAAAGGAAGCCCATTGGTTACGAGATAGCTATCTAAGAGATGTTTTGATTCATCTTAGTGAGTGGCATCATTTGCTTATAGAGTGGGTGGAGAATAACAGAAACGGTCAAAAAGCTTCCTTCTTACCGGAACCCTATAACTGGAAAACCTATGGTCAAATGAATCAGATGTTTACAAGCAAGCATCAACAAACTGCATTACAAGATGCCTACGATATATTTGTAATGAACCATAAGACAGTGATGACGTTGCTCGATAGCTTTGATGATACAGAATTATTTACAAAGGGCCATTACCCTTGGGTGGGTGGTTCGACTTTAGGGTCTTATTTTATTAGCTGTACCTCAGCCCATTATAATTGGGCACTCAAGAAACTCAAAGCCCATCGAAAAGCATGTAACGTACAAAGGGAGAAGACCGGCAATTCAACGGTTATGATCAGTGCTTGTCTCGTTGGTGAGCCATGTCGTTATGACGGGGGCTGTTTTGACGATAACCGGTTACAGGAATTGATAGAGAGTGGGTTAGCAATTTCTTTTTGTCCGGAAGTTGCCGGTGGCTTGCCTACACCAAGGCCCTCTTGCGAGATTATAGCAAATTCAAATCCGCCTCGAGTTATCAATAAAAATGGGGTAGATCATACAGCGTCTTTTAAAAAAGGTGCGCATATGGCTGTTGCGACGTGTAAGGAGAAGGGCATATCCCTTGCTATTTTAAAATCCAGAAGCCCATCATGTGGATCACGATCCATCTATGACGGGAGTTTTACCGGTAAAATGATTGAGGGTGAAGGTCTAGCAACTCAGGCACTAAGAGAAGCCGGAGTACATGTGTTTGACGATAAAAATTGGAATGAAATATTATTGTTTGGAGATGAGAACTTACGAAGGTAGTTTTCTTGTAAAAATCCGAGAATTAAACTATACTGATGTAAGCGACGTTACAGATACTGATAAAGAAGAGGAGAGAATATCATTGAAAATAACTTCAATAAAATATGACTTGGGAGAAGAATCCCTCATAATAAGAACGGCAGAGAAAAAAGATGCCAAGGAATTAACGGCTTTACGGATGCTCATTGATGCTGAAACAGAGTTCCTAGACCGAACGAGGGAGGAAAGTACGCTTACAGAGAGTGATTTTGAAGAACGCATTGAAGAGGATGAGGCTCATGGACACCATTTGTTTTTGATAGCCCTTGTGAATGATCAGATTATTGGTTTTTCAAGATGTATTGCCCATTCGTTAAAGCGCTTTCGTCATGGTGCATCCTTTGGAATCTGTCTATTAAAGGCATATCAGGGCAAAGGAATTGGTAAGCGTTTAATGACGGTTACAACAGAGTGGGCAGACAAAAATCAGATTGAACGGATAGAACTTACCGTTGTCGAAGATAATATCGGAGCAATTCACATGTACCGTCAGTTTGGTTTTGTAAAGGAAGGAATAAGATTATCGGATAGAAAGCATGCCGATGGATTTTATCATAATACCGTTCTAATGAGTCGCATCCCATCACGGATGTGTATTCCGAAAAAGGATGTATGTAGTGGTACACCGGATAACATACAGTTGCGCCCTATAGATCATTCAAATTGGGAGACATGTATCGCCTTATCGGTAGGAAAAGAGCAGCAGTCTTATGTGGCTACAAATGCATACTCTTTATTACAGGCTCAATATTCTGAAGGGCTTTATCCATTGGGAATATATGAAGATGATACCATGGTCGGTTTTATTATGTATGAACAGGATTTTCAAGCCGATGATATGGGCATGTGCCGTTTGATGATAGATGAGAAGCACCAGAAAAAAGGGTATGGACGTCAAGCTATCTACCGACTCCTTGAGTATGTGGAGACCCATTACTCGAAGAAACCTTTTTATACCAGTTTTGAACCGGATAATGATGTGGCCTGTCGCCTTTATGAATCTGTAGGATTTAAGGACACAGGAGAGATGATTGGTGATGAAAAACTCTATCAATATATGCCGGAAGGAGAATAAAGAACCATGCAGCTAACAATCCATCATATTTGTATTCAAACCGATTGTTATGAGGCATCTCTGGCCTTTTACAGAGATATCCTTGGATTTAAGCTCATCAAGGAATCGCCGGATTTCCATGGGCGCTATTATAATTCATGGCTTCAACTCGGCGACTTCCTCATTGAACTTCAGACGGGAAAGGGTGGAGAAGAACTGTCATCTGTATCGACAAAAAGCAATGGTATTGTACATGTATGTTTTTATGTGGACGATATGCATAAAGCTTATGAATCAATAATAGAAAAAGATTATACATCTTTTAGGTTAAAAAATGGAGAAGCGATCTATACAGTTGAGGACGGCAAATTATTCAAAGTCGTAGCTCCGGAAGGTACGATTATTGAATTTAGAAATTCGTATCTGCCGGAAGAGTTAAGAACCTTATAGCACATGATGAACTTCGAATGATTCTATATTTGGATTGACTAAATATTCTTCTTAAATCTAACTATGCGCTAAACACAACTTTAACGAATAGTTAATACAAGAAAGATCAGCATCTCTCAGATTTGGGGATTTTTACCTCAAATTCACATATTGGCACCACTGTATGCTTGTCATGGTTTATGTCCTTTTATTCGTTGGTTTTAGAAATTTTTGGGTGCTTTTTGGTTTAGTCTTCGTCTTGATGATTCATTTTGGCTTACGATAGATTTTATACATGGTTCTTTAAATTGCTATTGAATTTATAAGGAATTTATATGAAATGACAACGTGTTCATTCTTTCCAAATGCTTCTGAAAAACCGACGCATTTAAAGCCGTTTTAAGCCGTTTAAATTAAGCGCCTATACATATATGCCTACCCATAATTGTCTATTTTATGCACTATGTCGTTTTCTGACGCTTTAGAGCCTCAATATACTTATTGTAGAATTATAAAAACCAATCAGCACATTGTTAATAAATTAACCGAATATAAAAACCGCCTTAGTACGTTACGGTCTATTCTGCTTCTATAGAATGATTATATTTGACACTCTAATCATAGCTAGAATCCCGTAAGCGTCTTTAAGGCGGTTTATTCCATTGAATAATTCGTATAGTATAAGATTGCTTTCTTTAGAGTAATTCTCGTATAAAAAGACTATCCTTCTTTTGATTCATTGTCGTATAAAGTGCATGGCGAAGATCTTCAAGATTTTCATGTACCAATTGCTTATCCTTCACCAAACATTTACCGGCAATATATACAGATTCAACATTTTTGCTGTTAGCACTATAGACAAGGCATGAATAAGGATCATATAAAGGAAACATATTAACGGAGGTTGTTTCCACTAAGACAAAATCTGCTTGTTTACCGACTTCCAGACTACCTGTTTTATGGAATATACCAAGAGCCTTTGCCCCTCCTCTCGTTCCAAGAGCAACAATATCTTTGGCAGGAAAGGCACTTCGGTCATGGGTTGCCATTTTATGAAAATTAGCGACTAGTTTAAATTGAGTCATGATGTCTAATGTATTACCGCTAGAGGGTCCGTCTGTTCCAAGACCTATAGGGATGCCACTTTCTATCATTTGACTGATGGGAGCAACACCTTTCGCGGACTTGGTATTGGCTCCGATACAGTGGGCAACATGAGCTCCTTTGTCTTGGAGTAAGGAAATGTCAGAGGCTGTTGCATGAATGCAGTGAGCCGCTACAAGATTTGGAGCTAGAATACCTAAACGATCTAAGAACTGAATCGGACTTTGATTATGGTTATCTTTGAAATAAGCCATTTCATAGTCCATTTCAGCTAAGTGAATGGAAAATGGAACATCATAGCGGTTGGCAATCTGTGAGGCCTCTGTGAGCGTCTCTTCGCTGCAGGTTACAGGACTATGGGGTGCGACGTATCCGGTAATGAGTTCATGGTCCAAATAGTCGTTAATAAGTTCTTCGGCATAACGAAGGCTGTCTTTAGCAGTTTTTGCATCACACACGTCTTGATCAATAATCGTCTCACCCACAAAGGCACGAATGTTCATGTCATCGGCTGCCTTGGCGACTTCTTTTTCAAAGTAGTACATATCCATAACGGTTGTAACGCCACTTAGTAATAATTCAGCCATGGCATATTTGGAGGCGGCATACACCAACTCTGCCGTCATCTCCGCCTTCTCTACCGGTAGCAAAAAGCGTCGTAGACGATCAACCGCATCATCTTGAAGTCCTCTAAAAGGAATCATACCAAGATGCGTATGTGTATTAATCATACCCGGCATAAGGATGGCCCCTTTTCCATCGATTTGTGTCTCATCGGGTTGTAAAACAAAGGTTTCCATAGCGCCTATTTCTGTGATGGTATCTTTTTCAAAACGAAGATAGCCTTCCGGATAGAAAGTATCGTCATTGTCCATTGTTATTAGTTTTACATTTATAATTACTGTCATAATTTTAACCTTCAATTTCTTCTATAATTAATGGTTCAAATGTGTAAGTTCTTACATTGAATAACCCATTATCTGTCAATTTTAATTCGGGAGATACGACGAGCGCCAGTGTTGATACAGACATTATGACATTTTGATTGCTGTATCCTAAGCTTTCAATAGCTTCCCGTACTTCATGTACCTGCTGCCCTAATTGCTTGATTGGTGCGTCAGAGACAATACCACCGATGGGAAGAGGAATCTCCCCGATTATCCGGCCGTCTTTTGCAACACAATAGCCTCCTTGCAATTCAAGAACACGATGTTGTGCGATGCGCATACTCTCAGGATTATTCCCGATAACCAGTAAGTTATGACTATCATGGGACCACGTTGTTGCAATAGCCCCTGAATTGTCTGTATTTAAGGCATTTTCTATCAATCCGTATGCCTTCTTATGGGACCCTGTATAGCGTTCGTAAATAACGGCTAAGGAGAGTCCGGCTTCTTGCCACTGTACCTTGCCGTCCAGAACAGAAAGGGTCCGGCTCACTTTCTGAGTAAAAGTGCCCTCATAAGATAATTGCATCACATTAACTGTTACCTTTTGTAAATCATTGGATACATAAAGCTCAAAATCACTTGGATCAGCTTTATTACAATGAACGGAATGGTAGTAGCTGTGTGGGAAAAGATTAGCCACATGATCACTACGTGTATCAATGTGGTCATTCGATATAGGATGTCCGGATTTATAGACATCCATGTTTCCGGTAAGTTGTTTATCTTCTAAAATAATAAAATCAGCTATCTTCCCCGGGGCTAGTTGACCTCGGTCATACAGTTGCATCCTTCTTGCCGGTGTATACGTAGCACAGTAAATGGCTTTTTCAAAAGGCATTCCTAATGTAATGGCCAATTGGACATTCTGATTCAGATGGCCCTTTAATAAATCATCCGGCATAATATCATCGGTGATCAGTGCAATGCTTTCATATAGATGATGTTGACGAATCGTATCCATGAGTGCTTTACTCAAGGATTTTTTTTGTAATTCCATAAACATACCCGCATCAATTTTTTCCACTAAGGATTCCGGCGTTTGTTGGGTATGATCAGAATCAACACCGGCTCTTATAAATGCCGCTAATTCATCCGGTGTTAGTTTTGGACAATGTCCTTCGATTTTGAGACCTTTGGGATGTCCTTGGCACGTTTGAATGATCCTCTTGATCAATGTATCGTCTTCAGAAATCAGGTTGGAAAAGTTCATCACTTCCCCAAGACAAATGACGTTGTCATGGTCAAGTAATTCGGAAATATCCTGTTCATTCAAGGAAGCCCCGGATGTTTCTATTTCAGGTGACGTGGAAGGCACACTTGATGGCACAGCATAGTAGATGTCTAATTCCGTGTCCTGATTCATAAAATTGAGCACACCATCTACTCCAAAGACATTCGCCATCTCATGGGGGTCTGATACAACGGTTGTTGTACCATAGGTTAAAGCCGCCTTCGAAAAGGCGGCTGGATAGGTCATAGAACTTTCAATATGCATGTGGCAGTCAATGAGTCCGGGGATAATGTAATGCCCCTCTTTGTCAATTACATGTTGAGCCTCTTTAATAAAGCAATCCAGATTATCTGAAATCCTATAGATGTGCCCATCAAGGATGGCGACATCTTTCTTTTCAAAGACTTGACGGTGTGTCATATAGACAAAGGCATGTCGTATTAATAGGTCAATCATCATTATCCTCCCGAGTACGTCGACGTTGCTTATTGTTAAGTTACTTCCTAATCGAATAGTATGAGGTCTTAAACCTTAGTTATTTAATGTACGATTCCATAAGTCAATCCAATTGGCAAGAATAGGATTAACAACGGCATAATCTACTGTTTTTAATGCATTGGCAGCATCACCATAAGGCATCACTGCAGCTTGTTCTTCAGATAATTCTACCAGTTTATTCGTCGGTGCATTATTGAGAGAACCGGCAGCTATTGTTTGAAGCTCTGGGCTGATGCGGTAGTTAATATAGTCATAAGCTAAGTCTAAGTTCTCTGTATTCTTATTGATATTAATGGTATTGAAGTTACCGTAAGCACCGTCAGGTGTGACAAATACTAAGTTTTCATTAGCACCTTTAAGAATCGGAACAGCGTAGTCACCCACAACTGCCGCACTGATTTCACCGGAAGTGAACATATTAGCTAAGTCTGATGACTTTGAATAGGTCTTCAAAATATTTGCCTTCAATGCTTCAAGAGCTGTAAAGGCAGCAGCACCGTCATCGGTTGCGACATCAACACCTGCATGATCAGCAGCGATATAGACCATAGACGGTCCAAAGGTTGTTGTAATTTCAGGAATAGAAATTTGTCCTGCAAGATCAGCGGACCATAGGTCATCATAGCTTTCAATAGCATCCACTTTTTCCGGATCGTAAACGATAACAAGACTATTCATTGTATAAGGAACACCTGCTCCACTATCGACTAATGCTTTTGCAGAATCAATTAAGTTGTCATAGTTTTCGATTTTTGATGGGTCAATGGCTTCGAAGAGTTCAGCTTCAACACCTTCTGCTGATTTTGCTTGAGATAATTCGATAACATCAATACTTGATTGGCTATCTGCTGCTAACTTTGTATAACGTTCAGATGAGTTTCCTGTTTCTGTTACAATGTCAGCATTGAACGTATCTTCAAAAGGTTTGTAGATTTCATCTTCTGAAACGTCTTCACTTAATCCGAACGTTGAAATGATAAGTGTTGATGTCTCTTCTGTGTCAGTCGTTGTCTCCCCGCTTGTACCGTTATCGGTTGCTTGGTCAGACGTATCAGCATTTGAAGGGGTGTCATTAGAACCACAACCTGCTAGTGCTAACGTAAAAACCATAAGTAATGCAATTATTTTTTTCATTGTTTTTCCTCACTTTTCATTATAGATAGATATGTTGTTTTATAATCAAAGTACGCACATAAGTCCTTGCCTTATGCTTTCTGTACTATAATTAACTTCTGTGGGTTAAAATAAAGATGGATAACATCGCCTTCTTCATAAATGACATCTGTCGTATGATTGACAACAAATTTTCCGAGCTCCGTGTCCACATCATATTGGTATCCTTTTCCAAGAAACGTTCGTACTGTTATGATACCACTAAGTGTATTACTCTCTTTCATGGTTTCAATAATATGAATGTCATCGGGACGTATCGTGCCAAGAGTTGAAGACTGACCCGTATGTTCACTAATGGTAAAAGCTGTCCCGTTAGATGCGATATAATGACCGTTAGCTCCATGAGTCAGTTCGATAAAGTTCTCAAAACCGATGAATCGCGCAACAAATTCCGTCTTCGGATGATTATAAATCATTTCCGGTGTATCAAATTGTTCGATAATACCCTTATTCATAACGGCTACTTTATCGGATATAGAAAAACATTCTTCCTGGTCATGGGTAACAAATAAAGTGGTAATACCGGCCGATTTTTGAAGACGCTTGATTTCACTACGCATGGCAACCCTTAGTTTAGCGTCCAAATTGGATAAGGGTTCATCTAAGAGTAATAGATCCGGTTCTATAACTAAGGCACGAGCCAAAGCAACGCGTTGATTTTGTCCACCGGACATTTGATTGGGGAATCGTTTTTCAAAGCCTTTAAGGCCGACAATGTCAATCATCTTCATAACTTTGTCGCGAATAACCTCTTTGTCTAGCTTACGCATTTTCAAACCAAAGGCTACATTGTCAAAAACACTTAGATGGGGAAAGAGCGCATAACTTTGAAATAAAAGCCCAAAATTCCTCTTTTCAATAGGTGTGTTGGTCATATCGGTCTCATTAAGGATAAAAGAGCCGGATTGAGGTTTGATGAATCCTGCCACGACACGTAGGGTCGTTGTTTTACCGCAGCCACTAGGCCCTAACAGTGAAACCAGCTCGCCCTTATTTATGGACAGATTCAACTGTTCCAATACCTTGTTTTTCTTGTCATAACAGACATCAATATCTGTCAAATGCATAAATGCCATGATACATCCTCCTATTTAGCGATTGAAGCTATTCCCAGTGTTCTGTCAACGATGGTCATAATCAGTGCTGTAGCCAGCATGAGTAATACAGAAACAGCAGATACAGTTGGGTTATAATTGTATTCAATATAATTCATGAGCGTTGCCGGAAATGTACTGACGCCCGGACCTGTTAAGAACATAGATACCGGAATATTATTAAAGGAATTGATAAAGGCCAAAATAAAGGCCGCAGATATTCCGGATGTAATGTTGGGCAGTACCACCGTTATAAATGTTTTGATTTTGCTACAGCCTAGACTCCAAGCGGCTTCTTCAACACTAAAGTCAAACTGTTCAAGACTTGAACTCACGATACGGATGATATAAGGAATAACAACCATAAAGTGACCGACCATAAGGCTCAAATAAACCGGCATTCTAAGGGTAAGAATGAGGAATTGATATAACGCAAATCCAACAACAATGCCCGGTACAATGGCAGGTGATAAAAACAGAGATTTGAGAAAGGTCTTTCCTTTAAATCGGGATTTGGCTAAGGCATATGCTGCCGGAACACCTACGAATAAGGCGACAAAGGTTGCCAAAAGTCCGATCGATAGACTTGTCATAAACGATTTTCTGAAAGAATCCAGACCAAATACATTGGCATACCATTGGGTTGAAAATCCGGTAATTGGAAATTTGATAATGTTTCCCGGTTCAAAGGAGGTTACCGCAATGATGACAAGCGGTGCAACTAAGAAGAAGAAAACAATACATGTAAATAGGGATAGCGCCTTGTGCTTACGCATGTTCTTCACCTCTCTTATCCATTTTTTCGGCTACCTTATTGAGTCCTTTAATGACAATTAGAGTGACTACAATCATAATAAAGGCGATAACGGCAGCACCGTTCCAATCGGAAACAGCCATAGCACGTTGATAGATGAGTGTGGATAATACTAACTTACGATTACCACCGAGTAATTGCGGTGTGGTATAGGCGGTTAAAGTTCCGGTAAAAACTAGAACAGAACCGACGATGATACCCGGAAGACTTAATGGGAAAATGACACGCATAAAGGCTTTGATTGGATTTGCGCCAAGGCTTCTGGCAGCTTCCATAAGACTCACATGTATATTTTCCATAGCTCCGGCAACCGTTACAATCATTAGGGGTAAAAATAGATAGACAGAACCGATATAAATAGCAAATTCTGTGTAGAGAAGCTGAATGGGTGTATCAATAACCCCAAGTGCCATTAAACTTTGATTGATAACACCGTTACTCCCTAAGATATTAATCCATGCAAAACTTCGAACGACGGAATTCGTCATTAAGGGAAATAGCGATAAGGCTAGGAAAAAACCTCGCCATTTTTTGCTTGTTAAGCTGATAAAATATGCGACAGGAACACCTAATACTGCGCAGGTTATCGTAGATAGGACGGCAATACGAACCGTACGCATAAAGATCCCAAGATAATAGTCATCTTTGAAAAAATCAATATAGGGGCTGAATAGAAAGTCCCCGCTATAAAGTGTTGGAAAAATGACTTTCAGAAGTGGCGCAAAGAGGCCGGAAATAATAATAACAAGCCCTGGTACAAGCATCATTAGTGCTCTACTTTTTTTCATGATTGCTCCTTCTTGAAGATAGCTCCTTATAAAAAGACATAAGGTCCCCTAGAATAATTCCCAGTTGAAAAATTCTAAACGACCCCATTGCCATTAACTATCTTCGATTCGTATTTCGATCAATATCTCTTAATCGCTTTTATTATAAAATCTCAGGGTACTATATGTCAAATATATTAAATCTATATACTTTATGCATTAAGGCTATACTTATAAAAGTCAAAATGCTATAATAAGCCCAGTACACTTGATTCAGGAGGATTTTATGGAATTAAAGGAAGCACGTTATATCTTATCCATTTATAAAAATAAAACAATCAGCAAAGCAGCAGAAGACTTATATATCTCCCAACCATCCTTGAGTAAATATTTGAAGAATATCGAAGCACAACTAGGAGAACCCTTATTTGACCGTATTAACAATGTTTATGTGCCGACGTATGTCGGAGAGCGTTATCTCTACTATGCCCGTAAAATCGTCAACTATGGAAAAGAATGGCTCAATGAGTTTGATGATCTGACACATCAAGGTAAAGGTCGCATTAACGTCGCCATTCCTGTGATGCTAGGTAATTCTATTATAGAGCCTACTCTACCAAAATTTTATCAGCAATACCCTCATGTTGAGATAAATCTTATGGAAGAAGTAAACTTTGTCTCAGAACATTTTCTTGAAGATAATTCTGTAGATTTTGTTCTCTATAATGTGGCTCAATTACCGAACAATCTGGACTATGAAATTCTTCATCAAGAAGAGATGGTAATGATTGTATCTAAGGAGAATCCACTCAGTCGACTGGGTATACATAAGGACGGTTTTTCAAATCCATGGGTTGATATTCGTAAGTTTAAGAATGAATCTTTTATTCTCATGTATCCGGATCATACAACAGGGCGTTTGACAAACGATCTTTTTAAGGCTCATGCGTTCAAGCCTAATGTCTTACTTCGCACAAGAAACAGTCAGCTTTCTATACGTTTAGCCCTTCAGAATGTAGGCATTGCCTTCGCTCCTAGAAGTTACTATGAGACGGTGCGTCATGAGGACACAAGTGTTGCCTTCTCTATCGGAACGGCACCTATTATGACAACCATGATTGCTGGTTATCTCAAAAACCGGTATATGCCCAAATACACCAAGGATTTTCTGCAAATGATTGCTCACTATGCCACCCATCGTGACAAGCATTAATGGCAAATAGACAGTGATGCATATAATTTTATACAATAATATAGATTTGTGAATAAAATTCTTTTTTGATATAATGATTAGGTCGATAAAAGCATATAGTTGAACTTTCATATACAATATATTGTTACGAACGCATCTACGTCATCTATATAGTGTATGTGAATTTAGTGAAACTTGCTTTTTCGGGCTAATCATATAATGATTAGGTCGACAAAACTTATCGAAGCATTTCTACATTAAAGAAAAGAGGTACTATGATGGCAATCAATCCCAATTATCACGAACAAGTTGATCGAGAAAATACAATCAAATTACGCCGCCTTATTGACGACTTACCGTCGTTCGCCTTTGAATTCTTTCGGGGTATTGAACCCACGACTAGTTCTAGAACACGCATTGCTTATGCCTATGATTTGAATGTATACTTTCACTATCTCTTCACGGAGATTGATGCTTTCAAAGGATACAATAAGGAAAATTTTGGTATAAAGGATTTAGAAAAAGTAACACCGGATCAAGTGGAAAAATATCTTGAGTATCTGTCCTTCTATAGCCTTGACGAGGAAGAAAGTATGGAACGTACAAACAAGGAACGCGGAAAGGCAAGAAAATTAGCCTCCCTTCGCTCCCTTTACTCCTACTTCTATAAGAAGCGTAAAATCTCCTATAATCCTGTGATTCTAGTGGATATGCCTAAGATTCATGATAAGCATATTACGCGTTTAGAAGCCAATGAAGTGGCCGATTTACTAGATGCGATTGAATCCGGTGATATGCTCACCGATAAGGAAAAAGTCTATCATGCCAAAACCAAAGAACGGGACCTTGCATTAATTACACTACTTCTAGGTACCGGAATTCGTGTGAGTGAATGTGTTGGCTTGAATATGGAAGATGTGGATTTTGACGCCAATGGTATACGTATTGTACGAAAAGGCGGTAACGAAGTGATTGTCTATTTTGGTGAAGAGGTTATGGTTGCCTTAGAGGATTATCTTTCAAAACGACGACGAACCTTTACGGCAACAGGTCACGAAGACGCCCTATTTCTAAGCCTTCAAAATAAACGAATGAGCGTTAGAAGTGTTCAGAACTTGGTGAAAAAATATGCTCAGCAAGTAACGAAGCTTAAGAAAATCTCCCCTCATAAACTGCGTTCTACATACGGTACCGCCCTGTATCAAGAAACGGGTGATATCTATCTCGTTGCCGATGTTCTTGGCCACAAAGATGTTAATACCACCCGTAAACACTATGCTGAGATTGAAGATGCAAGACGCCGCCGTGCAGCTAGCGCTGTCACCTTACGTCATAAAACGACAGATTAAAATACGCATATGCCCCTTTTCATCCTGCGTTGACCATCATTATATTGTTAAGCTTAGTACCTATAACTTTTGTCGCTGATTCCAAAAACGCATCCATCTCTGCTTCATTCAAGTACACATACTCTCTATCTAGATTCGTTGATGGATGTTGATAGAACTCAATAATATTGCGAATTTGATGTGTAATAGAACCTTTGGGATAGTAGTCTAGAACATCCGGATAGTCCGTAATATACTGAAAGTGCTTGTGGAACAAATTACCCGGATGATCTCTAAAGAATTTATGGTCCAAATCATACCAATCTCTTTTGATATGGTGAAAAAATTGCATATCCACCTCCAATGGCTTATACTTCGGATCATTGGCTCTCTTATCTTTTGTTAACTTAGAAAATTCAATATCTGTTAGTAAGTGGACGTAATAGCCCAGTAAGAAAGAATAGCGGTCCTTATCTATCGGATTCAATGCATCAGCGGTCAAATAAGCGGATGCAAAGGCCTCAGCATCAATAATCGGTTCTTTAGATGTATGCCAATGGGTGATTCGTTTTTCAGGGATATAAGTGAGTCCGCCTTCTTCAGGCACGCCACAGTCAGGTGCAATATTACCCACTAAGAAATGTAATGGTTCAAGATCAAATCCCCTATTTAATAAATTTTGTGTAATTCTCATATGGAGTCCCCAGGTTGCCATAATATTTCCTCCCATGTTCTATGATACGCGTTTAAGGCGTTACTTGAATAGCAATTTTACCTTGAGCGTGTTGCTCACGGATATAAGTAAATGCCTTGGATGTTTCTTCTAACGGATAGATGCTATCAATATGTGGCTTGATAAAGCCTTCCTCAACTAACGTTGCTAAGAACTCTAAATCTTTAACAGAAGATTTGGCATTAAGCAAACGAATACGTCGATGAGCTGTTGACATAAATCGTCCTATAAACATGGTTTTTATAATTTGCTTTATAGAGCCACCAACGACAACACATTCGCCTTGGTCACTAAGCAAGGATTTATACTGACATAACGGATAGTTCCCATTAATCGCTAGAATGTAATCAAAACGTTCCTCTATATCGCTTAAAGATATATGTTTATAATTATAAATAGTATCTGCACCCAATTCAAGACATAATTCCCTATTTTTTGAACTGCATATTCCTGTTACCGTTGCTTTATAATATTTGGCAATCTGTATAGCATAGGTGCCAACACCACCACTACATCCAATAATAAGAATCTTGGATTTGGGGTGAATCGGTGTGGCATTATAACGTAATGCTTGAAAAGCTGTGGATCCTGCCAGCGGCAATACACCGCCTTCAAGGAAAGAAACGGATGCCGGCTTTTTAACTAATCGGTCTTCAGGAATTGCAACATACTCAGCATAACCACCGGAACCATGATTGGATAAATCGGCTAAAATCGCATCGCCTTCTTTAAACCTGTGAACCTTAGTCCCGACGGCTTGAATAATACCTGCTACATCTGCACCAAAGATTTTGTTCTTCGGAGGCATTCCCATTTGCAACATACGATAGTCGGCAGCGTTAATCGATGAGACAACGACCTTCACTAAAACGTCAGATGGCCCAATTGTAGGTTGAGCTATGTCTTGATATACAAGTCGACTTGGAGTACTCTTCTTATTATATATGATTGCTTTCATATACTATCGCTCCTTTTTTGAATGAAGATTTTAATTGCGATTAAACCCACTGCCCTACCATTACCTTCTTTGTGGGCATCTAAAGAATCACTTCTTTTTTGAGATTATAGATAATTTTCTTAGTTCGACCTTGGCTTTCTGCCGTTGTAAAGGCATGAATAACTTCCCAACCATCATTTCCAAGTTCATTTAAAGTCTTTTCAATTTCTTCAGTTACAACATTTCCGCCAAAAAATCCTTTTGCTTCAAATTCAATAACCTTATACGTCCATTTTTTCATTTGTCGTCTCCTTTTCTATCTTTACTATAAAAATTTCTTGAATCCTTGAACCATATCCATAGGATAGCCTACGGATTCATAAAAACGATGGGCCTCTTTGCGATAGGAACTGGATACAAGCATGGTATAAGTACAGTGGTTTTGCTTGGCTTCTTCTTCTATAGCTTCTATTAGCATTTTTCCGATATGCCTGCCACGCACATCTTTTGAGACAATGACATTTTCAATAACCATGAAAGGATTGCACTCCTCAACAAGGTCAAGACAGACAATGCCCATAAGGAATCCAACGACTTTACCGTCATCTTTGGCTCCAAGAAGTATATATTCAGGTTTTTCTATCATCATGTCAAGATTTTTAGTTAGTTTCTCCATATTCGAAGGTTTCCCAACCAATTCTTCTAATAGATGTGCAACCGCTGTTGATTCATGATGCATAATTGGTTCTATCTGTATCATCTTGTGCCTCCTACGGTGTAATTTATATAATCATTAAGATTTGAGCTATTAAGAATTAATAAAACAATGCTTATAATTGCAATGCAACGTCTAACAACTTATCCGTCAGAATTTCTTCCGGTGTCCAAGGAATATATATATCCGGGGCAATACCTATGCCGTCATAACATTCGCCGTTGATGGCATTTTGGGATATTGTCGTCGAATATTGGAGACTAAAGGATAGTCCTAATTCTTGTCTTGCAGTATTCGAGCAATCAATCATTCCGTAAGTGTTACGCCCTACTAGCGTGACTTTTGGAGATTTTGAAGCAACTAAGGCAAACATATCCCCTGAACTTCTTAAATATCGGTCTATAAGGATGATAACCGATTCAGGCTTAGTATATCCGTTAATGGATAAGGGATTTGAACTATCACTTAATGGTACAAAACCCTTTCCAATATTCTCTTGTAGATATGTCATATAGTCTCGAACCATGGGATTATCTAACGTGTGGGCAAAATTGTTTTCAAACCACAAAAGACGATTTTTAACATTTCGTTCTGTTGCATTCATGAGAACGGAATAATAATAATTCGTGGTATAATTTGGTGGATAAAGATATGGAAGAAGTGTTTGATATGTCGCATCAGACCCTCCTCCGCAATAGCGTAAGTCAATAATAAGCTTCGACACCTCTAATAGAGAACTGTTATCTTCAAGACATCGGTCTAGTTGTTCTTTATCCATAAAATCGGATAAGGTCAAACGTGTTGTCTCTTCATCAACGCTTTCTATGGTGTATATCGATTCTTTTTTTATCCGTGGAACAGGTGTTATCGGCAACGTCATCGACATACCGTTCCGTTCAATTGTGGCCATCTTGTGTTGACTAATAATTCCTTCCCATAATTGACGTTCGGGTATTTGTAATCCTAACTGCTTTCTATAGTGCTGTGACAGTTCCTTTATACTCCTATTATCTAAGGCTGTAACCTTATCCATTTTCAAGAAAGAAGAATCATCATTGGTGTCATAGACATATAAGGCATCGTCATAACGTCGGACGCTAAAATCAAGGCTATTTTCTTTTGTATAATCCGTTTCATCAATAAGACACGTATGTGCATCATTAAAATCAGCAAGATAATTGGCTACACTATTTTTGAACTGATTTCGATGGTTCTTTGTATTCTCGGATAATTGTAAGACTTCTTTACGAAAATAATCATCATCCCCTTTTTGTTGATTTAAAAGAAATCCAGGATGATCCGTTCGCATCATTGAAATAATTGTTTCTGTAATATCACTATAAGTATGCATGTTCTAACTCCTCTGTTTATCGTTGTTATGCTTCTTTTCTTTTGAGTCTTTTCATGACCATGGCTTTAATCCCAATGACAATACCTTATAATTGTTGCTTAAGAATTGATACTCCCCATTCTTAAGTTCTTATACCATCATACTATAAATGTGAACATTTGGAAATTAATATCCTGTTAGAAAGTAAAAAAAAGCCGATTTCCCTTGATTAAGGTAATCGACTTTTTATATAAACTTATGACATTTTTATGAGAGTTCTAAAGCTCCTGTATAGAGTTGGTAATATTCGCCATGTTGTTTAATGAGTTCTTCATGGTTCCCTTGTTCAATGATGCGTCCATGTTCCAAGACAACAATCTCGTCTGAATTTTGAATGGTCGATAAGCGATGGGCGATAACAAAAACAGTACGTCCTTTCATTAAGGCATCCATCCCCTCTTGGACGATCTTTTCCGTCCGTGTATCGATAGATGACGTTGCTTCATCCAAAATCATAACCGGAGGATCCGCAACAGCAGCTCTTGCAATAGAAAGCAACTGGCGTTGCCCTTGAGAGAGACTGCCACCACCGGCACTTAACTGTGTCTCATAACCGTCTGACAACATCTCAATGAAGTGATGAGCATTCGCTAATTTGGCTGCATCAATACATTCTTCATCCGTTGCATCGAGGCGACCGTAACGAATATTGTCCATAACGGTACCGGAGAATAAATTAACGTCTTGTAGAACGATTCCCAGGGATTGACGTAAAGCTGATTTTTTTATTTTAGTAATTTCAATTCCATCGTATCGAATATGTCCACTCTTGATTTCGTAGAATCGATTAATAAGGTTTGTAATGGTTGTTTTACCGGCACCTGTAGACCCTACGAGGGCTATTTTTTCTCCGGCTTTGGCATCCATAACGATGTCATGTAAGACTAATTCATCGTGTGTGTAACCAAAATCAACATGGTCAAATTCCACTTCACCTTTGAGTGGTGTGTAGGATTTACTTCCGTCTTCTTGAGGATATTCCCATGCCCATCCACCATCTTTTTTAACGAGCATGACAATACCGTCGTCTCCCTCCGGTTCTTGGTCCATAAGGTCAAATATACGTTCAGCTCCGGCAAGCGCCATAATAACAGCATTTACCTGTTGAGAGACTTGAGCAATCGGTTGAACAAAACTTCGGGATAGTTGCAAGAAAGAAGCAATGGTTCCCAAAGTGAAAACATTCAGCCCCACAAGAGATAAGTTGGTCACTTGGTTAATGGCCATATAACCGCCAATAAGAGCAATTAGTACATAGAGTACATAGCCGATATTGTTCATTAACGGCATCAAGACATTGGCATACCCGTTGGCGTTACTTGCTGCGACATTTAGCGCTTCATTTTTATGGTCAAAAACCTTTTTCGATTCATGTTCATAGTTAAAGACTTTTACAACCTTTAATCCACCAATCATCTCTTCAATATACCCATTCACATCTCCAATAGCCTTTTGTTGCTCTTGGAAATACTTACGACTTTTACCAACAAGTAGTCGAGCTAAGCGCATACTGATTGCTATAACAATAACAGAAAAAACAGTCAACCAAACACTTAAGTAAAGCATTGAGAAAAAGACCGATATAATCGTAATCAGTGATGAAAAGAGCTGTGGAAGGGATTGGGTTAGCATCTGGCGCAAAGTATCCGTGTCATTTGTAAAATGACTCATCAGGTCCCCATGACTATGTTGGTCAAAATAGGAAATAGGAAGTTTCTGCATATCCTCAAACATATCATCGCGTATGGTTTTGAGAACGCCTTGAGCGATATCTACCATAAGGCGGTTATAGAGTAATGTACTAATAACTCCGACACTATAAATAAAAGCCATAATGGTTAAGGCACGAATCAGTCCATCATAGACAGGATTACTGTCAAGCAAAAGAGGGCTGATATAGTCATCAATCAAACTTCTAAGGAACAAACTGGCAGCGGCTGTTGCCACAGAGCCAAAGATAATCGCAATGATGACGATAACAAGGCGAACCGGATAACGCAGCATATAGGCAAATAAACGTTTTATGGTTGTTGTATTTAATTTCTTAGGCACTCTTCTCATCCCCTTTCGTTTGAGATTCATAAACTTCTCGATAGATATCATTGTTTAACAGCAATTCATCATGGCTTCCATAGCCATAAACATGACCGTCTCTCATGACAATAATATGGTCTGCATCCTTCACAGAGTCCACACGTTGAGCAATAATTAACTTCGTTGTATGAGGTAAATCTTCGATTAACGCTTGGCGAATATAGTAGTCTGTCTTGGTATCTACAGCACTTGTTGAATCATCAAAAATAATGATTTTAGGTTTTTTGAGTAGAGCTCGGGCTATAGATAGACGTTGCTTTTGACCTCCGGATACATTGGTACCCCCTTGTTCTATATGGGTGTCATATCCTTTTGGGAATTCCATGATAAACTTATGCGCTTGTGCTTTCTTACAGACATCGATGATTTCTTCATCCGTTGCTGTTGCATCACCCCATAGAAGGTTTTCTTTAATTGTCCCACTAAAAAGGACATTCTTCTGTAGAACCATCGCAACTTCATCTCTTAATACTTCTAGGTTATAATCCTTTACGTTATGGCCGCCGACTAAGACGTCGCCCAGGGTTGTGTCATATAACCTTGGAATCAGTTGAACAAGGCTGGATTTAGATGAACCGGTACCGCCAAGGATGCCGATAGTCTCACCGGATTTGATCGATAGATTAATATTTTCTAATACCGGCTTCAACGATGTATTAGAATAACTAAAACTTACATTTTTGAAAGTAATAGAACCATCCGGTACTTCCATAATATTCGCATCTCCACTGGACAAATCACTATCTTCATCCAAAACTTCAATAATACGTTCTGCCGATGCTCGAGATATGGTAATCATAACAAAAACCATGGAAAGCATCATGAGACTCATAAGAATCTGCATTGAGTACATAATCAAGCTTAATAGTCCACCTGTTGTGAGACCTAAGGCTGGGTTATTTCCCCCTACTATAATGGAACGCGCACCAAACCAAGATAAAAAGATAAAGGTACAATACATAAGAAATTGGATTAACGGCATGTTAAGAGCCATGAGTTTCTCGGCTTTAACAAAATCAGTTTTGATACGATTCGACTGATTCTCAAATTTGCTGATTTCGAAGGTTTCTCTCAGAAAGCTCTTAACAACACGTATTGCTGAGACATTTTCTTGGACAACATTGTTAAGTTCATCATAGTTGCGAAAAACACGGGTAAAAATAGGATGTACACGGGTCATAATAAGATATAAACAGATAGCCAATATAGGTATCGTTATAGCAAAAATAATGGACAATTTAGGGCTAATACGTATTGCCGCAATGAGTGCAAAAATGAGCATCATAGGTGCGCGAGAAGCCATGCGTATTAGCATTTGAAAGGAGTTTTGCAAGTTCGTCACATCCGTTGTCAATCGCGTGATCAGACTGGAGGATGAAAAATGGTCAATATTGGAAAAAGAAAAGGATTGTACATTATGAAACATATCCTGGCGTAAGTTTTTAGCAAATCCGGCGGATGAACGAGCGGCTAGCACTCCCGCATATACTCCGGCAAAAAGGGACAAAAGTGCCGCACCAAAAAGGATAAGGCTCATTTTTGCCACCACAGACATATTCCCCATATCAATACCTTTATCAATGAGTGTTGCCATTAAGAGTGGAATTAAAACTTCCATAAGCACTTCTATAATCATAAAAACAGGTGTCAGCATTGCAGGCTTTTTGTATTCCCGCAAACTTTGAGATAGTTTTTTTAGCATTGTGACCTCCTACGCATTCTGTCGTCGCTGCTTTTTGGCATTTTCTTTGATACGTGCCAAATAATCAAGCATGTTGTTTAATTCGTCATCACTGAATCCAACAATAAGTCTGGATTCAAAAGCATCAATTTCTTGATGAATAGCTTCGTTAAGCTCATTACCTTTCTTTGTTAATACAAGTTTTTTTAACCGGGCGTCATGATCGACCCGTTCGCGTTGGATTAATCCTTTATCTACCATGAGGCTAACAACTTTTGAAGCTGTTGACCGTGTAATAGAAAATTCGCGTTCAATATCCTTTTGAAAGATATCCTTATCTTTATTTGACGCGATAAAGCTCATAATCCAAGCATTTGTTCCTGTCATACGTTGAGCCTGTTGTAGATGCTCTAACTCATCAATACATCGACTTACGATGTTTGTGGCCGCATGCAGTTCTTTACCTATATGTATTTTTTTCATGATTCCCCTTTTCTATTCGTTATAATGTTTGATGTCGAACTGTTGCACATCAAACATTATAGCACCATAAATAAAAGAGTGCAATAGCACTCTTTTCAATGATTCAAAGATTAACGTAAGTACCAATAGATGACCATAATCAGGGGCATCACAATACATAAAAATTTATTCAATACATAATATTCATCGGAAGGTTCAGGATTATCATACCATATATTTCCGCTATCTAGAAAAAACAGGATTTTTGGATGATTATAAGAGAAGTAAAGGATTATCAAATAGATGAGAATACCTATATATTTCACTAAGCCATTTGTATTCAACGATGTAGCAATAAAACGAAGCCATCCTTGATAGATATAGAGAATCATGAGAATAATAAAGTATACTCGATATATCGACTGATGTAATTTAGCCTTTTTTGCAATACGCATCTCCATATCATGAGCACTTATTTTTGATGGTTGAACGGCTTCATCTTTATCTATACGATGGAAACAATACTTACATACAACAGTATGAGGTGGATTCGTTTCCTGACACTTTGGACAGATTATAGATTCTTCTTTCATAGCTTAGCCCCCTTTACGATACGCCTTTAGAGAGTTGATTGGATATGGCGTAGGCCTCGCCCACAATGGTATCCGGAAATCCTACAAATTGTAATAAGCGAATTGCATTCGTGGAGCGTGAAACACCTGGTTTGAAGGTATAATCAAACTCAATATCATCTTCTTGAATATGTTCCGAAAAGTGTCCGTTGGTATAGCCCTCATGGACTTGCTCTGTAATTTGTACATCATGAGTTGCAACAATAACCACACAATTTAATTGATTCAAGTGCTTTAAGATGGCAATAGTTGCGGCAACCCGTTCATCCCGATTGGTTCCTCGAAGAATCTCATCAATAATACAAAAGGTTAACCGTTCACTATTAATATGATCGATAATTCGCCTTAAATATTTGATTTCTGCTAGATAATAGCTGTCTCCCAACAGAATATCATCTTTTATTGCCATAGACGTCATAACATCTGTAGAAGGAATGCTAGCAGATGTTGCCGTACAAGTAAATAATGATTGTCCCATTATCAATGTCACACCAATAGCTTTAATATAGGTGGACTTTCCTGAAGCGTTAGAACCTGTAACGATAAGATTATTATCCAGTAACACATCATTACACACCGGATTTTCAACCAATGGATGTGCTAGGGATGTAATGTGAATGGCATTGTCTGTTGAAAATTCCGGCGTACAGACGATGTCTAAACTCTTTCTATAAGACAAGACGGATATTGCTGCATCTAGTTGACCAATATAATTATAGCAAGCCATAAAGGATTCCCTATTCTCTTTTAATAAGGCAATACTCTTATGAAAGATATGAAAATCCCATAGAGTAGCTCCGATAAAGTAATCCATAATAGCGGCCCCGATGTCACCGGATAACACAGCATTATTTCTAGACCGCAGGCTTCCAATGCCTTTTATGGCAGCATGTAGCTTTTTTGAATCCGTTTGGATACGTGCATTTATTTTCGTATCTATAGGAAGTTCCATCTTTGAAAAGTGTTTTGCACTTTGGACGATATCTATAATACATCCGAACATATTCATATTCATTTCATATCGATATTTGCCCAAGGTGTAAATAACAGCATTGACTAGAAAAATAATGCCCGCGATAAACCACAAATACGGATGTATAAGCGCACCCAGACCAAGAAAGAGAAAGAGCATACCACTTAGCACTCTATACATCCATATGTTATGAAGGCTATACTCATCGATCTTTTGAATAAAATGTGGCAAAAAATAATTCCCACTATCTCGCCCTATTTTTTCTAATTCAAATTGGATCGTTTCTCTTAGCTCCGGATGTGTATCAAAATAAGTCATGAGATTAAGGAGACTTTCCCGCTCTTCCTTCGTTTTATTCGTTTGATGCATGGTTTTATATAAATACTGTTCGCCGATATAGGAATTACAATTATTAACCGCTTTATATATAGCGTCCATATCTAGATCATTCCATGTAATCGCATCAACATCACAAGATTCATCCATAGCTTCTATAAGCATACGAATGTCCTCTAGTTCAGAACTACGAAAGTGCTTTTTGCCAAACTCTTCTGCTATCGTTATTTTTAGCGCTGCTTCTCTTCGTCTTTTATGTATATATTTTAGTATAATATAAATGACGATACTTCCAATGATTAGTGCTGGATACATCGTGTCACTTCCCTTCAAGTACACTAGTGTGCTGTATATTGACAATACAGCCTTGTAACTATTATAGTCGAAAGGATGGAAACAAATCTATCTAGATATCTTAATCCATACATAATCACGTCCATATACAGATTATTCGTGTATTGCCCGACAAGATACTTGAGTAAACCAATTGCAATAGTGAGCGTAATATAAAGGGCAGCATATTTAAGAAGATCTCTCCAATTATTGATGGCTAACGATGCACTTTCTTTTATCACGGTAAATCGTGTACTACCTTGAATAACAAATATGGGCCATATAAAAAGCAGGCCTATTTTGACCACAGGTAATAAAATACCGGGAATGAATGCGATCATTGATATAATAAATAGTACGAATCCAATACCAATAAGAATAAGGATTTCTTTAATATTCGATGTAATAAAACGGAATATAGCTCGTATAGAAACTTCTTTTTCGTTCATATTTTGAACGTATAAATAGACAACACTCACTTCTATAAGTGCAGATAGAATAATAACTACAAGTGTTTTAGCAAATTCAATGGGTAAAAAATATACACCATCATCTATAGTCACGACTATAACTGAGAGCGTAACGATGGCAAAAATTAGGCTAAGGTGTGATTGAATAAACGTCCATGCATGTTGTATTTCTGATTTTAATTGTGTTCTCATTATCTTTTTCCCCCACTATCACAAATTTACACTCCCAATCGTTCATATATTGAACGCGATGAAGCTACTTTTACAGGTCAAAATTGCACGCTCAAGAAAAGCGACTTTCCTATAGTTGAACATAGTCAAGGGATTTTCTATGACTTAAAAGGGTATCCACATCAGTATCCGGAAGATTTTCCGTACATACATAGGTTGAAGACAGTCTATTATAATTTTCCATATTGGCAAAATGTGAAGTATCGTTATTCTTCCCTTGATCATCCGATGAATAGAAAAAATGTGATACAAGAATATTACCACCCAAAATCTTTAAGTAGTTTAGTCCCTTTTCTAGTCGTTTTATCATAAGCGTCTTGCTTCACCTCCAACATAGACTTTTTTGATTTCATTCTTCTGTTTTTGGACGTTGGCTAAAATTTTAGAGGGTTGATTCATACAATAACCTTGTTCAAACTCAAAGAACGTATTCTCCTCCCGCTCTGTATAGGTTGATAAATAACAGGCCAACGCCCCATTCGAAGTTCCCGTTGCGGACTCCTCATCGATATCGAATCTAGGTGCAAAGTTTCGCGTATGGGCATCACCATCTCCAATTGTTTCAAGTGCGAAGGCATGTATTCCTACGACATCATAACGCTCACTAATCTTTCGAATCTTTGAGCTATCTGCCTTCATGGCGTACAACGTTTCTAAATCACGAATAGGGAGTATAATATCGCGAAGTCCTGTAGATACAATTTGAATAGGCATCTCCTCTACAAAAGCATCCTGTGTTATATCAAAGCACCCATAAAGCTCCCTTTTATCCAGACATTCACCAAAAACGGGAAGGGGCTGTTCCATATAGACTAGATTTTCCTGTATATCAATCTCCAAGATACCGGCATTGGTTTCTTGAGTATATATTCCCGGAGTCAATACGTTCATATCACGTAATAGGTTAAAGGTAGAAATTGTCGCATGACCACATAAGTCTACCTCATCAACAGAAGTGAAAAAACGAACCTTTACATCCGCTTTTGAAGAGTTCATAACAAAGGCAGTCTCGGAATAGCCCACATCTTTGGCAATGGCTAACATATCCGTTTCCGATAGGTTGTCTGCCTCAAGAACAACCCCCGCTGCATTACCGCCTTTATTATTCGTCTGAAATCCTGCCATTCTATATATATTTATATGCATGATCATTACCTCTTTCATTAATGAGTACGCTAGTTTCTAGAAGATAGCCTTTAAGTCCATGAGTTGCGCATCTAATTGTTTCATTGCTTGAATCGTTTCTTGAACTTGCTGAAAGCCCATATCACGTTCATCACTAGAACTTGATTCTATGCCTACTGCTCGTTTTAGATTATACTCAATCCAACCAATTTTATTGGTAGCCAAAGCATCCCACACAGCACTTAAATCGTCATGGTGAATGGGGCATTCCTGTTGATACCCTTTAATAACTTCTGCAAAAGCGTCCCTATTTATTGTAGCATCTGAATACTCTGACCAATAAATAGCAACTTCAATCATCTCAAAAGTAGGGTTTATAGGACCAGCGGCTTCCCAATCTATAAAGATTGGATTTTTCTTATCATCCCACATAACATTCTTAGGATCGAGATCTCGATGACTCATTACTTGTCGATGCAACAACGGATTGGCTTCATGGCAACGTCTTTGGGACAATGCAACATAAGGTATATCTAGAGCGCTCAATCGGCGTATCATAGCATCATCATTACATTGAGATATAAGATACTCCCAATCCGTGACATTCGGTGCATCATCCCTGTGTTCATCCATGGGAAGGGAAGAAAAATCGATTTGATGTAACTTACCCAAAGTAGCACCTATTTTATGACAGGCATCAAGATTTTCAGGTTGATGGGTATAATCCATCGCCTTTTCTATCCAATCAAAGACTTGATAATACTGTCCATCTACTTGATGTATTGTCTTACCGTCTATCTCTTTGACGGTACATGCCGGAATACCTTCCTTGAAGGCTTGTACCGATATAGCATCCGCTAAGGCATAATGGTCCAAGACAGTAGGTCTTTGCATAATATGTGGATTTAATGCCTTAATAAAATAGTGACCTTTCGTCGTATTAACATTATATGATTTATGAAGAAGACCACCATAGACCGGTGTGATTTCGGCTATAAGGGTTCCTAAATCTAGAGCGCTAAGTAAGTCTTTCATTTGCGGTGTTATGTCGTTTATATGTGTCATTAATATGTCTCGCTTTCTTATTATTCCGGTTGTTTTAATACCCTATCCCCTTGCTTTTTATAGATACAGTTAGCAGGAACAAAGCCCCTAACCATAGACAAAGGATATATGTTTGACCGCCTACCTATGATGGTGCCGGGATTCAAAACACTATTAGAACCGACTTCCACATAATCGCCTAAAATAGCTCCGAATTTTCTCAAGTTGGTCGGAATGCGTTGCCCTTCTATGGTCACTGATATAAGGGACTTATCTGACTTGACATTCGAAGTAATGCCACCGGCGCCTATATGCGCTTTATATCCGAGTACAGAGTCTCCGACATAAGTAAAATGTGGAACTTGAACGTTATTGAATAAAATTGCATTCTTTAATTCCGTTGAATTACCGACAACGGCTCCTTCGCCAACGATAACATTGCCCCGGATATAGGCACAGTGCCGAATTTCAGCATGATGTCCTATAATAGCGGGTCCTTGAATGGTTGCGTTTGGGGCAACTGATGCCGATTTTGATATCCATATATTCGATTGATGCTGCACATACTCTAACGATGATAAACCGGCACCGAGGGTGCCGATTTTATCTTTGATCAAGGGAATGACTTCCCATGGATAAGTCAAATCTTCAAAAAATGTGGATGCAATCGTTTCCTTCAAATCAAGAAGTTCAGAAATCGAGAGCTCAGTGTGATTGATAATATTGCCCATTGGGAAGTCCTTTCTCTGTTGCTACGATATAAGCTAATGTACGAGTAGCGCTAATAATTAGGTACTATAATGTCTCAATAATATCTGTGATATCCCATCCAATGGAACCGGTACAAAAACCTTGATTACCTAAGAGAATCACATCAATGTCTTTCTCAGGAAAATAGTACAGTCTAGCACTGACACCAAATTCTTCGCCTGTATGTCCACCTCGAATAATTTTATTGTCTTTCAAAATGAACCAATTGGCAAAACTGTATTTCCATTCATAATCTCTAAATCCATTGGAGCCATCATCAATGACTTGTGGTGTCAGAATCATATCTGTATACTCCTTAGATAATAATTTTCCCTGTCTAAGAGCACGGCTGAATGTAACAAGGTCATAGACTGTAGAGGTTGCCCCACCATCAGCAGAAGGAAGAGGCGTCATGGTATAGATGTTCTTATCCCAACCAATAATCGTATCTTTGTCATCATACTCCGGTTCATAACCATCGGCAACATTCTCTGTCACCTGTTCATTGTTGAGATAGGCAGTGTCCCTTAGGTCCAGTTTTTTGAAGATAAGTTCATCAATATAATCACTATAGGATTGTCCTGTTATTTTCTCAATAACCATTCCTATAAGGATATAACCGGCGCCACAGTATTGGAATTTTTCTCCCGGTGTGAAATTAGCATCTACATTCTTGAATAATTCATAATAATCTTCTAAGGTTTTCATTGTGTAGATCGGCTTTGTTTCCCACAGGGCATACCAATCGTCATCGGTGGCATTTTCTTCATCAAAATAGTCACCAATACCTGATGTATGTGTCAATAAATGATACAAGGTAACATCTTTTGAAATGGCTGTATCCGCTAGGTCTAAATGCGTATGAATACTATCTTCTAGAGAAACTTTGCCGGTTTCACATAATTTCAGTAAGGCAACCGCTGCAAACATTTTGGATATGGAAGCAATTCTAAAACGCGTATCTAATTCCGGTTTAATGCGAAATGTTCTATTGGCATAGCCATAGCATCCGGAGAAAAGCACCTCATCCTTTTGTTTAATGTAGACAACACCAGAGAACTCACCCTCGTTTTCTTTTTCCAGTAATGTTTTTTGTAAACTATCCCATGTATTTATGTTTTTCATAGTAATACCTACTTTCTATACCGCTCATTAAGCGTATTAATAATTGATGATAATCTTTGTCTAATGAAAGTATGAACTATTCATGATAAATCACCTCTTTCTATGTAAATGCACCGATGCTACCTCGATGCGTTTACATGTATAGATAAACATATATCTATATAATGGTTTAGTCATTTGCCTCTAATCATTTGATGTCTGGATAAAATCATCAATGATATTCAATACCTCTTTTGACCAGAAAGCCGGCCCACCATGATCTTCGCCTTCAAGTTCGTAGAACGATACATTCTTATTGGCATCTGTTAATTGGCGGTATAATAGTCGGCTCTGTTCAATGGATACAATTTGATCCTGTGTCCCATGGAATAATAATATATCAGGAAGTGTTATTCCTTCCGATATATAAGGACCACAAGATGCACGTCTAATAAGCTCTGTGCTTTCTCCTATAGCCTTTGTTCCTAATAAATCATGGGATGGTCTGTCCGTCATCCATTCCGGAAGAGGTTCTTTCAAACACATATCAATATCCGTTGGCGATGACAGGGCGATGACACCTGCTATATCATAATTACCTTGAATGATGCCATGCGCTTTACTTAATGCTGTCATTAATGCTATATGACCGCCTGAAGAATTCCCAGCTAAATAGATGTTGTTCACATCAATATGGAACTCTTCCTGTTTCTCGATTAAAAACCGAATGGCTGCATCCAAATCATAGATTTGAGCAGGATAGGGTGCTATTGTCGATTCACGGAATTGAACAATGGCTGTTACATAACCTCTTTGTGCTAATTTTGCGTACTCACCAATACTGTTATACATTTCTTGTTCGTACCATGCGGAACCGGGCATAAAAAGTACAAGTGGATATTTGGTATTCTCTTGCCATTCCCTTCGAAATGGTATAAATAATTGCATTTTACGAACACAATTGTCATATTTGACATAGTCTACATCCCGTACGTATAACCATTCCAAGTTATCACAATCAACACTTATCGTTTTTTTGACATTATTCATAGTTTGTCTCCTTATTGATTTGCTTAACTATCTGAGAAAAAATAACATACCTAGTATTTGAAGCGTTCTATAATTAATTCCCTATCATAGTCCAAAATCCAACTGTTTCTTCTGTTGTACAGCATCCTTAGATTTTCTATTGAATGGCTGGCAACATCAAGCCCTCTGTCATCATAGAGAAAATAGACGATACTGTTATCCTCACTCACAAAGAAAATTTCCTCCTCAAACTTTGGTTCCAAGCTTGTATCACATCTTAGCTTACGCAATAATAGGTCATGGATATCCAGATCCTTAATGCATCCCATGTAAACTTGCCGAAATAACACACCTTCTTGATCGTCTTCCTCATACTTATTCGGAATAATCATATTATATACCAAAGAAAATGTATCCATAAAATATTCGGCTATATTTGTATAATCAGTTAAATCATATTTATCACGTGAAATTACAGGAACATAACTATCGACGATTACCTTTATAACTTCATCGTTGCCAAATACATCCAACCATAGTATTTGAGCTCTTTCGAGAGCAAGCATAAAATACTCATCGGAAAAGCATTCAATATTAGGGTCACCAATCTCAAATCTAATGGAATATTCTGTATCATAGAATAGTGGACTTTTTAAGTTCAACCAATCCGGTATGTAACCATTCACTTTTATTCCTCCAATAATTTTACGTATATATTTTCTATTTTTAGAATAACCGATGCTCATACTTTATATGTAGTTGTGAGATGTCATTGAATTTAAAAAGATATTCTAATTATAAAATTCCTCAAAATCCCCACATCACCAAACATCATGTTAAAATAATAGCATAATTTCTAGCTTTTTAAAAGAAATATGTAACTTCTTATAGCTTACTCACTATTCTTTGCCCTTAAGTTCAGTTCACTTGTAATAGTTTATTGTTTCAAATAATTATTCGTTTTTCATTAATAGCCACTGCGATTTCCGTTGCATTGTTCAAGTATCTCTGGAAGAATTCGTCATCATCATAATCATCCATGTCATCCTTATAAAATTGTAAGATGTTCATTAATGATTCAATGAGCTTCTCATCTGTCATTTCTATATCTATTATAGCCATTTATAGTCTCCCATGTATTCATAATTCAAGTTTGATTTCTAGTATACCGGCATGTTGATACATCTTTTACCGCAGCTACATTCGCTACAATAAATTCCCTTCTTCAAGTTGCATACCAAATACGCATAAGTTATGGCATTGTTAACATCTTGGTTCAAGGATCTCTATCTTACTTTAATTCTATAAGTACTTTTTCAACCATATGTAAATGATCTCTGTGCCATTTATCAATTGTTTTATAATCTTTATACTCTAATTCTATACTTTCATGTGAACGCTTCAAATCACCTGAAATATACTTACAAGCATATAGAATATGATACGAACTACAAGGATAGCCATAATCGCCTGGTCTCTGTGTAAAAACATGTAAGACCTGACCTACTTCTACCGTTAGCCCAGTCTCCTCATAAAATTCACGTTGTAATGATTCTTCAGGACTTTCACCAACCTCAGCCCATCCACCAATTACACCCCATCCAGTCTTATCGGCTCTATTCTCAAGCAAAACTTTATTGTCTTTCATCAATATACCATTTACACCTACTTTAGGGGTAATGTATCCTAATTCTTTACTAAACCTATCCGCCAATTCAACCTCATCTATATCAACTATATCACTGTATTCCCTTGTTATGATCGCTAACATTCTATTATATCTTTCTATATCATATATGTCCTTAGAATAATTCAATCCTAACTGAGCGATTGCTCGGAATTCATCTAGAATGCGTATTACTTGTTTATTCATATAATCTCCTTATATTATCAAATGTGATTTTATCGTCTAGCATTCAAATTTAAAGCATTCATAAATAAGAATACGCGTTATATGCGTATATGGGATTTCTCATATTTTATAATAACCGATAGTCATATTTTATATGTAGTTGTAGATGTCATTGAATTTAAAAAATATTATAAATTGAAAAATTCGTCAAAATCCCCACATCGCCAAACTTCATGTTAAAATGATAGCATAACTTCTAGTTTTTTAAAAGAAAAATATAAATTTCACGATAATTTTATTGATTATACTCCCTTCACGTCTCTACAACACTAAAACGCATTTTCTATCAGATAGGAATCCAAATACTTACGCTTATTATTAAGAGTCCTTCTCCTTGGCACGTCCTTCTCTAAGGAACAAATAGAAAGCTAAGGCAAATGAAAGACCAATGCAGAAATTCCCTATCACGGATATCCACCAAAATTTAATACGATGCTTCCTACTATCAACGACTATAAATAAAAGAAAACATAACCATGATATAATAAAATCTGCTGCAAAAAACTGACTTATTTGATTTGTAAACCATTCTGAAACAAATAGATTCACATCAAGCCCATTCTTTCCTATCCATGGAATAAAAAAAGTGAAGGGAATAACCGTTCCAAGTATAGAAATTGCTAAGTACATTTTCTTCATAGTATCCTCCGATTCTATAATTCTCTGTTTCAGCATTTAAGGCCTCTTCTATAAATGCAATGTAATTCAAGAAACTTCGTCACTCAACGATCTTCTTAATTCTTTCTAAATCACCACTACACAACGATTCCATATTTTTGAATATTTTGTCAGAATTCCAATCCCACCATTTGAGTTCAAGCAAGTAGCTTATGAGCTCATCATTAAATCTTTTCTTTACTACTTTACAGGGGTTACCTGCAACTATGCAATAGGGAGGAATATCTTTGGCAACAACAGCATTGGCTACAATGATTGCTCCATCTCCAATTTTCACACCAGGTAGTACCGTCACATGTTGTCCAATCCAGACATCATTGCCAATGACGGTATCGCCCTTATACGGCAAGTCACTCATTTGGGGGGCATATTTTTCCCAGCCTCCGGCCATTATATTAAAGGGATAGGTGGTAACGCTATTCATTCTATGGTTTGCACCGTTCATAACAAACTCAATGCCGTTTGCAATGGCACAAAACTTTCCAATAATCAGCTTATCTCCAATAAATTCATAGTGGTGCGTTACATGCTCTTCAAATTTTTCAGCTCCATTAGCATCATCATAATAGGTATAGTCGCCAATAACAATATTTGGGTTTGGGTATATAGCATTAGGATTTGGCCCCATAGTATCTCCTCTTTTCTGATAGTTAAGTCGCTCACATAGTATATTATTGATCTTTTGGACAATCTGGTGAGGTATCTATTATGAATAAAATATATCTGGGCAATCTTTCTTTATAACGGTACCAACATTGCCACCGTTAAGAATAGTTACTAGACCCCTTTTTATATTTCCGTCATATAGATGCATCGTAAGTCCAAATTCTTCAGCTAGAATAAAGGCGGAAGCATCGCATACTTTTATCTTTTTATTTACGCAGGTATCATAGCTTACTTGTTGATACCGTTTCGCATTGTTATTCATCTGAGGATTCATATTATATACGCCATCTACATTTTTGGCCATTAGTAACAGATCCGCTTCAATTTCAATTGCCCTTTGGACGCCGGTATAGTCCGTTGAAACAAAAGGATTACCTATCCCTCCTCCAAATATGACAACGCTATTTTCTTCTAACTCCTTTATCGCTTGCTTCCTGTTATAAAGAGTGGTCAATCCGCCTATTGTCATTGGTGTCATGACTTTAGGAAATAGGCTTCGTTTATTCAGCTTATTTCGTATCATCAACGCATTCGTTACTGTAAATAGAATGCCCATTTCGTCTGCATCAGGTCTATCTATTCCCCAATTATCAGCATCTCGTCCTCTTAGCAAATTACCGGCTCCAACAACTATTGCTATTTGATAGCCGTCCTGTATTATCTCATCTATTTCTTCACAGAAATGATCCATTGTCGTTTTATCATATATGGATAAGCTATCTCCATTCAGTGCCTCTCCAGAAACTTTAATAAGAATTCTTTTTCCTTCCATTGGCAATCTCCTTTAAATTATTTATATAAGCATACCGCTAATGGCTAAAATAATCCAGAGTGAAATAACGATTACTGAAATAATCAAGATAATCATTAATACGATTGTTGCCTTAATCCAACGCTTATCTTTGAAGGCAAGTAGCATGATAGAAAGAACATCTAATGTAAAAAAGAATTGAAGTATCCCTGCAACAACGGATAGATTCTTACTATGAACCCCCTCTTTATAAGACATATAAATATATCCTATCGAAAACGGAGCAGCCCCTACCATAGCTGTCCAGCCTAATACGGAAAACGTTGTCGCCACCATAGGTCCTGCAAATATCATGATAATGACGGGGGTAAACATAAGTAATAAGGCTATTGCAATTGCCGATCCGCCGATAATATAAAAAGGAACTAATGTGTACTTAATGGCGACGGCACAATTAAGCAATCGGATTCTACCAATCTTTTCTTTGTATACTATGACGATAAGCATGTTGATGCCTCCCATGATTAAGGGAAGAGCTAGTGGCCAATACGATAGAAGTCCTTCATACTCTTTCGTATTTACCCTAAAAAATAAAAGTGGAAAGCTGTATATAGCCACTATATATAGTCCTGCTAATATGTATACCGGGTGAAATCCTGTACGGTCTTGATTCATCATAATTGTTGTCTCTCCTATGTAAAATATGCTGTCTACTATATATTCATAATGGCTCAGTAATCCAGCGTCATAATGTGTTCTTTAGCCTGTGCAATTGCAATGGCGTTACCGGTTACACATTCACTATGGTTATCCATAACCTTAAGGGATATACAATCCCAAAAATTATCTTTCTTCCCTTGATAAATTATAGAGAATATTTAAATATATACGCATTGGTCTGTTCTTTTCCCCAATTTAATATATAGTAATATTCTATTAATTTAAGTGCTCTTGTTCTGACTGCTTGATAGTATGCTTCTGATACCATTGAATAACCTGAATTTCCAAAATTGCCGGATAATACATAGATTGAAAAATTATATTCTTTTTCCCCTTCTACATATTCTTTCC
Source organism: Vallitaleaceae bacterium (assembly GCA_965140555.1). GTDB lineage: Bacteria > Bacillota > Clostridia > Lachnospirales > Vallitaleaceae > UBA1351. The sequence continues at coordinate 381,529 of OZ223260.1, read as the reverse complement.
AATATGATTGGGCACTAATAAAATTCTGTTTTGATTCATCATCTAGTTGACTCGAAATTATACTTACACAATTATTGATTTCATCTTCCCAATAACTTGCAAATTCATAATCTATATCTGATAAATGAATTATAGAAAAGTCTTTACTTTCATTATAATTTTCAATTCTTAAATTATAATTTGAATCAATAATATTATCTTGACTTAGTTCACGAACTTCTTCTATCCAAGAATATTCTTCTGATTCTAACGTGTTATCTGTAACCTCATTTTCTGAAGTGTTTTCATCCTGTACACATCCTATTAACAAGATGATACAAAGGGTTAAAATAACATTTTTCATCCGTTTATCTTCTCCTAATACTTAGTCTTATACAGACATAGGACTAAGTTTACTTGCTGACGTTCATTCTAGGTTTCCCCAGTTACTGGGCGTGTGAATTATCGTTGGCCTTAGGCATATTGGGAACTGGCATGTTAGAACATAATAAAGCAAGCCAAAGGCAAATAATTCATCTATTTACGAGTGATACAGTACACTAGTTAAGGCTGTGAAGAATTTCTATATGCATAGTCCAAAATCAAACGCTCATCATCTAAAAAAACAGAATATAATTGATCCTCTTTTATAAGTGATTCAATATGTGAGTACACCGACCACTTAGTGCATGCGAATCGGTAATTTTGAGCACTCCATCCGGTTAACCAGTGCACGTTATTCGGACAGAGTGCAATTGATTAATTAGTCCTCAGCTTTCTTTGACTTATGAATTCCATGTCTCTCACGCATTGAAATATTACCTTCAATCATGACTTCATATGAGTTAGGAATAATTCTATCTACAATAGCGTCAGAAAGCATAGTGTCTTCTTGATCTCCTATTCGAGAGTACCAACCTTCGGAATGAAACTGCGTACAAAAAATCATTGAACCCCGAATCGTACGTACTTCGATTATTTCAAGAAGTTCTTTAGCTTGATCACCATCCAATGGCGTTAATAAGAATTCATCAAGAATCAATAAATCGACCTTCTGGATGTTTTTCTTATACTTAGCAAAGGTTCCTTCCATTCGTGCAATAGCTAATTCATTTAGTAAATCAGGAATCCTTATGTATTTTACTGACATAAAGTTCTTACATGCAGCAATTCCAAGTGCATTTGAGATATATGTTTTCCCGTTACCTGAGGCACCTTTTAATATTATGTGATGTTTCTCGCTTATATAGTTACATGAAGCAAAATTTAATATTTGACTTCGATCCAGCTTGCGATCTTGATGATATTCAATATCTTCAATGCAGGCACCTGGGAACCTAAAACCAGCGGAACGAATTAGCCGATGCTTTTTATTAGATCTACGCTTGTCCCATTCTTTATCAACTAACATTCCGAAACGGTCTTCAAATGTAAGATCATTGAAGTCACAACTATTGCACTGTTCTTCGAAAGCACTTGCCATACAGGACATTCGCATGTCATGGAGTTTATCTAACGTTGATTGTTTGATCATTATTGTTCACCTCCGCGACAGTAAGACGAATTTCTAGAAATACCATATTCTGCTGAGGAAGAAGGCTTTTTCGGTGTAGGTTTACGTTTATCCTGTCCGTTCTTAAGTATGGTTCTAATATTTTTAAGGCTGGGACTTGGAGTATAGGATAATGCCTTCTCGCAAGCAGCTTCTAAACGCGAAGTCGAATAGTTGTCAGCTAGTTTCATTAACGAAGCACAGGCCTTGTACCCTTGTTGTTCTACTCGGTGAGAGTAGAGGAAATGCTTAATTACGGTTTGGGTAGAATTTCCAATATCAGTAGCCCATCCGATAAACGAATCTGTATTATAGTTCAAATATTTACGGTGGTTCTCAGGCATATGTTCCGGTATATAAATCGGTTCAGGCGAATAACTGACACGCACATGAGAAGCAATTCTAAGATGCTTATAAAAGGCTTCAATACATTTTTCAGTCGTACGTATCTCGACTTCTTTACCAATATATTCATGAGGTACTGAATACTTGCAATTCCCATCAGTTATGAGATAATCAGGTTGTATGGTGGCATCTGACCAGATGGCTGTTTCATACTGGGAAGCAGGTAAAGGCATTAGGAAGGATTTTTCTTCTTCTTCAAATGCAGTTCGTCTGCTTCCTTCTTTCTTTTGGAAAGATTTGTTATTGTATTCTTCGAGCTTTTCTCTCACTGCTTCATTGAGTTCAGCATATGAGAAGAATTTTCGATTACGAAGTGCGGCAATAATCCATGTGGACATAACCCCTACAGAACCTTCAGCAGAGGGTTTGTCCTTAGGCTTTATTGGTCTGGCTGGTATAATTGCTGTTCCGTAGAACTCAGCCATTTCGTGATAGGAACGATTAAGTTTTAGTTCGTTTCTTGTATTCTTAATAACTCCAGTTTTTAAGTTATCAGGAATTAAGATACGCGTAGTACCACCAAAATATTGGTATGCATGGATATGAGCCTCTATCCAATGATTGGACTTCATATCAGGGAAAGCTTCAGCATATCCATAAAGGCTACATGGTAAACTAGCAACAAAAACATAAGCTTTCATCTGTTCCCCTGTGATGTTGTTAGTTACATAAAGTGTCTTGCCGGCCCAATCAACTTCCATTTTTTCACCAGGTTTATGATGAATTCTAAGCGTTGCTTTTTTTGAAGCAACGAAGGCATGGTACTTATCATTAAACTGTGTGCTTTGATAAGGTATAACATGTTCAGCCTCACAGTTGGCACAATACTCCGCCCATAGTAGTGAGAGAGTTACTCCAGGCTTGGCTAATTCTTTGTAAACATACTCGTAGTCTGGAAGTTTTCGCCCGTCACGAGATTTACGTTCAGGATATAGCAGTGTTTGTAAATCCTTATTAGTAAGGTTATCAGGAATTGGCCAGCTAATATCGAGTGCTTCTGCACGTCGATGAACATCAGCAATAGTGTTACGCGAACTACCAACACTGGCAGCTACATGAGAGTTGCTGTGATCTAGACTTTTAAGTCTAATAATTTCGCGATAATCAATCATAATTATCGACCTCCTATACATTAGTCACGTATAACACGTGCTAATCTTAGTATAGGATAACTAAAAATGAACTGCACTACTTAGCGGAAGGCATGCACTCGATGAGCGGTTATGCTGCTCTATTTTACCGATTCACGTGCACTTTTTAGACGGCGTACTCAATATGTTTGTAATCACCATTCAACTCTGAACTTTCATCAAAGTATACATATACGAGTTCATCTTTATCGAAGTAAGCCGAATATAAAAAACTACGGTAATGGGCAATTTCTGCATAAATTAAAGAACCATCGTCATCATAATAAAGTTCATATATATCAGCTGCGTCATATTCATTCTCAATCTCAATATAAAAATAACGTTTTACCAAAGTGCCCTCTATACGATAATCCTCGAAAGTTTCACTTATATTACTGGCTTGTTCTTCAAGATTTTGTTTTATCCATAAAACCCTAGAATCAATATTCTGATATTTATCCTCTTGATTTGATATGGCTTGGTCACCTTCATTTACTTCCCTGCTCATAAAAGCAAACAATAGAATGAGTATTATTGGAATAATTATAATAGATTTTTTCATCATAATCCGATCACTTCCCATACACCTGTGTATTTCAGCTCATAATACACCATAATATCTTTTTCCCGAACGAATGTATATACTTCATCCATATCACGGCACCTCCCAAGTCTATAAATTGGGATGGCTACTTGAACCATCCTTTAGTTTATGAAAGTACGTGTTATTTATTGGTATCCACTTCTTACCTAAATAATATAACTCCGCAACTTCTCTAGGTTCTAATGTCTCAAGACTCGTCACCTTATCAAAGTCTAGCCATGCAAAATTCCCATAACCATAGACATCTTCTTCTAGAAAATCTTCTATGTCATTACTAACGCAGTATTCGCACTGAGTCGTGAAATCATGGCTGCCTATAAACTGACCTTCTAGCACTAGAATATTTTGTGGTCTTACGGACAGGCCTTGAATAAACTCTTTAAACTCAATACCGGATGAAATGGCTCTGCGCATTTCATCTTCATAATACACATATATATAATCTCTGATAAATTCCAAATAACGGTCCTCTCCTTATGCAATCGTGCTACGTGACTTTAATTATATAGAATATTTTTTTCCAAAATGGAGTATACTTGTAAATCTATGATACCCTTATCTTTGTTGCTATTCCTTGGCCCAAATAATCGGGATGTAGTCTATATCCAATGGTTGCCCTATTTAGCAAAGGATACTCAAAATCAGCTTTAGTTATTATCTCATCTAAAAGTGCTTCTTCCAAATTATCTTCGTCTATATGCAATGTATCACGTGTCGGCAAATGGACAATATCTAGGTACAAATCATCAAAATAGACTTTTCCATTTTCAATGCCACTTTCTTTGATAATATCAAAATAGCATTGTAATACGTTCTCATTCGTATCCATCATAATTGACACTGCATATTTTTTCTCATCCGGAAGAAACTGTAGCCATTTCATTCCCTTATTCGCTAATATCTTATTGTGGCCATTCACTTCGATTATTAGCGGGCCTGTGACTTCATCAACATGTAACAAAGACACATAACCAGTATAGTCAACAGTACTTATATATTTTTCATGATATCGTCTATCTATGACTCTTTCCCAATCATGCCGATCCAAATATTTACGCTTCATTGTTCAATCCCTTTTTTTGCAACTTGTAATTTCTGTCTCATACTAATGTCTCATTCTGTCTGTATCCAGTTTTATTGTATTCTACATTCGATCTGTAGCTAATAATCATCAATGCTAATATTATAAGATGAAGGATAACGCTTATACCCTGGTTTAAAAATGAAACGATAGCAACTGTGCGGATAAAACTAATACCTGCTGATAAAATAGGCAACTTTTGAACACTTATATAATACACGTAAATTGAACTCCCAACGCGTATAAGAATATGGCTAAAAGCAAGACACACATTTATGAGTGATAGTCGCTTGACCCGGCTACTACCAAAATCTTTAAATTCCATAACTGAAATGAACACTAAAATCAGAGCATAGATGATACTTAACGATAGAGCAAAAAAATAATTGATTCTTACAATACTTTGAGCTGCATCAGGATTAATTTTCTCTAAAATATAGCGCATACCAATACTACTAAGTATAGGATAAATACATTGCAAAGCAAATAGTAAAAATCCGACCTGGTAGATACGCTTCTTCAAATGGCTATAATTCTTCATTACACTTACCTCATTCTTTCTCTTTTATCTCTAAATTTGATAATCGCGATTTTATCTTAGCCTTTTTGCGCTTACCATTACACTAGTTCTTATCTTCTTCTTTTAATATTTCTATTACTTCATCATTGCGAATAAAAGAACCACATTTTGGGCATTTGAAAGTTGTTATTGTTATAGCGATATCTTGGTCATCGTCATTTTTATCCAATTTTTTCTCGGTCGTAGTAAGCATATTTTTGTTCTCTTGACATCTGTGACACCATTCTAATGACATAATTGCCCTCCTTAAATTTACTAATTATTGTCTGTAACATTTAGTTCAATTCCACATCATAGTCTATCTTATATCCCTCACCTTCTACTAATCTTATTCGGTCAATATGTTAATGACTAACCGAAAGGACGTTAGAAATCGTTTGCTATGCGAAGGTTTCACTGACTCTATTCAATAACTGTGTCTTTAAATGTTTGTCTCTTTCTGGATACTCTAACATTCCGATTATCTGCGTTAAGTCATTGCGAAGTAACTTAATCAAACGCGAGAACTCTATAAGCTCTTCAAATACTAAATCGTCTTCTTCAGAATTATATCTATCATAATATACTTTTAGTGCTTCAACTGCCAAATATGTACAATAGTAAATAATAAATAACGAATCAAGATTTAAACCATTAGGAATTAAATCGTAATTAGTACTATCTTCATTTCGATAATTACCTGCTCCAATGAAATCACCATGACAGTACTCAGATATATACCTATATAAATTCTTGTGAATATCTCTATCTATTCTCGAATAAGTATTTCTCGCCAAATATGATATTCCCATATTGAATGAATGTTCTTTATGAGTGCTTACTTCTATAACCTTATTATAATTTTTCTTTCCATTTACTTCTTTATACTTATAGAAACCATTTTTCAAACCAACTGATATATTTATTGCCTTATAATAAAAATCTCTATGGTTTATTGCATTTCCCATTAATAAATATGACTCATATACACCTCTACATATAGTCATTATATCTTCTCTAAAGGCATTCTCAAATAACTTAGTAGCTGCAACAAGACTTCTAGTCATCTTAGTAACACAAAAATATACGTAATCATGTTGATATTCATAACTTCTTTGGGCAATTGGTTTATCCACTTTAAAACCAATTATTTCTCCATGATTATCGATCATATACCCTAAAAACAAATGAATATCCTCAATTCGTTTAATATAATCTTCGACATAGTTCATAATATTCTCCTTTTTTACGAAGTGATTACGTCAGCTTACCATCAGTATATAAGAAGCTAATATCCTTTAATTTACTATGTAATGACTTAGCGATATAATATCTCTTATTTAGTTTCGACTCAATTATTGAATATATCATAATTATCACTCCCAAAATCACCAAAGAAGCCATCAAGACTACAAATGAAATAAGCAACAATTCATGCTTATCAATTACCTGTTGTTGAATCCCTATTATGAAACCGAATATAGGAGCTAACCATCTATATATCATCTTGAAGATAGGTGATATATGTTCTTCAAGATATTTAGGTTCCCCAATAACACGTTCTGTTTCTTTTAAACAATACTCTATCCCTAAATCCGAATTTAAATCATACTTCTGATTACCGAGTAGTGTCCAGAGTTCAACTAGTCTTTCCTCATTCTTTAAAATTAACTCATCTATCGTGAACTCAGTCTTTCTGTTGATTAAAAACAAATAAATTGAAGTAGTCGGTATTAGAGCAATATACGAAATTAACATTAATATACTATTCTTTAATACAAAACTAGCAGTTCCTATCCCAATCATTGTGAACATAAAAATTACAGTAGATATCCAAAAAAAACGCCTTGTTTCCTTTGGTACATTCTTATAATCGCTCCACTTAATATTATAAAATTCCTTCTCGTACTCTTTCATCAAATTATCTATTATCATATTACCTCCAAATCAAAGTAATCATTTCCCATACGCTGTTAGTGGATGTTCATGCGGAATATTTAATTCACTAATATTCTATGTCGCTTAACAAACCAATAAAATACTGTCCTAAATCCTCTGGAAGTACTACTGCAATCATCTTTGCTTCTTCACCACTTCCAGAATAATAGAAAAGCTGTACCATTTTACCCTCAACAATATGATAAGAATATCCTTTGTATGATGTAAAGTATCCATCTTTACTTTCTTTATAAAAAACTAAATTTGGTGATTGGTTTTTATCTGGTTCATCAAACTCTTGAGTTTCAATATTATCGTTATTTCCAAATGGATTATATTCATGTTCGCTTGCAAAACTCAATAGCTCATTAAACTTATCCTCATCAATATCAGTAATTTCAATTGGTTCAATATCTGAAAAAACTCCTCCAATTTTTAAATAATACTCAAAATTACTAGAATCACTATAAAACTCCTTCGCTTCATCCCACTGACTAGCATCACAAAAAAATTCACCCGATTCTTTTATACCTGTTGAATATTGTATCCAACTGAACTGATTATTATCCACTTTATGATATTCTTTTCCGTTATCGGTTTTTCCCATTTCCCCCAGTATAAAATCATTCGGCCATAATGCTCCATAAAACCCTGTTTGATAAATTACTCCATTAACACTAATTTCAGAAGGATTAATTACATTAATCAACTCTGTAAGTACATCAGAATCACATGATGTTAAAAATAAACTCAAAATCAATATAACACAAATTAAAATTCTTTTTTTCAAATATAAACTCATTATTTCCCTCTTAAACAAATCAAATTATTAGTAACCTAGCATGTATGTCCACTAACGTTCCGACTGTTCCCGACGTGTACATTCTCCGATTTCCTGTGCATGTTGGGAACAGTCTGTTATACGGCGTTATTTCAACTTATCCGATATATCTGTTTTAATAAAGATATCTTTATACAAATTATAAATCCTCTTTAATATTATTGTAAAATTGAACATAAATGCTATCGCAAAAGAGAAATAGAATATATTTGCCAAGATTCTAACATATTCTAAAAATAAACTATCAACTTTAATAAACATATACATCATAGTCATTATTAAAATAATAATAGCAATAACAATCTCATACATAATTATTACAAAAACTTCTTGTATAATTAATTTTCTTGTACTTGTTCTATATGAGCTACAATATCTCTCATTAACAGAAATTAGCATGCTTAAGAATGTAAACAGAACTCCTAATAGAATTGAAAAAACTAATCCAATAATATTAATTACATTCTCATCAACCAAAATATTAAATGATATTAACAAACCATATATTACCGGCAATATCATATAAAAAAAAATAGATAAAATTTTAGTTTTCCCTTTTAATGAAATTAAAAATTCAACATAATCTTTAACTATTTGATTTATATTTGATAAACGATTAATACTAAATATCATCAAAATCACTGTCAAAAATACAACTCCAACTAATAAATCATTACTTGTCATTTCATCACCCCAAAATTCCTAGTAATTCAAAATATTCATGTAATCGGTCCTTCAAAATCGGATATATTGAGGTGCTTAATGGATGACCACCTTCTCCGGTGGTCACATCATCAGTAATATCTTCGGTAATATTTAAATTACTAAGATTTTTCATAGATAGCGTTTTGGTTCTATTTCCTAACTTAACTTCAATTTTAACACTGTCACACGGAATATCTGTGACTTCTTGTATCTTAATGATTGAACTATTATCTCTAAATCCTTCTAAAATAAGCTCACTAAACTTTCGAATCGTCCTGCTAATTCCTCCTCTTCCTCGTACTAGCACCGTCTCCATATATCCATTATCTCTGTCCTTAACACCCGAGTTATCACCAAATTTATCACTTATATCCGTTGGGATACCATACTTAATTAATCGAATTTTATTAAACTCTCCATACTCCATGATTATTTTTAAATATTCCTGTGGCATTAAAGTCCCTAATGTAACCCTGATTGGATAGTTTATATTATCTCCTATATAATTTTTAATACTTTGCAAAAAAGCTGATTTGATACCATAATTACTAATACTTTGTAAAATTACAATCGCTTTATCAACATCGTTCCTAGCAATACCAATGGTAAATGAGAATGGCATAACATCTGCATATGAACTTGGTTTTTCATATACAACATTTCCATTCGATGGATTTACAATTTCTGATTCCAAACCATATTCTCCTGATTTTATTTCACCAGTTATACAATCATATAAAATCGTTCCATCCTTATCTGTAATTTCAAAAGTTTCATATTCTGATATAGATAATACTTTCTGATTTTTTTCATCATTAGTATAATTGGTACTAACTGAATTAAGATATTCTAAGAAAAAATCATAAAATGGTTGATTATTTAATTCATTTAATAAAATTTTTTTGTCATTTCTTTCAAATTCCATACTATACGTTGTAATACCAATTGATTTCATTATTCAATCTCCTTATATTTAAATTTATTTATACTCAAACTGCTACACCGAGAAATAATGCCGTATAACTACAATATTCACCACCTATATAAACCCCTAACTCCATCCCATATTTTACGCATTGCGAGAATACAAAAAACACTTCCCTATGTCAGAATGTAGTTGCAGGTATAAGTGAATTCAATAAATCATGAGCCCCTATAATTGAACTTAACGCTTATATTTCTAGAAACCGCATGCTCCCTGTCTCAAATCTAAATTCCATGCAACAAATTCTACATAGTCTCCAAGGTCAAATCAAATATATGCTTCAAGTACTTTAAATATCTCCTTAGATAAGTTCTCATAGTTATTATATATGGTATCTACTAACGCATTCTTATTGTTAAAATCGGGGCTTTCGAGAAACGTAATTTCAAATATTGAATACTGTGGCATATTATGACGATCTACCCATTTCTCTTCTTTCATCCTTTGCCAATAATGTATCTGGATATCTTTGGTTTGTGCTACAAGCCATATTTCAAAATTAGCCTTTTGGTGATTCAGAACAACCGCTAATTTTAGTTTATTCCTTTTTAGCAACTCATTTTGCATGTAGAAATAGGTGACATCAATATAGCCATGTAAAACACTTGAAACGGTGTATATTCCTTTATACTTCTTCAAAAATTCAGTTCTTATGTTTTGAAGAATACTCACAAGATACTGATAAGTCTTTTGAAATTCTCCATCCGCTAATACTTCTTTGTAGATGCTCACGAGCTCATTCATATTCCTATCCGACATAATCTATCTCCTTACTCCTTATCCATATGTCAGGCACAATCATTGGAGAAATAACATTGTTGTCCTACCACTATTTAATTGTTCGATGCATTGAATTTCAAACGACACTTTAAGCCTTTATAAAAGATAGGTTCAAATCCCTCAACATCTCCATACCTCTTATATATACAATAGCACATCACATCTAAAAATAAAAGCAAAAAAGCCCCATAATCATGGTCTTTTTTGCTTTTATTACCGCTATCTAGAGCGCTCATTGGCAGAACTGTTTTATCACTTATTATACCGACACCGTATAGCTCTTTAAGACATCCATAATAGGTGTTTGATTAATATTGCCATTTAATACATCTCCGTTAGATGCAATACAAATGGAACGCACATCGGTCGGATCTTCTACATATGGATTTGTATAGTTTTGCGTCGGGTCAAAGTATTCGCTTAAGTATTTTAGTGCATTTCCTGAAGGAAAGATAATGTTTCCTGACGTCGATTTCATACCCAGTTTTGCACATTCAGATAGTATCTCTTTTGTTCTTTCATTATAAGGATTTGTATCTTCAGTACTTACCAACCATGCCGGATGGGTGCGAATAAGAACGTTTTCCTTTAGCATTATTTCGGCAAAGGAAAGAACATGGTCAAGAGGTATGGTCTCCTGATGAAAAGCATCAACGGAGAGTAATATATTATTCACGCCACTGTCGGCCAACTTATGGGCTATACTTCTTGCTTTTTCTTTATTTTTAGTAAAATAACCGTTAGTAATCAGTTGACGATTTGGTATCTCTAGCTTTTTTGCTTCTGCATGTAATTGACAGACTGTATCTGCCATTAACAATGGCTCTCCACCAAAGGTCATTATTGATTCAATATCATAATGTCGGCATATATCACGTAGAGCATTCACGCTTTGTTCAGGACTTAAACTTTCAGTATCCATTAGGTGTTCACCTTCTGAACAATGCTTACACGCTCCTGTACAAGCCATTGTCACCATAAATTCTACTCGATTTAGATTCGATAAGTAATTATTTAACATAGTAACCTCTTTTTATAATGTCTCATTTAGTAATGAATTGCTAATGATCGCAATCTGTTTCGCTATATTTATATGACCTATCATCACTTTTTTATTATTACTTAACATAAGAATGACTTTATTCTTATTTATCGTCTCAATAGATTGGATATCACTTATATCAATAAGCATATCTCTATATAAAATCTGCGTCTTCGAAATGACGACATCTGAGGCGAGAAATATTGGTAATGCAGCGAAAGAAAGGGAATTATTCCAGATATAAGTCTCCTCACCTGACAATAATGCAATCCATCCAAGAATGTATGTTAGGATAAATAGTCCCCATAAGATCTTATTTAATATGTCAATAGGACTTCTTAACAACTGTAACTCGTCTGTTGGTATAGACTTGATATACTTTCTTTTTTCCAGATAATAACTGATGTAAAAAGAAAGATATAGATGTAACAGTCCAAAGGACAGAACCAGTGCCCAGTTCATATCAAAAGACACCGTTATAACTACAACAAAAGGTATCATGAATATTAGTATTTTACCAAATCTTATAAGTGATTCTCTACACATAAATAAACTCTTCATATGAACTCCTGTTCCTCATCTAGTAACAATGCTATTCCTTCACGACTAATCTTCACTGACAGCAAGTTTTGCTGCAAATACAAGTAATGCACTTCCAAAACAACGATGAAGCCATATCTGAGCTCTCTCTGAAGATGTTATGAAGTGCTTGAAGTAACTTGCAATAAGACCATATAACATAAAAACCATCAATGTCATGAGCATAAACACAAGGCTCATCATAATCATTGAAGCTTGGTAATTGCTGCCTTCATTGATAAATTGCGGTAAAAAAGATAAAAAGAACAATGTTAACTTTGGATTTAATAAATTTATTAAGATGCCCCTTCGAATAATGGCAATGTGATTAATATCCTTCATTGATTCATCAATAGAGATTCCGCCTTTGTTTCGTAGCATGCCAATTCCCATATAGGTCAAATAGGCAACACCGGCATAGCGGATAATTTTAAAAATCAAAGCACTGGTATGCATCAATACGGATAGACCCAGTATTCCTGCAATTAAATGAGGGACAATACCCAAAGTACACCCTATAGCTGCTATAAAAGCTGCCTTACGGTTTTGGGTTAACCCACTTGAAACTGTATAAATAACGCCTGTTCCCGGAACAAGAATAATAATTAATGATGTTATGATAAATTCAATAGTCATAGGAACCTCCTTTATGGTCATAAGAAATAATTACTTAGTAGTCATTTCAGTATATCACCAAATATCCCTACACGTCGATACAAAATTTTAACAAAGCGCTTTGTTAAAGTGATAGGGGTGTTAATCTATATCTGGTAGATAACTGTCCGGAATCGTTCTATTATTAAAATTTTGAATAATATCATTATCTGGATACTTATCGCTTTTAGCTTCAATATTTCTTAGTATCGTTATATAGAAATCATTCGGATGTTTATAATTTTGCCCAGTAATACCAAATAAAATACTCCGTATATTCTCAAGTTCTTCTAGAACAGCATTCACTGATTCATCTTTAAAGTGATACTTATCAACTATATTAATACGTATATATATGAAGCCAATAAAATCTCCCACTGCAATAACTTCATTAGTCGGATCTTTACAGCCTATAAGATCAAGAACTGTTTTACAATCCTGCCTGATATTAACTAAAGTGACAATATGAGCATAAGGATCTTCTGACTCACTATCATATTCTACGCCCTCTATCTCTTCAATAATCTCCTCTATCTTATATTGTATCAGTTCATGATTGGCATTTTCTTTAAGGCCTAATGTGTAGGCACCATAAAGCAATAGAAGCCCCAGCACGACACTGCTCAAAATATAGGTTACATTTTTATACATAACGAACGAACTCCTCCCATGTAAGTAGTAACTGTCTATCGTTACTCTCTTTTTCTAAAGCGCCGATTCCCTTTATCTTTCGTCATTCGTCAATACTCCCTATTACTGCTTCTCTAAACTTCAACGCTTTTTCATTATATGCCTTACTGTGAATGAATCATAAACAACCCTACCGAGCCGCTAAATCTTTGGGTAAATTGTCAAACAGTTCTTTGACAGTACGATAACTCCGCAGGCTATTTAATATATTCCTATCTGGTTCAGCAAAATTAGTGTGTATATCTTCTTCTCCTAAGTCTTCACGTACGATAAATGCAAGCTTTTCCTCTGCCAAGCTAAATTGGGCATTTACACCGACTTTATTCCCTCTGGCATCCAAGCGAATCCACTTATTATATGGCTCTAGATAAACTGTATTCAACCCATGTAGTATTAGATAAGGAGCTGTAGTATCGTCTAAAATCAATCGTTGATAAGCGAAGCCACTTGGTATATTATTGGCACGTAAAAGAGCTGCTAATAGATGAGACTTGGCATAACAGATGCCTTCCTTATGTCTATAAACTTCGGATGCCTTACACGTGACAACTTTACCGTCTATATCAGCTGAATGCTTAATTTCATCTCTTACATATTCAAAGCACTTTTTTACAAGATCGACTGTATTCTCAGAATCTCTTTGTAGTGCTTTCGCAAGGTTCATAATATCTGGATTCTTATAGTCAATAACGTCCGTTTCCTTGAGATAATCCTTATAATGATTTACTGTTAATGCCATTGCAACGACCAACCTTCCTATAAATAAATGGACTATATAATGGTTCTAACTATGAATTAACTTCTCTTTCTAAGAAAATCAAGCTGAATACCTAGTATATACTTGTCTGGGTAACGTTTACGCTCGAACAAGAAATATAAGAGCAGGTTATAGAGGATCGCAATCCCTAATACGCACCATGCTACAACGACCTGAAGATTATATTTCATAGCGATAAACATCATGGTAGTCATTATGATAGAGACAATAAGCGACCCAACAAAACTAGTCTTAGCATTACCTCGATGTCCAAAGATGGATGCACCTCCAAGTAGAGCTGCACTAATAATGGGTACGGTCATGCCCTCTAGCAGAAGAGGCGAATAGGATGATGTCCTCATGATGTAGAATATACCTGCTACGCCGGCCATAACACTGCTATTTGTAAAGCCTAATATGCTGTTAAGTCGTGATGAACGTTTCATATAATAAATATAACCGTTTGTATATGCAAATAGAGCGATTATAAGTACAATTACATTAGGGATAAGGCTTTCTACAAACATTGCAAGGCATAGCAGACCCGTCATTAGAACCCAAAGGACAAGAGCGATAATATCGAGGAAACTATGTTGTTTATTTTCATCTTTCTTTTGACGAATAATAGGAACTATATAGGCGCCCACACCAAGGATCATGATGAGAATAATGATGCTTGTAATCATTGTGGATGATGCAATCCCGAAATTATAACCGTCTATTCCTGTTATATCCCGATCCAATAACTTATGCTCCAATCCACCAAGTTCATACGTAAGCTTGCGTATCAAAAAGAAGCTAACAAAGGTTATAGCAATTGAGGGGATTGGGGTTATGTCCACAAGCACGCCATGAATAGTACCAATAATTGCACAGGCAAGTAACGTTAAACCGATGGCTAATAGTAAAGACAAGTTATAGTCATTATAAAACAAAGTAAAAAAATACGCGCCAAATACAGCAACAGCAACAAAAGAAAGGTCCAATTGTCCATTTTTTCTTAAGAGAATGGTTGTTGAAAATGCTCCAATAAATATGACGGCACTTATAGAGAACATACGGCTAAGTAGGACAAAACGCAGTCCCCCCATAATCAAAAACATCACAGAAACAATGCTAAAAAACAGAACGAGTCCAATAATTTGTGATACCTTGCTCACTTTATCCTTATTCATCGGTTGCCTCCCCATGTAATTTACAATCAAACCAGTCAACAATGGCCTGCATCTCAGTTTCATAATTCTCATCAATATCCACGTATTTTAAATGGTGCATTTGGCATCCATTTCTAATGGTATGGTGGTCTTCTATAAAGGCTTCTGCCGGTCGGTCATCTACATACATCCGTTTTTCAATTACATTCCGATTCTCTAGAATGACATCTTCAAAATGTTTATGAATATACCGATCCGTGAAACATATATAGCCTTCCACAATGTCATTTGGAAACTCCTCTAATAATTTCTTGACACTCTCATGAGGCAAATAACAGCCTTCTATAATCATATGCTGCCTATTTTCAATAGCTGTTCTTATCATGCCTTCCACTACCGGCCAAAGCAATGGGGCTATATCTGCGTCTTTGTCAGTTGCTGAAAACCCACAAGGTATTTTCCCTCTTATAAGCCCCATCTTAAGGTGATCAAGGGATAAATAGGGCATATTATAACGTTCTAGTAGTCTTTGAGCTAGATAGGTTTTCCTGTATGACTTGCACCACCAATAAGTATTATCATAGTCACCCTTCTCTCTTCTATCTATCGTCATATTAATGGTAATAGCGAGACTCAGTTAAGTTTGAAAACCCATGTATCTTCACTTACAAGCGAACTAAATATCATCGTACCTTTTATTATCAAAATAGCCCAACCGGTCTTCATTTCATCGTCTTCATTCTTATAAACCACTTGATACGGTACAAATAAAGAGTTCATCTCTAATCCTAACTCATCAACATATGGACAATCTGACTTTTTTGTTTTAGTAATACTTACAGTTTCACCACCCATTGATTTAACTTCTAATTCAATTTCACCTTTTCGTTTTTCTTCATTCTTGGATGGCGTTCCAACAACCTTATAGGCTGAGTGAAAGATAATGATAAAACTGAGGATAACTAATGCTACTATAATATAATTCATCGTTGTTTACTCCTATTCGTAGGGGAAAATTATTATCTATATGATTAATATAACATGTAAAATCACTAATCAGTACTTATTAGTTTGATTTTCTCTAATAATTTATTTATCTCATTATGTACTTCAACATACTTTATATTATCAATTAAACTTAGAACAAACTCATCTCTTGATGGTATGTTTCGTCTCATCGTAAGTAACCTCCAACAGATTCTATGGTGTCCACTCCCTTTTTCTTAATCAAGTTCATTCAGGTTATCTGTAGACGTTATTTCTTCTGATTTGGTTGCTAAACTAATACAAACGCCAATTCCGATAACACCTATAAGGAGTATAGCATAAGAACTTCCCACAAAATCATATAATAACGGCGCAATCATAATACCCAATATTGCACTAAGTATAATGGTAATTTTGTAGAAGGAAAAGACCCGTCCCAAAACGTTGGCACTTATTTTCTTCTGTAAAATGCTACGCATAAATACGGATATACCCGTTGAGAAGCCGCCAACAATAACCAATGCCAGAGTGCTTAGTATAATATGAGACGAGAAAGCCCATATTATAAACCCGATATAGGTAAAGATATTGGCAATAATAAACGCCATGGTATCATTGATGCGTGCACCTATCCACTTTATGATAAAAGGAGCGATGAGACTTCCTATGGCCATACCATAACTGAAGATAACAATAGATTCCGGTTCTAATCTTAAGGTATCTTCTGCGACAAAGACCTTGTATACATCATAAAATCGACCTAGTATAGCAAAACTAATCGAACCAAGGAATATAATTTTAACACCTGTTTGATTTCTTATAATACTGTAACCTTCTTTGGCATATTCAAAAAGAGTGAACTTCTGAGGCACTTCCTCTTTCTCTCCTATATCCTCATATCTCATGAATAAGTAGAGAATGCCTGCAACCATAAACGATAATGCATTAATACCATAGAGTATTGTTACTCCGAATAGCGTATAGATAATACCCGCAATCCCTGGTGAAAGAAGGGTTGCAATGGTTCCTAAAACTGAAAAAGTCGAATTCGCATCGGTTAATTGTTCGTTCTCTACAATTTTAGGTAATATTGTCATACTTGATGCCTGTTCAATATCATTGGTTAGTTGCAATAGGAAGACCAAAAAGTATGTGTAATAAATAGGCGCATGTTGACTTAATAAAAAAGCTGCTGCAATGGGAACACTGACAAAATTCATCATTGCAATAACCTTCCGATTGTTGTACTTATCTGCAATGATTCCGGCAAAAAATTGAACGGGAACTCTCATAATCGCACGGATAAACCACATACCCGCAACTGCAGTGACGGATTTTGTCATGGAATAGATTGCTAGCGTTATTGCCAAATTATAGAGCTGATCACCAATGGATGATATAAATGAACCTACACCAAGGAAAACATAGTTTCTATTCTGTAATAATTGTTTCAAATGCGTACCCCTCCATGATCTGTAATCTGTTTTATTAAGTTTTAGTCTATAAACTGTCTATCATAACGCTTGTCAAAGATAGGGGGATTCTTGTCATCCAAGCTTATAATGTCGAGCAGGGTCTCCTTTAACTTCACGCGCTCCAAGCACTCAACATCCTCTAGTACATCTAAATCCAGATTAAAGCAGAGTAATAACGTTGGATAGTAATGGTCTTTGGGTACCCACCAAGAATATTGTCCGGTGACAGTCGTAAAACTCGAAGAATCTATTTTCGAAATTACTTCAAAGACTTTTTTTGCACGCTTATAATAGGATTTAGCTAATTTATGATCAAAAAACAAGCAGATATCACCGAGAAGCTCTAAATCAAGGCCACATAAAGCATAAGTGTCAATCTTGACACTAACTGTTCCCCCTCTTTTCTTAGCATCCTCTTTCTTCTCTTTAAGTAGAACGTCTTCTGAGTAGTACTCTGTGATATAGCTTAACTTATGGAACTCCTTAAGTTGAAGGGCATAATTTCTTTCGGCAGTGACTTTCGCCAATTCTTTATTCCCACTGGCATAATAATAGCAACTAGCACATTGCAAGACCGTCGCGTAATATACCGGTTCAGCCCGCAAGTCCATATTACTTTCAAAAACACCCATAATTTCATAAACTTTTGCTAATTCAAGTAGTTCTTTATTCTCCTGAAGTTTACGAATAAGACTATTCATGTTCTCTGACCAAGATAGAGTTAGATGAAGTTCAAGCTCTCTCTTTTCACTTTCCTGATTGTGTTCCTGAATTTCGTCCACATATAGATCTTCAATGTCCTCCTCATCCACGAATTTATTTTCATAAATGTTTACGGATTCTGCTAGTTCTTCATAAATGATTTGACATACTCTTGTCATTAAATCCATCCATCATTCCCCCTCATAGGATTATCTATTACTTATTCAAAAATTGACTCGATCCATTGACCCTTTTCATAAATCAACTGACCATCTGCAAAGATTTGACCATTTTCTCTCATGTCACAGAGTAAGTCCCAATGTATTACGGATTCATTAACACCACCTGTATCCGGAAGGGAATGGCCGATAGCCAGATGGATGGTGCCCCCTGTCTTTTCGTCCAAAAGTATGTTTTTCGTGAAATTCATAACACCGTAATTTGTTCCTACTGCAATTTCACCAACAAAACGAGCTCCTTCATCAGTGTCTAATACTGAGTCTAAGAGTTCTTGTCCCTTCATCGCTGTCCCTTTAACAACCTTTCCGTTTTCAAATTCTAAGCAAATATCTTCTACTTCTTTTCCTTGGAATATTCCCGGATAACTGAATCGTATCTTACCATTCACACTATTTTCAATGGGTCCTGTGAAGACTTCACCGTCGGGCATGTTGATCTTCCCATCACAGTTAACCCATTGTCGCCCTTTAACAGACATAGTAATATCTGTATCCTTGCTTACTATATGTAATTCATCAATCGTATTGAGATAACGGCAATACTTTTCCTGATCCTTATGAATCTTCTTCCATAAGACCGTAGGGTCCTCTAATTCAAATCCCATAGCATTGCCTAATAACTCTCTATATGCCAATGTACTTGTGCTTGATTCTTGGGCTTTAGCTGCTGTTGGGTATTCGGTCATAAGCAATTTTAAGTTCCCTTCCCCCATTCGCTCTAATATGCGAGCAAAAGAATCCTCATTGGCTTGATTTCTTTTCTTGATTTTATCCGGATCAACATTTGTATTTGATTTTAGATTATAAGGCGCATCGATATTGACATATGCTGTTATTTTTTCTGTTAAAAAAGAGATAAAAGGGTCCGGTCGTTCAAGAAATTCATCACTGGCATATTGGTACAAAATAGCCGCATCATCTTCAAAACTTATATTTGTTATAATCTGTGCGCCTACGATGGTGGCCTCTTTCTTTATTGCTGAAATCAACGGCTCACATAATGCAGTACTCGTTATAAAGACATAGTCTTCATTACCAAGCTCCAAACAATAATGAACAATAAGCTTCGCATGTTTTTCTACTGAATAACTCATATGATATACTCCTTCTCATTGATAATTTATTTTATAATTGATTAAGGTGCCAAAAGCAAGTTCCCTAATCATTTAATGTCTAACACCGTTATCGGAATACTTATAAGCCACTTGCATATCGCGTAATGTGAAGTCAGGCAGCTTACTATAGAATGTCAAAGAATCTTTGTTGCTTGCTGTGAACAAATATGTATAGGATACACCGCTCTTCTCAATATAATCGACAGCCGTCCTTATAAGTTCCGTGCCAACACCCTTTTTCCGATAATTTATATCAACATAAAGCCAATCTATATAGGCAGAATAGGTAAACTCCATAAGACTCCTATATTTGATGACATCACATCGACCAACCATTTCATTTTCTGAATTAAAGGCACCAATAATAAAATTACTGCTCCTATCGGATAAATCAATGGTCTGCATATTGTTCAAAAAGGCTTCCTCATCAAAAGAATGAACCCATATATCCGGTTCCGATAGATGGATCCCTTTTTCAAAAGCTAATAATTTCTCCTGGTCACAAGGTTCTAGAATTTTATATGTCATTATCAACTTCCTCTCTCTAAAGTAAGTCACTGGTGTAAAATTAAAGAGTCTATGTAGTTGTTCGATGTTATTGAATTTTATAGATACTTCATATAATGGTTAGGTCGACAAAAGCATATAGTTGAACTTTTACATACAATATATTGTTACGAACGCATCTACGTAATCTATATATTGTATGTGAATTTAGTGAAACTTGCATTTGTCGGGCTAATCATATAATGATATAATCCCTCAACATCCCCATGTCTCAAAATCTACCGTCTTATCATATCATACTTAGAAATAGAAGAAAACACCTCACGGGTAATTACTAGTAAAAATTCTTAGTATCCCCATTAGACGCCTTCATCCTATAAATAGCGGTTAAAACCGCCTTCGCTACCTATGACTTGTCCTGTAATCCACCGACCATCATTGCTATGAAGAAATAGAACTAATCGCGCAATATCGTCCGGAATACCCCATTTTTTAGAAGGGAAGCGTGACGCGATTTCATTATGGGCCTCGTCAATGGAATAACCGGTGTCTGTTGGCCCGGGCTTCACACAGTTCACACGAATATGCCTAGACCCTAGGGTTGCTGATAACTGACGACATAGTCCTATAATGGCATCCTTAGATACGGCATAAGCGATTTCATCACTCATTGGACCAAGGTACTGACCGCTAGTAAACAGTGTGATAACCCCTTCTTCATTCTCAGGAAGTTGATTTACAAACCCTTGAACAAGAAGCATACTCGCCTTCACGTTGACATCCAGATGTTTAGCAATATGTTCTTCCGACCATGTACCAATTTCTGCATGGGTTGAATAGGCGTGATTTAGGACCATCCCATTAATAAACGGAACATATTCTAAGGCTTCTTTTATTACCCCTTCCGCTGCATTCTTTTGCGATAAATCTGAAGAGGTTAAGGGGTATACCGTTGTTTCTTTCGAAGAGGCTAATTGTACAAAATGCTCCTCATAAGATTGCCCTGCATCAGAATAGTTGATAGCTTTATCATAGACCTCATAACCATGGGTTAAAACCGTGGCTCCTCGTTCAAGGAATTTTTCGGCAAGGGTATAGCCTATCCCCATTGGACGACTAACTCCGGTTATTAAGACCCTTTGTTTCTTTAACTTGTCATTATTCATTCTACCATTCCTAACTCAAGATTAATTATTTTACTACAATGTATTCATTCTATAATTGTATCTACTGTATATGTCGCTGAGTTAATCGATATAGAATCCGGTTGACTGAATACCACACGGATTACCTCATCCTCCACTTCAAGATCAAGGTAATAGCCCCATCCGCCTTTTGGCAGTATGTGAATATCTCTGTGAAAATCAGATTCTACAAGAATGGACAGTAACGCCTCTATTTTCTCACTAGATAACTCACGACCCGAATTCCCATCAGCTGATTTTTGAATGGTATATTGGTTCTCTTCGATACTTTCAACCAATTGATTCAACTCGATTCTTGCCGTTATTTCATAATAAAAAATAGCTGCCAGTATAATAAGAACGATACCACCAACTATATATTTTTTTTTCAACAACATGACCTCCTTTAAGAGAGATGCAATTAATCTTCTGTCATTTCATAAACTTTGAATATCTCTATCTCTGTCACATGGTCTCCATCCCTATAGACTCTTGCCTTCACATCATTGTTAACTGTAATTTCCATAAGTTCTTCTTTATTCCCATCCTCACTTATATCCCTTTGCTCGTAACCCTCTTCTTCACAAAGCTTAACCCACTCTTCCCACGTTGAGGATGTTGTCACACTTCCAGCAACGCTATATACATCTTTTATCGCTTCACAGTTTATTTCCATTTTTCTAACGGTAAGGGTTTCAGGTTCATAATACACCGCTATGGCATACTCAGGATGATAAGTATACCATTCGTAATATTCATCCTTTATGAAATAAGAAGCTTCTCCATAACGACTAACTGCGGCTTCATACCTATCACCTATGTACACATCCTCTATCCCTAATTCTTTATATATCGTAGCATTTTGATGTACCCATTCAATATCTTCCAAAAGCACATATCCCTACAGATTCTAATGGGCTATTTTTATTTAGCGCCTCTTCATTGTTGCTAGTTCCGATGATTAGCACCACTGTAGCAAAGGACAAAATTACAGCAAATAGAATCACTATTTTCTTTGCGTTCATTATACACATCCCCCTAATTTTTACAACCCGAACTTTCTATATCAGAAGGTAAATCGTATTCTATCACTGCTCTTTGGAACATGATTTCTTATTACTTCCCATTGACCGTCAATAAATAGCTCATATTTATCAAATACAAACGGTATTCCCTTTGCTATGGCAATATCAATACTATCCATTAACTGAAAATGTAAATGGGGCATGTATGAATTCCCCGAATGGCCGACCATTCCAATCGCTTCACCCTTTTTAATACTTTGGCCCTTCATAACGTTGATTGATCCTCTTCTGAGATGAATTAACGCCACATACATATTCTCCTCAATCTGAATAATAACATAATTCCCTGCAATTGACTGGATATCTTCTTTAGTTGGATCAAAATGTTTAGCATTATAAGTCGCCTTAAACATATCTCGCCATAGATTCGTTCGTCTAGGTTCTTTATAGCCATCAGCAACTTGAACTACCTTGCCATCACAGGGTGAAAATATAGGTTGCTCCCAACAATAATAGTCATCTGTAGATAACCCTAAAATCAAATACTTCAATAGACTAGCTCTATAAGAAGGCCACCCTTTTCTAGTCCAATCAACTTGAATAAAATCGACGGCAAAACGTGTTCCGAATTTATTCGTGCCATGACTGGGAACTTTGCTTCCTGGTGTGTTAGGTGTCAGCCATTCACCTCTTAATGGAAATTCCATAATAACGGAGTTTGCTCTATTACTCATCATTGTCTCCTCTACTTCAATAGTCATTGAATCTATAACGTTTCATAAGCTATCCTTGCAAAAAAAGGTGCTGTATCGCATACATTCTATATACTTTGTTGTATCAAGGTAATTATAGAATGTATGCGAAAGTTTAGCACCTTTGTCTTATCTTTCTAATTGGATATCTCTTCGAGTTGAATATTATCAATTACTATATCATGTGTAGTTGTAAGTTGGACACCATTTACAGCTCCCATGGAGAGACTCAGGATTGTGTTTGGATCACTCTCCCCTTCCATGGTGAACTCATGGGTAAAGGTTTGATAAGTGTCCTTTAACGCTACAATTTGCGTACCGGAATAAGGTGTCCAGTCATCATCAGAAGAACCATCCCGTTGGAGCGCATACATCATATCTCTATCTAGCGTTGACTTTGCATCAAAACTAATTCGGTAAGATTTCCCTTTGATTAGCTGAATATTATTTTGTTTCAACTGAATTTTCCAATCTGCATCACCGGTATTTTTAATGGTAATCGATATGGCCTTATCTTCATTAAGTTCATCAATCACATAGCTCACATCCGTTGGTGTCGCTGCATAGAGTTCATAGCCTACCATTCCACTTGTGAAATCACCATTAATTAATAGGCTATCTTCTGTAATACGAATATTATCCAAATACATTGTCCCATTTTTCCCTAGCAGAAAAACTAATTCGGTTAGATCAATGTCTGCCCCTGTTGTGAATGAATAGGAGTACATGGACTGTTCTGTCGATAACACGCAATCAAAAGTCTGATTAGAGATTCTGACTTTTATTGCTGCATTATTATCTGCATATCCAGAAAAGGATAAGATGTAGTCTTTACTATGGGATAAAGCAATGGCGTCTTGCTTTACAGTGACATCACTTATATAATCAGCATTCGATACTTCAGCCTTAAGTTCTCGAATGTTATCATTATTGGTGACAGAGACATTCGTATCAGCATTCCCATGGACTTCCCAATACTTCATCCGTTGGGGACCTTCTTGGAATTCTCCGTTATAGACATAGTTTCCATCAGGTAAAACACTCTTTTCAACTTCAGGAATAGGAACGTCCCCTATAATTTTCAGGCTGACATTTGTCAAGTATACATCAGCTTGAGAATTTTGATTACCTAGATTGAACTCTATTCTTCCATTCACATCACTCTTATCGGTTATATCAAAGTCGAAGGTGTAGGTGCTGGATCCTTCTGTCAGTTCAACAGTTGAATCCTCTAAATATCGTTTATAACCTTTGTCAGGGCCGGTAACATTCACAATCATACTACGAGGAGAAGAAGCATATGCATCGAAGGACAATTGATATTTTTTACCTTGTATCATGGGCATATGAGCTTCAACAAGTTGAACACTATAATCAAGAGTTCCCGGGTTAAGGGTAGTAATGCGTAATTCATCATTTATAATAGCGGCAGATGCATCACCTTCACCGGCCAATAGAAGCTGCCAATATACATCATCAGAAAAGTCTTCTTCATCTGAAAAATCACCGTTAACAACATAATTTCCCTCTTCATCAGGATCATCAAATATCAAGTCCTCTTCAGGTCGCTCAACATCTTCATCATAATAATCCTTTTGATATGCCTTTACATAATCTATAACAAATCTGGCATTTTCGCCAAAAACAGCATCCTCATCAGGATTTCCCGGCCAATTTCCACCAACAGCCAAATTCAAGATAAGATAGAACGGTTGATCAAAAGGCGCAGGATAGGTTATTTCTCCAAAACCATCCCTTTTGGTAAACCAGTCATTCTCGGTATAATAGAGGGTACCATCAACATAAAATCGGATTTCACCCGGCTCCCATTCACAGGAATAAACATGAAAGTCTGAGGAAAAATCACCATTTACCAGTTCATAAGTCCCTTCTGTTGATGTATGTGGCTCTCCAAAATGAAGGGTTCCATGGACAGTGTCCGTTTCATCTCCTAAAACTTCCATAATATCAATTTCTCCGCATTTTGGCCATTGTCCGTAAAGATTCTCATCTGTCGGCATCATCCAAAACGCCGGAAGAAATCCTTTTCCATTGGGAACTTTAGCTCTTACTTCAAATTTACCGTATTTATAATCGTGTTTATCTTTCGTATTAATTCTTCCTGAAGTATAAGTAACTTCTGAACCGACTTCCTTTTTTAGCGCTTGGATAATAAGTTTACCATCTTCAAGATAGATATTGTCATCTGAATCCGTATATTCTTGCAATTCATTGTTGACCCAACCGGGTTCGTGGTATTCATAATTCCAACTCGAAAGATCCAATTCATCGCCATCAAAATCATCTTCCCACATCAATGTATAGCCATTGTCTACTGCACCGTCCTGTAATAATCCATTCACTTTATTATGTCCGCAACCTAAGAGTACAATAATAGCAGAGCAGATAAGTAACTTAGTCGTTATTGAATAGATAGTAAGCTTTCCCTTCATTTCCTTTTTCATATGAATATCCTCCTTGTGATTCATTGATGGACCTGATATAACTACTATTTAATTTTTGAGCTGAACTTTATCTGTCTATATTAAGTGAGTCTTACAGTCTACCACACACATCGAACATGATATGTTCTCTGTCATCGGATAGTCAATCCCCTATGTTTCAAAGAATTATCTAGGGTTTTCGTCTATTTGCCCGGAGTATACTTCTGTACAATAATTAAAAGTAACCTGTCTGTTTTCATGATAGTGTTCGAATAATCGAGTAAGCTGTTGATGAACTATTGAGTTTTATTCTGCTATATGTGTGATTATTTTCGATTTCCGTTAATATCATAATTTGAACTAAAAAAATGCTTCCATCCTTCATTACCGAAGGCCTGAAAAATCATGATTAAGAATCCGCTAATTGCAAATCCCAACATCAACCAAAAATATAATCCCCAATAGAGCTCGGTACTTCTTGTAATGATTAGTGTCATAGAAATAATACCACCTAAAAATAATGAACTACCAAAAATCATCTGTTTCATTAAAAAACGCTCCCTTCAAAACATGCAGCTAACGCGTGTTCATTTTGAACAAGCCACACCAAACATTCCTCGGCTCCCCTTGAAAAATCTTCATTGTCATACTGATGAAAAAAAGCGACAAATAACAACTCAATGCAGCACATCATCGTATGTATCGCATGCAACTCAAAGGTCGACAGTGCATTAACCTGTTGATAGCCCTTCAAAAAATGAGCGACTGCTTCCTTCCATTTTTCAATATAGACGGGATCGTCTGTTTTACCCACCATGAAGTTTATTAGAAAATAAGCGATATCAAAAATTCTTACATTGATTTGCGTTAAGTCAAAATCAATATAGCCCGTTACTTTATCATCCATAAAAAGTAAGTTCTCTAAGTGAAGATCGCGATGAATGATTTGTCGATTCAATGTATCATATATAGCCGTCAATTTATCGACACAGGTATCAAAGTATTTATAGGCATATCGTTCCTCGGGTAGTTTTGTAATATTCTCTCTAATCCAGCCATTCATTTCATCCACGAGGTTAGCGTTTTCAAAACTCGACTGATGTTCAAGGTCATTAAAGGCTAAATGCAAGTTCCCTATAACCGTTCCGACATTAGTCGCGATTTGAGGGGTTTCGATAAATGTTTTGGCATCAATATGCGTCCCTTCAATTTTACGATATATAAAATAATAGTTGCTTTCATCTCTGAAGAAAACCTGATTGTCATTTGTCTGAATAATTTCAGGTACCGGTATACCGAGTGCTTTCAATTCCACATATATATTCAGTTTTAGAATGATATGTTGATCGGAGACACACTTTAAAATATACCTTTTGTCTAACTCCCATAGTGTCGATTTAATTTCAATTACCGTTGAAACATCAAGATTCCAGTGACGTACTATATCCTTAACATTCATAATTTTCTCTTTCCTCACTCTTCTAGAAATCAACAAATATCGACTATATGCCGTGTTATCTGGGGATTCCACTAGTCTACTTTTCCTATATAGTTGTCTGATGTATGTGAATTTCATATGATACTTTAAGTTTAGAATAAAAGTTTTTCTAAAAATCCCCCGACATCTTAAACACTCCTATAAGAAT
This sequence comes from Vallitaleaceae bacterium, assembly GCA_965140555.1. Classification (GTDB taxonomy): domain Bacteria; phylum Bacillota; class Clostridia; order Lachnospirales; family Vallitaleaceae; genus UBA1351. Next base: position 354,018 of record OZ223260.1, on the reverse strand, counting down.
AATAGCATATTTTGTCCGCTTGTAAAAGCGCTTTTATCCTATTTACGCAAGAAAAGAGAGTGCTTTCGCACTCTCGTAAAGGAAGATATCCTATATATTAAGGGTTCCAGTTACAAATCCAGAATGGAAAGTGCCTCTTTGATATTCGTGTAAGCACTCTTCGCATCATCCATCCATTGACTTCTATAGTTTAGACAGGGACAGATATAGGTACGTTTTTCATCGGTCCATGTTTCACGAAAATGAACGTGACCCATAACAACATAAGCAACTTGTTCATTCCATAAATCTGCAAAACGATTACTCCCCAAAAAACCGTTAAAATAGTCCCACCCTTCTCTTTCTTCAGATACGGTGACCTTTGAATCCGTAATCATATGTGTTACAAAAATAATCTTCTTATTTGGATAGCGTTGTATCTGTTCTTTAAGCTTTTGATAAAATTCCTCCGTTTTTTCTTCATCCGATACGTGCCAATTAACATATTTCTTGTCCATCCATTGACGCTCTTTATGTAATCCTATAAGATAGTTCTCTCGGCTATAGGCCTTCGAACCAAAGCTATAATCATACCAACCGATATCGCCAATAAGAACATATTCTTCATTGAGATCTACGGGAGAATCAATAAGACAGGAAGGGTGCTTCGATAATACTTCATAGATTGTTTGCGTATGTAGCATTTCCGGATGTTCTTTGTTCCATAGGTCATGATTTCCCGGAACAAAAAAAATCCGGCATTGGGTTTTCTCACATAACATGTCAATGGTTTGAAGACTTAATTGATAATCATTGGATATATCTCCGGCAATAAGTAACGTATCTAGTTTTTCTTCTTCTATGACGCGTACTAATGTATCTTCTACAGATTCTTCCGGTATTCGACTCATATCCACATGGATATCTGATATAATTCCTAATCGCATAATAACCTCTTTTCTTTTTTTTACTATCTAAATTAAAGGGTTGGGATTGATTCAATTAACATCTTTGTATAAGGATGCTTCGGGTGTTGATAGAGCTGATCAACTTCTGCTAACTCTACCATTTCTCCTTGCTTCATGACACCAATCCGATCACTCATATATTCCACAACACTCAAGTCATGAGAAATGAACAGACAGGTACTATTATATTTCTTCTGCAAGTCCTTTAGTAAATTTAAAACGGATGCTTGTACCGAAACATCTAATGCAGATACGGGTTCATCGGCAATCAAGAGTTTAGGGGTTGTTATAAGTGCAATGCCTATACATATACGTTGCCGTTGACCTCCGGATAACTCATGAGGAAAACGTTCATAAAAACTTGCGTCAAACCCAATTTCTTCCAGCATTTCAATGACACGTTCACGTCTTTGGGTTGATGAAAAACGTGTATGAATTTTTAAAGGTTCTTCCAATAACCATCCGATTTTTTTGCGAGGATTCAAGGAACTATAGGGGTCTTGGAAAACCATTTGTATCTCCTTACGTTCTTCTTTAGGCCAACGTTTGGCATCTAATGCCATGGACCGTTCATTGAATAGAATACTCCCTTCTGAGGCTTTTAGCAATCCACTAACAATATTGGCAATGGTTGATTTGCCGCAACCGGATTCACCGACAAGGCCAAAAGTCTCTCCTTCATAGATATCAAAACTGACACCTTTAAGTGCTTCTATGGTAGATGCCTTGTCAAAAAAATTCTTTTTGGGTAATGTATATGTTTTTTTTAATCCTGAAACGTTTAATAGTATTTTTTTATTCATGGGAAGTCTCCTCACTAGGAATCGGATGAAAACATCGCACAGTATGACCATTTTCCAGTGACGTTAACTCGGGCAAGGATTTTTTGCACACATCCGTTGCGTAAGGACATCGTGTAGAAAAGGGACACCCCTTAGGACGGTCATTCATTGAAGGAATTTTCCCAGGTATGGCATACAATCGCTCTTTCCGTTTTCCTATCGTCGGAATAGACTCAATCAGCCCTAACGTATACGGATGTTTTGGAGATAATAGAATTTGATCCGTTGTTCCTTCTTCCACAACATATCCAAGATACATGACCATAATACGCTCGCACATCTCATGAATAACGCCTAAATCGTGGGAGATAAAAAGAATAGACGTTTGTTTTCTTTGATTAAGGGTTTTCATTAAGGTTAAAATTTGAGCTTGTGTTGTCACATCTAATGCTGTCGTCGGCTCATCTGCAATGAGAATACTTGGTTCACATGCCATCGCTATAGCAATCATGATGCGCTGGCGCATCCCTCCTGAAAGTTCATGGGGATAGGAATGATACAAACGTTCGACATTTTGTAATCCGACATCTTCCATACTTTTTAGCGTAGCTTCTTTACACGCAGCTTTTGTCCATGGCCGATGAAGCTTATACATTTCTTGAATCTGATATCCCACTTTCATCAAAGGATTCAAGGATGTCATCGGTTCTTGAAAAATCATCGCCATCTCTTTTCCCCTATAGTTATTCCGCTCTCTGGCCGTGCATGCCATAAGATCCTGCTTTTTATAGGTCATCTTTTTTGCCGAGTGAAAAGCTTCCTTAGGTAACAGCCCGATTAATGCATTGACAGACATACTTTTTCCGCAACCGGATTCTCCGACTATTCCGAGGATTTCTTTTTTATATAAGGTATAGCTGACATCATTTATGATTTCTTTCTTTTTATTCTTTTCTTCAAACCATATACTTAGGCTTTCTACTTCCAATAGTTTTTCTTTCATTTATCGTGTACCTACCTCTTCAATTCTCTTAAGTCTCTGATTCCGTCACCTAATAAGTTGAATCCAAGAACGGCCAATGTAATAACAATGCCGGGAGCGATAGCATAAAAAGGTGCCTTCATTAAATATACTTGAGATTCACTTAACATTCTTCCCCAACTGGGATGAGGCGGTTGAACACCTAATCCCAGGTAACTTAATCCGGCCTCTGAAAGAATTGCACCGGAGAAGCCCATCGTTGCTGCAATAATAAGGGATGAAATAACATTGGGAAGCATATGTACAAAAATAATACGTGGTGTGGATACGCCGATACACTTTGCCATATTTACATAGGAGAGATTTTTTATCTCCAAAAAAGTACTCCGACTAATTCGAGCAAAACTCGGAATCGTCATAATTCCAAGGGCAATCATTGTATTGCGAATACCCACTCCAAAAACTGCCACAAACATCAAGGCAAATAAAATACCCGGAAACGACATCATGGCATCTACAATTCGCATAATAAATTCATCAATAATATGCCCATAATACCCGGCAATACTTCCCAGAAGAACTCCAAAAACAAGACCGATTGCAACAGAGATGAAACCAACTAAAAAAGCGGTTTGTGACCCTTCCATTAATCGACTCAGAATATCACGTCCAAAATTATCGGTTCCCATCCAGTGTTGCCATGTGGGCCCGGAAAGCTTGTTGGTTATATCCATCTGCGTCACCTCATAGGGTGTATAAAAAAGGCTGATAACTAGAATAAGCGATAGTACACCTAATAATGTAGCACCTATAATAAAATTCAATGATTTTTTTTGATTTTTCATAATGTCCACCTTCTCTACTGAACGTGCATTCTTGGGTCTATCAGTTGATACAACATATCAACGATAAAATTAACACTAACGACGATAAGAGCGATATAGATAACCATGCCCTCTACAAGCACATAGTCCCTTGTATTAATGCCCATAACAAGGAGTCGTCCCATCCCCGGTATTGAAAAAACCTGTTCAATAATTAAACTTCCACCTAAAATATCCGCAATCATCATTCCAATCATGGTGACTACCGGAATGAGTGCATTCCGGAGTACATGAAAGAACATAATTTTATTATCCGATAGCCCTTTTGAATAAGCTGTCTTCACATAATTCTGACTTTGTTGTTCTATGATAGAATTTCTAAAATAGCGAACGACCACAGCAATCTTTGGAATTGCAATAGCCATGGCCGGAAAAAAGAGATACTGAATTCCGCCGAACAGGTTTTCATTTAGGTCCACATACCTTCCGGGTGTAAAGAGATGAAAAATTAATCCAAAAATATATGTCAGTATAATACCTAGCCAAAAGGACGGGAGAGCCATCCCTATTTGGGATAAGACGGAGAAAACAGTGCCTAACCATTGATTATTATATTTAGCTGAAATGACACTTAATAATAAACCAATGATAAGGATCATTGCCAAAGATAGAATCATCATGGTAAAGGTGACAATAAGTCGATCTCCAATAAGTGTATTGACCGGTTGATCAAAGCGTATGGATTGGCCCAAATTTCCTTGAAGTGCATGTCCTATCCATGTTATATAGCGTTCATAGAGAGGTTTATCAAGTCCATATTCTTTGGCCATGGCTGTGATTTGAGCTTGATCTGCATCCATTCCAAGTTTTGAAGCCATTGGGTCTCCCGGTATGATTTCAAATATACTAAAGGTTATTAATGACACAACAAACAAAGTGGCTAGCATTGTTATGACTTTTTTTAAAATGAATTCCATGACGTTCCTCTTTTCATATAGCGTCGTTGCTACTATCTAGTCAAAATATAAGCTTGAAAGATCTTGAACATAAAGGGGATAGGTTTGATAGCCCTTTAGATTTTTTTTCATCGCAACAAGATAACTTGGATCCATGATATAAACAGCCGGTACTTCGTCCGTTAATATAACTTGAGCTTCTTTATATAAGGCGGCTCGTTTTGTTTCGTCTGTCGTTTGTTTTGCCTCTTTTAATAGCGCATCAAAGGATGTATTGGAGTAATTCATAAAGTTGCGTTCATAATCTGTACGATAACGTTTTAATATGGCATCCGGGTCCACTTTTCCCGTGAATCCGATAATCGTCATATCATAATCCCTACCGGCATAAACCCGATCTAACCATACACTCCATTCAATCGACTCAATAGAGACTTGGATACCGATTGCTTTTAATTGCTCGGCTATCATTTCACCTGTTTTTACGTGGAAACTATAATTCGAAGGTACCGTAAGCGTTATATCAAACCCATCCGGATAACCGGCGTCAGCTAATAATGCTTTGGCTTTCTCAATATTCACATTATAGGTATCTTGTAGACCATCTTGATAATAGGTTGCCATTGCCGGTGACATATTTGATCCAAGTTTCGTCCCTTTTCCGTCAGCGACACCGTCTATAATACTGTCAACATCAATGGCATAGTTAATGGCTTGACGTACACGTACATCATCAAGAGGTTTAATAGCGTTATTCATGGCCATAATTTGTGTCATGTTTTGCATACCTTCTATATAGGTATAATCGTCAGGAAGTAGGTCGATATTTTCAGCATTAATTCTAGGGTATAGATCAATTTCTCCTGCTTGAAGGCTCATCATACCAGCATTCACATCGGTGATAATACGAAATTCAACATTATCTATCGTTGGAATTCCTTCTTTCCAGTAATTTGAAAATTTCTTTAATTCTATTTTTTGAGACGGAGTATAGGATACAAAGGCATAAGGACCGGTTCCTATAGGATTTGTATTGTAATCTTCGTCGGTCTTTCCTGCCGGTATGACGGCCTCCATAAAATTAGGAGCAAACGAAGCATCTGCTTCGGCTAAGGTAAAGCTAATGGTTGTATCATCAAGGATTTCGATGTCAACATTTTCAAAGGCGCTGTTTAACGGTTCGCCTGTATCCGTTCCTTTTAAGCGATTATAGCTAAAAGCCACATCGTCAATTGTTACAGGAGATTCATCGTGGAATTTTATCCCCTTTCTTAATGTAAAGGTATAGGTTCTTCCATCCTCTGAAATGGTATACTTTTCCGCAACTGCAGGCTGAAGGACACCATCCGGATCCGGCTTTAATAGGCCTTCAAAAACATTGAACATTACTTCTTCTGTTCCCGAGGCAGCGGCTTTATGAGGGTCTAAGTAATCGGGGTCTTGTGGAATAGCGACAACAAGGGAATGGTTATCTGCAGTGTTCGAAACAGTATCCTCTTCTTGGGCTGTTGAAAGGGTGTCTGTTTCTTTTGTCGTATTAGAGCTTTCAGTTTGTGTCGTTGTCTCCTGAGTTGAATCCCCTTCATTAGATGATGGGGTCGTTGTATTACATGCAGTCATGGATACTATAAGTATGGATAGTAACATTAAGCTAAGAATTTTTTTCATTAGAATCTCCTTTTCTTGTAAAGTGAACTTATATCTGACCAATCAAACCGGGTTTTGCCATTGAAATGACGACCTGATCTTGATTGCTTATCAGTGTAGAATAAATATCATGGTGCTTTCCATATACCGGTAAATGTGTGATGAAAGCCTGTTTAGGTTTGGTCATTTCTATAAGTGTCTGAACATCATGAACATCCATATGTCCGATAATGTCCTTTTTTTCATATAAACTACATTCTGTTAACAGGAGATCTACCCCTTCAGCAAATGTAATCAGCTCCGGAAAAATTTCTGTATCCGAGGTATATACCAGACTTCGTTCCTTCTTGCTAAATTTTATAGCTAACCCGGTATCTGTATGCTTTGTTCCCATGAATGTTACCGTCCATCCGTCAATGTTAAGAATGCTCTGTTCATTTATGCTTTTAAAAACGGTCATATCATGATAATTTAGTGATTCCCAATAAGGACTAATCTTTTGCCCGTATATCGGTAAGGGTTTCGAGCTTATTCCCATCTGATATTGTAATAAAACAGCATGTTGAAGACAGAATATATCGGAATAGTGATCCGGATGATAGTGACTTATAAAGACGCCATCAATATCTTTGAGGTCTATATAGCGCTGCAATTGCATCAAGCCTCCCGACCCTAATTCAATAACTATTTTTTGATTCGTCGTTTCCAAAAGATAGCAAGAACTTGCTGTTGTGTCTGTTGGATAAGCACTGCTACATCCAATTATGGTCAGTTTCATATGGACTCCTTTTCCCAATCATAATCTCGGTTAATCAGTAAAAAATTCTCTTCGATTGCGGCTATGTTCTGCTTAATCCGTTCCTTGTCTTGATAGGCCAATTGTTTTATGAGAAGATTGACAATCGCTAAAGAGGACACATAAGAATCCAAAAATCCATCCGTTCCGGTATCTGCAATAAAGGTTAGGTCTGACATTTTATGGAAAGGGGACAAATAGGAATCTGTAAATACAATAAGTGGTGTGCCTCCTTTTTTTGCCATTTTTGCAATAGCTATTGTATCCTTACAATAGCGTGGGAAACCTGAACAAATAAGAAGATCTTCTTTGGACATATAGGCGTTTGCCTCAGAAAGTTCGCCTTGTTTGAGTAGCGTCGCATTTCCTAACATGTACCTTAGCATGTAGGCTAAAGGTCTTGTTATTGCAAGACCGACTCGCCATCCGGCGATGTAGATATGACGAGCATCTAGAATCATTTTTGCTGCGGTAACTACAGAATTGCTGCTATTTTCCGACATGGTTTGTCGTAGACTGGTCACTTCATGGATAAAGTGTTTTTCATACCAAGAAATGCCTTCTTCCTCATGGGCTATAAAATGATTCAAACGATTCAAACTTCTTTTTTCATAGACAAAGGTTTTAATATCTTCTGCCATATCGACGTATTTCTCATAGCCTAATGTTTTGGCCAAACGATGCACCGTGGGCTCACTTGTTTTAGAGTTCTTCGCAATGTCCTTGGCCGTCATAAAGACCAACTTGTCCATATGCTTTTGCATATAATGTGCGGCACGTTTTTGTGCAGGACTCAAGGCATCAAATTTTTGTGTGATACGTTCTTGTATCATAATAAAGACGCCACCACCTTATCAATGCCCTTATAGGTCGGCAACTCCAATTCTTCCATTCCGAGTGTTCCGTAGATATTTATAAGAGCGCCGTCCATATGTACTTTACGACAGCCTACCATGTCATCATAGTAGTTATCTCCGACATACAAACAGTCTTTCGGATCAACCCCTGCTTTTTCTAGGGCAATTTCGAAAATGCGTTGATCCGGCTTTTCAATTTGCTCAGTGTAGGAGAAGACAACGGTGTCAAAATAGTTTATAATTCCCACCGATTTAAGAACATCGGGGCCTGAACTATCCCAATTCGAGATAATGCCCAGTCGTATCCCTCTTTCTTGTAGCGTTTCCAATGTATCCATTACCCATGGATATATTTTCCAATTCGCCTCCATTGGATTTTCTTTATAGTAATTTTTCAAATCAAGATATGAAACGGGTTTTTGAAGACGGATGTATTGATTGACAATCGCCAAGTACTCGTCCATAAAGTGAATCGGATGTTTTCCTAACTGTCCGGGCTTTTCTCGCATAAAAAACTTGTCTGCCAAATGATAGGCTTCTTCTAGCTTTTCTAATGAAATAGAAATACCTAAATTTTCCAAATATGCCTTGTACGCTTTCTCACGTTCTCGATATACCAAGGTATATCCTAAATCAAACCATACATATGAATACATGCTTTAAAACTCCATTCTGATTGTGATACTACATTTTCTGTAAAATGTAGTTATTGCTACAATTAGTGTACGCGCTTTGCATTAATCTACCATCAACCAAGGGTAAAGGACTCGTAAATTCATGTTAACATCTCTTTGCCTTCGCATAACAAGCTACAGCTGTAAAATCATGACCACCCGTAAAACGGGTGGTTTGCTCCACCCCTATAAGGGGTTGTTACCGGCCAGCGCCTCAAGACGCTGGCTTTCACTTCGTTCAAGCTACACTGCCTTTGCCACTTTCGCCTGACCCTAAAGGGTCCTTTGTATTACTCGCTATCCCTTGAAGGGATCTTCATATTCTTTAACACTTAGCTTATCTTTTGTTATATCGTGTTTTTCTTGATCTCGAATATATTTTTGTATCGTAGCCTCGTTGAGTCCTACTGTCGTCACATAATATCCCTCTGCCCAAAAATGTCTATTTCCAAATTTATATTTTAGGTTTGCGTGCTTATCGAACATCATAAGCGCACTCTTCCCTTTTAAATACCCCATGAAACTTGAGACACTTATTTTAGGTGGTATACTCACTAGCAGATGGACATGATCTTTCATCATATGACCTTCGATTATCTCGACTCCCTTGTATCTACACAATGTTTTTATTATCTCTTTTAACGACTCCCTGTATTGATTATAAATAATTTTCCGTCTATACTTAGGAGTGAACACTATGTGATATTTGCACATCCATTTTGTTCGTGCTAAACTATTAGCCTTATTTGCCATTAAAATCACCTTTCTTTCTTAAATATACTGTAGCCTGAACAACTTCAGTATACCGAAAGGTGATTTTTTTGTACAACAATCGACGCGCACCCGTATAACGGGTGGTTTAGTGTTTCGCACGCTTCGCGAGCTCAACTGACTAAAGTCTATAACTAAAAAAAACCCAAAACATTCTATTGATGTTTTGGGTTTTTACTCATCTTATCGCGTCCTTAAACGAATAGGTACACGCGTATGAAGCGGTATTAGAGAAGTTTTTCTGCATCCCTTTTAGGATAGCGTATATGTGTTATCTTTTTTTATCCTGTACAATCTGATCTAACACATGAATGGCCCATGCGGACTCTAATCGGAATATCCTATCCATCGATGAATAGAAAACTATTATGCTTCATCCGCAAGGCTATCTAAAGCTTCATCACATATTCTGTATACTGTCCAGTCTTCCATCGCTTTTGCCCCTAACTTCTTATAGAATTCTATTGAGGGCTTATTCCAATCAAGACACCACCATTCCACTCTGCCACAGCCTCTTTCTTTGGCTAATTTTCCCAAATACGAGAGCAATATCTTTCCTATTCCCTGACCTCGCATTGATGGTCGAACATATAAATCTTCCAAGTAAATTCCCGGTCTTCCAAGAAACGTTGAGAAGTTGTGGAAGAATAAGGCAAAACCACATTTTTTTACCTCAATTCCCGATTGTATGTACTACATCGATGTCTTTCTAAATACAAAAATATAGCATACTTTACTGAGTAAAAAAAGATTCGTTTAGTTTGATTCTGATACTATAAATTGAATCGTTCCTGATTTTGTTTCGTTTTTACCTACTTCTTCAACACCCGAAATTTTTCGATATCCTTCATCGAAAAGATTGAACGCATCAATGGAGCACGTTTGAGGTTCTATGCAGAATTTGTCATGATTTTCCGGTGTGTAGATTAGAAGATGGGAAAAATCCTTCGAGCAATGGATGGATAATTGATAATCACTCCAGTGAATAGTGGCCACCTCAGCTAGATTATCCGTTTTGTTTTCCGGCATATATACAGTATCCAAGTTTAGTGTATCAACAGATTTAAACTTGAAGAGGTCATAGGGTGTTCCTTTAACCGCTTGTGTCTCACCTGTGTTTAAACATTGGTGAGCGTTTAATACAGTCTTTGCTTTTGTCATAATGGAGGCATCATGATTCGGATTTTCAAAAAAAGGATGCACACCAAATCCATAAGGCATCGTCGTCTCTCCACAATTTGTTAGTTGATAGTCATAGAAGATACACTTGTGTTGAATGCCTATATGAATTTTTAGCATACATTCAAAGGGATAGGTCTTAAATGTCTCATAATCAGGACCCCATTTCAAGATACCCGTTATGTTATAGGTATCCTCTTCTTCGCTATTATGAACAAGCATAAACGGAAGGTTTCGAAATAACCCATGCATCCTTGCTTCATACTCCACACCTTTATATCGATAGCGATTATTTTTTGTCCGATTGGGGGTGGGAAACATTAAGGGCATTCCATAGGTATGCCCTTGGCTCTTTCTTTGTGCATCGCCGTTTATGAGAATCTTTTTCCTCCATGACAAATAGGATAGGTTCATTCCGTCTTCTACATCAATATCTATAATGAAATCAAGGTACTCGATATGTAACATACCAGACCCTCCCCTATACATATTGGGTCAAGTCAAAGGAGGCTTTATACGTCAGCTCCAACTCTTTTGTCGTAAGTCTCTTCTCTTGTTTATCATAATGCGGCATCTGTAGCTGACATCTTTTCATGAAGGCATCAAAGGTGTTATCGTCATTTGTATCACTACAGACACATACATAGGCGCTGTTGGAACTGTATACTCTATATTCACATGCATATAGTTGGTCTTGATAGGCTTCCAGAGGATCACTGCACCATAAGGCAATAAATCCGTTGCCTTTTCTTCCAAATAGCCATCCATTAGAATGAACGGTTTCATCCATCCTTGCTTTTGGCCAAAAGGCATGGGTAAAATGAATCGGATGATTGTTGCTAACAACATAAATACTTCCAATTGTATTATCCACCTGCTTGATTGCAGGAATAACGCCATTGCCATACCAGTATCCCGGTCGAGTCCTGCAGGAAGCCGTTGTCCCTCCCGGATGGGTTACAAACACCGGCGTTTGATTATCAAGTGCACCATACCAGAGATGTTGTTGATAGCCATAAATCCCAGGTTCAAAGAACGTAGTTCCATGAAAACGTTCATTTAAAGATTTGGTGTAGTCATGGCTTTCTTGTTTTGAATCCTTCTTCAGGGTTAAGTTTTCCCAGCGTTTATAGGAGGTATCGGTTCTTGGCGATTCAACAGAAGTCACGATGTAGTTTTTCTGTTTGTTCAAATGTACGCAGGCATTTCCCGTGCTATACGTTTCGTTAATAGATGTATGCATGAGATCAACAAGATTATCCGGAAACTGATAGGTTGTTGTTGCATAGGCAGCCATCCATCCTTCTGAATAATCATAAGGTGCCTGTGGATCAATTAAATTCAATAGTGCTTGAGCGCCTTGTTTGAATGGATAGATAGTCTCTCCATACACTCTTCCCATAGGTCCGATAATTGAACCGTCAAAGGTATGTTTGGCTAACATGGTTACTAAATAATCGGTGATGGCCGTTGCTCGTCTTGAAATCTCTTCATCACCATAATCAACAAGATTTAACAGGGCCATAAAAGTGATGCTTACATAAGCGGATGCCAAAAACTCTTCAAACCCGTATTCTTCCACATCCTCTAGCCATTCTATCACCTGTTTCCTACCAAAGGCTGCTAGTTCCTTTCCGTTCATATCGGCACGGATAAACATAGCGTCGGGATACATGTCTCCGCAAAACATTGCCGCTGAATAAAACAAGATGGAATGGTTCTCACTCCAAAAACACATGGAGTCAACCCCTTGATGTGTCATCCAAAATCTGTAGGCGGTTAATACCTCTTTGGCTCTTGCGGCTAACGCTGAATCAAGTGGGTAATTTTTCATATATCGTATTAGTCCTGCAATTAAAAAATCCGTACAATCATAGCGTTTTTCTATTTGATCGAGTGTTTCATAAAGGAATGCTTCATCTTTAACCCAAACCTTGTGAAGCGCTCGTCTTGCAAGGATATTGGAGATTGAGAAGCCAAATAAATTATCACGATTTAAGCTTTCAACTTCCGCTATTCTATTTAACAGGGCTATTTTATTCTCTTCAAAGGATATACTCTTTCGGTACACTGGATTTGTGTCTCTAAATTTCTCGAATCGACGAACAAGTGTTGTATTCTTGACAGAGCAGCTAACGGTTACATTCGGTACATTGAGTCGAAGGGGTATTTTCTCCATTCCGGAAATATCGATAGGTTCTTTCACATTCTTTGCCTTTGCATAATCGTAAGCATCATCACGACCATAGCTTAGAAAGGTTTCATGAGGTGCCTGCAATGTATTGAACAGACTGTCCTCATCGAAAGTTAACGTGTCAAGCCATTGTTTAGCCTGAATATATTCAGATAAATCTCCATAATTATCGGACAGATGCACCTTGACACGTTCAGCATTTGATTTCAATTCGATGCCAAAAACATTACGTGTATCACGAACACCTAGATTTTGAAAACGAATTTTAATTTCATTGTATCCTTCTTTTAAGTCTAGAACGAGTTCTTGTTTAGTCATTGGTTTATAAACGGCTTTATCAATGCCTCCTACAAAGACATTATTACACCACAATCCAATAGCTCCATAGGACCATAATAGGACTGTGATTTTTTGATCTATTTTAGAAACAAGCCCTGTGACAGCTAACAGTTCAATACGATTTAGCAGGGCATAATCTTGGCTATAATCGACAAACCAATTTCCATGGTCATAATGATAGAACCAAGGAAGTCCGAGCTCACTCGGCTCACCTATTCGAATGGTACCATCCGGTGTTTTCATCGGCTGATCAGGAAAGACGGTTCTCAAGTAGGTTTCATAGTCTAGTTGATTCATCGTCTCTGATGGTATGGAAGCATTAGTTAACATATCAAGCTCATTCTTTTCAACAGCGTAGGGTCCTGATATAAGATAGTCTGTAATAAACTTTTGCATAGTCGTCATCCTTTCACAGCACCTGCTGTCATACCGTTCATAAAGTTTTTGCTAAAGAGTATATAGATTAATAGCATGGGTACAATCGATATGGTTGCACCTGCAAACATAATGTTCCAAGCTGCTGTTCCATCACCCATATTTTTTAACATATTTACCCCGACAGTTAAGGGACGTCGCTTATCATTTGTCATTGTAAAGACTAACGGCATAATATATTCGTTCCAGCCTTGTCGAAAGGATAGCAATGCTATCGTTGCCATAACCGGTTTCAACAGAGGAAGTATTATCCTATAATATGTTTCAAAAAAAGAACATCCGTCTATTTTGGCAGCTTCATCTAATTCCCGCGGAATAGAGTTAACGAACCCTCTACATAAGAAGATAAAGGTTGCCTGTCCTGCTCCTGCCGATATAAAGATAACCGGAAGCAAGCTTTTATTAACCTTTAATTTGACCGCTAATTCAAACAACGGTCTAAGAGAAACCGATCCAACATTAATAAACATGAACATAATAAATAATCCGTACAATAACTCTTTTCCTCGAAATTCACGTCGGGAAAATACGTAGCCTGCCATCGTGGAATTAATAACTGAGATTATCATCACACCGACTGCCAAAAATAAACTGTTAATGGTGTAGGTAGCGAAATTGGCCTGATTCCAAGCTTCTATATAATTAGTGAAAATCCATTTCTTCGGGAAAATATTGCTACCGCCGACTAATAATTCTGCATTGACTTTAAATGAACCAAAGATAACATATAAGATCGGAAATACAATAATAACCGCAAAAATGGCCATGAAAAGCCATACAAACAGTCTCAATATCTTGGTTTGCATGGAAAATACATTTTGACTTTTTTCCATTGTCGTACCTCCTATACTACATCATCTAATTTTCTTGAAACATGTAAATAAATAGCCGTTACAATACCGACAATCATTGCTGCTACGACGCTCAGTAAGGCTCCGTATCCAATTTGCGCTTGTGAGGTTCCGCCTGAAGAGCCGAAGATTAATCGATAAATATATAAGAACATGACATTCGAGCGATTGCCCGGTCCTCCATTGGTTAATACCATAATAGCTTCATAATCTTTAAAAGCTCCTGTAATCGCTAACATTAGAATAACTTTCATTACCGGTGACAACATGGGTAATGTCACACGAAAAAAAGTTTGTATGGCATTTGCACCGTCGATTTTAGCAGATTCATAGACATCTTCACTTATACCGTTAATCCCTGTTAAAAAATAGAGCATATAATTCCCTAATCCACCCCAAATGGCAAGGATGGTTATTGATGCCATAACGACACTTTGGCTACTTAGCCATTTTATTGGTGAATCGATGAGATGCATGGTCATCAATACCGAATTCAAGATACCGTGTTGTGTTGCAAATATAAACCCGAAAATCATCCCTGCTATGGCTGTACTAATGATTGTCGGCATAAAATAAATACCTCTAAAGATAACGGTGCCTTTAATTCTTTGATTAAGTAAAACTGCCATAAGTAGCGATAAAGGGATAATGAAAATCAGTTTATAAAAGGCATATTCAAAGGTATGTAACACACTGCCCCAAAATGTCGAATCATTTATCATTCTTATGAGATTTCTTGTTCCCGTAAAATGCGCTGTGAATCCGTTATAGTCGGATGCAACATAGCGAAAAATCCATAAAAAGGGATAGATGGAACAGATTATTAAAAACAATATAGCCGGACTAAGCATGAGAAAAGCTGCTATATTGCCACTTTTTTTAGTTGAAGTTTTGATACTATTTTTTTTCTTTGTGCTATTCACCATTTTCCCTCCAATTCATTGTTATTTTTAATGAAAGAGAAGCGGCATACTTACATCGCCACTTCTCTTCCTGAAAACCTAAGAACTTATTCCGTTAAATAGGTTGCTGTTCCTTCACTTGGATGTAATGGATCATAATCAGGAATAACCAATCGTTTTACTGTTCCGGCTGCCACATCTGCATCAAGAGCTTCATTATAGCGCTTGTTCAAATCGTCAATGGCATCATCGATGTCTATATGACCCATAACGGCATTCCAAAGTAATGTTCGATAATTGTCTCCTGTCAAATTAACGGCTGGAGGTGTTGGATATACGGATTCATAATCTAACAAGGAGAAGTCAGCAAGTCGACCGATCTTTGATTTGTCAATGATACCATCCATATATTGAGTGATTGGCAAGCTATAGCCTTCTTCCAAATACCCTTTAAGGAAGTCCTCTGACTGGAAGAACTGAATAACTTTCCATGCTTCATCTTTATGTTCAGACGAGGAAAGAATTCCATATCCTTTACTTGGATTTGTTTGGAGAGCTCCTTTTATTTCACCTGTTAAGGAAGGAACCGTTGTTACGCCCCACTCAAAATCAGTAATCGGAATTTGGGAAGTGAATACCCCTGCTTCTTGTGATGCATTACTCCATAGTGCGAATTCACCTTGTGCAAATAATGCTCTCATATTATCAACACCTTGTTGATCCGGATAAGCAATATCTTCGTTGATGAAGCGTTGACCAAGTTCAAGAATTTCTTTGTAACCACTGAAATCATATTTACCGTTAATATAATCATAGTAGAAGATTCCTGAAACTTGTGCACTCATTTCAAGAAGTCGTTCAAAGGGAGAGGAAGAGGTAAATCCAATACCGAAGACTTCTCCATTACCCTCTTCTGTTATTTTTTTGGCTAAATTAATATAGTCGTCTAATTTTTGTGGAATTTCTGTATAGCCTGCCTTTTCTAATAATGATTTGTTATACTCTACACGAACGCCTGAACGCATACCGGAATACACATAGTAGATATTTCCATCTTTGTAATTTAATCCCTCAAAGGCATTTGCATACGGCTGATTCACCTTTTGGTAGGTTTCATCGGCATCGATGTAGTCGTTTAATGGGATGATTATTCCTGAATCAGCAAACGTATTGAGTTGCATAGGCGTTCCTGCAATATCAGGAGCTGTTCCGCCACTGTAAGCGAGTGCTAACATGTTCTCATAGTCATCGGTTACGACGTTTAAACTAATGATGATACCATCTGTGTTTGTTTCATTGTACTCTTCAATTTTTGATTCGACATATTCTGCGTCATGACGATCATTGGTCCAAACTTCAATGGTCGTTTTCTCTTCTGATGCAGCATCCTCTGAATTTGATTTGTCCGATTCTTGTGTTGAGTCTTTCTGACCTTCTGATGGGTCCGTTTTTCCACAGGCACTGAATGCAAAAACCAAAACCAATGCAAGAAACAGACTGATTAAACGTTTACTTTTCATAATAAATCCTCCTTAATATTTTGTGTATTATAGACATAATTTATCATTTATAATACTTTTTGTGTAGCACTTTTTCCGCTATAGATGTAACACTTTTCACTATTCCAGTATATTTCTTGTTTAAATATAATAATTAATATTAAATTAAGTGCAAAATTCAAACGTTCTTGCACAATATACATTTCCATGCTAATATAATCACAAAAAGATTAGGTCGACAAAAGCATATAGTTGAACTTTCATCTACAATATATTGTTACGAACGCATTTACGTCATCTATATATTGTATGTGAATTTAGGGAAACTTGCTTTTGAGGCCCTAATCACAAAAAGAATGGAGGTATAGAATGTTTTTGAATGAAATACGCCAGAAATTTATTAATTTGAAGATTCAAAATAAAATCAGCATCACCATGATTTCAATTCTCATCTTTTTAATCGTATTTATCTATATCGCCATTGTCGCGTCCTTACATACCGTTATTTTATCCAATACGTTAAGTCGTATGCGCTCCTCACACGAGGTAAGTGAAGAATCTTTGATTTCAAGTTACTCAAATTATATGTTCCAATTTAACCGTCTTGTGAGTGACCCGTCTTTTCAAAATATACTGCTCAATGTGTCAAAACAAGACAAATCAACGACAGAAAATCGATTGTTACTCCAAGAGATCATCGGTACATTATCTACGGCTAGTCCTGCTGTAAAAACCGTTTATTTTATCGACAACTACAAAAATGCATACTACAGTTATGAAACTTTTTATAATAATAAATCGGATTTATTTTTTTTCCGGCCTCAAGACATATCAGGAATTACAATTCTGCCCCAGCGAAAAAGCCCTTTCTTCACAAATGACCAAGTTATTCCGGTCATTATACCTCTTACATTACGCTATAGTAATCAATCACAATTTACAATGATTGCTGACGCTAAGGAAGAACCGATGCTCTATGTAACGATCTTAATTAGTGCAACTTCGTTAAATGAGTTGATTCAATTATGGTCGAATGACTTTAAGTCCAGTCATTTATTTTTTATTGACAGAAAGGGAAATCTTCTCTCCTTACCTACGCCATCTGTATCTCTATCCGATGATTATATCCGTGAAATAAAAAACGAAAATTTTCTATCCCATCTGTTTGAATCCAATAAAGTAGAACAACGTCAGCTATCAAATGCCTATATAACTTCCAAGGCATTGACTTCTAATTTAGCACTCATACGGATAACAACGAGGGATGAAATATTTACTATATTTTCCGATTTGAAGAGTTATATGTTGTTTGCCTTAATCATCGGACTCTTATTTACAGCAACAATAACGGTGTTGTTATCAATATTTGTTTCAAAACCTATAGAAAAACTGGCTTTCATTGTTCATAGAATCAAAACAAACTCCTACAGCGAAATAATCCCTCCACACTCTACAGATGAGGTGGGAGAGCTTAATAGCGCAATAAATGATATGTATCTTACTATTCAGGAACAAATTACTCAAATTAAAGAAAGTGAACGTCAAAAGTTTCAAACAGAAATTCAGTTGCTTTCTGAACAAATCAATCCACATCTTCTTTATAATACATTGGAATTCATTAATATGGAAATCTATAACAACAATAACTATATAGCCTCCAATATGGTTCAAGCATTAGCAGACTATATGCGTATATCTTTATCTTATGGAAGTGATACCATATCGATACAAGAAGAAACGACACATGTCAAAGCCTATTTGAAAATGATGAACTACCGTTTTCATCATCATATCATTTTATTAATCTCCATTTCAGAAGAATTGAAATATTGCTCTATTACAAAAAGCATTTTACAGCCTTTTGTTGAAAATTCAATTAAACATGGTTTCACCATGGACTCCGATACCTCTCAAATTTTTAATCCGACAATTGACATTTCGTTCAATTATTTAGATGGACAGCTTTATATTAACATACGAGATAATGGATTAGGATTTAATGTGAATGACATGTATGAATTATTAGAGACACACGTGGACAAGGACTCAAAAAAACATGTCGGATTAAGGAATGTTATTCAACGACTTGAGGCATCCTATTCGAATGTTACGGTGACCTTCAGTTCAACTCCTTATTTTAAAAATGAAATCACACTTCATTTTCCTTACCAGTTAGCGTCTCAGAAAACGGAGGTTTTTGTATAATGAAATCAAACAGTCGAATTAACGTTGTTATTGCCGATGATGAAAAATCCATAAGAGATGGGTTAAGAAAGTCAGTGGATTGGGAGCAACTAAACACTTTTGTTATTGATGTGGTTTCCGATGGTAAGCAAGCTTTAGCCTCTATTATAGAAAACAAGCCGGACATTTGTATTATTGATATATGTATGCCCGAGCTTACGGGGCTCGAAGTCATTAATATCTGCAAACAGAAACAAATAGAAACGGAATTCTTAATTTTAAGTGGTTATAATGACTTTTCTTATGCACAAGAAGCCATACGCTGTGGCGCAAAAGGCTATTTGTTAAAACCAATAAATCGAGAAAAGTTAATGACAGAGCTTTACAGCTTATACAGCCATATTATACACAAAAAATCGTTGAATATTAATGTGGATCAACTCCGAAAAACATCAAAGTTTCATGTGTTGAATCAACTGGTTAACGGAGATATACATGCTCAACAAATAGACTCCTTCAACCTTGTTGACTTTAACATTAGTAATACGACAAATCGTATCATTGTCTTCTCCTTCAAGGATGAAGGTCAGAGTTACTACGTCGGAGAAAATGCCTTAGCACTTCTTGAACCGATACATTACCCTGCACCTTGCGAATTGTGGATACCTAGGCCAAATCAGTTGTTGTTACTTTTTAATGACACAACAAACGATCTCCATCTTAGTTATGATATCATAAAATTAAGCATGCGTAAGTTATCCCCACTATTGAATGCGCTCATCGGAATTGGAATTGGAGATGCTGTTACCTCTTTAGATAAGACTTCGTATTCGTATAACCGTGCTTTACTCTCGCTGTCTTATCAAATGTATAAGGAGCAACCGGCAATACACGATCCATCCATTATTTGCGACATAACTCCGGATATATCCACCTCGAGCATCGACTATAGCGATTTAACAGAAGCTATTTTGGCCGCTGACCATGACAAAATGAACCGCTACTGCGACTCCTTTTTCTATTCACTATTCTACGTGCCACAGCCGCCCCCTACTTTTATTAAAGGTATGTGTATTTATTTGGTTGCCAATGTTTTGAAAGATTTGAATCAACGTATTCAATGTAATTTTTCTTTCCCCGAAATATCGTATGAGGAATTAAACCATTTAGTTTCTTTCTCTGAATTGAGGAAATGGATGCTGTCCTTTTTTGATGACTGCTGTAAAATCTCAAAAGAAATCACATCCATCGATACACAGACTATTGATACGGTTATCGAAAAAGCGATTCAATATATACATAATAATCTTTTAAATTCGATTAAAACAAAAGATATTGCTTCTTTTGTTAACTTAAGCGAGTCCTATTTTGCCGCTTATTTCAAGCAACAAACGGGTGTTAATTTACGTCAATATCTATTAAACTGTAAAATTGATTATGCCAAAAAAAGACTGTTAGAAGACCATATGAGCATCAGTGAAATTGCCTATGGATTGGGGTATACCGATTATCGTTCATTCTCAAGAGCTTTCAAGAATATCACAAGAATGACGCCTTCTGAATACATGACGCAACATTGTGAGAAACACTAGCATACTGGCGTCAGTATATTCATTCAAATAAAAAAGAGAACTATGAAGCGTTACACGCTCATAGTTCATTATATACTCCTATTCGGTCCTATTACAAGGTCCCAGAAGCCCAAAATATGGGACGGGTATGTAACTATAACATCTTGTTCAATTTTAACCATTCCGGAATATGTGGTCTAACGCCTACCTCATATAACAGGATAGATAATCCTATGACCATTCCTAAAAGCGACACGATAAAGAAACCTATTATATCCCCTCTTATAAGGAAATCTACAAACCCGTAACCCTTCCATGGACTAATCACCCATAAAATCAAGAGTATTGTCGACCAAAGGAATCCGGCACCAAACAGGATACAACCCAATACATATTTTTTCATACACCTCACCCTTCAATAAATAAATGTTTATATCTCATACTAGAATAATAGCATACCTTGTCTCTTATTAAAAGAACAACGATTTATACATCTATACTCGGTTCTCCATACAAAAGCCCTCGTGTTCCTGTAGCAATATAAAACCGTCCCGGAACCTGTTTATCGCCATCAATCGACCTTATATCCCCAAACTGGTGGGCATCATCATTGATGCGAACCCAGTCAGCTCCGCCATTGTCAGAGGAATAGAATCCATAGATTCCTTGAATCCTACCACTTGTATATAGGCGCGAAAATTTGCCGGGAATATGTGGTGACTTTTCTTTGCTGCTCTCGTCATGGCCTCTGGTATCGTCACCGATGCCGATACCAATTCGAGTGATGGTGTCCCCTTCTCTACTCACTTTTCTTCCAACAAATCTATCCTTTTCATAGGAGAGAAGCCATAACCCTTTATCATTCAATGCCATATAGAAAAGACCGCTTGTATTAGGAACAGGTCTTATCTCAATATGCTGCTCACTATCAATTCCGGCAAGTAATACTTTAGGATAATTTTGTGGCATTGGTACTTCGTGGAAGGTTTCACCATAATCATTACTGATAAATCCACTAGGTCCTTCGGATGTTACATCACCAAAGCCGTAGAATATATGCGGTAAAACTCGATCCGCAAAGATTTTTATCGGCTTACCGGTAACATCAATCTCATGACCCAAACTATTTAAAAACGTTGACTTTCCATAAGTGATTTGATCATGGGTGAAGATGACCAAATCGCCGTCAAGGGGTTGGCCGATTGCCCAAACGAGATGTTTTGTATTCGAACTCATAGCAATCCAACCGGAGGTAACATTGGGCTGGCTAAGGTGCTTAATGGCTTCGTCAATAGCGGGGGTTATAGGTTGAGGGTCCGGAAGTTTGTGGTAGGACTTGCCGTTATCTCTTGATATAACTAGACCACCCTTCGTTTTTCCGGTCCAATTACCACGTAATGTTGCAATGATGACACTATCTTCTCCATCTGTAAAATCAGCATTCATAGCTGTTATCCAACGGTTTCCGTCAACATCTGATGCAGAGGTTTCAGGCTTGTGGTTGACATCCTCAAAAACGAAGAGGCCATAGTCTCCGATAACATCAATAACAGCAGGTTTTTCTCGTACAGGAGCATAAACGTTCAGGTGAACCGTCTCTTCCATCCCCTCACTAAATGTCTTAAAGATAACGGCATCTTCCAACAGATTAAAGGTTGCAAAAACCCCTGCGCCTGTATTAAACAAAGCCATATTCGGATTGAACGGATTGATTTTGATATCAGACATCCAGTGTATTAAGGAATGCTTTCCGTTATAATCCGGATGTTGGTAAGAAATATTAAATTCAATGTGCCCAATCTCCAGTCCGGACATAATCGGTTCAAAGGTTATCCCATAATCCCATGACCGGTAGAATACATCCGGGGAGGCAGTAATCGTCGTTAATACAACAAGACCCGGATGGGTCGGATCTGTAGCAATACCACTTAATCCATAGCCTAGGCGTTTATTAGTTGAGGAATCTTTTCGATAGTCTTGAATGAAAGGATGTCCGGGGGTTATATCCAGGACTTCGTGAACCCTTCCTTCATGATCAAGTTGATAGCGGTATAAGGCACCATCGGAACATGCGCCTGTATCACATCCGTACATATTCCAGTTGGACCAACCTACATTGTAAGAACTATACGTGATATACATATAGTTCTTATCAAAAGCAATCCGCTGTGCGACATAACCCGGATGATCTAAGGGCCCTTCTAAGACCGGTTCAGGTTGACCCGCCATAATAGTAAAGGATTTACCACCGTTATTGCTGATATAGACACTTGGACCACGGACAATGCCATCCGGAGAGCCTTTCTCTCCGGATGTTCCAACGAGGACTCGTTTTCCACGGCCGTTTTCTTCGCCCCCACGTTCATCAATGGCGATAAAGGTAATGTTGTGCTCATCGGCTTCTCCCACTTGAAGTTTATGCCATGTCTTGCCGTGATCTGATGTCCTAAACAAGCCGTCATACATTGTTCCAAGATATAAGATATCCGAATCTAAAGGATCCACAAGCAAGCGTTCTCCTGTAGAGCGTCCGGAGGCATTCCCATGTATTTCCACAGGGTTTTCTTCTGAATTTTTCGGAGTGTCCATGTATGTAAAGGTATGACCGTAATCCTGAGAGTACCCAATGGCTGATTGATGACCTTCCCCGACAGACATATAAAGTCTGTTCGGGAATTTAGCATCTAGCGCAATGGATAGAGGATAGGTTTTCCACTTCTCCTCTCCTGTCACTTGATCGACTAAAGCTATCCACTGCTCTTGACCAAAATCATAGCGATAGACGCCGCCAATATCTGTACGACAGTAAAGAATATTTTTCTCTCTAGGATGAAATAAAAATCCTGTAACAAAACCACCACCCGGAACGGAAAGGGATTGATAACGATAATTCATAAAGACCTCCTTATAGTAAGCATATAATGTATGTGCGTATCATGAACGTCTATTCTTGAGCATAAATAGGCAATTCTCTGTCGGCTTTAACAAAGAGAGGAATGGTATCAATAGGTGCTTCCACATAAACATGTTGACCACCTTCATAAAGGGTTCCACTTTTTGCCTCTTTCCATGTTAAGCCTTCAGGAAGATACACCTCTCTTCCCTTAAGTCCTGCTTCCATTATGGGAGCTACGAGTATGTCCGGACCGAACATATACTGGGTCTCCTCATTCCAACATTGTCTATCCGTCGGGAATTCATAGAACATTGTACGCATAACAGGTGTGCCTTTTTCGTGGGCAGCTTGCATACACTCACGAATATAAGGACGTAATCGTTCACGCATTAATATATAAGCTTTCATTATCTCGTAATTATCTTCCCCATAAGTATAAATCTCATTAGGGCTTCCTGTGAACATTTGAGTCACGCCGTCGATAACTTCATGTTCCGGATGAATATGTGGCACACGTTCTCCGTGTAGTCGGAATACCGGAGAAAAAACACCGAATCCAAACCATCGTAGTAACAGTTCATGGAACTTCGGATCATGAACATCACCACCTAGGAATCCGCCAATATCTGTTGTCCACCAAGGAATACCTGCCATACCGACGCTAAGACCTATTTGAAGTTGTTCTCTTAGGGCTCTAAAGGTTGAGGATACATCTCCGGACCATATAAGAGCACCGTAGCGTTGACTACCTGCCCAACCGCAGCGGACTAGATTGACAATATTGTCTTGTCCCTCACGACGCATACCATCATAATAGCCTTTAGCATAAAGGGCCGGATATATATTGGAACAGGAGAGCGCAGGTCCCAGATAATAACGATGTAGATCAAAATCATACGGTCCGTATTCCGGCTCTGCCTCATCTAACCAGAAAATCTTAACCCCAAGATCGTAGTAGTTTTTCTTACAAGCATCCCATACAAATTCTCGGGCACCGGGATTCGTTGCATCAAAAAAGACGGTCTCTCCCATCCAATTCATATTGATGTTCATACCTCTATCTGTTGTAACAAGGTATCCGGCATCGTTCATGGCGTTAAAATTCTCAGACTTACTGTCTATTGTCGGCCAAACAGAAGCCATAAGTTCTACCCCCATTTCACGAAGCTCTTCGACCATTGCTTTCGGATCAGGAAAATCTCGAGGTTCAAATTTAAAGTCCCCCTGTCTTGTCCAATGGAAAAAGTCGACAACAATGACATCAAGAGGAACACCTCGTTTGTGATATTCTCTGGCAACATCAAGAATCTCTTCTTGTGTGCGATAGCGTAACTTACATTGCCAAAAGCCCATACCATAGTCAGGCATCATCGGCGCCTTTCCTACAACATCAGCATAATGTTCCAAAATCTCAGACGGACTGTCCCCTGCTGTAATATAATAGTCTATTTTTTTGGTGGATTCTGCTGTCCATTCCGTTACATTGGTTCCAAATGTTGCTTTTCCGATGGCAGGATTATTCCAAAGAAAGCCGTAGCCTCGATTAGAAATCATAAAAGGAATACTTGCTTGGCAATTTCGATGGGCTAGTTCCAAAATTGCCCCTTTTTTGTTAAGCACTTTATCTTGGTATTGACCCATTCCATAAAGCCGTTCATTATCATAGGCTTCAAAGCGTTGCGTTAAGGTATAATCATTGGCTCCCATAATCGGCTTCAAATCTCTTGCTTTTATGCGAAGAGGAATGCAGTATCGATCAATACGTTCCCGATCTCTATAGTATTCTTCCAAAAGAACGTCGCCTTTATCATTCAAAAAACGTATCCAACCTTCCGGATTAATAGTTGCCACAATTTTTCCGTTTCGAATAGATGCCTTTTGACTCTTAATTTGGTACTGTTGTTTTTGTTCTTCCGGAATCCAAGGTTCAATCAAGGTGACTTCCTCGATGGAAATCTCTCCGTCTCTTGCTTCAGGTACTCGGTCTAACGCCCAGTCCTTGGTATCCATCTCAGCTTCTAAGGTCGTTCGTACCCTTAAGCCATCCTCGCCCCATGGCTCAATCCATACGACTTCACGACCGGTTCTCATAATCAATCGGTTATTACTGCTTGTAATTTTCATAAAACCCTCCAATTTTACATTTTTTGTTCTCTATAACCACTATAGTCCAAATGTTCAAAAGTTAATACCGTAAAAATCAGAGGTGGTAATGCTAAAAATTAGTGACTGAATGTGAGGCATTGTACATTAAGCGCAACATTAATATGTAGCCGACAATCGAGAAAAACAAACCGATAATAACAAGGATTGGCAATATCCCCAGAAGAATAAAACTTGAAAGAATCAATATATTAGCTATTAAATAGACATTCCATGCCGTCGTTGCTTGGGATGCCAATTTAAAATGATTGGTATGTTCTGCTTCGGCGCCAATCCCGCGGCAAATATTATATACCATTAAAAGATTAATAACTGAACTGATTATTCCCAAAAGCAACACGACAATTCCATAGGGGCTAATACTTAATTCATCCAAAGAAACAGAAAACTCATATATATCAAAAAGAGATATAATGATGAGAGGCAAAGCAAATTGTTTTCCTTTCGCAAAAAACGCATTCCTATCTTCTAGCTCAGATAATCCCTTATAGAAAAGAATATAGCCGATAATATCCGGTAAAATGTCAAACCCTTGAATTCTAAAATCAAAAAGAAAAATAAATCCCCATAGTAATTTAATATATCCCATTGTTAATTCTCCCTTCATCTAATACTTACCATAACCTGTTGAGCTTATCCGAATAATACCGTATAGCTTTTTCGAATTGCCTGATGCTTATATCACTACTTGTATCTGCCATCAACGTTAACAGTATTTCCATTGCTTCTTCATGTTTTCCTAAATTGTAGTAAGTCATTGAGAGGAAAACCCTAAGAGAATTATCATTAAATTCTTCTAACGCCTCTAACAGAGTACTTTCTGACTTTTCATATTCCCCGATAGTGCGATAGGTACTACCTAATCCCAGAAAGGCTTCTTTTCTATCTTTTCCTTTCAATCCATAGTTTAATGCATTCAAATAGTAAGGGATAGCTTCACGTTCATCTCCAAGGAGATCACAGCACCATGCATACTGATAATTAACATTAGGATCTTCTGGATTTCCTGAAAGTAGTTCTTTAAGGATATCTAACGCTTCTGCTACGCTGTCATTCTCTCTCAACCAAATTGCATCATTAAGTGTCTTCATCGTGTTTACTTCCTTTCTTGAATACCCCGCCGAATCTATGTCTATTCTATGTTTGTATATAGTTTGATAACAAGGTGCTCTTCTTCTGAATAGAAGGAAAGAACGATGCCAATACATTCTCTTATAAGCTATAACTTTAACACTTTATTAAACGTACAATAGCCGGAGATACTTACTTTCACTGCATCATCTTCTTTGACAACATGAACATATACTTTGCCTTCTCGTTGTAGTTCATGTCCTTGTTCAACAATAAGTTCTACAGTCTTGGTATTACTGACATAGTTCATATAATAAGCGCCAATAACTCCTGATGCAGTACCGGTGACAGCGTCTTCAATAGTCCCTGAGAATGGGGATGAAAAATGCCTTGCATGAACCATGCAGTCCTCTTGATATGTTTCAAAGCAAAAGGGGTGTATAGAGCATTTTGGTATCTCATGAAGTATCTCCGGAAACAAAGTGTTCTGAGGCACCATTCGATTAAATACGTCTAAGTTTTTAATGGGGAGCAGCAAGGTCCAAGTGCCTGTGTTACCATATACTATGGGCAGTGTATCATCGATATCAGAACGCTCGATTCCTATAGATTCCGCTAATGATAGCTTACTGCCTGTAAATTTCATAAACCTTGGACTAGACTGATCCATTCGTATCCTTATATCTTTCTCCTCATTTTCTATAAAATCAACGGCAAGAATGCCTGCTTTCGTTTCGATTGTTTTAATTGTAGCATCACCGGTCAAATCATAAATGGCATAAAGTGTAGCGAGTGTTCCATGTCCACATAGGTTCATTTCATGACCTGGTGTAAAATATCTTATCTTTATATCCGCTTTATCCGATTGCATTACAAATGCAGTCTCATTAAAGCCTACTTTAGCTGCAATTTCCTGCATTTCCAAACTGCTCAAATTATCAGCATCCATCACTACACCTGCAGGATTCCCCTTATTGGCTATTTTTGTAAATACATCATAGTGATATACATCCATATTAACTCTCCTATTCCATTAAAAATAAGTAATTCAGTACACTAGTGTTCTTCTAATCTTTTAATTGTCTGATTCAGACTTTCAACAACTGCAAATCTGTCTTTAAAAATACTGTAATTGTGATGTTCATAAATAGCTTCTGCTTTTAGTGAACCATTGTCATATGTAGTATTCGTCATCTCCGGTATAATCAGACTATACCCATATTCAAATGCTACTCTGCATGTCGTATCAATACAGTATTCTGTCTGCATTCCTGTGATGACTAAGTTGCTAATACCCTGTTCTTCAAGATGTTGCCTTAGCTTCGTCTCTTTAAAAGATGAATTAAAGCGTTTACTAATGACAACATCACCGGGTAAAGGCCCAATGGCATCGTAAATCATCCATCCATCTGTTCCTTCTTCTAATACACTTCCATCCTTACCTTTATGTTGAATATAAATAACGTCTATATCATTCTCTCTTGCCTTTTCAATAAGTTGTTTTATATTACAAATTATCGTTTCGCAAGCGTATGGACCTTCTTCAACTAAGGCATTTTGTACATCTATTACCAATAATGCGATGTTCATAATATCTCTCCTTTACTATTTGATTTTCATTATCCTATTTTACATTAAGTCTTTACGTAATATATAATCTGTTTGTTCATCATCACCCATAACAAATAAATGTTTGCCAAATGCATAAAAGCCTTTCTTTTTGTAGAAATTTAACGCTTTCGTATTTTTCTCCCAAACACCTAGCCATAGATACTTCTTTTGACTCGATACAGCCACTTCAATAGCCTTTTCCATCAAAACTTTTCCAAATCCATTTCCTTGAAATTCTTTTACAACATAAATCCTTTCAAGTTCTATTGATTCAGGATCTTTTATGTCCGTCTGTGCCCTATACTTATTCAGCTTCAAATAACCAACCAAATTATTCCTTGTATGCAAAAAATAAAATTTCGACGCGCTATTCATGAGTTCGTCTCTTAATGTCTCACGATTGTATGCCCTATTTAAGTACTCATTCATATTTTCTTCTGTATTAAAATCAGCAAATGTCTCTGTATAGGTTCTAATGGATAAATCTCGTAGCTCATCTAAATCTTCACTCTTACATTCTCTAAAATAAAAAGACATGTTATTTCCTCTCTCTTTGTAAATGGGTTGAAGCCGTATGGTACTCGCAGCCTAATGAGGACCCATTGCATTCACTTCATGATTACTTATTAAACGGCTTACTACTTCAATGTCATCCTTCTTCAATGGCAAACTTATATCAAAAAATTTCTTACCCTTTTTTACTTGAAACGTTATTCCAATTCGATTGCCCGTCAATAACGCATCGCTCCAATAATAATAGATAATATCTCTCCAAAAAAACACACCTTGATGTGTAACTATACCATGTTCGCAAATGAGTTCGCGCCCATATACTCTGTATATGCTAATCGCTAGAACTATAAAGAGTAAGCCATACATTAAGATTTCCAACACATTAAAACCATGACTCACTTGTTTTAAAGTATGATACAAATAAACCAGAACAGCGATAAACAAAAAAATACTATCGGATTCAAACCTATATTGAAGTTTTACCTGCGTATCTCCGATGATTCTTAACCTATTCAATGATGCCCTATATTCATATAGGATATATACAAGCATTAAGAAAAGGCATATATACATTACCGTTTTTACTATTATATAACTCATATCATCATTCCTCCAAGATTTGTCAATACACCGTATTTTCTTTTGTCTAACGATTTCGGTATTTACGGAAGAGGGGTCGAAAAAATAATCTTTACTTTTCTCGACTCTTCACCCCAATAATCTCTTAGAAAATACGTAGGTTCTCCAAACTTATAAATCCATATCTTTTGTGCACTTTTATAGCCGCTATCAGAAAATACCAATCTCGTCCCATTGAGTCAAAACACTGATTAAGACACAATCGCTTATCTTCAATTTCTTCTTCAATCAATTCTTTCAGTTCAGATAACATATTCATTTCAAATGTGTGTCTCAAAACCAACTCAAAAAAACTATTTATTTCATCATATAAATCAATGGTTGCTTCTTTTATCACCATTCCTTGCATAGATATAATCCTTTCTCTATATCTAGATTCCTCAATTAGCTATTATCCATTTCCGTTCTTACATACTCATCTACATATTTAATTGCATCCACAGTTAAATTCTCACAAATATGTGGAGGGTTCGTGTACTTAAATCCTTCTGGTCTCAACACACTACATAGCTCACTTCCGAATTTATCAATAAAACCTTTGATAAGATGATTCGCTTGCAACTTTATATCATCTTTTTCAAAGGCTCTGTCTTTTCCATACAAACCAATAAACATAACCGCACCTACAGCAATACCGCAGGTAAGGCCATTCTTACCTAATCCAGGCATAGCTAACAAGCTACTGTATAAATCATCACTAAGCTCTATGTCATATAAGGCGCTCAATACGCTAACCGTAGTTATAGCACAGTTCTTGTCATCTTCCCAATATAATCTATGTACTTCTTCAGCTATATTCATTATTACACCTCTATTATTAAGCTCATACTGACAATGAAAAAAGGTCACTTTGTTACAATCAAACTTGTGTCCGTTGCTAATTGCCTGTCCTGCAACTCTCATTGCTGTTATAAGGAGCTCTGAATCTGTCCCGTTCGGCAATTAATAGTTTATATTTCTAAGCGTAATGACTGATTCTATCATGTACATTTTTTATTGCTTCCAAATAGAGGTCTTTATCCTTCCGATCTAGCACTCTAAAATAGAGACTTCTTATAAAATTCTTTACGTTAATATAGATGACATTTCCGTCTACTATGTTCACAGTCTTATCCTCAGTTATAAAGGTATCTAGCCATGTAACCAAATCATCCCTAGACAACATATCTCTATCGAGGATACTCCCCACAGCAATAGCAAGTCGTTCATCTTCTTCATTAATAAAGAGTATGGTGTTGTACAATTTTTTCTTAATTTGTTCAAGAATAGCCTGTAATTCATTTATTCCCAGTTCTTTACAGAGCGCTAATTCATCCAGAGCATCAGCTGTATGAGCAACTGAATGTGCCCACCCTTTTCCATGAACATAGCCTCTCATATCAACTTCTTTATCAAAATAGGTCATAACAGAATCATAAATACCTATTAACTCGCTATGCTCAAATATCTTGCGATTTCTGTGACGGTATATAATTAATGCCATCACCAGTACAGAAAATGAGCGCGTAAAAACGGAATCGCTATTTTGGTCTCCAATGTCAAAAAACAAATGTTGCTCATCGACAAGTATTCCTGCCATGTATTTCAATTGAACATCGTCCAACGTCTCATTAATAATCCATTTACTAAACGTTTGATAAATAAGCTCATCCCTTAGTATAGGGTCAACATCTCCAATATGGCATAACATGTCTGAAACCAATTCCATAAGATTGTTATTTTCTGGAACCTTATACTCATTCTCTTTTATTTGTTCTAATAATAATTTCAAATGTGTTGAATCTTTCATACTGTATCCTCATTTCATTTTCTAGTCTAAATTCTGTAATGGTTCTTTGTATTATGTAACAAAATTCCGTATGGATCAATAATTCACCTTACTTATCTTTCTTATAGATTATAACCATAATAGCATAATAATGGGCGCAATGACTTTTCTATTCAATTATTAACAGATAATACACCTTATAAAGAGGTATCTGTTAAATCACTTTTTAATAAAGAAAATACCTGTAAGTCAACGACTCCCTTATCTTTCCAAAATTGACTTTCTCTCAACATCCCTTCAAGTTTAAATCCATTCCTCTTTAATACTTGAGCAGATTTTATATTCTCCGGCATGACAAAGCCTTGAATTCGATTCACCTGTATTGTTTTAAAGAGATAGTCTACCATCATGTTGGTACTTTTTGTTGCAATTCCATGCCCCCAATAATCCGGATGCAGTCGGTAGCCTATCGTTATACTGTCAACCTTGGAATCAATATCAAACATTTCCGCAATACCGACAAGCTTAGTCTTTGATTTCTTAAGATATATCCCAAGAAAAATCATCTTTTTTTTGTTAAAATCTCTTTCATAGTGACGAATCATGTTTTCTACCGTCTTCGCATTCTTCTTTGCCTTACCCGGAATATAGCGATAAACATCCTCACTACTGTGAATCGAAAAAAAATCATCTGTGTCACTTGCTTCAATTTTTTTCAAGATGATATCCTCTGATTCGATGACCGGATATTCTTCAAATAGTCGTTCCACAATCATACGCTTCTCCTTATATCCCTTATAGGCTTAACTATTCACCTAATAAGTCCAGATGCTTCAATGATTTATAGTTCAGTGCCAATGCAATGCAGTGCTTGATTTTTTTTCTTGGTATAAGCGCTTTAGTATTAAGGACTATCCCACGATTCCCTTCAAAGTGTAGTTCGTCTCTATAAAGAACACGAAACGTTTCTACTAGTTTTGTATTGCAATTAAAGTATATGTAGTAATATTCCGGTGTTCGTTCTTTCCAATCGATGCGAATCGTACTGCCACCTTTCGTCAAAAAGCTTGGTTCTCCCCATTTTAACGCTTCCTCCAAATCCTTAATATCCTCTTCAACCGCAACCTCATAGATTAACTTGCGTAAATCTAAAAGGAGTGTTTTGAAAGGCTCGGGCTAGCTATCATACTTTCTCTCTACATCTGTTTTCATTGATAGGTCCTCCTTCGATCTATAACTTCATATATTGTATAAAATAATAGCATATCTTGCCGAAAGCTTTATCTCGCTCCAGACAAATCTCCATTTATGTACTTATTTCACTTTCTAAAATGCTATACATATAAGAATCTCTCCAACCATCTCGTAGTAAGATATGTTCTCTGATTTTACCTTCTCTTATCATTCCCGTTTTTTCTAATACATGAGCTGAACCTGTATTTCGAACATCGCACGTAGCTTGGATTCTATGTAATTTCAGATTTCTAAATCCATATTCTACTATAGCTTTTGCAGCTTCTGTTGCATAGCCATTATTCCAATACTTCGGATTTATGCTATAACCGATTTCACCAACTCTATTGTCTTCACTAATGATGTATATTGCAATTGCACCAACAAACTTATCTATTTTTTTATCAATAATTGCAAGTTCATAGCGTAACCTTGGATCATCTGTTATACATTCGATTGATTCATTCAAAAAAACACGGGTGTCTTCTTCAGTATTCGGCCCCCATGCCATATACTTCACAACATCTATACTACTTCCATAACTATGTACATCTTCAAAATCATCATATTTGAAGTCACGACATATAATCCTCTCTGTCTCTAATAACATACAATATCTCCTATTCATAATTTTTCAATTCCAAAACCTTTGCCCAACTCAAATCCTTTCCAATTATTTTTTCGTTGTATACAGCAATCATTTTTACAATTTTAATTTCTTTTGCACTTTCTGAATCTCCAATATATAACCTTACTTTATACATCCCTGCTTCATTGGGTAATCCAACACCTAATAAAGAAACATCTGAATTCTCTGAAATAATGTTTTTATTAATAAGTTCTTTTTTTGCAACTGTATTGACCCAGTATCCACTACCAATACTTCCTGGAATATAAAATCCTTCCGATTCATCTTCATTAGAATAAGTAAAAATATCATTATCCAATGTATAGGGTAATAAAGTAATCTTTCCTTCTCCTTTCTGTACTTGTATATCCATTATATATTTTCTGTATGTAAGCTTCCCCGTATCATTAACGCTTAACACTCCTGTTATGTTTAAATCATCCTTTGATAACTTTGCATCTAAACTATTATAATAATACGAACACATGAGTAGGATACTAATAACAATCACTGTTATCAATCTAACTTTCTTCAATTAATTTTCCTCTTTTCAAAAATAAAACCTCCATCTCTCCATTTAGATTCAATGTCATATATTCCGCCTGTAGAAACGACATAGAACCTAGTAATTTGGAAACCTATAATTAATATTACAATCATCTAACACGGCGTCTTTAAAACTTTATACCTATGACATAGTATTGGTAGAGCTTTTTCCTAGGGGATGATAACGGATACATTTCTAATAGTTAGATGAAGTGCTTTCCCTACCTTTACTAGTGTCTGATTTCTCTATGAGTTTTGCTTCAATTTCCCACGAGTCCGTAATCACTTCATTTTCTATTGTATAGAATCGATAGTTGATTATATTCATATATCCATCGTTACTGAAACTTGTAGTAACATATTCACCATCGGTTTGCCTAGCATTTATTATGAAATTTTCAAAACTAATTGTCTTTACAGTATCATCTAATTTAAGAATGAATTCTGACTCTTCTCCAACTTTTGATCCATCAAATCCTATTCCTAAGATTATCTGGTCATCTGGAATAACTTCTCGACTTAGAGAATACTCTTCAATTA
The DNA here is from genome assembly GCA_965140555.1 of Vallitaleaceae bacterium. Lineage (GTDB taxonomy): Bacteria > Bacillota > Clostridia > Lachnospirales > Vallitaleaceae > UBA1351. The sequence continues at coordinate 320,020 of OZ223260.1, read as the reverse complement.
CTTCATCATTCAATTTAATTCGAAATCTAAGGGTTATTTCAGTATTTGAATTTGAATAATACTTATAATCTAGAGGACCTAATTTTAACCCTGCGATCTCGCAAATTTCATTATCTGATATCTCGATATAAGATCTGTCATCAAAATATTCTTCTCTATCACATCCACTTACGCAGAATAGAGTTATAACTAAGAAAATAAAAAGTCTATACATACTGTTACCTCATCTCAAATTTAATTCGTACACATATTAGAAAGGCATTTTATCTAACGGCTTTCGGTTTACGAAGCAAGGAGCTTACAGCCACCACTCATGGGCCGGGACCCTTTTAGGCGCCTAATGTGGTAGGCGACTCGGGTAGCGAGCGATTCCAGTGTCGCTGAATCGTTTGTTATGTGATGTCATATCTTGACTGTTTATTAATCATTATCCGTTTCAATATACTTCTGAAATGCTTTGGTACCAACTTTAAGGAATTTAATTAATAAGAATAATACATATACACCTACTCCCATTGTAAATAATATGAATCCCACATAAAGAATCATCAATATTCCCCATCCTAATCCTGAACTTGCACTTCCTACATCATGATAAACTTGCATATTATTACCTCTCCTTATTCTTAATCTATATAGTTATTACATCAATTTCCAAAAGATAAGATTTCACCTAACATTCTTCGGTTTACGACGCCAATAAGCTTACAGCATTCGCTCATGCCCGAGACCCTTTGGGTGGGCTAATGCGGAGGTGACTCGATTAGCGAATTGAGTGTTGGAAATCGTATGTTATATGAATGTTATATATTGACTACTTATAACGCTCATGATGTGGTAATAATTCATCTAATGTAACGACAGAATCATTATCAACCATTACTTCACAAGAATTGTTGTCATCATCAATTTGATAAATAAACTCTCTACATCTACCACAGGGTGGAATGACCTTTCCATCTTTGTAGACTGATACTACCTTCAATACTCTTGTTTCTCCATCAGTAATCATAGCTGCAATTGCTGCATGTTCCGCACAGAATCCCATGGATCCAGGTGTATCAATACAAACTCCAGTATATACCTTGCCATTACTTCCTAAAATTGCTGAAGCTACACTTCCTGCATATGAGTTTGTTGAGATCTTCCGGGGATTTAAAGTTTCCCTAGCCTTAGTTGTTAGTTGTTCAAATGTCATGATATTCTCCAATCTGCTTTCCGAAAGATATAATTTCAGAGTCACCATAGAGCCGATGGTCACCCATCGCCCCTGGCACAGATCCCATCGTGCGGGTTTCTCGCAATAGGCTCCCCAGTTGTATATCTCTACTTCCGCGTCATGCTACATATGTTAGTTTCATTTGTTCGTTTAAACTTTCTATAAATGGTTTTTGAATTGGACTTATAACACCACCTTGCGGTGTTCCTTGGTAAGGGTTTTCCAAAATTTAAGTCTTTTCCAAGATGTTTAACTGCATCTTTGGCACCTTTTCCTTTTCTGTAACCATATCTTGTATCGTAGAACTTAGGCTCATATATTGCTTCTAGTATTTTACTACACGTTATTTCTAGTAACTTATCTTTTACAGTTGGTATTCCTAGTGGTCTTTTGTCTCCATTCGGTTTATCTATGTAAGTCCTTCGTACTATATTTGCATGATATGCATTATCCTTTAGTTCTTTTTCAAGAATAATTTGTTTCCTTTGAATGATTCATACTCCCGTTTCTCCCTTCCCCATGTAAGTGGCTTTCCCACTCTCAGAGTACTATGGAGAAATCCGACTTCTTACTATTTATACATGCTTCTCCTATTCGAGTAACAGTAAGACCTCCCAACATTACTTTTTATGTAGAACCCAACGAACTAGGGTGGCGTAGCCATTTTCACAAAGTGAAAATTCCGAACATACCATGTTCTTTGACCCCGATAGACTCTCTAGAATCTTGCCTTTAGCGATTCTTTTGTGTTGACTTCTATTCCGTTAAATATGTCGTCATCTGCGCTTTTCCTATCTCTGATAGGACCGAATTAACGGAGCTGAATGTGCTTTAGGGATGCGGTTCCCCTATGGTCTATATAATTGTCTGTGTACGCTTTACCCTTATCGGTTAACGAGCTGAGTGTTGGAAATCGTTTGTTATGTGATGGTCCGATTCGTCAACGTTTAATAAACTTTAGCTCTTGCATTTCTTTCCTATATATACTGCATGTGCACAAGTTTCTACTATAGCAGAATCAGAAGCTGATGAATTAATAAGTTCTATCATCAACGAAAATAACTCAACATTCTCATCTTTCAGTTTATATATATTCTCTTCCCTACCGAAACCGAAACCTCTTACAGATCTTATATATTCCTTCTTAAAATCATTCTTCGCAAACAATTCTACTACTTCTTCCGTCTTTGGGTAATACCCCTCTTGAAATCCTCTTGTAGAGTTATTCTTAAACGCCCTATCTGCAAATACTGATTTCAAATTATCATAATCAACATGACTTGGCGCATAAAACAATCGGTCTACTATGCCGACAGCTCCTGATAAATATGGTATATATGAAGCAATTACAGTTCCATCTTGCTTCAGTACTCTATTTACTTCACTAATACATCTATTACGTTCATCTTCATTAGTCAGATGATATAATGGTCCCATTAACAACACCACATCAAATGATTCATCTTCATATACACTTAAATCTATAGCATTCACTTTAGTAATAGATTTAACGTTCTGCACATTATATTCTCTAATCTTTGATTTAGCTGCTAACAGTAATTCATCAGATAAATCTGCTAAATGCATCTCGAAGCCTTGCTGTGCAAATTCTATCGTGTAGCGTCCTGGACCTCCACCTAGATCAAGAACTTTATTACCAGATTTCAAATGCTTAAAAATTATTGACTTTGTTAATTCAAATTCAAGCTTACCGCTTGGTGTATCTAATCTACCCCACTCATCAAACACGTTGTAATAATGCTCAACTTTACTAAAATCAGTCATAAAATACCTCCTTATAATCTCGTACACAGAATCGGGCTTTCACCTAACGTTCAGGCTGTTCACGACGCAAGAAGCTTACATCCATCGCTCATGCCCGGGACCCTCTGGGTGGGCTAATGCAAGTGCGACTAGGTTAGCAATCGCAGTGTTGCTGAATCGTATGTTATGTGATGCTGAATCTTGACCGTTCTAAATTTAATCACGTCTAAAACCATCTTTATCTAAATAATTCTGAAAAGCTTTTGTTCCTGTCTGTAAAAATTTAATTAATAGGATTAATACATAAATCCAAAGACCCATTAACCCTAACATTATTATCAAATTTGTAATTTGAAATCCACCAAATAACCAATTCATTATTTACTCTCCTTTATAATAATCCTGTGTATATACACAAACAGTTTCAAAATATAAATATTTCATTTCGTCTAGTTGAATTTCTTTATCCATCTCTTTGAATTCTGGATTATTTAACATTTCATATTCAAAAATAGATGGTCTCCAAAAACCTATTCCTAATGATGGAAAAGTATAACTATATCCTAGCTCACTGTCAGATTCATCATATCTACCATACTCAGAAATATATTTTACTAATAATTTTGCTTCTGTTCTAAATACATCTGCTCCATTAAATAATACAAAATGAGTCTCCATAAAACTATTAGGTATTTCTATTAAAGTAACTTTGTTATCTTCATAATCAATATGATAGTTACCTACCCATTCACAAGACCCATTAGAACTTCTTGGCTGTCCTAAAATTTTATAAACTTCCTCTCTATTCATACCTAGCTTAATCGGACCTATTCCTTTTCCTTGTTCAACCTTTAATAACTCCATGATCTATCTCCTTATCTTAACAAATGATATCCATACTTTACTAGTAATTATAAAATTCCTTCATATAAAAAAGCCTCACATGACTGCTTTTAATGTATATACTAACTGGTGAATAATTGCACATGACGTTCCGGCTGTTCCCGACGTATGTATCCTCCGATTTCCTGCGCGTGTTGGGAATTGTCTGTTAACTGAAGTTTCAGACGGAAGCCCTGCACACTCTTTAAATTAAACCAAATTCTTCTAGAATCATACATTTAAATCCATCGTTAGCTTTCAGATTACCATGAATCGAACTCTCATCAAAATCTCTACTGGCAATTGTGATAATTTTTGAGTTGCCACCATATGGTTCAATATCTCGCTTCAAGTCTATTATTGCTTCTTCGTCACCAGCACCATGATTAACAAATATAACAAATGTCGTCTTATCCAAATAATCGGAAATCAACTTATTATCATCTAATCTATATACACCACATATCCGTTCATGAAACTTGTAATACTCCGAGCATAAATGTCCTCTATAAACCGGTACCGTTACAATAATCTTATCAGCCTCACGAATCATGTCTAGAACACTTGAAAAATTATCCTTTACACAGCAACTTCCTGTCTCAAAACAGGCATAGTTGTAATCGCAACAACTTTTAATTGAAAAATCAGGAACATCAATAATGGTGAGTTCATCAAAAGCAATACAAGACTCTAAGACCTCTAGAGTGCCCCTGCAATTCCCACTCTTCCTCTTACTATAATTCATTCCTAAAATCATAAGATTTCTTACGCCCCCCTATCCTAGTCTATGATTTCTGCTAACGTTCCCACTGTTCCCGGCGTGTGCATCCTCCGATTTCTTGCACATGTTGGGAACAGTCTGTTAGTGGACGTTGTACTTCGTCAGCTTCGCACAGCCTTCAGTTTAGCCAACTGTTCCTTCACAAATTCTCTTACATTTTCATCAAACTCAGTTCTCTGATACTTATCTTCAACATCTTCTATGTCGTAGTAATACTTCATTGTCTTTACTTCTACAGAGAGTGAATCTAGCGGGAATCCATCCGCATAATCCTTATGTGGTGTATCTACAATATAAAATGGCTCCGATTCTGCCTCCTTACCATCTAAAACGAAGATGTTCTCTTCATCAATTACAAGACATAAGGCATTCTTATAACATGCCAGAATCTTGCCTCCATACTTTTTAGCCAACTCACTGTAGAATCCTATCAAATCATCATAACCCATATCAAGCCCGTGGATTCTCTTAATAAAAACTCCAGGTTGGTCCTCATCATCAACCCCTTCGAAATACAGGCCAGAATCTGCTGATAATACCGGTCTACCCAACTGCTTATAATATCCTAGTGCCTTAATACGCGCGTTCTCCAATGGTGTATCACCAGATTCGTCAGGCTCAATTAAATTAATTCCTATCGACCTAAGACCAATAACATCTAACCCTAGACCTTCTAACTTCCGTCTCATAGACGTTAACTTCAAAGGATTGTTCGTACCATATACCAATTCCATAATAATCTCCTCTATATAACCAGAAATGCAATGTCCACTAACAGTCTGTTAGAGGATGTTGCATACGTCAACTTACCAATAAATCTAATTGTTTCCCGAAATCCTACCCATAATTATTGTATTATAGAATTTTCCATCACTATGATATCTGTCATCACTTAATCGTCCCTCTACTATAAACCCATACTAGATAATATTATCCTTGATATACTTTAGTGAATAAGTTGATACAAACTTTTCATCAATATTACCAATTTCACCAATAAAGTTCTGTGCTTGATTAAAAACCTCAGCTTTGAACACATCATAATCAACTTCCACAGGTCCCCATTTCACCTCATATTCATCAAAGTGACTCTTATTAGTAATAACCCATTGCTGCCAATGCCCGTTTAATGAAGCGTTAACTTCTTTCTTGATCTCTGAAATTTCTATAAAATCTCCACGACGTTTAAACATCAACCATGTATAGTTATTCTCAATGTACTTCATAAACATGCAATCATTCTCAGTATTACTAGCAATATAAGCAGACCTACTTTCATGCAAAACTGCCCATATATACTCGAAAACTCGAATTTAAACTTTTCAATATCCATAGATTGCATTTCAATCAAATCTGTTGAATGAATCATGTATTGAATCTCAAACATACTCATAATTACTCCATTTCAGAAGGAAAGATTTCACATAACGTTCCGGTTGTTCCCGACGTGTGCATCCTCCGATTTCCTGCTCATGTTGGGAACAGTCTGTTAGATGATGGAATCAATGGAAACTACCAATAACTCAATATTAACAGTAAACAATTCAAATTCGAATATTTTTTTAGTTAACTAGCTTATTTTATTTCTTTTCTTTTTTCTTATTACAGTTCCAGTAAAAATTCCCAAAAAAGATATGAGTCCTCCAATAAGTATCATATCAAATCTCGGTAAATTAATCTTATCAAAACTACGCATATTGGATGTACTAAAAGTTGTAAATTCTATTAACATATACATAATTCCCAAAACTACTACACTAATCCATTTGTATCTTCCAAAATAATTGTTCTTACCTATAATAATTGAAGCTAAAAACGTTGTACAAGGAATTATTATCCATAAAAAAATAAGAGAATATCCCATTGCATCAGAATTATCTGTAAAATACCAATATACACTTACTGATATGCCCCAAATAGTCATGTACACTATACTCAAAATGATTTCATCACGTAATTTTTTATGTTTAGTTAAATTTTTATTCGAGTCTTGTAACTTCATAAACTCACCTCTTCTTCCTACTAAAACTTTACTACTTTGTATTTAAGCTAATTGATTCTTTCATCTAACGTCCGTCGGTTCACGACGCCAACGCGCTTACAGGGCGAGCTCATGTATGTGAAGCTTTAGCTGAACCACTGATGCGACCCCGACTCGGTTAGCGGGGTGAGTGTTGTTGAATCGTATGTTATGTGATGCTTAAACAGGACTATTGATTGTGTCTTGCCCTTCTTCTCGCAAATATGCTTATAACAAGCAAGACTAATGAAATACTAAATACTTCTGGTGCAATACTATTAGGTTGCTCTAATGAATCAGTAAATAATAAAATATATCCATTTACAATTATTATTGCTATATATAATATTCTAAAAATCATGCCATCATTCAATTTCATATAATTCTCCTATTCTTCATATAGAGTGGTTAAGTTTTACATAACTACCCTATTCACGCAATCGTAAATAAAGTGAATACTTTTGCTTTGCACATTGCGTAAATATCCATAGCGCCTTAAGTTCTCAGAAAAATTTAGTTGTTGGGTACAATTGAATTAAAAAAGATACTTTGCATCTACACATTTTGATCTAAATTCCCCCATCTAAAAACTTCATATAAAAATAATAGCACAGTTTATTATGATATAAAAGAAAAATCTACTGCATCCATTGTTGTATCTTAATGGAGAAGATTTCAAAATTTGCTAATAGTTTTACGACATTCATCTGTTTGCGATGCCAAGTAGCATACATCTGCTAAATATTTCTTTGATACAGTTATAACCTTTAGTTGTTCTGTGATATCCGTAAATATATTAATCTTCTGCCATATAACGTTCCGGCTGTTCCTTGGCTTATTAGAAAGTGTCTGTTATCTGCTGTCAACACCAAATCCTTTTCTCCAAGTGTTTTTCATCAATCTATATCCAAGGAAATATACCTAATCAGTCTTAACAAGAAGCACCAACCGTATTCTATCCATTGATTTTGGACTCCACATAATCATTTGCATCTTTCAAACTACACATAGTAATCTCCCTACAACGTTTGACTGCCTTTATTTTATTCCCCTCTTTTATATACTCCTGAAATATTTGATCTTTTTCTATCCTATCAATTTCAATTTCGTGCGGTTTCTTAACAACTATTGCAAATGTTAAAAATGCAAATGCGAAAGTGACGTATATAAACCCTAACACTGTTTGATTATCCATAAATTTTATACTACAAGCAATGAAAAAAGCTGTTGAAGCTATCCAATACCCTATATTATTTTTCCAAAACATATTCGACCTCCCAATCCTGTGTCCTAATTACATTAATATAGCCATTCAATCTGTTACATATAACCATTCCTATTGTTCCGTTTATTGCTTCTCCAAATAAAACACATGACAACTACGCCTATTACACCAAACCATATCCATCTTGTTAAAAAGTCGAAGATTACTTCATATAACGAACCATAGCTGTGATTCAAAAAATGGTTAAACAGCATAGAAAAAACTGCAAAACCACATCCATATAAAATTCCTGTTATAACAACATATAAAAAGCTCTTTTTTCTAGTTTTTGATTTATTCTTATTAAACATTTGTAGTCTCCAGTATTATTTAGTAAAACTCAAGTAATCCACTTCCAGAATGTTTTTTGACAAGTAATTCGAATGCCATAGACGGCGTTTGACACCGCATTGTTACTATATTTTTGATTATTTTTACTCTTCACATACAAAGAGAAGAAAAACAATAGAAAATAGTTCCAACTTTGTTGAAATTTAAGTGACCAAACCAAAATCAAACAAAGGAGAAACTCTTCATATGTCTAGTTTAGATGCACTTCAGTTATAAAGCAATAGGAAAATCAAAATAAATTTTGATGGAGGCGATTTATCATTGTAACCAACATGGACTTAAAACCCGAAGAAATCCTAATATACTACCGCAACCGAGATACCTTGGAAAATTTCATTAAGGAAAGCACATCCAATGTTGTTAATGAAAACTGAAAGCTGTCTCAATATCACTTATTACTGGATGTTCTCCATAGGCAATAATATTCTCTAAATGAAGATCATTCAAATTTAGCAAATAACATAAAGCAATTAAATACTCATACCGAGTATAAACATTCTCTTCTTCTTTACTTATTTTTAAGTTCTTATGCTTATAAACTAACTTTTTATCTATGAATTCTGAGATATTGATATATGTAATATAGTATTCTCCTATTGACAAAATGTAACTGATGTATTACATTATGAATGTAACTACTCAATTACATTTTGTTAAGGAGGTAATACATTGATACAAAATCGAATTAAGATTTTGAGAGCAGAGCGCGATTGGACACAGTCTGATTTAGCTGAAAAAGCAAACGTTTCCCGGCAAGCAATTATATCAATTGAGAAGTATAAATATACTCCCTCATTGAAATTAGCTTTTAAAATTGCAAAAGTTTTTAATGTATCAATTGATGAAGTTTTCTTATATAGGGAGGATGAAACTGATGAATGAACAAACTATTATTTTATGTTTTCTTTTTGTTGCTACTGGCATTACTCTATTTCTTTATGTGTGGAAGGCTAAAAAGCAAGTCGAATACGAGAATGACGAACGTTGGCAGTTGATTCAAAATAAGGCGAATGAAGCAACGAATTATTTGAATTATATCTTGATACTATTACTAGCTGCTGGAGAAATGATATCGCTGTTTTCTGATATACAAATAACCTTTACCCTTAATCGCATTTTAACTTATGGCATTCTTTTCATCGGTTTTCACAACATGATAGAATTATTTGGATTGTCATATTTTGACAAAAAGATATAACGGCTTAAACGTTCCTAATTACTGTCCATATAATAAGTCCACTGTTATGCGACATTGTGAACGGAAACTTACCGAAGCACTAGAGGATTGTCGGGGCTAATCTGCACTTCTCTGCTGTCATAGTATATCGTACAAGGCTTCTGTTCAACTACAAGAACGTCATCCCCATCAATAATCAGTGACGTCTCCTTTGGAAGTGCTACTAATCCATCCTTTCTTGCAATATAACTATTGATAAATGAACTCATTTTAGAATCATCCGAATTAAAGTGGCATAAAATCTAATGCATTTAAACTTTCAATATCTGAAACCATATCAATATTAGTCAAACCATAAACACCTAATTCTTTTTTTATCCAATGTAAGCAACCCGAATAATCATCCATTGGTATAGCAACCGGAATATATAAGATAGGTTGCTGATAATCTATAGCACTTGAGTAAAACTCATACAATTCTTTAGTTTGAGCTCCGGCCCCGCCACCTGATAAAATAAGCATATATAAATCCTCCTTCATGATTGGACGATGCCAGCTAAATATTCTTAGTAGCTATCATCGTTTCCAAAACTTCAATAGCGCTCTCTATGTACTTAGGACATTCACTAGAAAAAAGTCCCTCATCAATAAGTATCTTATATTCATCAGGCTTCGCCAGATCGTATCCTAATAGCTTTTTACAAACAATATCACCTTGAACCTCTCTGAATCTGTCTGTAAATTCCTTAGCAAGTCCATAGGATCTGCCTTTTCTTGTACTATCTCCTTTGATATAATGGCCATCTTTCATTCCTAGAACCATTAATGCTCCAGATACCGCACCACAAAGTTCTCCATTACGTGAACCGCCACCAAATCCTGTAGTTATCTTCAGAGCAAATTCCTTATCAATGTTAAGTTCATCTGCAAATGCATGAAGAACAACCTGACTACAATTAAAACCATCTTTAAACAATGAAATCGCTTCTTCTTTTCTATTCATATCTCTGTCCCCTTTCAGTTCAGATTGATTCATCCGATACACCAGTAATTCTCACATTTAACGTCCCTCAATTACAGACGTGTGCATCTTCCGATTTCCTGCCCATATTGACAATAACCTGTTATGTGATGTTATGAGCGGAAACTGCCAATAGCCATTAAAATATATGCGGCCATGACTCGTTTAGCTTTATTGTCGCTGAATCGTATACTATGCGCTGAATATCTCGACAACTCACGGCTTTATAGTACCCTCTTTATGGGCATCAATTATCAAGGATACCATCCCTAGCTCCTCTACTGAATTCCTTGTATCATATCTAAGTGATCTACCAATCTTCCCATCATCAGCATTCCAATACTTATAATGAAATACATGATTCTCATCACAATACTCTAACAAACTTACTTTAAAACCTGCCAGTTCAAATACTTTGACAAATGTCTTATAGTCATATACAACTTTATGTCCATATGCCGGGTGATCTTCGGGTCCAGGTCCACCTATCTGTACCATATTCTGATACCATTCATTATTAAAATTTATGTCTGGCACAGCACATCTTATATACCCACCTGCCTTCAAAAACTTATAACAGTTTTCTGCTGCAATCTTACCTTCTTCTACAGTCATATGTTCCCAGACATGTTCTGCTAACATTGCATCTATACTATCCTCTTTAAACATAGCTTCAAATGATTCTAGTCTAAGTACATCCAATTCATCTTCTTGAGTAGCTTTCCACCCGTTATATTTCGTTGAACCTGCTCCAATAATTACTTTCATTTTTATCCTCTCTTTCATAATGTAAATCATATTCATACTACCCATTTAATACCGCCCTTTTTCTAGAGAGGGGATGTCAATTCACTGTTAGCAGACGTCATAATAGAAAACTCTGCATTACCTTGGCTCAACCTAAAACACATCTTCTCGTAATTCTATTATATGATTCGTTGCATCCAGAAGTACCTTTATTCCAATTGGCAAAGTAATCATCGGATGAGTATGGCTACAATCGACTTCAGCAAGTATAGGATAGTCTCTTGTTCCTATAACCTCCTGTAAAATTTCATAATGCTTTCGACCACTACCGCAATCGTCAAAACATTCATGCTTTCCAATAATCAATCCGCTAACCTTATCGAAAACACCATTCAAAAGTAAGTGTGAATACATGCGCTCCACTTCCTTGGCACTCTTGTAGCAATTCTCAATCATGAGTATATCACCACACTGAATCTCTGGCATATATGGGCTACCCCAGATACCACTCATTGTGCTCAAGTTGCCAGCAATCAGCCTACCTTCTATATAGCCTTTAGACAATGTAAGCCACTCATTATCTTGCCATTTCTTAGGTTCAGTCTGCGACTCCCAACTGATACGTTCTTCCGTCCAAATTTCCGGAATTTTATATCTATATCCTTCACCAAAACCAGATACAAGTATGTCTTCGAAGTATTGATAAGTTAAACTTTGAAATGGTTCCATCTCTCCTAACGTAGCAACAAGAGTAGGTCCATAAAAAGTTGTTAAACCGGTCTTCGTATATATAGCAAATAGAATGGCAGTCACATCTGATAAGCCAACAATTATCTTAGGGTCTGCACGGAAGGCTTCATAATCAATGTAAGGTAACAAAGAATTAGAATTCATTCCTCCGATAGTCGCAATAATACACCTCACCGATTCATCCCTAATCAGTGCATTCAATTCATCTGCTCTCTCTTCAATCGTACCTGATCTATAATAATCCTTCTTACCAGTAAGGCTTCCTTCTTTCAGCTTGAATCCCTTCGAAATGAGAAAGTTCTTAGCCCTCTCATATCTCTTGGGCGTTAGAACCGTAGTAGGTGTAGAAGGTGAAAATATTCCAATTGTATCTCCAAACTTAAGTTGTCTCATAAATCTCCTTATCTAAACTAGGTTATAATGTCTGCTAATGGACCTCGGTTGACGACCCCAACACGCTTATAGCCTCCTCTCATAGCCGGGAACCTTTGGGTGGCCTAATTCGGTAGGCGACTCGGTTAGCGCATTGAAAATCGTATGTATATGATGGATTATAACGACTGTCCACCAATCAATTACATTGATTTAATTACTATCTATATGCAGTCGTCTTCTACCACATTTTAAGCATCTAAATAGATATCCTTGCATATTGCCATTGTTATATAGAAACCGCTCAACATAACTTTCACCTAACTTTCCTCGAATTGATTATGTGTGGCATCCTTCACCTTAGCCTACGCTCCCACATCTGTCCCCTTCTAACTAATTCATCAATCTTCTAATATCTTATTCTATCTCCTCAATACAATTCAGTGGTGCCCATGCCTTAACTTCAGAATTGTCTGTTTTATAACACCATATCCAACCGTTCAATTCTTTCTCCATAACAAGCTCTTCTCCTGCATCTAAATCAAACTCAATGGCACAATAGTCCTCTAACATACAACCACTTGTTCCATTCTTCTCGATAATCTGGTATGGTATCCATCCTTCATTATCTTTTGTCTTACAGAAAGTCCATCCTGCCCAATCCCCATTCGGATTTGAATCCTCGACACAAATCACTTTTTCCCCCCGACTAACTGACACAGGGTTCTCAAACTCGCTTTTTCTACCTGTAATAACACGAAATTTTCGCATAAAAATATACCCTCCTAAACACTGTGATTCCAAGTTCTTTCATCTATGTATATCCTTTCTATTAGAAAACTAGCACGAACTTGCACCTAACGTTCCGACTGTTCCTAACGCGTGCATTCTCCTTGTTCCTGCGCATGTTGGGAATTGTCTATTATCTGCTGTCTAAACCGGAAACTTTCCAAGCCTCTCGGCTTAGTTTAAACATTCTTCCTCTATTAGGTTCGTCTTCTATGATTTCATCAAATCCCAGTTTAAACAATAAATTAATTGATGCTTGATTGTTTGGATGAGTCTCGGCATAAATGGGCTCTTTCTCTACTTTAAAGTGCATCTCAATTAATTTTAAGCAAGCCTCATAACCAAATCCATTTCTCCAAGCATCTTTTATCAACCTATATCCAAGGAAATATACTTGCTCTGGCTTAACAAGAAATGCCAAACCTATCTTATCCATTGATTTCTTCTCTTCAAGTAGATACACATTGTGTTCTATTGTATCATACTGTTTATTCCAATTAGTTATTTGATTCTTACAGAACTTCAACGTCCTATTAGAACTAGATCTATACTTATTAACTTCTTTATCATTATCTAGTTCATACAAGAAATCCATATCTTCATGTTTAAACTTTCTTAGATTCAGCCTCTTCGTATTTAACATATTTAATCTCCATCTATCCAAAATATTTAATAAGCTTAAGAACTTTTGCACTAGGTTTTGATTCCAGCTAACGTTGCCACTGTTAACGACGTGTGCATCCTCCGATTTCCTATGCATGTGGGAAACAGTGTGTTGGAGGACGTTCATTACAGAAATAATAGAACGATTTCTTTTAATAATCAAACCACATTGGTTCATCCTGATTCATAGATTTATCTAAAAATTCCATATACTAATAGCAAGAATAAATCCTAAAACTCCTATAATCTTATACATAATCTCTACCTCTCCATTCATCTATATAGAAAATGCGTGCATAAAATCTCTATAGTAAACTAGTGTTCAATGTCTGCTAATGTTTCGGCTGCTTTGGACGTAAGCGTTAGATAGCCTCCTCTTTCAAATATCTTTGTGTATAAGGACATACAACAATGCACTTACCACATAATGTAATTTCTTGATCAATTCTTTTTCTTGATAATTCCCTTGCTGTTTTCCTACATTTAAGTACATCGAAAAATTTATCTCTTTCTAATGTTCTATCCCAATTTATGCCTTTAATAGCTTGTCCAGGACAATTTGCAGTACATAAATTACAATCCTCACATTGTGAGCTTTTAATTGCTTTATCATATACCATAGGCATATCAGTCAAAATCGATGTTAGCCGAACTGCTGGTCCAAATTCTTTAGTAACTAATAATGCACTCTTTCCTATCCATCCTAATCCAGCAATAGTCGCTACCGTCTTATGTGGCATTTCTGTTCTATACAAATCATATTCTTGAACGTATTCTCTAGTCTGTGCAATAGCTTCATATCCTCTTTTTATTATAAATTTCGCACCCTTTTCTGCTATTTCATCCAATTTATTGTTTAATCTGTAATATTCATTATAATAATCGATAGTTGGCCCATTCTGAATTGATTCCACTACTCTTTTATCAATACTAATAATAATAGATATCCCTGTTTTCCATTTACTTCCTTTAACAGAAGATAAATCTGCAATTCCTACCAATGTTGCTCCATTATTTAATAAATAATCTCTCAATTCCTTTATACTAACATCCCCTCTCTCTTACATAGTCCAGAATTGTACAGTCACCATAGAACCGATGGTCACCCATCGCCCCTGGAACAGATCCCATCGTGGGAACTTCCCGCAATAGGCTCCTCAGTTGTATATTTCTACTTCCACGTCATGTTACATATTATGGTTTCATTTGTTCGTTTAAACTTTCTATAAATAGTTTTTGAGTTAGCGCATTGAATGTTGGAAATCCTTTGTTGAACTAAATCGCTACGCGATAGCTTTTTAACCGTTACTTCTGATTACCTTGTATCTTTATCCCAATCCTTTCATGTAAACTAAAAAATGTCACTATTTTTAGTTTTGAAAGGAGTTTTTTATGTATCAATCTTATGTTTCATTATTCACTACAGAATTAGAGCTTCGTGGTTACAGCCCTAGAACTGTTCATTCCTACTCTCGTTATCTTCACAAATTTCTTTTGTTTACAGACAAGTCTGTATCGGATATTTCTGAAGATGACCTGCGTCTTTATCTTCATTCACTTATCGCCAGGAAGTTGTCTACTTCTTATATCAACAGCGTTTATTCTTCTTCTCAATTATTCTTCATGCATATTCTTAAACGTCCTCTTAACATGCAGCATGTCCCTCGGGTTAAGAATTCTAAAAAGTTGCCCTCAGTTTTATCGCCTTCTGAAGTTTCATCCGTCATTGATGTTACCTCAAATGTTAAACACAAGGCCATTTTAATGACTGCTTATTCTTCCGGACTTAGAGTTAGTGAAGTTCTCTCTCTTAAAGTCTCTGATATCGATTCTAAGAACATGCAGATTCATGTCCGTTCCGGTAAAGGTGACAAAGATCGTTATACTTTGCTCTCTCAGAAGACACTTTTGTTTCTTAGACAATATTTCAAGGTCTACCGTCCAAATGACTGGTTGTTTTATTCTGCAAGAGATAAGTCCAGACAACTTACAACCAGAACTGCTCAAAAAGTCTTTAAAGATTCCTTGGCCAAAACAGGTGTTATCAAACCAGTTACTTTCCATTCCTTGCGGACTTCTTTTGCTACCCATCTTCTCATACAAGGCACCGATTTGTTTACGATCAAAACATTACTCGGTCACAAAAATATCCAGACCACTATGGTTTATCTTCATCTTGCTCCTACGAAAGTTCTTACAGTTTCAAGTCCTTATGATTTGGAGGTCAATAAAGATGAATAAAATTCAATCCGTTTTATCCTATCATGCTATGGATTACATACAGTCTCACCATACATCTTTCCAGCAAGTAAAGGCCATTAATGCTATCTCTTCTTGCAGAACACCTAATCTTGGTTCTCATTCCTTATCTTGTGAATGTGGTCACAAAAAGATTGTTTCCAACTCCTGTTCTAATAGGCACTGTCCTACTTGTGGTGGTTTTTCCAAAGAACTCTGGGTTCAGAAACAACAGGAGTCTTTGCTTCCATCTCACTATTTCCATTTGGTCTTCACTGTTCCTAAGTCTTTGAGAGAACTTATTTATTTCAATCAAAAACTACTATACAACCTGATGTATGATGCTGCTTCTAAAACACTTATTGATCTATCCAATAACAAACTTGGTGTGACCCCCGGATTTTCTTTGGTCCTTCATACTTGGAGCCAGACATTGATGTATCATCCACATTTGCATTGTGTCTTTGTTGGTGGCGGATTATCAAAAGATCAGTCACATTTCAAGTCCTTTAAAAAGAAGTTCTTTATCCATGTGAAGATCTTATCCGCTGTGTTTAAAGGTAAGTTCTTAGAAGGACTTAAGAAGCTTTTTTTGAATGGTGATTTCCCGACCGCCTCACAAACAAGCAACCTTAGTTCTTCTGATACGTTTCAGTCTTTTCTTGACTCTTTATATAAAAAAGACTGGATCGTCTTTTCTAAAGCTACTTTTAAATGTGCTGACCATGTCATCAAATATCTTGGTCGTTATACACATCGTGTTGCCATTTCTGATTTCAGGATTAAATCCACCTCTAATAACGAGGTTTCCTTTTCTTACCATGACAACAAAGACGGTGGTAAACAGAAGATAATGACACTTTCTTACGATGAATTCATGCGTCGTTTTCTCCTACATATTTTACCACATAAGTTTGTTAAAATCCGTCATTACGGTTTTCTTTCCAACCGTTTTCGCTCTTCAAAGGTGGCTCTTTGCAGAAAACTTATTGCAAGGCAAAGGGGCGTGGTATTAATCACCATTCCATCACTTAGCAAACTTGAACTGTTAGAAAAACTAATTGGTAAAGAAAAACTTTGTTGTCCTGAATGTGGCAGATACTATATTTATAATCATGACGTTAATCTTAATTAGGTGATTAACTAATTTTAAAGCCTCTTTTTTCTCGCCCCTTTGTTGGGGAAGGGGAAGCTATGTCCTTCTTTGTGATTTTCGGATTATTTAACCAATGATTCATCTTGTTTATGTGAAAAACTTTTATTTTGCAACTGGTTAGCTTACATACTTTTCCCTAGAGTCGCGACTTCGTTCAACAAGATATATTAGATAACTCACCCTGTCCTTGGATAGGGTATTTTTTTGAGTCATCGGATATATCTATAATAGTTAGGTGTAGTTGAACACGGTAGCAGCCTATAAAATCCAATTAGAATTCAATACAAAAAATTTGTTCTTCATTACCCCATAAGTCTTGTTTTGTATCTATCTTTTGGAACCCATATTTTTCATATAATCCAATTTCACCACTTACAATATATATCTTCTTAAACCCATGCCTCTCAACATATGACTTAGAGAACTCAATCATTTTTTGACTTAATCTCTGACCTCTAAACTTTTCTCCTACAAAGATATATCCGATATATGGTGTATAGTCTACATCTGGTATGCAGTCTTTTTTTGCAACAGTACAATAGCCAGCAATTTCATCATCGATAATTGCAACTATAACTCTTTCCCACTCTGTAAAATCATTTTTATCCATTTGCTTTGCAAGAAACTTTCCTGCAACCCATGAACAGTCTCTTGCATATACAGATACGTTATTCCAAATAATATCCTGTTGTCCGATTGCTCTAATGTCCATTAAATACCCTTTCAACTATATCTTTCTCTTGATCAAAACTAGTTACACCTAACGTCCGTCGGTTTACGACGCCCATGAGCTCACAGGGCGAGCTCATGGCTGTGAGCCTGCGAACGCCTTATGCGACCCCGACTCGGTTAGTGAATTGAGTGTTGGAAATCGTTTGTTATCTGATGTTGATCGTTGACCACTGCCAAATCACCCAAGAGTACTAAGAATATCCTTCTGGTCACAAGTCAACTTAAATTTCTCGATTCCTATCTCATCTATCAATAACTTAATAAAGTACAACCATTCCATGTCATCTAGTAAGATCACTTTAGCAACTGTATCTTCAATGCAACGAATCACTCTTATGTCATCAACTGATTTAAGTTCCGTAAAAATTCTCAAAGCACCTGGCCAGTTCAAGTCTTGAATCCACTCCATCATACTTGGTAGAACATCAATATAACGTTCGACACCTAATTCACATATAACATTAGCTGCTTTATCCCAATATGATTTATTTATAGGTTGCAACAAAAAGGATAAATCAGATATTCCCAAATTAATTATTTCGTTAGTGATTTCTGATGAAGTTGTTTCATCATTCCAATCTAGCTTTGTTATTAACGCTTCATACATTGATAAATCTCCTATTTCCTTTACGAAACGATCAATTTCAGATAACGTTCCGGCTGTTCCCGATGTGTACATATCTCCCAGCCTGTACATGTTGGGAACAGTCTGTTAGGAGACGTTCATTACGGAAGCTTTAAGCCATCTCAAAACTAAACCAATTTTCTCTGTAATTCATAGTAATAAGATGCAACTCCATCTTCAACGAAACTTTCTATTTGTTCAAAATTAGATTTTTCAAGTGTTTTAATAGATCTTATGTTGCTTTCATATACAAACGCACCCAATTTCTCTATTTTATATTTTTCAAAACATAATTTACAGAATTTAGATATAACCTCTGTTCCTATACCTTGACCCCAATACGTTTTCTCGAAAATGACTATACTTAGCATAGCCATCTTTTCATTAATCTCATCAATCCCAAATACCCATACATCACCTATATACAGTTCATTAATGTATATAGTCTGGCCGAAACTAGACGCACCAACTTTCTGACTCTCCTCGAACAAGTATAACGCCTCATCTAATGAACTAATATTTCGTGGAAATAGCTTTTCAATTTCTTCATTTTGAGTCTTGTTCCAATATTCTATTACATGTTCTCTCGATCTATCACGAAGCTCAATCATAACAATCTCCTTTATCACCAGTAATGTATGTCTTCTAACTACCATATTCACGCAATCGTGAACACGGTAAATACTTTTACTTTACGCATTGCGTGAATATCCATAGCGCTTCAAGTTTTCAGAAAAATTTAATTGTTGGGTGTAATTGATTTAGAAGAAATACTTTGATTCTGTACATATTCGTCAAAATCCCCCCCACCTAAAAACTTCATGTTAAAATAATAGCACAGTTTATTAAGATATAAAAGAAAAATCTACTGCATCCATCGTTGTATCTTAATGGAGAAGATATCCATTATACTTTTGACGTCAACTGTAAATTTTAATATACTCACCTTAATAATCCAACCTCATAATGTGTTCACTACCAAATACTTGTCCATCAAATTTAAAGCCACATCTTTCATATAATTTAACAGCGGCAACACTTTCTTTGTGAACTCCAAGATAGATTCGATTTCTAGTTATATCTTTTTTTATTATTTTCAAAAGCGCCTCTAATGATTTTATTCCATACCCTTGTGATTGATATTTCTTATCAATCATCATCCTATAAATCCAGTATTCATGATCGTCTTCATCCATACAATACATCATAAATCCAATCATAAGTTCATCATCATAGATTGCAAGAGGTATACACTCCGGCTGAACTTTAGCTTGTGCAATCGAAATTGCGTTACTGGTTACAAACTCACTCTGGCTTTCCATAACACTGAGCGCTATACAGTCCCAAAAATTTTCACGTGTAACTTCTTTTAATATAACCATGTAACCTCCATCATTCTTTATACTACTGATTAAAGTATTCCACTTTATCAGGCAAAATACACCCATTCATCTCCCACCTTCACTCTCACTTCGTGAGCAAGGTGAGCTAATAGGGGGCAGACGTTTCGAGCATTAGGTTAAATCCAGTCACTGTTTGAAGCAGTAAGTGTAGTTACCGCATCCCCTGTATTAACAGTTCCTGCTGGCTCAATGAGCATGATTTTGCATTCTTCTTTTGCGAAAGGTTTATGTTCAACACCTTTTGGTACTACAAAAAGATCACCGGTTTTTAATTCTATCGTTTTATCTCGAAATTCTATATGCATTTTTCCATCAATTACATAAAATACCTCATCGGTATCTTTATGATCGTGCCATGTGAAATCGCCTTTGATTTTCACTAATTTGAACTGGTAATCATTCATTTGCTCAACAATTTTAGGTGTCCAATATTCATTAATCAATTCCATCTTCTCTTCTATGTTTATAGGTTCAAATTTCATTTTATATCCTGGTATGATATTTATAGAAGTAACTATCATACTTTCCTTTCTATGATAATCTTGAACACTTTGTAAAAAAGCATTCATTTTATTGGGTTTCTCTAACTGTTATCATTGATGCAATGGCTGAATGTGTAACCTACCTTTCTACTTTAAAACCTCCAATCAGGCCCAAACATGCCTCCAAATCGAACCCATCCTTCTCGGTTGTCACCGTTTAGCTTATAGATAACTTTATAGACGGTTCTTCCTCTGCCGACGACCATAAAAGGACCAAGCCCGTTAAACAAACCATGTTTTTCATAACTAACCACCGTACCTCCCAAAGAACGAACATACTCTTCAATTTTATTTTCATAAGATTCCGTTCTAATAACAGAAAATACTATGACGATGATAACTATAGGAACAATAATAAAAAAAGCGTCCACACTATCGCCTCCTTTTTCTAACACATGATAAATTATTCAACTTCACTCAAGTT
This sequence comes from Vallitaleaceae bacterium, assembly GCA_965140555.1. GTDB lineage: Bacteria > Bacillota > Clostridia > Lachnospirales > Vallitaleaceae > UBA1351. Next base: position 299,100 of record OZ223260.1, on the reverse strand, counting down.
GTCAACAGCCGCTATGTCTGCTGAGCTCATTGACAACTTTATACATACGGCAATACTATCATAGGTCATCATTTTACATCGTTGATTTTAGATTGCATCAATCTCTAGAGTGTATTCTCATAAAGATGACTGTACAAAACATTTGCTTTATTCGTGTTTATTAATTCAAACGTTTTCTCCTTTTCCATGTTTTTAAAGCGTACATATATTATGGAACCATCTAACCTTAGCTCTTCTATTTCTTTGTACTTGATTAATTTAGCTTTGCAAATTACCCCTCCAGATATTTTATAAATCAACTCAAATGAAGGCTTTGGAAGCACATATTGTAATATTATTCCTATTAAAAGAATTATACTTAACGAACTCGCGATTTGTAACCATGAGAACACATAAAAGATGGCTACAACACTATATCTTATAATTAAGATATTTACATTATAGGGAAATAATTTCTTACCATTGTACTGCTTTATTCGCTTTTGCACTATGATTTCGCGTATAATATAAATCAATAGCAAAATTGTAGAAACTATCCACAAAACCTTATATCTAGATAATCTTCTTCCTTCTTCAAGTAACTTATTACTCATGATAAATCCGACAAAAACAGTTACGATTAATAACGTATAAAAGATGATGTGATCCTTGATTCTATAAAGACTCTCCAAACAGATTTCTCCTCTCTTTAAAACTCAATCGAATATTCCTCTATACTATTTACATTTTAGGAATACCGATTGAAACCAAAATTCATTCTTGCCAATATCGATATGTTCAAATTTGATAATCTGAAAATACTCCTTCAGAATGCTTTTCAGTTCCTCATCCGTATATCTTGAAAAATATCTTTTTGGACGATAAAAATCATTTTCAAATATGCCTTCCGAACTCTCACCACCATATATCCCTATAAAGAATACGCCATTCCTTTTCAAAATACGACTTACGCCTTCTAGAATACTATGTAAGCTTCTCTTTGGAACATGTAATAACGTATTCATTGACCATATTGCATCAAATGTATCGTCAGGAAAGCACATGTCATAAAAGTCCATCAACTCTGCATCAAGCCCTTTATTCAAGCATAATTTTATCATTTCTTCTGATGCATCGATGCATGTAACATCAAGTCCATAATCTGAAAATATTTTGGCATAGGACCCTGAGCCTGCACCCAAATCAAGTACGTTGTGAAGGTTGTTATGGCTAGTATATTCAGTAAATGCATCTATTAACGGTAATTTCCATCCTATAATTTCATCAGTTTCTCTATACTTTGAGTTTTTGTTATAGCTCTCTTTAATTCGTAATCGAATATCTTCTTCCATATGTACCCCTCCGTTGCTTCGTGTACTTCGTCACCATCAAGATATTTTATTTTCATGTTCCACCTCCTATCTCCAGACTATCTATAGAATGATCAGGTCGACAAAAGCATATAGTTGAACTTTTGCATACAATATATTGTTACGAACGCTTCTACGTAATCTATATATTCCATGTGATATCAAGCGCCACGTACGTAACACTTAATCACGGTCTTCCCATCTTCCGTTACATGATCCACCTCAATGCGTTCACCCGATGAAGGTGTATATTTTATCCATTTGAAGTTTTCATCGGAATCCATACGCTTCTTATAGTAAATGGATTCTCCATCATGCAAAATTAGAATATAGGCTTGTTCCGTAGTATGAAAGCCATAATTTTCTATATGCGCATCACCAAAACCGGTAATAAAATAATGTTCATTGGTCATTGTGTTTTTGAGGTATACCGAAACACCCATAAAACGACCAATATCCAGTATTTCGAATGTATCGTTTAGAGGGTAGGCATGGGAATCGAATATCTCATCTTCAATCTTCTTTTCTTTAATATCGGTTACAATAAAGCTAGAATCCTCATACCAACTATAATAAATCAATTGATCCTTGAAATCAGTTAACAACGTCGTTAAGCTGCTATCATAGCTATAAACCCGATATATATCCGATTCCAAATCATAACCAAATACTAAAATCCCATTCGTACATATTAGTTCATTATTCTTCTCTCTGATTGAAACAATTTCTCCTTCCACTGACTTAAGTGTTGTTAACTGCTGAATATCAAATATGAAGATGTATCCTTCGGATTCATATGCAATTGTATGATTAATCATATAAAAATTATGAACATTCGCCCCCTGTGTCAACCGTGTCGTTTCTTTTGAGATTATATTATATTTATATATATCATGGTCTTTTAGGCTGAGATAATAGACGTCGCCATCAGCAAGGTGAATCGCATCAACAGGTTCATCAACTATAACCTCATCTGTTTCGGTTGTAAGATTATATAAACTCAAATAGTCTTTGGGATAGAATCCGGAGTATACTAAATTGTCAGCATTTCTATCAAACATCCGAATGGGTTTGTCCATCAATTTCCTTAGCTCTTGATTTTCTAATACATACAGATTATTGCTTTCGTATTCTATAAAATACTCGTTTCCATTTATTTTCTTATAGTCTATCAAACGGAAGGGTTCTTCTCCGATTGTATAGGAAATATACTCATGATCATAGTACTCAACGTTTTCGACCTCTTCCATAACGCCATAACCATTGTAATCATAAAAATAATAAGTACCATCTATCGTCCCATCAAATGGCTGCTTTTTATAATGACTTTTTTGGATAAAAAGACTTTCATCAATATTATAATAGTAATTCCCCCAAAAAATACCATCTCCGTTATAATAGAAATAATTATTTGTATTATAAAAACTATTTGTCAATGCTTCTGGTGGATTGATTTCGTATAATTTACTGTTGCTTGAATCGAGTTTATAAAGATGTTCGTATGTATATAGAAAAACATCTTCACCTTTGACATCCAATTCATAATTATCATCTTTCACCAAGGGCGACTCGACAAACTGCTGGGAGTCCTTGTCATAAGTGTAGAAAAACTGATCATTATAGAGATATATCTCGCCCTTAAAGTAAAATAGGCTAAGATCCTCTGCATAGCTAGAATCAAGAGTATTCTCATACCTATGAATCTCTTGATTATCTAAATCTATAAGAACAACTTGTTCTTCATTAACCGCTAGAATATGTTTGGAATCTCCATCTATATAGTTATACTGGACCAAAGACCTATTATTAAATGCTTTATCAAGTAATTTTTCTAGTTGTACATTCCCAACTACACTATAAGAACCGAGATACGTATTATCTTCATAGAATAAAATGAGCTCTTCATCTATTGCAACGACTTCTTTTTGCCCCCCATTAAACTGTATATGAGGTACTCTTGTGATCAGATCACAAATAAAGTAATAGGCTTGTTCATTCCATATGAATATGTGCTTATTTGCAAAGGCATTAACCTCTTTTGTCTCTTCAAAGTTATAGCCTACATAATCATCTAAAGCTGTATAGGTAACCGGAACCATATGTTTATCTGGGTCCATAGGTGTTTGAAGCGATTCCGGCATATCAACAAAATGCTTTGAATTATAATGATTCTTAACATCGAGGGTGAGTCGTAGGCGCTTTTGATTATGACGTATTGTTGTTGTAATATATTCTATTTGTTCTTGATTGTGTTTATACCGAAACTCGACATCTTCAATATGAATATCCGGATCATTTCCCAAATCAATTTGATCAAGTATGTCAAAGTTTCTATTACATACAATAATCTGATGCATTCCTTGTTCATCGAGTGCACCAATAACATAGGTATTGCCTTCATCGCTAATACATTCTATGAAAGCGTTATATTCCATAACACCTTCTTGTAATTCGGTAAAGTTATTGTATTTAACAACAGTACCTGCTCCTCCTTCTTGATTCAAAAGCATCAAAAAGGAATCATAATCGCTCACGACCACATCAGCATATTCCATATCTTTCTTGAGGACATACGCCGTCTTCCATAATATATTCAATTGACTATCCGTCACATATAGAATGATACGATCATCTGTTGTTCTAACTGGGAAAACATAGTTATCTGAGGGTAGACGTAATACATCCAAAACTGTTCCGTCAACGGGTATTTGATGGGATGCTTCATCATATCCTATTGCCATAATATAATTTTGATTTTTCTTTTTACAACCAATATAGGCAGCATCCACGGAATAATCTAACATTGTTGACTTTGTATCACTATCAGATAATGTTCCCATAATATACCCGGTATACCCTGATAAATCTATGTCTATTCCTAAATCAGATATGTAATTGCCACTAATATTTATACTATAAATCTCAATTCCTGTTTCCGTATTGATACCTATTGTTTCACTGTTTATTCCAAAAAGTTCATTATTATCGATCTCAAATCTAAAATTAGGGACTTTCATTTCTTTTGCAAGTATATTTTCCCCATCTATAACAAGATCATCGCCTTCTCGATAGCTATATATATCCATTTGACCATGGGGCATATAACTAAACACTGTCCTGTAGTTCTCAAGTGGCTGGCGATGAAGGACGCGTTCACTTGTTTCATAAAGTATCCCTGAATCACTTTCGCTATCCTGGTCCGTCTCAGTTATCGTCTCGGATACTTCTTCATCTTCATCTTGATTTTCTCTATCTATATCTTGAACTTCATTAGAAGAATTAATCGGATCAACTGAAGATAATTTGTTGCAAGATGTTACAAACAAAAGCACGATAAATATTAATACAAACTTTTTCATTAGTTTTTCCCCCATATGTTCCACTTATTTTATATACGAGATTTACTCCTATACTTTCACTTTTAATTCTAATCGTATAGTATCTGTCATGCTATAACACTTTCTATGATTCATTGGGGTCCGACGTCCAGTCTTTCATGTTATCACTCATATTAAAAATCAATTCTTTATCTTTAATATACATTACGTTGTCATCTGGATAGGTTATAATATCGTCTTTTTCACGAGTCCCAACATCGAGTATTTGTAATATTTCTGAACTGTTATTTATAAACTGATGTGCGATATTTTTTCCTGAAGGAATTGAAATCACATCCCCCGACACTATCGGTTTTTCTCTGCCATCTATTCGCAAAATTCCTTTTCCATTTATAATAAAGAAAAATTCCTCTTGCTTTGAATGGGAATGATACTTAACACTTTCAGCACCGGGTTTCACATAGTCCATATTTATATATAATTTTTCACTGCCGATGGCATCGCCAATCAGAATTGTTTTCAGTTTAGACTGAAATTCCGGGTCATGCACATATTCCTTGGCTATCGTATCTACATTGGATATATTTTTCATTGGAATCTCCTCTCTTGCAACAACGTTTTTATCCCTTCGTATCCTAATACAATAACTACCTCAATAGTTACTAAAACCACTTTTCCTGGACTGATTCCAATCTTTTAGACACTAGTGTACTGGCATGTTCATACTTGAACGAATAATGCAGAATGGTTTTTCATAGGCAAGGCGCTGGAATGAGGCGATGCGGTGGCATCGTCGATTGACAGCAACGATGTCCTCTGGGAAAACAGGCAAATAATTCGTCTATTTATGAGCGTGTCAGTACACTAGTATACGATCTATTACTTATAATAATTTCCTAGTATTGATATCAAGCGATCATTTAAAACCACCGCTTCTAATCTCGAATTATTTACTATATGTTTGTTAATCTCTATGCATTCCACAATATCCGTTTCCCTTTTCTCTCTTTCTTTAAGTATTTGGATGGTTCCATCAATGCCTTTTAAATCATTCTGTAATCCATAACCTTGATTTGTATAATAGTGAATAAAGCCATCATACCATTCTTTTGGTCTTTCTTCGATAACTCGTTTGAAACTTGATTCTAGATCATTTTGTTTTAGATATATTAATATAGGGTTTAATTCTTTTATAATATGAGCTATCGCATTGATATACTCTTTTGATTCTTCCTGACTTCTCCCATCCCTTATCATCGTCACTGTCATAGGGTTTTGTATAAAGCAACACTCGAATATCATTACTTTATCCCTTTTTCTTGTCTCTGCAACAAATTCTTTCCATTTCTCTAATATTAATTCTCTATGTCGTTCAAAAGATAACTCATATATATCTTTTTGAACGATGTCACCAAATAATTCATCACCAAAGTCTATGCCATCTTCTACTAGAGCTTTTTTAAACGGAAGTACTATTCCTTCGAAGTACTCATCTTTCAAATCATCCAATACTTCTTTCTTATCCGAATGTTTTTCTTTCAAACTTTTAAATTCATCGGGATTAAAGTACGCAACCCCGTCGTAATCAACCGGATGACCTTGATCCCCTTCAAAATACAATTCAGTATCATAATTCATACGGCTAAGAATCTCGTTAACAGCCTTAGCTGTTGTTGATTTCCCCGTACTTGGCAGCCCTTCAACAAATATTAATTTATTCATCTTATATTATTCTCCCATCTGATTATAATTATAAAATTTCATCTAGTGTACTGACACGCTCATAAATAGACTAATTATGCTGAATGTCTTTATAGGCAAAGTAGTCTCTTAAGAACCATTCACCATTAACATACTCTAAGCTTTTACGATGACTTGCTTTAGCCTTATATCTTTCATAATCCTCATACATTGCATCCATATCCGTCATTGTTCCTAACCCATACATTAAAACCTCAAAGCTTCCTTCGTCTCTATCCTCATATAATCGATCAAAGTCAATGGCTAAACCTGATTTGCTAAGTTCAACTAGTTCTTTTACTATTTTGTCACCTAACAAATTTACAATCTTCCCATGTACCTTTTGAAGTTTATAACAAATAAGCTTATTTAATATATATCCATAATCTTGTAAATCACGATAATAAATCATATTTCTCCACCCATCGTCATGGGCAAGATATACAAACCGATTTTCTAATTTCTCAAAAAAAGGCGAGTTAACCGGTTGTTGCAATTTTCCAAGATATAGCAATTCAGCAACTTCTGAACGTGACATGGCTTTAAGTTTATTAAAATATTGAAAATCAACCCAACAGAAATCTCCATAATTATAAACTTCCTCTGCTATAAACGCTTCAATCTCATTTTCAACACAAACATGACATCGTGTAGTAAAATCGAATTCGCTTCCCCAATAATCACCTTCCAAAATAAGTATATTTTTGGGTTTAGATTTTAGACAGTTCATGAACTCATTGAATTCTATACCATATGATATCACTTTGTTTTCTTCTTCTGTAAATGATACATAAATTAATTCTCTAGTCTTAGGCATAATTCTCCTTTTTCTTAACAGATAGTCTTAGGGTATCGGCCATTATATAAGGCTAATAACGAGAACAACTCCAATAAATAGCATAACAACTAGCGTTCCTATAAGGGCAAACGTATTTACGATTTTATTCGTCCTCAATTTATTTTTGAAAACTCGTGCAACAATTTTATAAAACACTATACCGGCTATACCGCCTATGGAATTGGATATAAGATCTGTAATATCCGCGCCTCCAATAGCAAGAATATATTGTATCGTTTCAAATAAGAGGCTAATAGACGCAATCGTCAATGCTCTTTTTATAAACGACCAATTCGCTTTTAGCATTGATAGATATACGCCAAAAGGGATAAATATAATTGCATTCAAATAAATCTCACGTGTATATATTCGATTATTTACAATAACAGAGTCCCCTAACGGAATAAAATTAATTCTTCTAAATGTTTGAAGCCCTTCCAAAGTAAAACCTGCTTTCAAAAGTATCACCCATGATAACACTATAAGATACACAACAAACAAAACTGTAGTCAGTCCCTTAGATCGATTCGATAATTCAATGTTTTTCATTTTATCATACTTTCCTCTCTATATCATCTTTTAATTACTAAAGACTTACCCTCAACTTTTTTTCCCTATAAAATTATTCCACTGCACAATGAATAAGAGAAGAACGATAACACTTAATACCAATGAAATCCCATCAAATAATCCAACTTGATCCGTTACAGATAACATGCTATTAAGGCCTAAAAATATAACACTACCCACATAAATCAATTTATTCTTATGAATATACCCAAAGAGCATACCTATAAAAATCATAGGTTCGAACAACAAAAAAATCTTAAGTATGATATAATTTCCTTCCATGGGATACTTTACAAATGAATAATACAGAAAGATACCCAACCAAAATACAATATTAAAAATAATCATAATAATACTTATTCTTTGCACATTTAACTTCATTACATCCTCCCTAAAAAGTCTAAGTGAAACCAATCACAATTTTTCATCTAGCGTTTTGGATTAAAGTCTATTGAAGACTATGACACCTTCATCTCTTATAATAACTTTTAGACCTGTCACATTGCTGTCTTTATTTCTAGTAAAATATAACTGGTTATTCCACCAATCTTCTCCAGTAAAGCCATCCACTTCAAAAGGAACAAAATATTTTGTTCCAATGGTGTTGCTCGTAACACTAAGCATGTCTTTATCTTTATTCACCTGAAAGATTATGTTTAATTTATTGCAACAATAGGTTCCTGCATATTCTTCCAAATCAAATGTCTCGCTTATTATATTAGCTGTCGTTAATCCACTCGACCATTGAAGCGTCACTCCTGTTACCTGACCCGAATCATTTAATACAAATTCTATTGGGTCGCCATCCTGATCCGTAAACGTATACACTCCTATTCTTTTTAATGGGTAATCGAATCCTGAAATACCATATATCTTCCAGTTTAGGTTAGCTTTGTTTTTATATATTTCTATTATAGCACCTGGCTCTATAAAATATCTTCCTTGAAAATTATAAATACTCGTATCCGTCCATTGGGAGGATATACTCACTTTAGGCTCTATCTTTTTATGTATCCTTTTGTTGTTTCTCGTACTATACATAGTGTATATTTCTCTTACTTGTTGCCATATATCAATGCTACTATCGTTACTTAATATTGCAATTCCAAGTCTTAAATCAGGGGAAAAGGATAACGCGCTTCTATAGCCTTCGCATTCTCCACCATGTTCAATGATTTTATTTCCCTCATAATCACCAATAAAGGTTCCAAATCCATAGAAAATTTCATTTCCATTATTCAGTTTACCTTTATGAAACAATAAATCAAAAAATGTCCGATCTTCTAGATACAAGGAATCTAAATATATTAGCCATTTTTCTAAATCCTCAGTTGTTGAATGAACTGCAGAGGCCCCAACGATATACTTTTTATATGCTTTTTTGTATGTATTGCCAACTTTCTTATATGGTGTTGAAAGATGCTGTATGATCTCTTCATAGTCTCTATTGACAAATGTATTAAACATCTTTTCTTTCATGAAAATAGTATCATTCATCCAATTCTCAAATTTTTGATTTGTAGTATTTTCTATAATTTTTGCAAGGAGCATGTAACCAGTATTACAATATCTAAAATCATCTCCCGGTACAAAATGAAGGTTACTTTGACTCTTAAGAATTTTAAATACATCCCTCTCTGAACGAATCTCACCCATATAGAACTCAAATCCACTGTAATTTGGCAAACCACTCGTATGCCTTAGCAGATGATTTATTTTAATATCTTTACTTAGGATCTCTATCTCATTAAAGTAATTATATACTAAATCATCTAAATCGATTAAGCCTTTAGTAACTAACCTTCCTATCCCATTACCCAAAAAGTGTTTCGATAAAGATCCCGTATCGAAGATCGTTTTTTTATCGATCTTTATATTATGATCTAAGTTTGCATAACCAAAGTAGTTTTCATATTCCTTTTTACCATCTTTTACAACGATTACGCCAAGTCCGGGCCCCTCTTTTGATTTAATCCCTTCAAATACTTCATCAATTTTACTATTCATTTACACTCTCTTTTCTTTTTTAATCATGACGATAATCTAATGGTATCTGCAAATATCTGTCCAATTCTTCTGTATGTAGTTGTCTGATATAGGTGAATTTTAAATGACACTTCAAATTCATATATAAATCCCTCAACATCTCCCCAACTTGAAATTTAATAATCTTATCATACCATATTTAGAATTAGAAGAAAATACTTCTTTTTATAGCTAAGATTTGTGTCTCTGAATTCACACACAATTTTTTATTCAACGATGGGATTATTAGGCCTAATTGGCTTATATCGTATAAAAAGCCCTTTTGTACCATCTACTCCATAAGAGAGGTGCTATAAAAAGGCTCTTTTCGTGTTATACATGAGTGAATTCAATTATTACATTATTGGGTCATTGCTTTTTCTAGTTTTAGAGAAAATTGTAATATCCACACAACCATTTTAGGCATATTCCCTTTCTTGCTACTTATAGCCGATTCAGCTATTGATGGGATAGTTAAACTTAACATAGCTAGTACTGCCCAAAGAGGTAAAATATCTCTAGATATCATTTCTGACATCATGATAATAGCGACAATAATCTGTTCATAATAACAGAGTTATTGCCGCTTTAGTGACTAGAATGCTATTTTATTATAATCTATAGTTCTTCTACAGCTGTGTGTCCTGCAATTCTTCCGAATGTGAAGATATCCGTTAAGGCATTACCACCTAGTCGATTACCTGCATGGATACCACCTGCAACCTCACCGGCAGCATATAGATTCTTAATAGGCGTATTGTTTTCATCAAGGACACGAGCCTTCGTATCAATCTTGAGTCCGCCCATTGTATGATGGATTGCCGGTTTTCTAGGTGTTGCGTAGAAAGGTGCTTTCTCAACCTTCAAATCAAAGGTACTCTTATGGAATTCCGGATCAAAACCAGCATCCACATAGGAATTGTACTTCTTAACCGTATCCTTCAATACATCCGGATTCATACCGACTTGTTTTGCCAAGTCTTCAAGGGTATCTGCTCTGAATAGCGTACCGTTTTTAACTTGAAGTTCAATTTTTTCTTGGCTTGTATTTGCCGCGGTTTTCTTGATTTCATCATCGGCAATAAGATAGAACAAGCCACCTTGTTCAATGGCTGCTTTTGTCAATACGTCTCGACCTGAGAACTCATTGATAAAACGCTTACCTTCTGTATTGACGATAACAAAGTTTTCCGGTGGTACTTGTAGTCCGCTGAACAGTTCTCCGGTCTCTGGATCAGCAACAGGCATCATTTGTGTAAAGCCCATACCTGTTAATCCGGCACCTACCGTTTGTCCTAATCGAATACCATCCCCTGTCATAGCATAGGAATTCGTTGTTCGAATGTTATCATCTATATGACTCCAATAGGTATTGTATTCTTTTAACATCTTTGTATTTGCGCCAAAACCACCACTTGCAAGAACAACAGCCTTTGCATGGACCGTGATTTTTTGTCCGTTAACACCGGTTGCAATCAATCCTTTGATTTCGCCGTCTTCGAGTATAAACTCATCTACTGGGCTATCTGTAATAATTTTACCCGAATTGTCTTCAATATATTTCGTTAATGCTAAGATAAATGCTGTTCCATATGTCTTTTTAGGCTTGTGGCCACGACGCCATAGAGCTCCGACAGGTGCAAAAACAATCTCTTTGTCATATTCAACACCTATTTCTTCTAACCAATGAACACTTTCAAGGGCTCTATCCGTCATGATTTTCACCAAATCATATTGTCCATAGATGTTATTTCCTTGAAGGTCTGTTCGTTTACCGCCAAAGTATGTTTGTATTCTATGAAGCAATGGAGAATCAAACAGATGCCCCTTATTTTCTCCAAATTTCTCTTGATAGGCATTAAATTCGTCCTTAAGAGCATGGAAATCTTCAAGGTACTCCGGATGAATAAGACTCTCATCGGTCGCTAGAAGTTCTTGAATGGTTGTTCGTTCTCCGGGATTTTCTTGGAATCCTTGTTGCCATTCAGGGTCAGCTGCATTGATTGGTCCACCGGAACGAATCGTGTTCCCACCAACAGCAGGATATTTTTCAACGACGATGGCACTCTTTCCACTTTGTAAAATAGTTGCCGCAGCACTTAATCCGGCACCACCACCACCTACAACGACAACATCGCAGGAGTATTCTTCATCTTCTCTATTAAGGCTACTTGCAGGTTTTGGACGTCGTTTCAAAATATCCGGATTTACGCCGGCAAGTTTAACCGCTTTAGCAACACCATCAATAACGGCATTACTTGTTTCGGATGCGCCTGAAAGGGTATCCACATTTAACGTTTGACCTTCTATGATTTTATCCGGAATACGAACAAAAACAACATCCGCAAGGCCCTCTGTTTCTCCTTCTCGATCGATATCAATGCTCTCAATCTTCTTCTCGCTAAACTCAACTTTGATTGGTAATGCCCCACCATGTCCCATAGCATGAACTTCATATACACCGGGATTAAAGGAAAACTCTTCTTCTTCATTGAGTTGATTGGAAATTTGAGCAAAACGCATAAAACGTAAGAAACATACTTCCAAGAAGTCAACCGTATTCTCATTATTTAACTTACCCTCTTCATCAAATGCTGTATGGGCTCTTCCCAGTAGGAATTCATACCCCGGCATAACATTAGCATCAACCCCGGGTGCATCTAAAATTTGTCGAAGATGAAGTTGTGCACGAGAGGAACCTTGTACATCTAAGGAAGCACCTACTATCATAACCGGTTTGCCAGCAAATGGGTGAAGGTCAAAACTCAACCATTCAAGAAGGCTTTTTAAACTAGATGGAATAGAATGGTTGTATTCAGGTGTCGCTATAATAACTCCATCGCATTCTGTGATTTTCTCATCAAACATCCGAATAATGGGACTGTTTGATTGGTTATCTGATTGATTGAACATGGGAACATCTTTAATTTCAAGAATCTCAATCTCAGCTTTAGGAGCAAAATAATCTTTCATAAAATGAAGAAGTGTACGGTTATATGACTTCTTCGAGCTTGTTCCGACAATTGCAATAAACTTCATATGTCTTGTCCTACCTTTCTTGCCATGTGAATTTTTTGTCTTTCTTTGCTGCCACTTTATCGTCTAATAATCGTGCTATTAATTCAGTGAACAGTAAAAATTCTCTAAAAATTTCATCTAACTCTAGTAATTTATGATCAAAAACAAGGTCACCGCCACCGTTAAAAGCACTTTGAGAACGTCCCAATAAGAACTCACTACTAGGCATGATTCGAGCTGCTAATTCCGGAGAGTCCAAAATTTGTCGAAGATGGGCTTGGGCCCTTGAAGATCCTAAGTTCCCGTGAGATGCCCCTACAATTAATACCGGCTTATCCATAAGCGCTTGACTTGTATAACTAATCCATTCAAGGGCACTCTTTAACACTGCCGGAATGGCATGATCGTACTCGGGTGTTGCTATAATTACGCCATCTGAAGCCACTATGTCTTCGGATAATTGCTGTACACTATCCGGAATATCCTCGTCGTCAGCTTCATAGAAAGCAGGTAAGTCCTTTATTTCGCGTACTTGAATATCTGCCTCACTCTGGAAGTGTTTTTGCATAAATTGAAGCAGCATACGATTCGTTGAGACATCTGAATTGGTCCCTACAATTGCTAAATATTTCATATTCTTCACCTTTCTATCTCGAACATTTTCTTGTTAAACTTTGATATTATATTAACATAATTTCCCCGTTATATCTAATTACTATCTATTGAATTTCCATAACAAATTTGTTATAATCGAGCAAACACGCCCTTTTGAGGCCTAAAGGATGATTCTATATGTCAACATATCATAATCAAAACACCTTATATTACATTGATGCACTCTTAAAATATAGCAATTATGGGAAAGCTGCACAATCCCTCTATATTTCACAGCCCTATTTAACCCAAGTGATAAAGCGTATTGAAAAACAGCTTCAATGCGAGCTCATCAATAGAAGTAAACTTCCCTATCGCCTGACAGAGCAAGGGAAAGTCTACTATGAATACTTAACCTCTTTAGAAAAAAAACATGCGAAATTAATGCGTGATTTAACCGCTATGAACGATATGGACAAAACCATCATAAAGATTGGTGTCTTACCTAGTCTAGGAACCTATCTTCTTCCCCTTTTTATCCCTCAGTTTCTTAGTGCAAATCCTCAATGTCACATCGAACTCTTTGAAGATCTTCCAGAAACAAATGAACGTCAACTTCAAAATGGTGAACTAGATTTTTGGATTGGACAAAATTCCAGCAATATATCGCCTAATTTTACGGCTATAAGTTGGGGACTCCATCGCTATTATGCCATTATTCCAAATTCAAGCAACTTATATGAACGCAATATTGCTGTCATTCCTGAAGGTTCGATGAACCTATCGGAGCTATTAAGCCAACCCCTTGTATTGACATCAAAAGGTTCTGCCATTCGAAAACAACTGGATCAACTCTTAAGTGTTTATAAGATTGAAGCCAATATTGTCTTAGAAAGCAGTGAAATCTATAGTGTTAAAAAACTATCCATGGGGAACTTGGGTGTTACGTTTATTCCTGAAAGCTTGTCCTTACATCCGAATCCGGAAGCCTATAACATATATCCGATTCCGAAAGAGGAGTTGAATCTAGATTATTTTATTGCCTATGATACTAAAAAGGTCTTAACCTCTATCGATAAGGACTTAATTGATTCATTTGTACTTCAAAAAGATGAGAACAATACGATTGGAGATAGCCATGCCTGAATACACACAGATACTACATCAAATGGGAACAAAAATCACGCTCTACTATAAAGGGAAGGATGCTGAAGCCATCGTCAAGGAGGCTTGTACTCTACTCACTCGCTATGAACATATTTTTAGTGCCAATAGCGACACCTCACAACTTGCTTTATTGAAACAATCCGCCGGCGTATGCCCTCAAGAGGTAGACCCGGAACTCTTTGAGCTCATTAAAATCGGAAAGCAACATAGTTGTGACCCTCAGAGTTTCTTAAACATTGCTATAGGACCTCTCATCAAGTTGTGGCGTATTGGCTTCAAGGAAGCTAGAATTCCGGAAAAGCAGGAAATCGATCAAATTCTTCATCGACTAAATCCACACTTCATTGTGTTGGATGATGAGAATAAGCGTGTTTATTTAGAAAAAAAGGGGATGGAAATCGACTTGGGCGCTATAGCAAAAGGCTATTTTAGTGATAAAATCATGGACTTTTTCAAAGAACATGGCCCTCAATCAGCCATGATCGATATTGGTGGAAATGTTCTTGTTTATGGAAATTCACCGTCAGATAACGACAATTGGGCAGTTGGAATACAGAATCCCCTACTCCCACGAGGAAATTCGGTTGCTGCCGTTAACATCCATAACCAATCTGTCGTTACGTCCGGTGTCTATGAACGGCATTATGAAAAGGATGGCCAAAGCTTTCATCATATATTTGACACAACAACAGGGTACCCTATTGCCTCTAACTTGGCCTCTCTTACCATTATTGCCGATACGTCTTTGGCATGTGATCTATATACTACCAAATTATTTGCTCTAGATATAAGGACCATTTTTCAAACAGTGACGTCTCTACCCGGCATGGGTGCCATTGTAATAACTGTTGATGGGCAAATGGCCTATACCAATAATCTTCGGGATAAGATTCAGCTCCTAAACTAGTGTAAGGGCGTGTTCATAATACGCCCTTGCTATTTTGACCAAAAAGAACTTGTATAGATGTCTTCAAAGCCAAGTTTCTTCATATTATTATGGCTAATACTTCCAAATTCCACATCTGTATAAAGTCGCTCTAAGCCTAAGGTTATAGCCTCATTCATTCGGTGGGCCAAGAGCATCTTTTGACAGCCTCGTCCTCTTGCTTCTTCAAAGGTATAATCATTGGCGATATACCCTACATTATGATGGACAAACATAGACCCAATGCCTGCTACTTCGCCTTCATCATATGCAATATAATTATGAAAATAAGGCTCATAAAAGTAATGTTTTTTATTATCAATGACCTCTTTACTGATATCCATGCCTCCATTGGATAATTCAATAATGTGTACAAATTCTTCAGCAGTTTCCTCTGAGACCTTAACAATCTCAATGGGCGACTCTCTCTGTGTAAACTCAAATGCTTTCGACTCCATATAGACCAATTGCTCTATCGGTACATAACCTTCCTTATTTAGCGCTCTTGAAACATCTTCTGTTATATTATTCGGTGTCATTTCAAAAAAAGGCTCTATGTTCTCATGACGATATAGGGCGAGTATCTTTTCAAGGTTATTTATGTCTCTTTCTCCAAACCCTTTAACTCGATTATAATAACCGGATTTGGGTGATTTTTTATCAATGATTAATGTACTCCCACCTATTTTTTGGATGGTTAACTCTTTTTCAATGGGTGCTAATGCTCTCTTTGAATTCAACACCGTTAATTCCAATTCCAATTGCTCTATCTCAGACATTGTAGATACTATATTATTTTTATTCATAAAATTCTCCTTTATAAAAATTTTCGTTTCCCAGGGGGGATGCTGTCATTTTAAATAGAACGCAACCATCCGGACAAACAATATCCTTAGAGTATTTACTACTCCCTCCAATATACTCTAAGTCACCACCACTTCTTACCGCTTCCATTATCGGAAACATCATCATCATGACTTTTGAACATATTCCCTGTCCGTCTTCATTCACAGGACAACCATATGTACACCTATATTTATCGCCAATTTCCTCGCCATTCCTACAATAATTAACCGTACTATCGCCGCGCAGAAATCCTGTTACTTCAATTGTCCACTCATATTCTTCATCATACCATTTATTCATAAGAATCCTCCTATCACTGTCACCAATGGAATTTCAATACAGGCTCTAGATAACTCTATATCGTTCCATTTTATGCATCTAAATAGAAATAAATATTGCTCTTATCAGCCTGACTCGTCCCTTTATATTCATGTGTATTAAACCCGCCTATGACAAATCCGAAGTTTATATAAAACAAACACGCTGAAAGATTGTTGTCTTGAGCAATCGTATAAATTCCGTCATAATTGTTATCTCTTGCAATCTTTTTCCCCTCGTCCAACAAACGCTTTCCAATACTATACCCTCGATATGCTTTACATACTTTTATATCTTCAAGATAGATATACTTTAACCAGTCATGTTTGTAAACGGCAAGACCTACACATTCACCCTCTTCATTATATGCCCCAACAAAGAAGCACTCGGTTTTTCTTGCATTAAAATCATAGTTTTCATCGGGAAATATCATCTCCCTGATTTCTTTTTTTTCAAATAATTCTTCTGAATAATTCCATCTATTGCCATCATACGTTGGTATCATTCTTCCCCACAGAGTAAATGGTTCATTTGGAATGTTAATATCATTCTTGTTTGCTTCGGTAATCCTTTTGATTTCAATCATCATATCACCTTCCTATAACACTAGTGCTTTGTTAATTTCAATATCATATAACTAGGCGTTTCTATAAATGCATCATATCTGTTAAAAAACTCTTGTTTCCATGCTTCTGGAGGGTATGGTTCTTCAACTCTTTCCACTTTCAAATTAGCATGAATAACGGCATTAAAATAATCGCTAATAGTATGATGATAACTCGTACTTAAATAATTATCAATTGCGTTGTTGTATTCAATCCATGGCTGAATATAAGCACGTTTTCTTTTGTCTAAATATCTTACGCTCCACTCTTCATCTGAAGGAAACACACCGTTCTTCATTACCGGATATTGTGCCGTATAAACAGGATGCATCACTGAAATAATGCAAACCCCATCATTTTCTAGTAAGGTCGATATTTGGGAAAACATATTGTCTAAGTCCTCTATGTAATGAAGTGTCGTTGACGAAAAAATGAAATCAAATTTTTGATTCGTGATCTCTTTAACATGACTCATATCTCCATTAACGAAGTTAACTTTTGATTTAATTCTATCAGCTTTTTCTTTCGCAATGTCTAACATCTTTTCTGAGATATCAATACCTAAAATAAATGATGGCCTTTTTTCTTCAAATAGAAAGCTAAATCGACCGGTACCACATCCCAAATCCAATATTTTCTTATTATATAGATCCGGTAATAGTCCATTTATGCAAGGCCATTCTATAGCATAACTATAGGAATCAACACCACATGTAAAGTCTTCATATGCCCTTGACATCTTATCCCAATTTTCTTGAATCTCTTTCATAAAACCACTCCTCTTCTTTGCTTCTTCATTTTAACTAAATTACAAATAATAAACTTCCCTCGATGATGAACAGACAAATCGGTCCGGTCATTTATACTATGGGAGAAACTCTTAATCTGTAATTTCTAAAACTGCTACATGACATCTTAGATACTCGATAAATGCATTGTATTTTCTCTCTGACCAGAAACTGACCGGATAATTTCCGTCTTCCATGTGTAAATATACCGTATAGTAGGCATCCGACCGGAATCGAGTCACACGGTCAAGAAAAACGGTCTGATTTCCTTTAATAAAAAGCGTGTCATTCACATAGAGTTCGTCTTTATTAACCAAATACATCCCACCTTGGAATATTAAGTATATCAAAAAACTATAGATATATAATCCATTCAAAGCCATTAGAACAAAAACACTATCGACACCGATAATCAACATATAGGGTACTATCTTCATCCAATGAGAATCCGATATCAGTCTATCCACTTCTTGTATGTGCATTTGACGGTTATGTAAATGTTTCTTTATAATAAAAGTGACTGAAATAAGTAACACATATCCCAAAATCAATTGTGTCGACACATTCTCTATACTCAATGACTGAGGTTGAATCCGTATCAGAATGATATAGGCGATTACTAAATATATGATTTCGATACATGCAATAAAATATTCAATTTTTCTTATATATTTAATTTCTCTTATTATATTGTCCAAAACATTTTTAAGCTCCCCTCTATTTGCTACACAACAGCAGGTGGTAAGGCTCGCCTATTTATTGCGCCTATAAAACGGACTCAATAGCTATGATGACATCCTCATCTTGGATAACATGACGAATAGCATCCACTTGCTGCACCGTTAGCATCGATGATTCAAGTAATTCTTCAATCATTATTTCTATATCTGTTTTGAGATTTTCAGTTTTTGCTAATACATAGGAATCTAGCATTTTTTTTAAGAAGGTGTCTTCTACCAATGCATTCTTCATTTTGAGTTCTTCAATGTGCGTCATATACTCCTCGCGTAATTCTGTTTCAAACCTTAAGATTTCACCATTTTTCTTAACCTCTTCATAGTTCCATCCCATCCAACTCATTTCCCAATAGCAATGTACTAATATTTCCGTATTGCTAAACGAACGGAGATTCTCTTTGTCAATATCATAGGCTAACCACTCTTCCCACTCTGCAAATACAAGGGAGTATAATTCACTATCATTTTTTTCCACACCTGAGACATCAAAATATTTTTCACCATTTTCCTCAATGATTTGTATCAAAATAGTAAACTCATTTTCACCTTCATGGGCTTCTAAACGTTTTAAGTCTTCATACCCTGTACGTATCCTATCTTTTTCTATTGTATGGGCTCTATCGTAATGTTCCAGCAAACATTGATAAAAACTGTCAAAGTCCGTGTTCGTAACAATCTCTTTTAATTTCATTCGTAATCTCCCCTATTGCCATTCTATTTTTTTGTTCTTGATCCATTTGATCCATCATCAACCAAACCACTTCATTACCGATATAGCTATCAAAAAAAGTGCCACTCCATAACTTATATAGCTAAGAACTTTCGTTTGTTTTATATTTTCTGTTGCATTGATGACAAGAAGGACTGCTAACAGTGGAAATGTAATTCTATCGATTTGTTCTACCCCTATAAAACTCATTATAGATATAACGATAACACCTACTATCAACAATAGTTTAATAACAATTAACGCATTTCCTTCGTTCATTTTTTTTCGATTCTTTATCCGATTCATGACCTCTCCTTTTCTTCATCAATATTTTCTATAATGATTATACTTTGTTAATCTATCTATTTACTAACCATTCTTTAGCTTTTTCAAAATCATTTATATAATTAACTGAAAAATGGTAGTCACTTTTTCTTTTTTTGAAGGCAATTATCATTGACTTCCTTGCTTTATTATCTAATCCAACAAAAACCACTTTATGTATATACGCTTCATTATCTATAAAGCTCCCTGATATTAAGTCTATTATTTTTGAATCAACCCGTGTTTGATCCAGATTTACTGCAATCAATGAAGGTGCTGATACTCTAGTTATTTTAGGTAAGTCTTTAGTAAACTTTTCTATAACTTGATCTTTCAGCCCATACATGCCATCTAAATGTTCGAACCATATCTCTCCTCCACCAAAATACATAGCAAAAGATTTTTTATCTATTCCTGCCTGCATCATACTTGAAAATTTATTCTTCGTTTGATCTTTATCATTTTTCGCGAACAAATCAACCCTCATATCCTACTTTCCTTTCGTTTTTAATCGTGTCCTGACCTTCGTTTTTTTGAGTCTGTAAATAGCTCCTAATTAATAACCTTTATTTATTCTAATCTATATGTTGAGCCTTTTCTATATATGCAGATTCAACGATACAAATAATCGTTTGAATTGTCATAAAAGCATTATATAACTTCTATATCCCGGATCTCCATACTATCTTGACGTAAAAATATTAGAATCAACCTATAACACTATATAAGTTGATTCTAAATACTTTGTATATCCATATATTCAAATCTAATCCCCCAAAGGGTGTTGTGACGCGCTTATAGATCCTCTTGCTTTTTTCTTGTTGCCATTTCATTGTCGAGTTGTTTCTCTTTCTTTTTCAACACACGAATTAGAAGAATGCAACAATAAACAATCAAAGCCATAATACCAATAGCAATGATAACCGCAACGAACTGCGCGACCACTTGAAAAATACCACTTGTGCCAAATCCTAGAATATCTGTTTTATCTGCCATAATATACCTCCCTATGTCATCTTTTTCCCTATATTCAGTTATATGAGAAATTGAAGTTATTATTCAGGCATTTGTTATCCACGGTGTTTTCCCTCATTTTTCCCCTAACCGAAAATTTACACTCTTATCATATCATATTTATTCGAAGAACAAAAGTAACTTTATCGCACTTTACAGCTAATACTCTAATTCTATGTTGTCATGCGCCACGTATGGAACATTTAATTATAACCTTTCCTTCCTCTTCTACACTATCAACCGGAATGCTTTCATTGGAACCCGGAGTGTATTTCATCCAGATAAAGCCTTGTGCAACAGAATTATCTACTTTCTTATAATAAACCGATTCACCATCATGTAGAAGCAGTATGTATGCATCAACAAAGTATTCACCGTCTACATAAATATCATCGGCATCCGTTATAGAATAATGTTCATTCGTTATCTTATTTTTGATATATATGGATACGCTCATAAACTCTCCAATATCGAGTATTTCGAAGGTATCATTCAGTGAATATGCATAGCTATCATAAACGGTATCTTCCAATCCTTTAACTTCAATATCTTGGACAAAGTAGGTGGACTCGCCGTAATATAGTAATTTGTTAGCGATAGCTGCTTCTACTGAAACCATGTATCCATCATAATCATACACTTGATACTTATCCGATTCTATTTCATAACCAAATACAAGACTATTGTACTTACAAATAAATTCTTTGTTTTTCTCCCTAAAGGCCACAATTTTCCCTTCAATCGACTTCATAGCGGTTCGATTATTAATATCCGCTACATAGATTTTGCCCTTTGCTTCATATGCAATCTTAGAGCCTACCAAATAAAACGATTGCACCTCTTTATCTTCTGTCAATGATGTTAGTTTTTGAGATTCGAGATTATACTTGAACACCTCTCGATCTCCCAAACTGAGGAAATAGATATCCCCATCCATCATATAAATATTATCAACCGGCCCATCAAAGAGCATCTTTTCTGTCTGTGATGACAGACTATAGAGATATAAATTATCTTCCGGATAAAAGCCGGAATAAACGAGGGCATCCGCCTTTCGATTAAAAACTCGAATGCGTCTATCGGTTAATTTTATAAGCCCGCTTTCCTTATTCATATAAAGGTTATTACTTCCATATTCAATAAAATATTCTGTATCATCAATTTCCTTGTAATCGAGCAACGCAAAGGATTCTCCATTAATTGTATACGGAAGATAATTATCCTTATAGAATACGACATCCTCTATACTATCAACATCACCATACTGATCATATACATACCATTTATCCCTTATAATACCTTCAAAGGGTTGACTTTCGTGATGGGATTTTTTTATGAATTTGTTTGCATGAATGTCATAAATATAATCGCCCCAATACAAGTTGTTCTTCAAAGGTTGAAGGTAGGAGAATTTGTTGTAGACATTATTCCTTAATTTCTCCGGTATATCAATCCTGTTTAGACGTTTGTCCTTCCTATCAAGCTTGTAAAGCGTATCACTATAATAGAGGAAAACATCATTGTTTTTTATAAACAATTGGTAATTAAAATTATCATCGAGGGGTGATTCTACAAAGGTTTGGCTTTCCTCATTGAAAGCATAGAAAAACTGCCGATTATATAGATAGATTTTATCACCCTCATAATATAAGGTTAGCGTTTCCTTGTAACTTGAATCCAATGTATTATCATACTTCTGTATTTCTTGATTTTCTAAATCCAATAAAATAATGCTTTCTTTAGTGACCGCTAGAATATGTTCTGCCTCGTCATCGATATAATGATATTGAATGATTGAATCATTTTGTAACACTTGATTATAAAACGCTTCTACTTGCTCATCTCCAAGTACGCTATAGGATCCAATGTACTTGTCATTTTTGTAAAACAATAGAACTTCATCATCAATTTTATAGACATTCAAATGCTCATCGTCAAACGGAATGTTGGATACTTTTGTAATTAAATCATCGCAATAATAATAAATGTCTCCTTCTATTTTTAAAATCCCTGTGTACGGATAAATAAATATCTCCTTAATTTGATCAAAATTATATCTTACATATTTATCAAAGTCTGTATCGTCCCATGCAGGTGTGATATGTTTGTTGGGGTCACAATTAACTCGAAACTTTTTGGGAATATGAATAAGTTGCTTAGAATCATAAGAATTCCTAACATCAAGTATAAGTCGAACTCGTTCTTGGTTGGTACAAAGTGTTGTGCCAATATATTGTTTATCTGCTAAATCGGAGTTGTAATAAAATGTTATATCTTCAAAATGCATGTCCGGATCATTTCCTAAATCAATATGGTCAAGTATATCAAAGTTTCTATTGCATACAATAACCTGATGCGTACCATCTTGGTTTTTAACACCAATAGCATATGTATTTCCATCATCACTGATGCATTCAATCGAGAAGTTATAATCAACACTTAGCTCATGGGTTTGATTACTCATTTTGTACTTTATAATTTTACCTGTATTGTCTTGCCCATTAATAATCATGAAACACGAATCATACTCATTGACAACTAATCCTCCATATTCCATGCCCTTATCGAGTTTATAATCTGTCTTCCACAGAAGATTCATTTCTCTATCCATAACATAGAGATTTATATGACTATCATCCGTCAATACTGCAAAAACATACATATTCGATGGCAAATATAAAACATCCACCACCTTACCATCTACTGGTACTTTTTGGAAAGGTGTACTATTGCATATTGACAAAATGTAATTTTGATTTGACTTCATACATCCAACAAACGTCACATCCTGTAAAACACTTGAATATTGTCTGGGGTCTGGAATATCCTCAATTGTTTCAATAAAATAACCGACATAACCAGATAAATCATCGTCAATACTTGTTTCCGAAATCTGATTATTCTCAATATATATATTATGTAGGACGAGTCCTTCATCCGAATTCATTCCCAACACTGCACTGCTTATTCCAAAAACCTCTAACTCATCTATAGCATACTTAAATTCAGGAACTTCCATTTTTTTGTCCACGATATGCTTTCCCTTAATAACAAGATTACCTTCTTCAAAATAGCTATATACATCAATCTGGTTTTCCAACAGATGAGCGAAGACCTTCTTGTTATGATCCAGGGTTAGACGATTAATAACTCTATCACTCGATGCATAGAGTGGACCTTCCTCTACACTATCTTTTTCATCTGATTCTGTCGTTGCTATATTCTCATTCTTTTCAACCGTATTCTCATGATTATATAAAGCTCCTTGCGAATCTTCTGAATACATCTTTGAACACGATACAAGAAACAAAAGACTTACGGTCATTAAAAATACCTTCTTCATTACTTTATACTCCTTCTCCATTATCCCTATTAAAAGGAACCTTGTCCTACATTTCCATCCATTTTTCACCATTACAAGGAGAAACAAGAGAAGCCCCTCATAACTCAACTAGCCGAGAATCATTATTTGCTTTTATTCCAATCTTCTCCACCCTTATCTTACCTACCAAAGATAATATTGTTCAAACTCACTACTTCTAGGAACAGAATATCTCAAATCCAGGTCATTTTCTATACCTTCTACTAAATGTTGATAGCGATCTTTTGTTGAGGTATATGGTTTTCTTATCTCCCTTAACACTTCATTCATGCGATCAAATTCCGCATATACTTTAGAAAGTCGCTCTGTCTTTGTGATATCATAAGAATAGATATCTGCATAAAAATAAATCTCCGACAGGAGGCAGCCAATCTTTTGTTTATCTTCGGTGACATTCCTATAATCACCTACCAGATGATACAAAGTCGACGTACTGGCCGCCTTTATTTTACCTAAGACAACAAAGGATTGACCATACTTTTCCTCATCTATCTTATCCATAAAATCATCCATGAGCTTGGAAACATATTGTAATTCTAAGACATCCTGTTCAAGCTTTTCTTCTTTAGCTTCAACGTCCAACCCCCATTTAGTAATAAGCATTGTACCAATCATTAATATAATAGCCAGTATAACATAATATTTTTTTCTATTTGAATCATCCATCCTAGTTCCCTCCATCCTTTAGTACATGCGTTTTAACCAGCACTTGGCGAATTAAACCTCTCCCATTGATCAAACACACGGTCATCCCATGCTACCTTGTTAAAATCTGTCCTAAATAGCCATCCTCTCTCTTATATATGGTGCGAGCACATAATAGCACACGAAATATCCCTTATTTCATGAATTTGTATGCATGGCTTTTTATTTAATTATCAGAATATCTGTAAACTTCTTAGAAACAGTATAGATACAACTCTCTGTATAGCTCTCCCTTAGCCTCCTCATACGCCCATCTACTTTATATGTTATAATAGCATATTATTAAGATTAAAAAAAGACTCTACGCTTATTCCATATAACAAATATCTACTATATATACGCTTATGATGCCAGTCTAGATTTACCATAATATATTTATGTTACCCTATATTCTTTATTTTGTTATAGAACTGTCATTTGACTTCTTCGAAAATTCCACGTATACTTATACCTATAAAATTATACAGAAAAGGAAGATTTCTATGAAAAAGAAAAAAGAAGTTATAGGAACTATTTCCGGAAAAGCGTTACTCATGAACCGTTCCGGCAAACTCAATCGTAATGACGGCATTGTCAAAAGTGGCACCGGCTATCACAAGAATCCAAAAGCCTATTCTAGAAAGGGCAAAAAAAATCAGCAGCTTAAATCGCAACTTAAACGTTACGAGGACAAGCCGGCTGATTTTTTTATTGGTGGTCTTCCTATTTATGATTTATCGTCGCTACTTCTACTGCATTAGATCTTCTTTTTAAGATATTCCTTAACTAGTTCACCATAATTATATTATGTCAACCGAAGTGAGTTTCATTTATCCTTGAAGCCAATTCGACTCTTCCTTTTCATATTGGTTTACCATAACTTTATTATGTCTCCTCATTTCTCGCGTTGTATCTCTTTACTTCTATTCTATTCATCCATAAACTTAAAGGCTTCTTCCAAAACATTCCTTCTCCGCTTCATTCCTAAGGAATGGGCATAATACCTTGCTGTCGTTAGCTTACTACTGTGGGATAATAGCTCAGAAGAACTATTCAAATCTATAGCTGATGTCAAGGATCCAAAACTATGTCGAATAGAATGGGGTGTATAATCCATATGCAGCGTACCAAAAATTTGCTTGAAAATGCGCTCCACTTGGCGTGTCGTCATGGGTTTGGATGTGTCTTTTCGTGAATAAAAAAGATAGTCCGAGCGTTTCAAATAATCACAGCCATACACTTGATCAAATTTTGCCGTTACATCATAAAAGTTACGGGCAATATCCAGGTAGTTATTTAATACAGGATTTTTACGGTATTTACGAACTTTTTTAGAATAAAAGCTAATCGTTTTTTCCATAAAATTAATATCTTGCCTACGAATCGTTACAAGTTCAGACACCCGAATCCCTGTATATAGGAGGGTGTAGAACATGAGGTAATTCCTATAATAGACATAATACTCACCATAAGCCACTTTTTGTTCAGATTCTGAACTTTCTAAAAGACGGGTCAAATAAAAATTCAATCCTTGATTAAGCTTATCTGAAACCAGTTTAATATCATCCGGTGACAGCGCTGTCGGCTCCTTCTTATCCACCTTTATCCCCCGTATATCTCTTCCTAAGTTATTCTCAATATAACGGTGGTCATAGAGATAGTATAAAAAGGATTTCAAAAATTTTCTATGATAGGAAATTGTTTGTCGGCTTAAGGTACTATCTGCCAAATGCTCCAAATAGGTATAGACAATGTCATACTCACTCATACTTTCTATAGGTAATGGTCGAAGTACATTTATAAATTTATTCAAACTATACATTTTAGTTTTAATGGTACTCTCTGATGCCAATTGGATTTTCAAAAATCGTAAATACTCGTCTTTGTAATGTTCTAATTGTTGTATGGTCATAACGTCCCTCGCTTATTGATATCCTATTGTATGTTAATTGCCTCTTCGTCGTCGTTAATGTCATGAATAAATGTCTTGTATCGTTACCACTTACCTACTATAGCACACTCTTATTCCACTCACAAGTTAAAGTCGCATAACATTATAGTTATGCGACTTTAATTTTCATCTTAAAAACTGCCCTAAACTGCCTATTTTAGAGGGTTTAGAGACTTTTAGATCTATTCCTAAAATCATGCATATTTTAATGTCGCATATTACCTTATTCAATGTCGCATGCGATATTCTCGTCATTTTTAGCAATCCGATAAGCAAAGCGACTTTCCAATAGCAAAAAAAAACAACTACCTGTCACCTATCAGATAGTCGCCTCTTTTACAGCGGTTTTTTCGTGTTTTTTCAGAGCCCTAATCACTTTTCTACATCCATGCTATATTAAGCCTTATAAACCCTTTGCTTTTATACTCCAAGGTAATTGCATCTATCTTTTTCGTGAAATTTCGTCTTTCATATGTTACCCATTAACCGAGCGATAATAATTCATCAAATTATCTAAATGCGTCATCATATGTTTCTTCAACGTCATCGGATTTATAGAAATAATGGTTTCACCAAAACCAACGCAATAGGTTGCAATGAAATTCTCTTCCCCTTTGTTATAATACCCTCTTATAAAATAATGCCCCCTCTCTTGAAACAACGTCATAGATGGGTAGGATTCTTTTCGAAATATATCTACACCGGCTTGTGTTACTTCAATCTCAAAATCTATAGCATCTTCATGGCGATAACCTTCCTTCGCTAACTGTTTCAATTCAAGAAGGGGAATGGACGTATATTCTTTACAAGGAGTAATCGATCTTATCCGATCACATCGCAATACCTGAGGTTTCTTTCTTTCAAAATTATATATATTGACATACCATTGCCCATAGGAGGATGTTACTCCATGAAATTGACCGATGTATTCTCTTGTCTCGCCATTTTTTTCATAGGCAACAGAACATACCGTTTCATCTATAGCCCTTCCAACGATATCAGCCAACGAGTTACACATCACATCATATGTGTGCTGGCCTAAACTTAAAACGGTTTCCATTTTTCTTAACTTGTTAATGCGTTCACCTGATAGACATCCTTCAAATTTTTTCTTCGAGGTAATAAAATCCACATGAAAGGGAGTTGACTGATACCCTTCTAGCGTCTGCATCGAAAAATATAAGGCGTTGACCTCATTCATAGTAAAGACTATGGGGGATAACAAGCGATTCGCCACAATATGATACTGCCCGTTTCTTCCCATAGTTGAATAGATGGGCATACCGATTTTTTCTAAGGATTGAATGTCTCTAAGAGCTGTACTTTTAGAAATCGTGTATTTTTCCATAAGCGTATGCAAGTTAAAGGTCTTCTTATCGTTTAGATAGAGAAGCATATCATTTAAACGTTCTGATTTATTCATAATACATATCCTTTCGGACAAACGGTTTCATTTCTTGACACCTTTATAAGGTATAGTATAACAGAAGAAACACCATTATAGATTATGCATTTACTTGTTGAGGCCACTCATTTTACCTCAACGATAAAGAAAGGATTTTCATTATGAAAAAAATATTTTTGGCATCATCGTTTTACGAAGTCACTGACGCCTTCTTAGCCTATGCAAAACATCTAAAAGGTAGCTCTGTCACGTTTATTCCTACTGCTAGCAATGTTGAGGAAGTTGTCTTCTACGTTGAGGAAGGAAAAAAAGCCCTTCAATCAATGGGCTTAATCATCGACATTCTTGATATTGCAACAGCTTCCTATGAAGACATTTCCAACAAAATTAGAACGAATGACTTCATCTATATAACCGGAGGCAATACCTTCTATTTGCTTCAGGAGATGAAACGTACGGGTACCATCCAACTTATTATCGAAGCTGTTAACAACGGTAAACTTTATATCGGAGAGTCTGCCGGTGCCATTATCGCTTCACCGAATATTGCCTATATTCGTAATATGGATACTTCAACAAAGGCTTCTGACCTTGAGGATTTTTCCGGATTAGGCCTCATATCCTTTTATCCGATCCCCCATTATACAAACCCACCCTTTGTGGATGCCGCTCATCAGATTTCAGACATCTATTCACAGCAATTGGATCTTCAGCCTTTCAGCAATAACGAAGCCATCCTTACGGATGGCTCTGCAGATAACACCACTAGGACTATTATTCGTGTATAGCCTCTATCATTCATGGGTTTATATAATATGTATTTAATGCTTCTATTATCTGTGTTATTTCCTCATAAAGAGACTGCCCAATGGTTTTCACATCATAACCATAATAGTCATCTTTGTAATGATTCACTATATTCCTCTTATACACGAACGTATCGTTCGTATACTCCTTGTAAGCGAACCCTTTCAAATGAACCGAAAGAGCTCTCAAATAGTCTTTGACACTATCGACTATCGTATACCCTTCAAATTTGACAGTGTGTTCAATAGATAGGCGGTTATCATCGCCTATCTGAACACAATATGTTAGGGACTTATAAGAAGAGTTGGCATCTTTGACAAGATGCATTGGCCAGCGTATCATAAAGCACTGTGTCTCCGGTACCCAAAAGGCTTGGCTATAGTTCGCTAAACATGGTTCAATGGCATATTCTACAAGTTTTTCAATATCCGCTGATGTCATCACCGGCAACCCTAAATGCTGAATAGCTAAGTCATTCATGTAACTGGTAAGATTGGAATACCCCAAATCCTTTTGCTGTTTTTCAAAGAGGCGAACAATCTGTTCGGATACTTCTATACGCTTCATCTGTCCCACCTGTTCTACAAGCTATCTACAATCGATACAAACTGCTCTATTTCTTCATTCACTTGATCTAGGGACGAGAGCCAAAAGGCTTTATCGGTAACGTCGATACCCATCTGAGCCGCAACGCCTTCAATGGTATTCTTTCCTGTTTCTCTAAGAAGCGCATTGTACTTCTCCAAGAATTCATCACCCATTTCTTGGTACTTGCTATACAGTCCTTTTGCAAACAAAAGTCCAAAAGCATAAGGGAAGTTATAGAAGTTTCTGCCTGCTGAATAATAATGGGTTTTATTCATCCACATATAAGGATGCAACACATCCGGATCCAAACCGTCACCATAAGCCTCTTTTTGAGCTTCAAGCATCATCTCTTTTAATTCCTCTGCCGATAGGGATGCGTCTTCCCGCTTTTCAAACAAAGCTGTCTCAAATAAGTATCTTGAATAAATATCTGTAATAACCTGGTTATAGCCTTGTATAGACGACTCCAATATACCGAGAGCTTCTTCAGGCTGCGCTTTTTTTAGCAAGGCTTTTTTCATAATGGTCTCACAGAAAATACTTGCTGTTTCTGCTAAAGGCATGGGATAACGACTGTTTAATAAGGCTTCATTAAAAATCTGTTCGCCATGAAAACCGTGTCCTAACTCATGAGCCATTGTAATAACATTCTTCTGATAACCCGTAAAATTTAATAGGAAACGACTTTCTTTGATTGCTGCCAAATTCGAGCAAAATGCCCCACCACGCTTACCTTCTTTGGGATAAATATCTAGCCATTCATTATCAAATGCTTTCTTTGCGAAATCACCTAACTCCTGACTAAAACCATAAAAATTATCCAGCACCTCACGTTTTGCTTCTTCTACCGTGATTTCTTTTTCATTAGCATTCATTGGGGCAAAGAGATCATAAAATGGTAATCCGTTTTTATGGCCCAAATACGTTGCTTTTTTCTTCAAATACGTTCTAAATTGATCAAGACGCTCTTTCATAGCCTCTAACATAGCATTTAATGTGGCTTCACTCATTCTTGAATCACTCAACGTTTTTTGTAATGGTGATTCAAACCCCCGTAACTCAGCTTCAGTAATCACTTCTCCTTTTATGGCATTAAGGGCCGCTGCTGATACAGAATCATAAGCCTCATAAGCTTTTAACTCAGCAAAATATGCATTTTTACGTACCTCAGGGTCTGCATTAAAGGCAAGATTTCTAGCTGATTGAAGCGGTAGCTTTTTTTCTTCTCCATTCATTGTCACGGTCACTGTCATTTCAGATGTGACTTTACTTTGTAAGGTCGACCAGGCTGCTGAACCTGTTTGCTTCATTTTTGATAACAGGACTTCTTCCCGTTCCGTTAACATATGAACTGTCTGTTGTCGAATCTCCTCTAGATGAAATTGGTATGTTTTCAGAACATCTGATTGGTTAATTGCTTCTTCAAAAGCATCTTTCGAGAGTTCCTTTATATATTTTTCAAATAGCGTAAACGGTAATGTGAAATCTGAGGATATTTTTTGTATACGGTCATCTAACTTCAAGGCTTTTTCATTCTTTGTATTCGTTGCAAAAGACAAAGAAGCATAGGCACCCAGTTTTGACGCAAGGCAACGAATTGCTTCCTGATAGGTTACATATGTTGTTAACGCGTCCTCTACTCCTTTTTCTGCAGGGTTTAATGTCATCGCCCATTGAGTAATACGAGGCACATAAGCTTCCAACTCCTGAATGTCTTGCTGGAGTTGTTCTGATTCAAAGGATGTATATAAAGCATCTAAATTCCATTCCATAGTTCGTCTCCTATTCTTTGGTGTCAATATGTATCAATGTTATTTTACATTATAGAGGATATACTTGATAAGAATCAACTATAAATTTCAAATAAAAAGTTTTTCTTCTTTTAGTTTTCATTTTATGACTCAATCAATGTTTTAAAGTATTCCTTTTCCACAGGATCCAACATCCGATAAATGTCCTTTGTTTGCGTTATTTTATGTTCATGGATAGCTTTCAAAAGCCCATCAAACCGTTCCGTTCCCATATGTTCTTCCAATTTATATAAGATATAGGGTCCTTTCATATACCATATGGAAAAATAGTCCTTATTAAATACGGTACACTTATATATTGCTCCAAGTTCTTGCGTTTGTTTACCATAATCCGCCATCATTTCTTCATAACGGTCTTTATCTATTAATATTTTAAACGCCTGTAAACAGGAATATTCAGCAAAGGACTCCTTCAGCCAATTGTTCCACTCCATAACCGCCGCCTTATTCCACCATAAGTGAGCTAATTCATGAGCCAAATATCTGAATAGATAATCCATCTCATCGCCTATATTATATTTTGTTGCTGTGCTACTATTTTCTCCACATGGTACAACAATTAGTCCCGGCCGACAATAACCGCCACCGCTATCCGTATTTTTACGAGGGGTTAATAAAATGTCTAAGTCCTGATTGTCCGCAGCTCCAAATTTGGTCGTATACAGATTTAATATAGCTGTAATGTAGTCGCCTAATTTTTCGCTTTTAGATGCGTCAACTTGAGGTGTCCAAAATATGCGAATCCTTCCGTTACTCTCATGGACCGTCTTTACTAATGTCCTAAAACAACTGGATGCAATGATTGGATATCCAATCGCTGCTTCACTCCCTTTCATATACCAGCGATCTTCAGATTCTTTCGTATAGCCTCCAATAAAGTATATGGAATTCCCTAACAATTGAACATCAAAAGTTGACGGTTCTATCTTTATACTTAGCGGAAACCATGGAACGTATAGACCAACTTCCATATAATCATCTGTCACTAGACTCATTCCACCGGCCGTAAGCCCTTCAAATACCGTTTTGTAATGCATTCGAATCGTTGTCTCCATAATCTTCGGTTTTTTCGAAAATCGTAAACACAACTCTTTATCGCCTGCAATAAAGGGTGACCATTTTCTTTTTATAGTGGTTTCATAATAAATCATATCGTCTGAATATATTGATTTAATATCCGTCTCTCTGGGTAAATAAAAGATAAGCTCTTCAAACGGAGTTTCCTTGGTTACATGAATAACCAATTTTGCTTCAATACTTCTTTTTTCAAGATTAACGTATACTTTACCCGAATAATTCATAGCAACTCTCCCTCATTATTCAATACATTGAACGCATTGTCAAAATTACTGACATTTTACCCCTTACCCTCTACACATGCTGCTTATATCAATATTTATTTATCATATCATATTGATATACAAAAATAAAGAACTCCTATAAGAAGTTCCTTGTTTTTATAAGTTCTAGATAACTTTATTTATCTGAAAATGTAATGCGTTCTAATAGCAAGGCTCCTGCCATCACTTTGTGCCCTGTATCCTTACTGTTAAGTGTACGAAAGGCTCTATTTATTGTTTCAGGATGCTTATCACCTAACCCAACTTGTATCAACGTTCCGACCATTATTCTCTCCATGTGTAAAAGAAAGGCATTCGCAGTGAGTGTAATACATATGTCATTCTGTGTTTCCTGAATGGCAACATCATAGACGTGCTTCACTGATGATTTGGCTTTATTTGTTGTCGTAAAGGCTTTATAATCATGCTCTCCAATATAATAGCCTGCTGCCTGCTTCATCGCTTCTATATCTAATGGAGCGTCCATCAGATTCACTAACTGTCGATCAAATAAGGGACGATGAAGAGCATCTTTTTTCCATAACCGATACGTGTATGTAACAGTCTCTGTCATATAACGACTATGGAATCGTTCATCTTCTATAATAACATCCATGACAACAATATCATGAGGAAGATAAGCCTCAAAATAATCAAAAATTTCTTTAGGATTCCCTGATTTGTCGGGCGTCTTAAAATTAACAACTTGACCTTTTGCACTCACACCGGGGTCCGTATTAACTGCGCCGATTACCTCAATAGACGCTTCATATTTTTTGCGGAGGATTTCCTCTAATTTGCCTTGAATTGTTTTATCGCCATCTTTTTTGGTTTTTCTGAAGCCTTTATAACGTCGTCCGTCATAGGCTAATGTCATTTTATAATTAATAATCGTATACCTCTTCTTTCTCTATCATAAATATCTTTCATCCTTATTGTAACCTCAAGTCCTCTCATTATCAAGCTCTTTTCAAACATAACATCTATATGAAAGAAAAACCCTCTTCATAAATGTGAAGAGGGTCTTCTTAGGGAATATAATATTATGTGTGAGGGTGTTACCATGAACCTGCAGTAACTCATCCGCCACTACTTGGTTCCAACATTAATTGGTGGCATCGGTTGTTCCGGATAAATTACTACCGGAACAGTCAATCGCTGACCTTGATAAAGTGTCTGGGATTGTAAATTGTTAATCGACATAACCACTTCGATATAATCGTCATCCGTATAGTAATCTGTTGTGTTCATATGATTTGTAATATCCCAAAGGGTATCACCCGGTTGCACCTGTATACTGTAATAATCTATCTTGATATCCTTCGAGCCTTCAATTATTGTGCTAGATAGAATGCTAATCATTAATGAAATGGCAACAATCAATGAACCGGTTATTAATAGTGTTGTAGCTATTGAATTGTTCCTGCGTTTTCCTAAATTTTCATATCTCATATCATCACCCCGAACGTTTGTTTGTATATTTATTATACGCGAACAGGTGTTTGTTGTCAACACTTTTACGAACATTTGTTTGATAAAGTGCTTTTAATATGCTATACTATGAACAGAAAGATCATTATACTTATATTTGAAGACAAGGGGTGTTACTATGGCTAACGCATTAAGTGAAAAACAACGTCGTATACTCGATTTTATTCGTAACGAGTTATTAAATAAAGGCTATCCACCATCAGTAAGAGAGATTTGTGAGGCCGTCGGACTACGGTCCACATCAACGGTACACGGACATCTGGAACGCCTAGAGAAGAAGGGCTACATTCGTCGCGATCCAACCAAACCACGAGCTATTGAGATTATGGAGGACGGTTTTACACCAGTCCGTCACGAAATGATTAATATCCCTGTTGTGGGCAAGGTTGCCGCCGGTGAACCTTTACTTGCTACAGAGAATATTGAAGATTACTTCCCTATTCCGGTAGATTATGTCAAAAATTCCAATGCCTCTTTATTTATGGTTCAGGTCAAAGGGCAATCAATGATCAACACAGGTATTTTTGAAAATGATATGCTTATCGTCGAAAAGCAAGATACAGCATCTGATCGGGATATCGTCGTAGCCCTTTTGGATGATAGTGTTACTGTCAAAACTTTTTATAAGGAAGACAATATGATTCGATTACAACCGGAGAATGATACAATGGCTCCTATTTATACATCGGAATTGATGATTTTAGGCAAAGTCGTTGGTTTATACCGTGCTTATTAGTGTACAGATATATTTATAAACGAACGTCAGCAGACTAATCGTCACAAGTAAAAATCCCGGATTATGCATGATTGCATAATCCGGGATTTATTTCGAACTATTCTTTTTTTATTTACTGTTCTTCTAAATCTAGTACTACAGGTTTTCCATCAACCCATAGACGTTCCAAGTCATAGAACAAACGTTCATCTTTTCCAAATACATGTACAATAATATTGCCATAATCCATAAGCGTCCAACCACCGTTACGACCACCTTCAATATTCAAAGGTTCATGACCTAACTTGCTCAAACGAAAATCAACGTTTTCTACAATAGCTTCAATTTGTGGCGTATTATTCCCATGAGCAATAATAAAATAATCTGCTAGGACACTGATTTCACTGATGTCAATAACGCGTATATCTTGTCCTTGCTTCTCATCAATTGCTTTAACTGCTTCTTTCATTAATTCATTCATTCATATTCCTGCTTTCTATTTTATATAAAAATATATATTACATACGTATATTGGTCTATGGCGCTATATGTTCATCATTATAACGTTCAAAGTAATACTCATAGGTTTGTTCTGTTATCGGATCAATGGGCATATCTTTATCCATAAGATGATTTATAGTCAACATAAGAATTTTTATCAAACAGCGGTCTAAATCTTCATAAGCAAGCTCACGAACTTTATCAAGTCCTTGAAAACTCCTTCGCCCAGGTTCAATGAAATCCGCTATATAGATGATTTTTTCAAGTTTAGACATCCCCGGCCGTCCCGTGGTATGGTAGGTTATAGCATCAATAATTGAAGCATTATCAATATTATATTTATGTTCTGCTATAGCCGCTGCAATTTTTCCATGAGTAAGATCAATACGGTCTCGCTCTACTGCTGAGAGTTGAATTCCATATTTTTCAATATATTTTTCCTTTTTCTTAACACTGTCATTCTTGGCATAATCGTGCATAAGTGCTGCTATGCTGGCATCATAACTATCGCCACCATACCTTTGTGTTAATTCAACCGCTGTAGATTCTACACGTAATGTATGCTCAAAACGCTTTTGTGTTAAGCGTTTTTCTAGCTTCGATACAATCTTTTCTCTTAGTGATTGATAAACATCCTTTGTATAGGTCACTTCATTACCTCCTAATTCAAGTTCCTGACTGCCTGATATAACTGCTGTTTATTTATATAGTCAATAACACACTTCGGGCAATAACCCATAATTGATTGATTCATCGCAATCCTTCGTCGTATATCTGTCGATGCTATTTCTATAACAGGCATATCAATTTCAATAATATGACTTGCATAGGATTCTCGGATGTATTGTATCTTTTCTCTTGCTTTTTGCACATTGTAGCCACCACGATTCATAAGAACAATACCATATTCTGACAAAAGTTTTGTTCCATCCTTCCACCCTTCTATGGTCTCTAAATTATCATAGCCAATCGTCCAATAGAATGTATTTGAAGGATATGCCTTTGCAAGTGTCTGTAACGTATTATAAGTATACGAAGGCTGATCACCATAGCGTTCATCTTCGCGCAAAACAAGGCCCGGAAGTTCAGCTGTGACTAATCTTGCCATATTAAACCGATCATCTACAGACTGGTATTCCGCCTGCTTATAAGGAGGCATACCAGACGGCATTAACCATACTTCGTCAAAGACAGATGACTCTGTTAATGCATGAAGCGCCATTATATGACCGTTATGGATTGGATTAAATGTTCCTCCCATGACAACTACTTTTTTATTCATACGAACATAACGTTCCTTTCCAAACTCTAGTAATATACAGTAAATGCTTGAATATCATTATATAGGCCGTAAGCCTTTCTATCAAACAAAAATGTTTTCAACTCTTCTGTATTATAAAAAGGATAATAAGATCGTTCGTCAATAATAGCTAGAGCTATACTTCGAGTCATTTTTGGTGACAAAGCCATTAATGTATCATAAGTCGCTTTATTAATATTGGTATACAAACTATAATTTTTGGCATCGCGAAGTCCATTCAGATTTATACGTCCCGGATAGTCTATATCTCCCTGGTATTTTTTAATCTGATTAGCATCCCTATCTGTCATTGTAATTATAGAACGAATAGATGCTATAGAAGATGTATTCAGATTCACGATGGATTCCTCCGAATAGGCTGACCCATTTATTGTTATATAAGGTAATATAGCGCCATAATAACCATCTCCGATAGATACTTTCAACTCTGAGAAATTAGAATATGGACGTTCTTCCATCAACGTTTTCACTAATGCATTTTGTTGACTAGCAGTCAGTTTCAACACATCTGTTAAACTACGGAATTCCAATTCAGATGCTGTATTTACGTCTGTCATAAACGTTACCTTATCTGCTAATTGAAGGACATCAAATCCACTCAGAGGGTATTGAGGTTTTGATAACTCTTCCAAACTTCGGAATATGTAATCACTTCGACTTCGCATCTTAATAAGAGCATCAATTCTTGAATCATCTAGAGAGCGCAAACTTTCCAAGTAATCCTTCGATGCCGTATTAATATTTATCTTATCCACATCATCAACTAGCACATCTCCATTATATTCTAAAGAGAGATACGGCATAATCCGATCTTCATTATGATCAATTTGAGGGATATCAAGAAGATCTTTTTCAGAATCTAATCGATTAAACAATCGATAACGCATAATAGACGCTGCATCCTCAAATGCATCTACAGTATTACTAAATAATGATGCCAGCTCAACTTCTCCTGCCGACTCAACCGCAGTCGTTACATGAAATCGACTACGCGTATCCATTAAAAAATCGCGTCCTAAAGACGGATCAACAAATCCTAATTCCAGACCATCGTTGATTGGGTTATGAATACGATATGTAATAATAGCATCCGCTTGTGCCTCGGATACATCCAAATATGTCATCATAAATTCCTTGGATGCCAAATTAATATTAATAATATCTGAAGTCGTCGTCGATAGTTGCCAACGACCAATTTCTTGACGGCGAGCCTGCCCTTCTGCTTTTTTAAGTTCATCGTAAAACTGCCCTTCAATTGCTTCGCTATCAACTTTAGCAAGTCCGCGTTCTACTAATGACTCACTCATCGATCGTTCTTCCGTAACATAAACAAAAGCTTGCCTATATCGCCCAATATCGGGCGCATCCGCATAAAGAACATAGACAGCCTTACCCAATAATTGATCCAATGTATAGCGGAACGACTCATCCGAACCTTCTGCGTCTACACCTGCAAATTTAAGATAATCAACAAAGGATTCCATCTGCGACGCATTCTTATAAATCACTTTGATTGCATCTCCGTCAATAACATCAACAACAATCCCTAACCGAGGCTTATCGACTTCCGGTATCAATTGCCTAGCCATAACTTGCTGTTGCATAAGTCCACTCATTAATAGAACAGCTACCATGAATAAAACGATTCCTTTATTCCTAAATGTCATCTCGTACACCCCTTACTCTTATACGTAGAACAGATGACATTCATACTGCCATCTGCTCCAATTCAATACTCTAGGATTAATAATTAACGTGGGAGCGTATAGATTGGTTCATCCTTAATAGGATGATACAATGTGATTCGACGTCCCATAACTTGTATCAATGTGGATCGTGTTCGTTCTGACAACACCTGTGCTACATAGGAAGGATCTTCCATACAGTTCTTCAAAACATTAACTTTAATAAGCTCACGCTTTTCAATAGCTTCTGCAACAGACGTTACAACCTCAGGTGTTACCCCATTTTTACCAATATGTATAATAGATTCTAAATGATGTGCTTCGCTTCGCAAATAAGCACGTTGTTTACTCGATAATTTCAAATGCATTCTCCTTTACTATCTATAGTAGTCAAACTGAAGATTGTAGATAACAACTGTATCGCCTTCTTCAATGCCTAACGCCTCTAGTTCATCTAATATGCCATTTT
This sequence comes from Vallitaleaceae bacterium, assembly GCA_965140555.1. Lineage (GTDB taxonomy): Bacteria > Bacillota > Clostridia > Lachnospirales > Vallitaleaceae > UBA1351. The sequence goes on along the minus strand of OZ223260.1, from coordinate 260,045 downwards.
CTTTCATAAAGTTTTGGAAGAAAATAAAACCCTTTTCATCTTCAATGTTTGTGTAGCCTAACATTCGTTCAACTTTTGAACCCTCAACAGCAAAGTCACCGTTTTCATTAATAAAGACTTTAATCGGAGCTTCATATTCAACCGTTTGGTTAATTTCAAACTCAGATTCGTAAGTAATTGTTTCCTTAGGTAAACTTTGAAGGATCTGATACAACTTCGTCAATAAGGTATCGATACCTTGACCGGACACACCCGAAATAGGAATCACCGGAATCCCTTGCGGTTCAAATGTCTCTATTAGTTCCTTTAAGTTTGTATCATCATACAAAGCATCCATTTTATTAGCTGCTATAATTTGTGGTTTATCCAGAAGATCCTCATTATATTGCTTTAATTCATTCATAATGAGTTCAATATCTTCTTTAGGTTGTCTTCCTTCTGTTGACGCAACATCAACAACGTGAAGCAATACCTTGGTTCGTTCTACATGTTTTAAAAACTCATGACCTAGGCCAACACCTTCTGATGCGCCTTCTATAATACCTGGAATATCCGCAATAACAAAGCTATCTTCATATATATCGACAACACCTAGATTAGGGTTTAATGTTGTAAAATGATAGTTTGCAATTTTGGGTTTGGCATTCGTTACACGAGAAAGCAATGTTGATTTACCTACATTGGGAAAGCCTACAAGACCAACATCCGCAATCGATTTCATTTCTAATATAACCCATAATTCTTTTGCCTTTTGACCGGGTTGTGCATATTTTGGAATTTGCATTGTCGGCGTAGCAAAATGTTGATTTCCTTTGCCACCTTTGCCACCTTTAAGTATTGTAAATGTATCATCCGGCTTTGCCATATCATAGATGATTTGACCTGTCTCAGCTTCTCGAATAACCGTTCCTTTAGGCACTTTGAGCACCAAATCAGCCGCATCACGACCATGACAGTTACTTCCCATACCTGGCTGACCACTTTCTGCTTTATAATGCTTTGCATGACGATAGTCGTACAATGTATTTGCATTCGGGTCCACCATGAAGATAACGTCGCCACCACGACCGCCGTCACCACCATCCGGTCCACCATTAGGTATGTATTTCTCACGACGGAAACTTACGCAGCCATCGCCGCCTTTTCCGCTTTTAATATAAATTTTTGCTTGATCAACAAATATCATTCTTATTCCTCGATTCTATCTTGGGTTTTCTAACCCTACTATAACATATAATTTATGTTCGGTCATCCCAAACTCAGTTGAATCTTTCGAGAATCGTTTATCTTTATAAAAGTAAAAAAGGTTCCAAATGAGAGACTCATTTGGAACCTTCTAAGCAATCATTATTGTGCTTTTGGATATACAGAGCATTGTTTCTTATCTCTGCCTTTTCTTTCGAAACGTACAACACCATCAACAAGAGCAAATAATGTATCATCGCCACCGCGACCTACATTGTTACCCGGATGAATTTTAGTTCCACGTTGTCTGTAAAGAATATTTCCAGCTTTAACGAATTGACCGTCAGCACGCTTAGCGCCTAATCGTTTAGATTCAGAATCTCGTCCATTCTTTGTTGAACCAACACCCTTTTTATGAGCGAATAATTGAAGATTCATTCTTAACATGGTCTACACCTCCTCGAATTCAACTTGTATATACGTATTACCATAATCTTCATAGATTGTTTCAATTCCCATGACAAAAGCCTTGAGTAACAGTTGACCGTGGTCATCAACATCCTCTTGAACATTGACCTGTAATAGGCCATCTTCATCCATATCACATACAACCTGATTGGTTGTAAGCTCTAGTAAAGCATTTGCCGTGTTAATCCCAAGTACAGAGACTGCTGCACAGACAACATCTTGTCCGTATTCAGCATACATAGCATGTCCTTCTATATGATATCCATAATAGAATGTCTCCGAGCCATGTTCTGTTTCCAACTCAGTTTTTCGTTTATAAATCGTTACGCGTATCATGATAATTAACCGATTGCGTTGATAACGACTTCTGTATAAGGTTGTCTATGACCTTGTTTTTTGCTGTAATGTTTCTTAGGTTTGTATTTGAATACAGTAACTTTTTTGCCTTTACCGTTTCCTTTTACAGTACCCTTAACAGTAACATTTTCAACGACTGGGCTTCCTACTTGTGTTTCTCCATCATTGGAAACCATAAGAACTTGATCAAAAGTAACTTCTGCTCCTTCTTCAACGTTCAATTTTTCCACACGGATTACATCACCTTCAGAAACTTTGTATTGTTTTCCACCTGTTGCTATAATTGCGTACATTCTGGCACCTCCTCGTTTTTAAGACTCGCCGATAACGGTGACTTACCCTATAATCATTGGATGGGTAAATACTTACATACCTATTCGCGCGGTATACCACCATGATACTTTATCATACCATAGGTTTTCTGTCAAGGCTTTTACCTCGAAACTTATAAAGTTTCAATAATTTTATTCAGATGCTCCAACAAACATTGGATCTGTATAGGCTTGGCAATAAAATCATTCATCCCTACATCATAGCATCGTTTCACATCTTCTTCATACTGATTGGCTGTTAATGCAATGATATAGGGTTGTTCTGACTCGGATTTTTCCGTATAATAATACTCCCGAATAAGTCGTGTAGCCATATAGCCGTCCATGATAGGCATCACACAATCCATTAAAATAATAGGATAATGATTTTTCTTGATCTGTTCAAGTGCCTCTCTTCCATTCTCTGCTATCTGACAGAGAACACCCCGTTTACGCAAAATCTCCTTAATCAAATCTCGATTAAGCTCATTATCCTCTACAAGAAGAATGGATACTTTCCCCTGTTCTTCTTTCATATAATGATGATTAAATCCATTAATACTCATAATATTTCTCGATTCTTCAATGGTATTATTCTCAGCTTTCTTCAGATATATACTAAAATTAAATTGACTGCCTTCTCCAAGTTTGCTTGTTACATCCATACTTCCATCCATACTTTTTACAAGCCTCTTGACAATAGACAGCCCTAGTCCCAAGCCTTCTGCTCCTTCGGAATCCGCTTGAGAAAAGACATTGAATATTTGAGGCAAATAGTCCTCCGAAATCCCAATTCCGGTATCTGCTATAACACCGTCTATACGAACCTTGCCTTTGTGGGTGTGCTTTGACGTTTTAATTGTTACATAGATGGAGCCTTCTTCTGTATATTTCAATGCGTTATCCAAGAGATTGTTTAAAATTTCTTTAAGATTTTCCCGGTCACCATAGACAAGGATTGATTCTGTAGGGCTATAACTTACCTCGAGTTGAATATTTTTACGTAGAGCTTGGTAGATATAGAGCATAATAACATGGTCGATACATTCATATAGATTAAAGACATGCATCTTTGTAATCATCTGTCTGTCAGATTCAGAGGGCGTCTCTAGAATCTGTTTCACTTGATGTTCCAAAGAACGTCCTGCTTCCTCCATAATCTTTAAATACTGTTTTATTTCATTGATGTCTTGATTATCACGGATAATATCAAAATAGCCCATAATGCCGTTAATCGGTGCCTTCATCTCGTGGGCAACATGAGACAAACGCAATTTAAGGGCTTGTTTTTCTTGTAGGAGTTCTTGATTCTTATCGATGAATTTATCGGTACGAACCTGAATAACTGATTCAATTTGTTGATAGTTCATAGAGTTGAATAGAATCATCGATATGTATGGAATAACTTGATCAACCCACTTATTAACCTTATACCATTGGGTTTCACTTTCCAATCCAAAAATCAACAAATCCCCCAACAACAAGTCATCTTGAAAAAACGGAATAATATATGTTTCCTTAGTAAAAAAAAATTCACAACATTTATTTACGGGTAAAATTGTTAATGTCGGTTTCGTAAAGGAACGAATTAAGGACGAACTAGCCGTCAAACAGGAGCGCATTCTCTCTATGGGTAATGATTCCTGAGAATATTCAATAAAGCCAATACGTTCATCGGCTTGAAAAATATCCCACTGTATAAAAATAACCAAACGCGCATTAAAATTTTTACGAATCATTTTCACAAGCATGTGTCGCAATAAATAATCATCATGGGAATATAAAACAAGAGATTTTATAAAATCGTTCATTGTTTTATATTCCTTATCCTTCTTGTCTTTGTGCATATCTCTCACCTCTCATATGAACATATTGTAACGGATTCATATGAAAAAGTAAATAAATGATCCCATCTTTTAATCGGCATATACCATTTTTACCAATAACTCGTCCACCGATGGTTCTATTCGTCTACGGGTTAACTCCATTAAACTTAAGGCTGTCATACCATGAATAATAGGCCGCAACGGATCTTCGGCACACGCTTGTTCCATAAGTTGAATAAGCATTTTTTTGTCTTTAGATGTGGCTGCATCAATAAAGTCCACAATAATAATACCGGATAAATTACGAAGTCGAATTTGACGTGCAATTTCATAGGCGGCTTCCTCATTGATTTTACGTATCGTTTCCTCCGAATTCTTCTTACTTGTATTCTTATCTGAATTCACATCAATTACATACATGGCTTCCGTTTGGTCAATAATGAGAGAGGCTCCCGATGATAACCAGACCTTGCGCCGTCTTAACTTCTTGATTTGTTCTTGGAAATCTAACGCAACAAAAATCGATAGCTTCGAGGGTACACTTTGAATGGCTTCCTCTCGGTGAATAGATTGCAGATAATCTTCAATCACTTTTCCATCCTTTGGATTATCATAATGAATACTCCCGATACGTTCTTTATTTGTTCCTTGAAGAACACGTAATAATTCTGATTGAGTATAAAGGCACTTCTTTACCGGCCGATGTTCCAGATGTTGAATAAATTCCTCATATTTTGCCACCAAAGCCTGCGCTTCTTTTTTTACAGATTCAATATCACCATCATAACTATTCGTTCGCACCACAAATCCGGTAGACTTTGTTGTATAGAATTTCAAACATTTACGAAGCTCTTTTTTCCTAGCATCATCAGGAATCTTGGATGAAAACATCAATCGATTCGAATCGGATATGAGCACAAGATACTCACCACTAAAACTTAGATAGGTCGTTAGCTTAGCACCTTTCGTTCCATAGGCATCTTTTTCTACCTGAACGGAAACGATCTGGCCGGGAGACAATACACCTCCGGCCACATCAAAGGGAAGATATCCCTGCCTTTCATTCCCGTAATCCACAAAATACGCTTGTATACCTTTCAACTTTTTCATCACAATCCCTTTATAGATATTTCCAACTTCCGATGTCAGATTATCTTGAAAAGGATGGCATTCAATCAACTTATTCGACGCATCCGTCAGCATAACAAAGCGAATGTCCCCAGAAGCTGTTACATATAATTTGTTCATTCCATCACCCCATTGGTATCAAAGGCATTATCGGTTCAAGAGATTGATATATTTCCAGACGTTTAACACGGTAATACGATTCTCTCGTAAATTGTTCCAATTCAATACCCTTCACATCAAAAAAAGCTTTCATAAAAAGATTGGGTTTGATATTCAATGAAGACCCGGTCGCCAATCGTATCCAAAGGCAATTCGCTGATTCCAGTTTATAGTCAAAGATACCCGGTTTGATATCAATTTCCTTAAGTTTGCCTTTTTTATTCTTTTTCTCCATAAGGATAGAATCTTGATTTATGAACGTTTCTAGTGTAGCTTCCCAATCGCAAACATCACTTAATCCATTACTTAAGTAAATACGATAATCTGCAGCATAGCAGGAAGCCATACCTGCTTTATCTCCAGGCTGTAAGACATATGCATCTAATACTGTAATCCCTTCCGGAACGCTTGTATTAATTTGTTCTACCAGTGTGGCCATGCTATAGTCATCCACATCTAATTTCAAATCCAAATATTCACTCTCACCGGTTACACCGACAGGTAGTGGCGCTGCAATGGAAAAAACTTGATGGGGACTAAATCCTTCCGAATAGGCAATAGGAATACCGGATTTACGAAAAAATTTTTGCCACCCACGCATCAGGTCCAAATGTCCGATAAATTGCATAAGGCCTTCCTTACGAAATCTAATTCTTACTTTCAAGGCATATACCTCCTTTAAAACATGCTGCCCCACAGGCCATGCATTTCTCCATACAATTTGGTGTAATCACTTCTTCAACGCTTCGCTTCCATTCCTCTTGTAGGAATGATTTTTTTACACCAATATCAATAAAATCCCACGGCAAGACTTCGTCCAAGTCCCGTTGTCTTGACGCATAGAATTCCGGATCTACACCTGTGGTCTCAAAAGCATCCACCCAACGCTCATATACAAAATGCTCACTCCATGCATCAAAGGTCGCTCCATTCTGATAAACACGTTCCAGTACATCGGCCACACGTCGATCTCCACGAGCAAGTACCCCCTCCATAACACTGGTTTTAGCATCATGGGAGTTATAGCGGATACGTTTTTTATTAATTGCTCCATTTAACAACTTTTGTTTGCGTAGGAAGTCATCTCGGGTATCTTGAGCCGCCCATTGGAATGGTGTAAATGGTTTCGGAACAAAGAAACTCGTACTTACAACCAAGGATACCCCTCCTTGAGGACGTTCCGGTTTAGGAATACTGTAAAAAGTTTTGACAATTTCATCCGACAGTGCTGCAATTGCTAAAACATCTTCATCTTGCTCTGTCGGTAAGCCTAACATAAAATAAAGTTTCACACGATTCCATCCGCCCATAAAGGCCTCCTTAGAACCCGTAAGAATATTCTCTTGAGTAATGCCTTTGTTAATAACATCTCGCATTCGCTGTGATCCGGCTTCCGGCGCAAAGGTTAAACTACTCTTTCTTACATCTTGAACTTTATTCATCAATTCTAATGAAAAACTATCTATACGCAAAGAAGGCAACGACAAATTAAGTTTATGTTCATCGGCCACTTCATCAATCAAATAATCACACAGAGGTGACAAATGGCTATAGTCACTCGTCGAAAGGCTAATCAAAGAAATCTCATCATGCCCCGTATAATTGGCTAATGTATCTGCTTGATCCTTTAAGGTATCTAAATTCTTCTCTCGAACAGGACGGTATACAAAACCGGCTTGGCAAAAACGACATCCTCTAGAACAGCCTCTAAACAACTCCAATACAATACGATCATGTACCGGTTGAAGAAATGGTACAATGGGATTTTTAGCATAGGTCATATCATTCAAATCACGGACCAATTGCTTGCGAATTGTTTCCGGCGCTTTGTCATGTAGAACAATACGTTCCTTTATCGTACCGTCCTCATGATAAGTGACATCATAGAATTTGGGCACATAAATCCCTTCTACCTCTAGAAGCGCTTCTAGAAAAGTTTCCTTTTTGGCTTCCTCTGCAATTGTCACATCCTTTTTAATTCGCTTATATACATCAAGAATTTTGGGCAATGTTGTCTCTGCTTCTCCTATATAAAAGAAATCAATAAACGGTGCCAACGGTTCCGGATTATAAGAACAAGGACCTCCTGCACAGATAATCGGGTCTGTCGCCTTCCTATTCTCGCTTCGAAGTTCAAGACCGCTTAAGTTTATATTATTCAGTACATTGGTGTAACTCATTTCATATTGTAGTGTAAAACCAAGAAAATCAAAATTACTTACCGCTTGTTGACTTTCCAATGCAAAAAGCGGTATATGTTGATCACGCATCAACTGTTCCATGTCTTTCATAGGCGAAAAAACACGTTCACAAGCACAGTCTTCACGATCATTCATAAGATTATATAAGATAGATAGCCCTAAATGGCTCATCCCTATTTCGTAGATATCCGGAAAGCATAATGCAAATCGTATATCGATTGATTCCCAGTCCTTGACAATCGCATTGACTTCATTTCCAATGTATTGTGCGGGTTTTTCAATTGTTAAAAGCAACTGCTCCGGTACTTGTAATTGTTTCAACCTGATTCCTCCAATAAATAATCTTAACATTTTGTGTGCATCTTATGATTAGCCCGACAAAAGCAAGTTTTCCTAAATTCGCATACAATATATAGATTACGTAGAAGCGTTCGTAACACTATATTGTATGCGAAAGTTCAACTATATGCTTTTGTCGAGCTAATCATCTTATGATATAACACCTCTTTACATATGTCAACAAAGGGGTTTTTTACAGGGCTTTTTCTTGTATTTAATAGGTAGTTATGTTATAAATATAGTAAGTATGATATAGGAGGATTAAACATGCAAAATGCATTTGAAGTACTTAAGGAACGTGGGTTTGTGGAACAACTGACCCATGAAGAAGAAATTAAAGAACTTTTCGCATCCGACAAAAAAATAACTTTTTACATCGGATTTGACGCAACTGCTGAAAGTCTTACTGTAGGACATTTCTTGACAGTTATGGCTATGGCACATTTACAACAAGCAGGACACCGTCCTATAGCACTTATCGGGGGCGGCACAACTCGTGTTGGGGACCCTACCGGAAAAACAGATATGCGCAAGATGCTTACAGATGAGCAAATTCAAAAAAACGCTGATTGCTTCAAACAACAGCTTTCACGTTTTATTGATTTTACAGACGATAAAGCAATTATGGTTAACAATGCTGACTGGCTACTGAACTTAAACTATGTTGACTTTTTACGTGACGTCGGTGTTCATTTCTCCGTAAACCGTATGTTAACCGCTGATTGTTATAAATCTCGTATGGAAAAAGGATTGACATTCCTTGAATTCAACTATATGTTAATGCAATCTTATGATTTCTTAGCATTAAATCGCGAATATGATTGCATTATGCAATTAGGTGGTAATGACCAATGGTCGAACATCCTAGGTGGTGTAGATCTTATACGTCGTAAAGAAGGCAAAGAAGCTTACGGACTAACTTTCAAGCTCCTTACAACAAGTGAAGGTAAGAAAATGGGAAAAACCGAAAAAGGCGCGGTTTGGTTAGATCCTGATAAAACTTCTCCATACGAATTTTTCCAATATTGGCGTAATATTGAAGATAGTAAAGTTGAAGAATGCTTAGGTCTTCTTACGTTTCTTCCGATGGATGAAGTCCGTCGATTAGGTGCTTTGGAAGGCGCTGAGATCAATCAAGCCAAAGAAGTTCTTGCTTTTGAATTAACCAAAATCGTTCATGGCGAACAAGCCGCAAGCGAAGCACTTAGTGCAAGTAAGGCACTTTTTGAAGGTGGTAAAAAGTCAGGATCTATTCCGACAACTACATTAGATACAACAGTCTTTGAAGATGGTATCGATCCTGTTAGCCTCCTAACCACTTTGGAGCTAGTAAAATCCCGTTCTGAAGGCCGTCGATTAATAGAACAAGGTGGCTTACGTGTCAATGACGAACGCGTGACGGATTTAAATGCATCCATCACACTTAATGATTTCAGTGAAAATTCATTGATGATTCAAAAAGGTAAAAAAGTCTTTCACGAAGTATTACTTAATAACTAGTCTTTAGTACCAGAAAGGTCTGATTTAATGGAGCGTATTACGTGGCAAGATTCTTATAGCGTACACAATGATATTTTAGATGGGCATCACAAGAAATTATTTCAATTATTTGACGAAATTTATGACATACTTGAAGGCGGGGATGCTGAAACACCTACCTATTCTCCACTTAAGGTCATTAGTGAATTGAACGTCTATGCCCTCTTCCACTTTAAGGAAGAAGAAAAACTCATGGAAGAAATACAATTTAGTGAACTTGACGCTCACCGTAAGCAGCACGAATATTTTATAGAAAAAATTCATGAGTTCAAAAAACAATATAAGGCAAACGATACACTCATCAACTATGATCTTTATTACTTTCTAAGCCATTGGTTAATTCAACACATCATCCAAGTAGATAGTAAATATATGGATTATATATAATACTGTAACGAACAATAAAAAAACACGACCCAGGTCGTGTTTTTTATTGTTCTATAAACTTATTTCACTTCTTTTAACAGCGTTAACAAATAAGAATAGGTACGCTGAATTGAAGAAATACTCACTTTTTCATCGGGCGAATGTACTGCTTCCATATCCGGACCCAAACTAATAGCTTCAAGATAAGGCAATTTTTCCAAGAAAACGCCACCTTCTAATCCGGCATGAATAGATTTAACAATCGGAGCCTTATTATACATGGTTTCATAAACCTGAATTGCTTTCTCCAACAGCGCAGATTGACTCTTAACCGGCCACTCCGGATACTCTGCTGTTTTAATAAAATCAGCATTGCAGAAATTTGCAAAAGCTTTTAATTGATCTGCTATATAATATATTTGACTGCGAATACTACTTCTTACCGCAAACAACATGACAGCATGATCTTCGTCAATTGAAATTTTTCCAAGATTTAATGAACTTTCTACGAATCCTTTAAGATCATAGCTCATCGTTTGAATACCATTAGGGACGCCCATTAATAAAAAGACTAACGTCTCAAGATCTTGTTCAATAAGCACCTCAACCGAATCATCTACCTCTAATGTTGAACTTACAATTTCAATATTCGGATCACTGGAAGCATATTCTTGACAAATATCATCAGACATACGATCAAGAAGCTCTTCAAATTCCGCTTCTTGATTACCAGGGAATATAATCGTAGTAAAAGCTTCTCGAGGAATCACATTATCTTTATCTCCACCATGAATATCTAATAGCTGAATATCTAACTCACTGTCTAGTTTAGATAATATTCTACCCACTAACTTTACCGCATTAGCACGATGTTCTGAAATATCCACACCTGAATGTCCACCAATAAGTTTCTTTACAGAAATTTCTTTAACGATCATTTGATCTGTTCCTGCCCATTCCTTTTGCAAAGGAAGATTAATTATTGCCTTCAAACCTCCGGCACAGCCAATGACAAATTCCCCTTCTTCTTCAGAATCCAAATTCAAGAAATACTTCCCTTGAAGTTGGGTCGCATCAAACCTAATTGCACCTGTTAGACCCACTTCTTCATCGGTTGTAATGATGACTTCTACTTGTGGATGCGCTATGGACACATCATCCAAAATCGCTAGCCCCATAGCTACAGCAATCCCATTATCTGCACCGAGTGTTGTCCCATTAGCCGTTATAAAGTCGCCTTCTACAAGCATATCAATGGGATCTTTCTCAAAATCATGGTCTGTATCTGCATTTTTACTACACACCATGTCCATATGCCCTTGTAATATAACCCCTGGTGCCTCTTCATAACCTGCTGTTGCCGGTTTCCTAATAAGCACATTTAAAGCCTCATCTTGTACAACTTCAAGGCCTCTTTCTTTGGCAAAAGCTACTAAATAGTCGCTAATAGCTTTTTCATTACCACTACCACGAGGAATTTGGTTCACTTCATAGAAATATTTCATTACCAATTGGGGTTGTAAATCTAAAATTGCTGACATATTATTACCTCTTTCCTAATTCTTGAAACTATGTATTGGTGCGGGGATACGACCTTTACGATTTATAAAATCGTCACAACTGTATGGATTCACAGGCATTACAGGCGCATAACCTAATAACCCTCCAAATTCAACCATATCGCCGACTTTTTTCCCTTCTACAGGAATAATACGCACCGCTGTTGTTTTCTGGTTAATCATTCCGATAGCCATCTCATCTGCTATAATTCCGGATATCGTTGCTGCCGTTGTATCTCCGGGTATAGCAATCATATCTAAACCTACGGAACAAACACAGGTCATGGCCTCTAACTTTTCAAGGGTTAACGCACCTTTCGTTACAGCACGAATCATACCTTGGTCTTCACTTACAGGAATAAACGCACCACTTAGGCCACCCACATAAGACGATGCCATGGCACCTCCCTTTTTCACTTGGTCATTTAGCAATGCAAGTGCTGCAGTTGTACCAGGTGCTCCGACATATTCCAAACCCATAGCTTCTAAAATCTCTGCAATGGAATCTCCGACAGCCGGAGTTGGTGCCAATGATAAATCAATAATACCAAAAGGAACACCTAAACGTTTACTCGCTTCTTTAGCAACAAGCTGACCTACTCGAGTTATCTTAAATGCCGTTTTCTTAATGGTTTCACAGAGGTGCTCAAAATCTGTACCTTTACATGAAGCCAATGCCTTATTGACAACACCGGGGCCACTAACACCGACATTAATGACTGTATCATATTCGCTGACTCCATGAAAAGCTCCTGCCATAAACGGATTATCATCGGGAGCATTACAAAAGACAACAAACTTCGCACAGCCTATTGAATCCTGTTCACGTGTTAAATAGGCTGTCTTTTTAACCATTTCACCCACCATGCGTACTGCGTCCATATTAATACCGGTCTTTGTCGAACCCACATTAATAGAACTACATACGTGATCAGTTACCGCCAACGCTTCAGGGATCGATTCAATAAGTTTGAGATCACTTGGTGTCATCCCTTTATGTACGAGCGCTGAATAACCTCCAATAAAATTCACACCACATGCCTTCGCAGCCGCATCTAATGTTTTGGCAATACTCACATAATCATCGGTTTTTGTACTTGCTGCCGCCAATGCAATTGGGGTTACGGATATTCTTTTATTTACAATGGGAATGCCCATTTCTCTCGATATATCTTCTCCGACCTTGACAAGATGCTGTGCATTTTTGGTTATTTTTTCATATATGTTTTTATTAAATGTATCAATATCAGGTGAGGCGCAATCCAAAAGATTAATCCCCATTGTGATTGTTCTTACATCCAGATTATCTTGAAGAATCATCTGGTTCGTTTCTACGACTTCATTAATGTTGATCATTGCTTATCCACCTTTTCTCTTTATTTCCGATTAAATACGATGCATGCTATCAAAAATCTCTTCACGTTGTAACTGAATACGTACTCCGATGGATTGACCAATCTGTTCCAAATCATCCACCATGTTCGTAAATTCTGTGTCAACACTTGATAAATCAACAATCATCATCATATTGAAAAAATCATCAACAATCGTTTGAGAAATGTCTAATATGTTGATTTTCCTTTCAGCCAAATAGGTACACACTTTTGCAATGATTCCGACGGTGTCTTTACCGACAACCGTAATGATTCCTTTATTCATAATATCCTCCTATGTACGATTAGTCTTCTTGAACTACAATAGCGGTTGTTGCCGTATCTCTGTTTGCCACCGTTAATCCGATCTGACGCTCGTTTTTTATATAACATGCATCCAAATAGTTTTTGACTGTAATGTAAGCTATTTCTGGATGATTGTTTTCATTACTTAGATGGGCGAGTACAATATGTTGTAAACCATCGTGATTCAATGCTTCTATCAGTTGTAAACTCAATTCATTGGATAAGTGACCATAATTACTCAAAATCCGCTGTTTAAGATAATAAGGGTAGGAACCAACTTCCAACATGCCTACATCATGATTAGCTTCGATATATAATAGATGGGATTCTTTCAAATGATCAATAATATAATCATCATAAATACCTAAGTCTGTCGCAAATCCAATTTTATACTCCCCTTGTTTGAACGTAAAACAAACTGAATCAACAGCATCATGTGGCGTTCTAAAAGGGGTTACCGTTATATCTTCAATCTCAAAAGGAACATCCGGTTCAATCATACGAACCAGTGATTCATCAATTTTACCAAGATTACTCATGGATTTCAAGGCATTCCATGTTTTTAGTGTCGTATAAATAGGAACTTTATACCGACGGTGTATAACACCTAACCCTTTAATATGATCCGAATGCTCATGGGTAACCAAAACACCACTAAGTTTTTTGGGATCAATAGAGTTCTTAACCATACCCGCTTCAATTCGTTTTCCACTCACTCCACAATCAACTAAAATATGAGCATGGTCAGAGCCAATGTAAATACTGTTACCACTACTTCCACTGGCTAAACTACATAATTGTAACATATATCTCTCCTTACACGACTTTCTCTAAATCTTTTGAATCTATAGTGATTCTGCCACGGCCATGTTCTTTAGAATAGTACATGGCATTATCTGCACGTAATAAAAGGTCTTCACCACTCTCCGCAATTTCAGGATAGAAGGATACACCAATACTCACATTAATCCGTACACTTGTCTTAGATGAATAACTCAGTTTTTCTTCTGCTATTGTACGATGTAACTCTTCAACAATTCCCTGTGCTTTTTCTCTGTCAACATTTGGTAACACAAGTACAAACTCTTCACCACCATAGCGTACTGCCAGTCCATCACATCGATCGGCAGTATCCTGAACCTTGGACGCCGTCATTTTAATCGCCTGATCTCCGAAGAGATGCCCATAGCGATCATTGACCGATTTGAAATGGTCAATATCAAGAAGTGCAACGGCAAGCGACTGATTTTTCAGATTAGCCCGCTCAATATATTCGTGAATATGATCTTGAAGATATTTGCGATTGTATATTCCGGTTAAGCCATCTTTTCTTGCCATCTCTTCCATTAACGCATACACGCTAGCATTATTAATAGCAATAGTGATTTGTGTTGATATTCCACGGAAAAACTGTACATTATTCTCAGTAAACATATCTGTTGTTGAGTGTTCCGCTATTAAGAGTCCATAAGTCCCTGTTTCTCTCAAAAGCGGAATAACAGCAATACTTCCAACGGGACGTTCTTCAACAAATTCATAGTTTTCACGATTGACGTGATTATTCAAATGCACCCGTGCCGACTCAAAATATTTTTCCAAGTAGCCGCTATCCACACGCTTCCTTAACTGATCAATATGATTGCCCGGATAATTTGACTTAACACTATAAAGATACGTTTCAGATTTCTCATCAAACAAGACGAGCCCGCATGTATCCACTCCAATTGTACCTATAATGGCATCTGTAACCAAATCAATCAACTCTCTAATATCAAGAACCGAACTAATATAACGAAGTAGCTCATTCTGAGTATAAATCTCACTCGTCATTTTATTAAGACGTTCATTCGCCGACATAAGATCATTTTTTTGTTTAGCCATCTCATCATGAATGAGTTTAAATTTCGCTTGGGATCGTCGTAGTTGTTCATTCGTTTTCTCTGCTTCTTCAAACAAACGAATCTGGGATTCTAATTTTTGAGTCATATAACGATGTTGCGTTCGAAAAATATCATAGACACTATACCCAAAGAATAAAATAGCCAAAAGAACAAAAGCTACGTCCGCACCGATAATCCCTCTACCAAATCTCAACAAAGCCGCTATCGGAAAAATCATGACTTGAAATATCAAAATAAAATAGCGATATTTAGGTTCCTCACTAGGTAACGAAATATATAATTCAAATATAATAAGCAATATATATATAATCGCAAGGACAGAATAAATAAAGTCCGTTAAGGCCATAGTTCCGGCCACACCTATAGCTATAATACATTTTGTAGTTATATAGAATAACCTCCGATTATAGTAAGCTTTTCTATACATCCACTCTTGAAGAAAAATACCGGAAAACATCACCATAATAAGAAAGCTATTGTCTATATAAAAGGATTGACTGAGCATAAGGATAATCGTCATACATGCTACAATCAACATGTAGCGTAGGTGATACTTTAAAATTTTATCTTGTAACTGCAATAATACTTTCATAGGGCCACCTTTGACTATGACTTTTCTTTCCAATATATCTGTATCGTATCACCTTCATGAATCGGTTCCATATAACCGGCATTTTCCTCATTAATCTTTGTCACCAGCGTTCCTCGCGGTTTAGAACGATCAAAAGGATATACCTCAAATACATCAACAAAAATATACTCCGTTTTTCCTGTTAATACAATCGGTGTATCGTTAACCGTTATGTGAAGCGTATTATACAAGAGACTATCATTCTCTATTGCTTGTTGTGCGATTACTTCTTCTATAGGTGGCTCTTCCATTGCTACTTTAGTATCATCAAACACATGAATCTTATCTTTAGGTTTTAGCTCTGTTTGAACGGTTGCTTCAACTTCATTGACAAATACACTCGCATTATCCGAAACAGTTCCTAACAATTCTCCAACTGTCGGATAGCCTATTCGAATGTCATCACCATCAGCAATGCGATAGCTCTGTCCAACTATTTTTTGGTTAACCGACACAATCGGTTCCAGAATTTTACGTTCATCGTTCAGCATTACTACCGGATTTTTATCAAGAATATCATGCACCGTTCGCATTGCATCCGTTCCATTCACAGCCGGAATTAACGTAATATAATCATGGGCCTTTATAGGATGCGATAAGTCTACTTCCTTTTGATCGATATATATATGTGCAGGTTCGCCAATCTCGCCTCTAAAACGCGTTTCCACACCATTCACCTTACATATCAGGGCCTCTCCTCGCCGCGGAATGAAAGATTTCGGTTCAATTCCTTTTAGTGCTACGACATCCATCACTGAAAGCCTATTTGTATTAAAAATTCGTATTGCTTCATCATTCAGGTACACTTCAATAAAATCTTGTTGATTATTGGACAATCCTGTTAAGCATATACCAATAGGTGTAACAAACTCAGGATCCTTTTTGAAAGAAGGATCATCTGCAACAACACTTCCCATAACATCTTTACCTCTTAAAGCCACTCGCTCTCTAGGTAGTTGTAATTGTTCCGCTATCATATCCGAGAAATTTGTCGTTTGTCCACCACCACCAACAAGAAAAACGGCATTTGTACTTTTACCGCTGTTTAATTCACAGATTTTATCAGCAATCTGTTTGGCTAACACCAAACGTGCATGTTCCATGGTTTTTCGAACATCATCCAATTCAATACTTTGCTTTAATCCCATGGCATCTTTGAACGTCACTTTTTTCCCTCTACCGGATGCCTTTATTTTAATGGACTCTGCTGTTTTGAAATCCACAAGATATCGATGAACGATTGCTTCAGTAATTTCGTCACCTGCACTTGGAATCATACCATAAGCTATAATACTGCCTTCCTTCGTTATTGCAATATCACTGGTTCCTGCTCCGATATCGACAAGCGCTATGTTCAATAATCTAAAGTTGTCAGGAATAGCAACTTGAATGGCGGCAATAGGCTCTAGTGTTAAGCTGTATACGGACAGTCCTGCTAATTCTACAACCTTATAGAGACTATCAACAACTTCGTGAGGCAAAAAAGTACTCAATATTTCCGCTTTCATCTCCGAACCTTTATGGCCGGCAAGTTGCTTCATCATATAATCATTCAAATAATAATTCGTTACAGAATAGCCAACACAGAAAAACTGTGTACTCGTTGCATCCGCCGCATAGTTCACTTGACGCATGGCTTTTTCCATGGCAATTAATTCTAATGATTGAACCATTTGACTGGTGATCTCCATGTGATCTTCTATTTTCATTGATGCTTCCGTCGATAATGTTTTCAATACACGCCCGGCAGCAGCAATACATACCTTATGAAGTGATATACCTGTTTTTTCTTCCAACGCCTCTTTAACTGCATTAATTGTGGACGCCACACTCTCTATATCATGTATCTGTCCATCCAACATAGCGCGTGTCTCATGCATTGCAACATGGGATGCAACGACATGAAACACTTCCTGTTGTTTATATCCAATTATTCCGACGATTGAACGGGTCCCAATATCCAACCCAAAGATATAGTTATCGTTGTATATCTGCATGTTTTAGCCCCTTCTAATTCGTTGTTTTGTTCTTTTATAATAATAACACATTTCGCTCAAAAAACCATCAGCTTTTTATGCATTTATTGTTTGACCATTATTTCATCCATCCCATTATACACACTATAATAGCTGGGTCTTAATCGACCGCTAACTTGATCGTGAATAAATAGACCATTCTCTAATTGCCCCAATGGAATATATGGCAATTCTTCTGTGATTAATCTAGACAGCGCTTCTGCTTTAGCTAGCCATTGTTCGTCCGAATTAACTTGTGTAAAATTTGCGACAAGACCATCCATACCAATCGCTGTATAACCACCATAATTCATTATACCTCCGGTCATCAACCATTTATCGACTTCCGGAACAATTGACATCTGGTATACTTGACAGGCAATATCAAAATTCCCTTCTTTAAGGGCAGAACTATAGGCGTTTTCATCATAAGCAATCCAGTCAATAGGAATCGCTGCTGCAGAAAAATCATTTTTCAATACCTGTACCAATGCAACTTGATAAGTATCTGTTTCATTATAGATTCCACGAAGTATTTGGGCGTCATCTTCAATCGCATTCGGCTTGTATTGTTCTGCTAAATCCATCTTATAAAGAGAAGCATAGTAGGTCCCTTTTCCATTACTCAAAGCATATGGATCCCCCAATTCTTCCAATGTACGATCCTGGTAAATCGGAAGTGATCGGGGTTGTAAATGCCCCAAAAAAACTTGTGTTTGAATACGTTCATAATCTATAATACTCGCTATATATCGTCGTGCATCCGAAGATGCAAAATAAGCTCGCTGAGTATTAAATAGCAAGTTATAATAATAAGGACTTTCATAATCAATCGTTGTAATACTCATATCATCTGAATATCGGTCCCAATGGGTCGTCTCCGGCGCAAAAACATCAACACGTTTTGCCAAAAACATATTGTAGCTATCGGAAAACTGTCGCGATATATTAAACTGTATCTTTGCGGGTCCTGAAACTGTTCGGCGGTCCTCACGTTTAGCTAATGTCATGTATAACATACTTTGACTATCTTCCAACATATAATTACCACTACCCACCGGATACATCTTGTCATAAGTCTCTGATTCCATATAATTACGAGAAACAACAGGAAATGTTAGCGCATATGCATTAAACCGATGGGCTTGATTATAGGTAACGCGAATTGTCGATTCGTCAATTGCAGATATCTGAGAGATATAGTCTATAACATAATGATATCCGCTATTAGGCTCATCTTTAATGCGTTCAAAGCTATAAATGACATCATCTGCCGTCACCGCTTCACCTGTAGAAAAAGTATGGGACGAATCCAGTTGTATCGTCACGCTTAATCCATCCACACTTCCTGAATCCCTTGCCAAGCAAGGAATCAAATCATAATTTGCATCGATTGAATATAATGATTCATAGACCAATCGAAGCGCTTGATCGACAGAATAGGAAACACCTTCTAAGGGATTTAATGTATGAGGATTATACATGGATAATTCCACTTGTTCTTTCACATAATCGGATTCCGGCAAACGAATAATGTCCTCTGTTTCCTTCTCATCTACAGTATCTAGATTATCCAAATTATATTCTGCTATTTGTTCAACAACTGAACACCCACTTACATAAATCACAGTTAGCATTAGTGTAACCAGTAAACGCCATCGTTTCATAATATCTCCTGTATATAATCTTGCACGTTACTCATATTAGTTTCATAGTTACCCTCAAGAACAAGCTCGTCATCTGCATAGCGACGATAGAACGTCGGTGATTGTTGGCTCGACAAAAGAGCATCTGCACGTTTCTCACTTAATCCGCGCCCTTCGATTAATCGTTGTCTTCGTATATCTTTAGACGTATGTACATATACAATACGATCACATAATGTATCAACACCTGCTTCAATCAATGCTGCTCCATCCACCAGAATAAATGTATAGCTCCCCAGATGGTCTTCAATTTCCAAGCGCATGCGCTCTTTAATTACAGGATGAACAATTGCATTCAATTGTTGAAGGGCTTCGCTGTCGCCAAAAACGATTGCCCCCAACGCTTGTCGATCAATTTGATGTTCATTCGCTATAATCGTATCTCCAAATGTTGCGACACAACATTCAATAACCGAAGGTAATGTGAGCACTTGATGTCCAATATGGTCCCCATCAACAACGTAGCCGTTATGCTCCTTTTGTATATACTTTGCTACCGTTGACTTTCCGCCACCGGCTTCTCCAATTAATCCTATCACTTGTGTTTTTTTCATTATTTTGCCTCGTACCAATTGTCAGCTACTTGTACATCAACCGTTAGCGGAACAGATAAGGAGACAGCGCCTTCCATCTCTTCAACCAAAAGCGCTTTGACCCTTTCCATTTCATCTGTGGGAGCTTCAATTATTAATTCATCATGAACTTGTAATATTAATTTTGCTTGTAGTTGTTCCTTCTTCAAACGCTTTTCAACCTTAATCATCGCAATTTTTATTATATCGGCTGCAGTTCCTTGAATTGGCGTATTCATCGCAATACGTTCTCCAAATTGTCGCGTCATATAGTTGCTACTTGACAATTCCGGTATAATACGGCGGCGATTGTATAATGTTGTTACATATCCGTCAGCATAGGCTTGTGCCACCGTTACATCTAAGAAGGCTTTCACTTTCTCATAATTGGCGAAATAGGCTTCAATGTATTCTTTAGCTTCCTTAACCGGAATATCCAAATCCTGACTCAGTCCATAGTCACTAATACCATAAACAATACCGAAATTTACCGCCTTAGCATTTCTACGAAGAGCAGGTGTCACTTCCTCAAAAGGTACATGAAAAACTTGAGAAGCTGTCAATCTATGAATATCTGCTTCTGAACGGAAAGCTTCAATGAATCGCTCATCCTCACTCAAATGAGCCAATATACGCAACTCAATCTGAGAGTAATCCGCATCGATAAAAACATGACCCGTCTTAGGTATAAAAGCCTTCCTTATGCGTCGACCTTCTTCCATACGTATAGGTATATTTTGAAGATTTGGATCCGTACTACTCAATCGTCCTGTACTCGCAATGGTTTGATTAAACGTTGAATGAATACGTCCATCTTCTTTCACATAACCAAAAAGTCCGTCCGTATACGTGGATTTCAGCTTTGTCAGTTGCCTATACTGAAGGAGTAAACCGATAATCGGACTCTCCGATTTCAACTTTTCTAAGACATCTACATTCGTAGAATATCCTGTCTTGGTTTTCTTAATAACCGGTAATCCCATTTTTTCAAATAATATCACACCCAACTGTTTTGGAGAATTAATATTAAATTCTTCGCCGGCCAGCTCATAAATTTGGCTTGTTAACGTATCAATTTTAGTTCCCATTTCATCACTCAGGTCGCGAAGAACTTCCGTATCCACATGAATACCCTCATATTCCATATGATAAAGTACTCCAAGCAGAGGTTTTTCCATAACATTATAAAGACCTAACATCGATGATTCCGCCAAAACATCCATCAGTGGTTTATAACTGTCCATAAGAATTGTTACCGACTGAGCCATATAGTTATGTCGCTTTTCTTCATCCACATCACAAAAGGCTATCTTCGAACGACCTTTTCCCATTAATTCATCTAAATTGTGGAGTGTAACATTCGTATATGTTAGGCCCAAATCTAATAAAGGATAATCACTTTTATTCGGTTTTGCAAGGTAGTACATCAAATGCAAGTCTTCAAAATGTTCAAAAAAGTGCTCCGGATTCAAATTCATTTGATGGGCAATTTGCTTTACATCGTAGAGCAATAGATCTTCTGCTTCCTTAAGATATGAAAGAAACTGTTCCTTCCATTCTGTGCTTAACGATTGATCTTTCAATTCCAACAAAAATCGAACATCCGTTTTTTTCTGACGAATTTGTAGTGACACTTCAACCATACAATCATCTTGATATAAATGAAAAGCAACGGTTTCTCCAATAATAGGCTCCTTGATTGCAGATAGGAACTCCTCTGCATCCCTATAGACTTGAATACTAAAATCAATATCCGAATCTCCTACTTCCATTTCATTAAAATCAAAGCGCGTCAAGAGGCGAGTAAAATTCAAATCCTTAAAAAATTCAAAAGCCTTTTCATTGAACATGTGCTCCATCTGCATATGCTTAACATCAAGAGGAATCGGACAATCTCGTTTTATGGTTGCCAATTCTTTACTTAAAAACGCCAACTCTTTATTATCAACAACTTTTTCTTTTGTTTTTCCTTTAAGGTCGTCTACATGTTCATAAAGGCCTTCAAGGGATGCATATTTCTTGATGTACTTATGAGCGGTTTTCTCACCCACACCCGGAATACCCGGAATATTATCCGATGAATCTCCCATCATTCCTTTAACATCTATAAACTGCGTCGGCGTAAAGCCATAGGTATCCACAAAAGATGCATAGGTGTAACTCTCGGTAGTTGTTTCACCACCCTTTGTTCTGGGAATCATTACCTTTGTCTTATCACTCGCTAATTGAAGTAAATCCCGATCACCGGATAATACCGTCACTTCCCCCTGATTTTCAAATTGCAGGGATAAAGTTCCCAATATATCATCGGCTTCAATGCCTTTTTCTTCATATGTACATATATTCATAGTACTAAGAACTTCTTTTACCAACGCCATCTGCGGGCGAAGTTCATCCGGCATACCTTTTCGATTGCCTTTATATGCATCATATACTTTATGTCTAAAGGTCGGCGCACTACTATCAAAGGCAACAACAACATGGGATGGTTGCTCATCATCTATCGTTCGAAGTAATATATTTAAGAATCCATAAACAGCATTTGTATAGCGTCCTTGGGCATCTGTTAATAGGGGGAGTCCGTAAAAAGCTCTATTCATTATACTATTGCCGTCAATAATCAAAAGTTTGTTCATATGGTCGCCTCATTTCCTTTTATTGACATTGACTTTCATATCAATGCCATCATCTTATCTATTATAGCAAAGATAAAGGATAAAATTAAGCCCTATTATATGAAAATCCATATAATAGGGCAATCTTTATAATTCCTCTATCACTACTCGCTACTTTTATGACGTTGTCTAATACTATAGGTAATCCCAATAAGAATGCTCAGTCCCAAGGGGATGAAAATCCAAAGCCAATCACCTATGGACTCATTATCCTCCTCGGGTTGACTACCCATAAGAACATCATTCTGCCCTTCTTTTGCACTTACTAACGGTTCTTCGCTTTCATAATTACCACTTTCCTTAGAATTGTAAACCTCATTTTTAAAAATATCATCGTTTTGAACAGTGGCTTCTTCATCAACATACATTCTAGCCTCGGAAGGTGCCGCATTTTCTCCACCTTCTGAATCAGCACTTGCCATATCCCTATCATCCGATGTAGTATTTTCCTCTTCAGCACCGTCAGATGCACCCGAATCTTCTTGGTCTGATGGATCTTCTTCAATAATCATCGAAGATCGATTTGCATTATCATCAAAAGTAAATGCCTCTATTTGGCTGTCTTCCTCAACGCTTTCGCGTGTTTCTTCGCCGGCCGAAGAGCCTGTTGCTGTATCTTCAGCAATCATTGTGTTCCTTGTTGCCATCCCCTTGTCTGCACTTCCTCCACTAAAGCTAAGACGAAAACCGATGGTCCCTATAATCGCCACAAAAATTAAAATGGAAGCAACATGCATATAACGACGGTAATCAAAACGAGATCGACTTTTGACCTTATGGGTGTCTTGCTCAATTTTGGCCATGGTCGCTTCATGAAATCCATCCGGTAAGGGTATCATCTCAAGTTTCATCGCTGATTGGATCTCGATAAGCATATTCAACTCATTTTGACACGCATCACACTCTGCTAAATGCTCTAATACGTCCGCTTCATCCTTTTCTGACAATTCATTATCTATATACAAAGGAAGTAATTCCTTAATTCTATCATGATTGTTGTTCATCATCATTCCTCCTTTCATTTATTGGACGTATTATGTACCGTTTTGTTCCCTCATCCTTTGAATTTCTTCCTTTAATGCAAGTCGAGCCCGAGCAAGTCTTGACTTAACTGTTCCAATATTTATATCTAATAGATCGCTTATCTCCTGATAAGCTTTATCTTCTATATCCTTCATAACAATAATTGTACGATGATCTTCTTTCAGTTTATCTAATGCGGTCCATACCTCACGAACTCGTTCAGAACGAAGATAGGCTTCTTCTGGGGTATCATGAGGATCTTCATATTGCTTGACAATGGTTTCTTCTCCATAGTCCATTGGTTTATCGTAAGATTCTTCCCGTTTCATCTTACGTTTCATCTTCCGATATTCATCAATTGCCGTATTCATTGCCAACCGATGTAACCAAGTGCCAAAGGCTGATTCAAAACGGAATTGATCAATTTTGGAATACACTTTAATCGCAATCTCTTGAGCAACATCATAGGCATCCGGTTCGTTTTTAAAAACCTTAAAGGCTATGGCATAAATCCGCTGTTCATATTGTCTCAAGAGATGATCAAATGCCTTAACATCACCTTTTTGAGCTTTTTTTATTAATCGCTCTTCCATTTGTTCCATATCTCTCCTCCTTTCTCCTTTTCTCTCGACCCAATTATATCATACTTAGTTCTAAAGCTACATTATATTATCAATATTTTACAACTTTTGTTGAAAACGACTTGCTTTTATACGATTTTTATGCTATTCTAATTAGGCTTAATCTAGCGGATATGGCGGAATAGGCAGACGCGCTGGATTCAAAATCCAGTTATGGTGACATAGTGTGGGTTCGACTCCCACTATCCGCATTGGATTGATTGTTTTATATGGGAGTGTAGCTCAGTCGGTTAGAGTACTTGCTTGACATGCAAGGGGTCGCTGGTTCGAATCCAGTCACGCCCACTCAGTTAAGATTATATAAGATTCTTTATATAATCTTTTTTATTATCTTTTTTGTAGTTCCCTTTACTATTCGTGTCCACTCGTGTACTGTATCGCTCATAAATAGACAAATTATTTCTTTGTTTTCCCGAATTCATTCAAACATCACGCTAAACTATATAAAAAAAGACTGCACACTGTGCAGTCTTTTAACTTGAGAACTTTTAGTCGTTCACTTGATTGTACATCCAATCCATGATTTCTTTGTTGTGAAGAGTCGGTGTCCAAACACCATGATAAATTTGATGAACACCGAAATCTTCCATTTCTTCATCTGAATATATTGAAAGATGATGCTCTGTTGAACCCAATTCCGTTAATGCTTCATCAAGAATGATTGATGTGTAACTTGTACATACCTGATCATTCTTAGCGTGAACAATCCATAAAGGCACATCAACAATACGGTTACCTTTTAATTCCTTCATCGCTAATGCATAGCTTTCGTCATATTGTTCTTGTGTAATTCTTAAATCGTCTGTATTGTCCAACTTATAGGCAAGATCATATTTTAACGACATTGGAACTAACGTATCTTTCGTACACATTAATAGTCCTCCTGCAAAAAGTTCAGGATAATCCATCAAGAATCGCAGTGCGCCACCACCACCAGACGATGCTCCTGATATATATATTCTGCTTTTGTCAATAATACCTTCATCAATCAAATGATTCACTAATTCAAATTTCGCAAGATTAAACGCATGCATTTGCTCAAGTTCATCCGGAACTTCAGTAATTCCAAAGGCATAATTTTCAGGATATTGAACGGATAATACAGCTGTATTATAGCCTTCTTCAATCCATGCAACTGCTCCTCTATTGGCAACAAGATTGGCACCTTCGTATGAACTACTTAAGACTTCTCCACCACCGTGTTCCCAAATCATTAGCGGAACATTCTCTGCATCTTCAGGTGTATATAGCCAATAGGTAAGCATTGTGTTATTACTTGCCGTAAAACTATGTTTTTTGAAAGCATCAACAATTGGAGTTGTTTTATCAAATCGACCTTTAACACTATCAAATCGATCATCAGAGCTATCAACAGTCGCCTCTAATAAATTGGCGGAATTTGTCGGTTCAAAGGTAACCGTCAACATAT
Organism: Vallitaleaceae bacterium; assembly: GCA_965140555.1. Lineage (GTDB taxonomy): Bacteria > Bacillota > Clostridia > Lachnospirales > Vallitaleaceae > UBA1351. The sequence continues at coordinate 234,335 of OZ223260.1, read as the reverse complement.
TATCTTCTAATTTGACACTCTTTATAACCGCCTTTTCTTTTTTATTCTCTGTTTCACCTAACCAGGTATTTGGCGGAATTGTAAATTCAATATCAAAGGATAGACCCTGTACATCCTCTTGTGAAAAAGTATCATTCACATTATAAGACAGACCTTTCATCATATATCCCGCATCATCCACGTAATTCTGTGCAGTAACATGAAAGGCATTTTTATAATCCACAAGACGATCAAGCATTACAACTGCTTGTTCTTGGGTCAATGTATTACGACCATAAAAATAACCATCCGGATATCCTTGAATAAGACCCAAGTGTACTAGTGTTTTGATAGCAAGACGTTCTGGTTCACTGTAGGTGTCCATATCTTGAAACATGACATCTTCGTTTACAGTTTCTCCCAAATAATTGTAGATAGCCGTTACTGCTTCTATACGAGAAACAACGTCACCTAAGACTAGGCTAGCTTCTCCATCTAACATCCCTTGAAACAAACGATTGAACTCTTTTCCGGTTATGTCGGCTGTTGGTTCAAAATTCACATCATTACCTTCCCATACGTTTTTATCCATCCACTTTTGTACAATCGCTTCGGACCACCTTCCTTTATACTGCTCTGTATTCTGCGCTGCCAATACCGTCGGTGAATACATCAGATTAACAAGTAGGGTTATTGCAATCATACATGACATGACCTTTCCTTTTTTGAATAATTGTAACGCACTCTTATCCTTCATTATAAATCCTCCTTTTATTCCGGTTCATAACTTTCAACAAAAAAAGACCAAAAAAAGAAATATATTATCATCTTTTTTGGTCTTGCCTGCCGAACAGTCACAATCCATTATGTAATTCTTATATATACATAGTACAAAACAAGGATTGTTTTGTCAACATTTATTTGAACACTGCCTTTGACGGATTGTTCTACACTGTCCGACGAAAATTCCTTTCGAGGAATTTCCTAGTACATGAAAAACGAGCCCGAAGGCTCGTCATTATTTACAAAATCATTCAATTCGTGACCAGAATTATAAATATTTCTTATTCCCCCACATGTTGCATTTCTTAAGTTCTAGATAGTCATTATAGGCTTGTTCTAGAATTTGTTTCTCATTAGGAAATTTCAACAAATGATAGGCTTCATGAAACTTATAATAACCTGAATCCACGAAATATTCCTCTTTTTGTGGCTTGCTATAATAATTATAGGCTTTCATCAGATACCAGTGAACATATTTGACCACTGAATCATTGGCAACCCTAAAGGAATACTGGCTTTTACCAATATATTTAATTATATTACCTTTGACTCCGGATTCTTCTTGTACTTCCCGAAGTGCAGTTTGCTTGTACTCTTCGCCTTCTTCGACAGTTCCTTTCGGAAGGACCCAGCCTTCGTATCTGCCTTTATAGTTCTTATAGAGTAATAAAATTTTTCCTCTATGGATTACCACCCCGCCACAACTTACTGCTTCTACCATGTATATGCCTCCTTGTAAGTGGGTGCTAATCGTGAATCTCTTACTTAGAGTATACCCTTTTTTGGTAGAATAATCAACTCATATTTGCACAGTTGTCAGTTCGAACTCGGTATAAGATATGCATCAAAGAGCGATTTTGCCACTGGTACCGCATGGCGACCACTACTTCCTGCATTCTCAACGACGATAGCAACAGCAATCCGGGGCTGATCTACCGGTGCAAAACCGACAAACCAAGCATGGGGTAGCCCAAAGGGATTTTCTGCCGATCCTGTCTTACCTGCCGCTGTATAGTCGTCCGACAACAACCCTCTTCCTGTACCCGTTTGTACAACTTCTTCCATATAGGATTTTAACAAAGCTGTTTCGGATGTATCAAAAAGAACACTGCTTTCCTTTGGTAAGCGTTTTTCAACTAGCTTCCCTGTCGGACTCGTTATATGGTCTACCAAATACGGTTCCATAAGCTGCCCACCATTAGCAATAGCAGAAACAATTAACAAATTATGCAGTGGTGTTATTAGTGTCTCACCTTGGCCAATAACGGTCTCTACACGCATCTCCGGTGTCATGGATTCGGATACATTCAATGAACTACGCACATGATTGAAGGCATAGGGTAAATCTTGGTTAAACAACAAACGTTCTCCTAACTCTTGAAGTTTATCCATATTCAAGGCTTCTCCCATTGTTGCAAAAGCCGTATTGCAAGATACCGCAAAGGCTCTTGTCAAATCTTCACTTCCATGGGCAGTATTTCCGTAACAGTGAATCGTCTTCGTCGCAAAGGTTTCAAACCCTTTGCATACATATGAAAACACTTCTCCATGTTCTTTCACATACTCTAAGGCTGTCAAAATTTTAAACGTTGATCCCGGTGGATAAACACCATTCGTTACCCGATTCAAAAGAATGGCATCTTCTTCATTATCAATTAAATCTTGATATACCGTGGCAATAAGGTTTGGATCATAATCCGGTTTTGATACCATGGCAAGAATCTGACCCGTTTGTGGGTCCATGGCTACGACAGCACCTTTTTGCCCTTCTAAGGCTTTATATGCAATCTCTTGAAGTCTCTGGTCTAAAGATAGGTAGATATCACTCCCTTTTCTAGGTTCACCTAAGATGCCGCCTCGGATTTGTTCAAATAAATTCCGATTCGGATTCAAAAGATTCAAATTCTCATAAGCTTCTATTCCTGTTTTTCCTACATCAACATACCCAACCGCATGGGCATACATATTCTTATACGGATAATGACGCACCTGTCCATTCTCAGACTCTTGGGAATATGCCAAAACATTTCCGTCAATATCGAGTATACGCCCACGGAGTACGTGTTCTTCTATCCTACTCAATCTTGGGTTGTAGCTATTGAGAGCTGCTTGGTCACTTTGTACAATAAGAAAATAAGAAAAATAACTGATTAATACCATAAACATTGCTGAAAAAACGATCTTAATGCTTATAAGGGTATGGGCTCGATACTGACGCGTTTTTGATTCATCTTCCATCTTACTGATTACTTCAATTAGGCCGACAGTTATGGTTGATGTTACAATCGACGTTCCTCCATAACTAACAAAAGGAAGTGTCACTCCGGTAAGTGGTATTAACTTGATGACTCCACCTAGAATAATAAATCCTTGAAGTCCAAGCATAACTGCCATAGCAACACTTACATAGGCTTTAAATATATCTTTATTCTTCTGTCCTTGACTAAGTAGAAATATAATTAAAAACAAAAACAATAAAATTGTTAAAATCGCAATAATACTTCCCAGCTCTTCTCCAATGGCCGCAAATATATAATCCGTTTTGATTGCCGGAATTTTATACGGCATACCCTCAAACAAACCGGCTCCGGTCCATTTCCCATAAGCAAATGCAAATAAACCTTGTACAATCTGATGCCCTTGATCATCAATATATGAGAAAGGATGCATCCATGCATCTATTCGACGCGCAACATGTCCAAAAAGATGATATGCAAGGACAGAACCACAAGCAAATGCTACTAGCTGAGCGATGGTAATATAACGCTTTCTACAATACATATAGGATAAAACCATATATATTGCAAAGAATAGCAAGGCACTTCCAAGATCTCGCTGATAGACTAGAATGAGAACTAATACAGCACTGTAGACGGATCCGATAACCAAACGTCTAAAGGTATAGGCTCCTCTAAAAAAGGCAGCTAAAGCAAAGGCAAAAAGAATCTTCACAAATTCAGAGGGCTGGAAGCTAAATTGCTTAATGGCAAACCAATTCGTCGAACCATTCGCTGTTGAATTGGCTATAAGAAGCAGACCAATAGACAGCACAAAATAAAGCCATTGCATCTTATCCAAAAACTTAATTTTCCGCACTATAACAGTAATAATTAGCATGGCCAAAAATCCGCCAATACCATAAAACCCTTGCCTTACAGCAACGTTCACATCTAAACGATGTAACATAATCCCGCCAATAAGCTGGAGCATCGCTATAACATGCCAAATGGTCGGTTCCAAATAGTCAATCATATATGCCCCTAAAATGTAGAGTAATAAAAGAGCTCCTCCGGTAGTAAGCACCATTAAGTGGGCTCTAGTAAACCCCTCTACATAAGCAATATATCCATGCCCAACACAGAAAAACAAAAGTAAAATAACCCTCTCAATCGTCATAGAAGGCATTTCTTCATCCAAGTCTGTCGTTGAGCGATAGACAACATATATGTGTCCGGTAAAAAGTATAAGCAAAATTATCAGGATAATATTAACGAGTGTGCTCATGAGTTCACCTATTTGACACCCTTATTAAAGTGTCCTCTTGTCATCTGTTCCGGTTGTATCTGTGTATCAGTTACCGGTATATTTAAACTTCCGCTTTGATAATGACTGTCAATTTGAGATAGCAATTGTCTCATATTGCCTAACTCCTCATCTGTCCATTCAATACGATACAGCCCCTGTACTTTTGATTGTTCAAGTTCACTTAACTTGTCTAAAAGATACAGTGGTTTGCTATTATGTATTGTATTATAGCACATATGACAGTGGGTACGCACAATGAGTTTTTCCCCTTTACGATCCTCCATCGTTAACACATGTCCTTCATCTTGATAGTCACAGACTCCGTTACGTGTTTGATAGATACAATTTGCTGCAACCATCAATCCATTATGACCATAAACATATATTTCAGGCGTTACCCCTGCGTCTTTTATCATTTGACGTAATCCGGCTTCATTTTGTTCTAATGAAAACATCATGGACGTCACCGAAAAGAACGTTTCAACAAAGGATACGGCTGACTGATTAAACACATTCCAATGATAATCCAGTGCCAACGCTTTCTTGCAATCCTTTAATCGCCATAATTGTCCTATAGTTCGAATCAAATAGCCATCCATATACTCTTTACAGTCCTCATAAAACGCTAAAAAGCGTTTTTCTTTGGATGGTGTCATCACATGAGGCCATGCTAAATATAACGCAATATGCTTATGATGCGATTTAATTTTCATTAACATTGTATTAAAAGTTCTCATATCGCGTGTATAAAAATCAATATATAGACGACTAAAAGCAACTAGAGGTTGACTTGCAAGAAATTCCAACTGCTCCATGGACGTTATTGAAAGGGTAAACTGACGTAAATCAGACGCTGTCTGAACAGACGACTCATGCTTACACCCTTCCTCTGTCATAAAACACGTATCCAATCCATTTTCTAATGCTCCTTGACGATTGATTTCTTCATGTAGATGAAGACGCTGTTCATTGAGTGCATATATTCCTTCACGCCTTAACTGATTCAATTGACTAACCGGTACAAAGACATTCTCTTCTATAGAACTTTCCAAACGATTCAGTTCATATGGTGTATCCCCTAACTTCTGCAATTGCTTACATACTGTTTTTTCATCAACGCCTCTTGTCTTAGCCGCCTCAACACGATCTCCTGTAACAGCTACCGATACCCCATCATACTCTATTGATAGTGTCATCGGCTCTCCTATTTTTGCGGTAAAGGTCATATGTACCGGTAGTTTAGGCAATGCCGTCTCATCGATAAGCTGGGATTCATTTAACTGTTTATCCACAATGAGATATAACGGATACGCTCCATTTTCTATACGCTTTAACTGTGGTACCTGTTTTATATTAAAGGTTCTTTGTTTATCTTCTTCAACCGTCAGTGTTAGATTCTCTCGTCGATCTCCATCTTTGGTATGATGTAATTCAAGCACATCCCCCACATGAAGATTCCGATCAGTTTCAATCGTTAACCCTTTATAGGTTACTTGTCCCAGACCCAAGGCTAGACCTAAATGTTTGGAATGGTCCATACTGATCATACTGGGGCTATTATGCTGCTTATAATAGCCTTCTGTGAAGGATCCCCGATTATACATTTGGTTCAGGGCCTCGATATCTGCTTCTTCAATGCAGTAATCAGCCACTCTATCCTCTTCAATTAATCGATAGGCCAAATCTGTATATTTGCGATACATACGTGTAGTCAATGCAACGTATTCCGGTTTTTTCATACGCCCTTCAATTTTGAAAGAGTCGATACCTGCGAGAATAAGAGCCGGGATTTGGTCCAAGGTCATCTGATCTTTCGGACTCAAATAATACCCTTCCTGATTGTCAACCTTATAGGCTAATCGACATGGTTGAGCACATTTCCCTCTGTTTCCGCTTCTTCCACCATAAAAACTGCTCATAAGACAACGTCCTGAATAACAATAGCAAAGAGCTCCATGCACAAAGGCCTCTATTTCAATCGATACATTTTCTTTCATCGCTTCTATTGATGCTAAGGAACACTCTCGACTGACGACAACGCGTTCAAAACCCATTTTTTTTGCCATAGTCAGGTCATCCTTATGATGCAAGTTCATTTGCGTGCTCGCATGCACATTCCAATGAGGATAATGTTGTTGAATGTAATAATAGACGCCGATATCCTGAATGATGACAGCATCAACCTGACATGTATCTAACTCTTTACATGCCTTTTCAAACGTTTTCCACTCTATGTCTTTCACAAGGGTATTCAATGTATAATATACTTTTTTACCATAGAGATGCGCTTGTCTCACAACTTTTTGCAGCATTTCCACATCAAAATTCGTTGCATATGCACGTGCACCAAAGGCCTTTCCCCCTAAATATACAGCATCACAACCATTAGCTATGGCTGCAATAAAGGCTTCATAAGACCCGGCAGGTGATAAAATCTCCGGCTTTTGTCGTTTCATCATTTTCATCTCGTCTACAACCTATCTTTCTCAAAAAGTAAGACAGGTATCTCATTGAGCAAAATACCTGCCTTGTGTTTATTCATTCTCGTCTTCAAATAACTCAATATAATCATCCAATTCTTTCTTATAACGTTCAATTTCCTGTTCAAGTTGTTCAATGCGCTGCACCTGACGTTGTTCCTGTTCTTTATAGTTGTCTAATAGCGCTTTTAAATGATTTATCTCTTTATTATGGTCATCAAATGACGCCTGCATTTCTTCATTCTTAACTTTCATTTTATAATAATCATCTGCAATGTTAATGGCTAACAATACTGATTGTAAGCGTGTGTTCAAAGACTTCCCATTATCTGAATTTCTTACCTCATCCATTTTTTTATTAATGTACAAAGCCACACGTTGTAGGTATTCTTCACTTTCATTACCACTCAGCGTATAGACATTCCCGCCGATTAAAACCTTCGACTCATTAATTGGAGTCATCACAAGCCCCCCTTTTGATTGTTTTGGTTTATTATAGCATACACATTCCGAGTAACCAATAAATTTTTATATGGAACGGTGTCATAATCTCGATTCGGATCAACAGACCAACCAACTACCACACAATTATCGTCACTCTCTTTAACATTCTCAAAAGGCTCATCGTTTTCTAGTTCTAACAGCTCATAAGAAATATCCTCTCTTCTTGAGATTTCCATAAACACCATCTTGGCCAGTCGATTCAATTCATCCATATCTTTTTGAATATAAAAGTGTGATCGTCCCGTTTCGATTAATTGATAAATCCGTTCTTTCACTTGGCGCCTCGTTACAGTCACAGCATCAAAACAGGCTCTAATCCATTCTGTATATAACTTATTGTACTCTGAAAGTCCATTATCCGTAAGTGTATAGCGAACCTTTTTAGAACCTTCTCTTGACATAGTCAAACAATGATTTTCTTCCAGCTCAGCAATCATATGATTCACTGTTCCCAAACTGATATCAAGGGCTTTTGATAGATTTCGCTGACTCATGGTTTCATCATTGATTATAAGTTGAAGCATGTGAAGCCGTTTATCCATATCTACTCCTCCTAGGATTCCATATGACGTTGAATGCCGAAATGTTCATAGCAGAACGGTGTAACAATTCGCCCTCTTGGCGTTCTTGCAATCAGACCCATCTGCATCAAATATGGTTCATACACATCCTCGACCGTATCCGACTCTTCTCCAATAGTTGCTGCAAGAGTATCTAATCCCACCGGACCACCTTCATACTTATGAATTAATGTCTCTAACATTTTACGGTCACTTTTATCAAGGCCTAAGGGATCTACATCCAACAAATTCAACGCATATCGGGCAACTTCTTCAGTTATTACACCATTATACCTAACTTCAGCAAAGTCTCTGACACGTTTTAGCAAACGGTTTGCTAATCTCGGGGTTCCTCGAGAACGTCTTGCAATCTCGTAGGCACCTTGTTCATCAACGTGAACATTTAAGACCTGAGCACTTCGCATAACGATCGTCTTCAATTCATCCGGTGTATAAAACTCAAGTTTATGAATAACGCCGAATCGGTCCCTTAACGGTGAAGAAAGAAGCCCGATTCGTGTCGTTGCCCCTACCAATGTAAACTTTGGCAAATCTAACCGCACTGACTTGGCTGCCGGTCCTTTACCGATAAGGATGTCGATGACATAATCTTCCATAGCAGGATACATGACTTCTTCAACCTGACGATTAAGTCGATGAATTTCATCAATAAATAACACGTCACCTTCTTTGAGGTTGTTTAAAATAGCCGCCATATCTCCCGGTCTCTCAATTGCCGGCCCTGAGGTTATTTTAAGATTTACCCCCATTTCATGTCCAATAATAGAGGCTAACGTTGTTTTCCCTAATCCGGGCGGTCCATACAAAAGTACATGATCCAAAGATTCGCCTCTATTTTTAGCTGCTTCGATAAAGACATGAATATTCTCTTTTGCTTTTTTTTGACCGATATACTCATCAAAAGCTGACGGGCGAAGGGTTGTCTCAATAACTTGATCTTCATCGGTCATCTGATTGGTTATTAATCGTTTATTCATACCCTACTCCTTTGCCAAATAATATAGCGCTTCTTTGATTATACTCGATGTGGACGTTTTATCTTGCGCTTTTTTGACCGCTTCAAGGGCTTCTTTTTGAGAGTAACCCAATCCGGTTAATCCAAGCACCGCTTCTTCAATATGCCCTTGGTCAATATGTTCATCAAGAGGCGTCTTAATGTCAACGGTTAAGGCAATGGCTTTCACCTTGTCTTTTAGATCAAGAATTAATTTGCTTGCTGTTTTTTTACCGATTCCCTTTGCTTTGGATATAGCTGTCACATCTTCTGTCAGTATAGCGTATCGCAATTCATCTGGGGTCATCGTGGATAGTATGCCCAATGCTCCCTTAGGTCCGATTCCGGATACACTAATCAAATATCGGAACATTTCAACATCTTCGTCACGCATAAATCCGTAAAGACGCAGGATGTCTTCTCGAACATAAAGCTCTGTATATATTTTTACCTGTTCCCCAGCAGATGGTAATTGGGAAAGTACACTATAGGGTACATAGATTTCATAACCTATCCATTGATTTTCTACTATAATGTAGTCTTGTTTCTTGGTGATAAGCTCACCTTTTATATATCGAATCATCACGAATCTCCTCAAACTTAATACTCTTATTATAATGGATGTTCAATTTTTATACAACCCTGGTTTCTCTTCGCCTTTTTATTCATAACATGATTAGGTCGACAAATGCATATAGTTGACCTTTCACATACAATATATTGTTACGAACGCTTCTACGTAATCTATATATTGTATGTGATTTTAGGGAAACTTGCTTTTGTCGGGCTAATCATAACATGATTAGGGCGACAAAAGCATATAGTTGAACTTTCATATACAATATAGTGTTACGAACGCTTCTACGTAATCTATATATTGTATGTGATTTTAGGGAAACTTGCTTTTGTCGGGCTAATCATAACATTTTCTCTTCATTTATTGACATTCACTCTCATTTCGTTATAATAGAGGAGATACTACCCCTCTTACACAAGAGTTATATATTAAGGAGATTTATTATGAGTTTAGATAAACAAGATACCTGTGGTTGCGGTTCACACCAACACGATCATCATGATCATCACGAAGAAGCTCACGGTGGCTGTGGTTGCGGTTCTTCCCATGACAGCGAAGACGGTTGTGGATGTGGCGGTCACGATCATCAATCCGTGACATTAACATTAGAAGACAATACCGAATTGGTTTGCCCAATCATTGAAGTCTTTGATATTAATGAACAAGATTATATCGCCCTTCTTCATCCGGAAGATGAAACCGTCTTATTATATCGTTTGTTCGACAATGATGACGATACCATCGACTTAGAGTCTATTGATTCGGATGAAGAATTTGAATTAGTTTCCAAAACTTTTCTAGCAACACACGAATAATTATTATCAAACACAAAAAAGGTGCTTATCCTCTTATCGAGTGATAACACCTTTTTCTGTAAATACGCCGTCAAGGGGAATGTCATAATTCTGATGTCCTATATTTTCTACATACTGCCATTTATAAAATGCGCCATAAACCATAGGCTGATTCTTGACACTGGTATGGGTTTTCAAATAACGATCATAATACCCACCACCGTATCCTATTCGATGCATAGATGCATCAAAAGCTAATCCGGGAGCAATTATAAGCGTATCCTTATCCGGGTATACAATAACATTATTCTCTCCATCTATCGGCTCAAAAATACCAAAAGAACCTTTTTGAAATTCTTCAAGACCCGTTACCGATACGAATTCCATGGTCGTATCCGATGTAACTCGAGGAAAGGCCACTGTTTTATTCTGATGGCGCATTAAATGCAATAACGGCAACAAGTTAATTTCATTACTTTTGGGGTAGTAAAGGAACAAACGGTTACATGACTGGAATGATTCACTCATTACAATTTGCTGAGCAATATTGTCACTGAGTGTTAATACCGTCATACTAGACATGCGCCGCCGTTTCGCTAAATGTTCCTTACGTATATCAGCCTTACTCATTATTCGTCCTTCTTCAACTTTTTCGTTGTTCCGTCAGGAAATTGAACGGTTGTATTGTTCAATGTTCCTCTTAAATTTTTGCGAACCAATGCAATATATTCTTTACGAAGTACCTTTTGTTCTTCTTTTTCAGCATCCGATAATCCTTCTGATTTGGATTTATGATACAGTGCATTAATCCGATCGAGTTTTTTTTGTTCCATACATGACTCCTATCTATGTCTTATTCCATTATTGTTGTCACAAAATAGCAACCGCACCTATTTCAATGAATGCTATATCCATCATACCAAACATAGCTAGAACATAATACCACGGATAAGGATTAAATGCAATTTATTCACATTTGAATAAGGTTCCCACCGGCTTTCCTTCAACAATGTCATAAAGTACATGTGATTTTCCTGCATGTGCAATCACCATATCAATTCCCTTATCATTTGCCATTTCAGCTGCCATAAGTTTGGTTAACATGCCTCCGGTTCCAAGCTTCGATTTATTGACACCAGCCATCTGATAAATATTATCGTTCACTTTATGAACGACATCCAAACATTGAGCATCTGCATATGTCTTAGGATCTTTATCATATAAACCTTCAATATCCGAAAGAATAATTAGTAAATCCGCTTCGGTAAGTATGGCAACGGTTGCCGACAGTCGATCGTTATCTCCAAATTCAATTTCTTCCGTCGAAATCGTATCATTCTCATTAACTACAGGAATTACCTGCATTCGAAGGAGTTGTTCAAAGGTATTCTTTGCATTCTCATACCGTTGTTTATCCTCAATAATATCTTTTGTAATTAATATCTGAGCAATTTGATGATTATACTCTCGAAAAAGCTTTTGGTAAATCGCCATCAATCTCGCCTGACCGATTGCAGCAATCGCCTGACGCATGGGAAGCTCCTTAGGACGCTCTTGCAGCCTCAAAGCACTAATTCCTACAGCCTGAGCTCCACTTGTAACTATAATAATTTCTTTCCCGGCATTTTTTAAATCGGCTAATTGTCGAATAAACATTTCTAATTTTTTCAGTGAGACATGTCCCGTTGACTCATGGGTAATCGATGAGGACCCCACTTTAACTACAATCCGTTTTGCCTTAGCTAAATTTTCACGTAATTCCATTGTCTATACCTTACTTTCTATATGCGAAAGGACCATTGGCAAACCAATGACCCTCGACATATAATGATAGGCGCCGATAGTCCTCGACGCCTGCCGTTTTAATACTATGATACAACAGATTATAAGGCTTGACAAGCTTAGTTTCTAGATTTATTTTTGGAATAAACATCAAAAGCTACAGCAGCCAATAGAACCAATCCTTTTACAATTTGTTGCCAAAAAACGCTAACCCCCATGATAGACATTCCATTATTGAGTATCCCCATGATGAGTCCACCTACAATTGCCCCTATAACTGTTCCTACACCGCCTGTTGCCGAAGCACCACCTATAAAACACGCAGCAATGGCATCTAATTCAAATCCTTGACCGGCAAGTGGTGATGATGCATTTAAGCGTCCGGCAAAAACAATACCCGCGATAGCAGATAAAAATCCCATGTTGGCATAAACACCAAAAAGAACTCGGTTTGTCTTTATTCCTGATAATTGAGCTGCTTTTTCATTACCACCCAAGGCATAAATATGTCTACCAATAACTGTTTTTCTTGCAACAAATGAATAACAGGCAATGAGGACCGCCAACAGAATAACAATATATGGCAACCCTTCAGCTAATGCTAGCCAGAAGCTGAATAAGATGATAACACCCATTAAAACGACTGTAACGATTGTATTCATAATCGGATTACTTGTATGATGCGCATACCGTTGCTTTCTCTTTTCTTGTTTCAAACGGAGCACAAGAAAAACAATTGCACAAACTATGCCGATCATGAATGTTGTAATATGCATGGACCCATTCCCGAAAAAATCAGGAATACTACCTGAAGCAATTATAATATATAGATCCGGCAAGCCTACCGTCTCACCGTTTAATATTAAATTATTGATTCCCCGAAAAACAAGCATACCGGATAACGTCACAATAAAAGAAGGGATTCTTGCATAGGCAATAAAATAGCCTTGCCACATTCCTGCTAATATCCCTAATCCTATAGACAAAAGCATACTTAAAATTACCGGAAGTCCTAAAAACACACTAAACAATGCACTGGATGCACTTACTAATGCCACAATAGATCCGACAGATAGATCGATATTTCCTCCTGTTAATATACATAATACCATGCCTATCGCCAAAATAAGAATATAACTGTTTTGCATAATTAATCGTTGAACATTAATGGGACGTAATAATACTCCCCCCGTTAGCGCTTGAAATAACATCATAATAGTAATAAGCGCTATAATCATCGCGTATTGACGTATATTTTGTTTTATGGTTTCCATATTAGCTCCTTTTCTTAACTGTAATTAACGTCCGTTATGGATAATACACTGCATGATAGATTCTTGATTTGCTTCTTCTATAGGCAGTTCACCTACAATACGTCCTTCATTCATCACATAGATTCTATCGCAAATCCCTAGCAACTCAGGAAGCTCCGAAGATATAACAACAACAGACTTCCCTTCATCGGCCATGTCGTTAATTAATTTATATATTTCGTACTTGGCACCAACATCAATGCCTCGAGTCGGTTCGTCTAAGAAGAGTACATCCGGCTGACTAAATAACCATTTTGCCAAACACACTTTTTGTTGATTTCCACCGGAAAGGTTCCCTGTTTTTTGTAACACTGAAGGGGTTTTGATCTGTAACATTTTCCGATATGTTTCTGCGACCTCACGTTCCTCTTCATCCATAATGACACCATTTCTACTGACGGCTGAAAGATGTGCCATGGAAATATTATGCATAATATGATCAATTAATATAAGTCCTGCTTCTTTTCTATCCTCTGCCAAATAAGCCAGTCCGTTGTCAATAGCAGTTTTAACATCCGGCAATTCAATTGTTTGGCCATCTTTAGTAATCGTACCCATGACACCACTACCATAACTTTGCCCAAAGATGCTCATTGCAAGCTCGGTTCTCCCCGCACCCATCAATCCGGCAATTCCTACAACTTCTCCCTTCCTAACATTAAAGGCTATATCTTTCAATCTATATTTAGACGGATCCATAGCATCTTTAACAGTCCAGTTTTCTACAGAAAAAGTAACCTGTCCAATATTTGGTTCTCGTTTCGGATATCGGTCCACTAATTCTCGTCCGACCATCCCTTTAATGATACGGTCCTCACTAATTACATCACGTTCTTTATTTAATGTTTCTATGGTCATTCCATCTCGGATAATGGTTATCTCATGAGCTATACGCGTAACTTCATTTAACTTATGGGAAATAATAATACATGTTATGCCTTGCTCTCTATTAAGGGTTTCCAATAAATCGAGTAAATGAGAGGAATCATCATCATTAAGTGCCGCTGTCGGTTCATCCAATATCAGAAGTTTAACATCTTTACTCAACGCCTTTGCTATCTCAACCAGTTGCTGATGTCCTACACCAATATCTATAATTTTTCTATCATAGGGCAAACTCAGACCCACCTGATCCATAAGTTTTTTGGCTTTTTCATTGGTCTCTTCCCAATTCATAATCCCTTTTGATTGTCGTTCATTCCCCAGAAAAATATTCTCAGCGATCGTCATATATGGACTTAGTGCCAGTTCTTGGTGGATAATAACGATGCCTTTCGCTTCACTTGAATTAATATCCTTAAATTCACATACCTCACCATCAAAAAGAATATCACCCGTGTAAGAACCATATGGATAAACACCACTCAACACATTCATAAGTGTACTTTTTCCTGCACCGTTTTCTCCGACCAATGCATGAATAGAACCCTGTTTCACTTCGACTGTTACATTGTCCAAGGCCTTTACTCCGGGAAATTCTTTTGTAATGGAACGCATTTCCAATAAATTTTGCGACATATATACCCCGTTTCTATTTTGCATATAAGACAGACCTAGGCCTGCCTTATATACAAAAGTTTACTCTATTGAATTTGATCTTCGCTATAATACCCGGAATCAATAAGTAGTTCTTTGTAGTTATCTTTATCTGCAAATACAGGTTCACATAGATATGAAGGCACTACTTTCTCTCCATTGTCATATGTCTTTGTATCATTGACCGGCACTTCTTCACCCTTCATAATGGCATCCACCATATTTACCACTGTACTTGCTAATGTTCGTGTATCTTTAAATATAGACATGGATTGTTCACCATCAATAAGCATTTTCACATTCTTTGTATCACAATCTTGACCCGTAAGAACCGGATAAGGTTTATTCGTTGACCCATATCCTGCTGCCTTCAGCGAAGCAACAATTCCTTGTGCTAAACTATCGTTTGGCGATAAGATAACATCTACCTTTTCATCCGAGTAGTAAGCCGTTAATAGATTGTCCATTCGTGCTTGCGCACCTTCTGCTTTCCATCCTTGAATAGCAATTTGTTCCATATCCGTTTGACCCGATTTAATTACAAGTTGTCCGTTATCAATATATGGATTTAAAACATCCATTGCACCGTTATTGAAAAAATATGCATTGTTGTCATCCGGCGATCCGCCAAATACTTCTAGATTAAATGGTCCTGCACCACTTTCCAAATCCAAGTCATCTACAATATATTCACCTTGAATTTTACCTACCAAATAATTATCAAACGTTGCATAATAGTCAACATTCGGCGAATCAAGAATAAGACGATCATAGGCAATCACTTTAATATTCTCTTTCGCTGCTTGGTCTAACACACCTTTTAAAGCTGTTCCGTCAATAGATGCAACAACAATAACCTTTGCACCTTTTGTTATCATGTTCTCAATTTGTGAAACTTGAGTTTCCACTTTGTTCTCCGCATACTCAAGGGCCACATCATAACCGGCTTCTTTTAATTCAGATTCCATATTTGCCCCATCCTGGTTCCATCGTTGCAGAGATTTAGTAGGCATAGCAACCCCTACCAAATTTGAAGATGCCTTAGCACAACCTGTTATTCCAATTACGCCTACAATTAAAACCATCATTAATACAATTGACATGATTCGTTTCATAAAACCCTCCTATAATGATTTATTACGATTTGGATAACCCAATTCGTTATACTCGTGCACCTATTCATAACACGAGCAGATCTACACTCATTATTGTAGGGGATACAGTAACACCTTAAAATGGATATTCATATGACCCATCGCATTATATTAAGGCTTTTTTTTCACATAAAAAAAAGCAGGACAAAATTAATATCTATTTTGTCCTACTTTGACTTCTTATTTATTCCGATAAACATCTTCATAATTGTGAAACAAATCTTTTATGATGGTCTCATCCATGTTCCCCATGTTAACAGGCGTTACATCAAATTTAATATAGGGAATCTTATAACTTCCGTTATCAATACTGTCTTCACTCAGGAGTAATCGATCATGCATTAAGGTATCAATTACCTCAACAGCACCTTCAGCAATGTATGGAATCGGCTTGTAAACGGTCATAAGTTGTTTCCCCTCTACAATCATTTGACACGCAGCAACATCTGCGTCTTGTCCAACCACCAACACATCACCGACTAAGCCGTATTCGCTTAGTACACTAATTGCCCCTTCTGCCAATCGATCATTTCCTCCAATAATTCCATCAATTTCCTCTCCCTTCTCAAGGAGTTCTTTAATTGTATTATAGGCATATTCTTCCCGCCAATTATCTGCCCATACTTCTTCAATGATATGAATATCACCCGCATCAATGGAAGGTTGTAATATATGATAAAACCCCTCTCGAATCATCGTCGCATTGTAGTCTTTCTCTGAACCGTTTATTACGACATAATTCCCTTTAGGTACTTTATCAACCAATGCTCCCGCCATTAATTCTCCGACTTTTATATTATCAAAAGAGACATAGGCATCAACATCTGCATCCAAAATAAGTCGATCATAGGCAATCACGATAAGACCTGCTTTCTTAGCCTCTTCCACAACATCACTCAATGCGTCTTTCTCATAGGGAAGAATACATAAAGCCACCGCTCCTCGCTCTATGAGAGAACGAATTTGTTCTTTTTGCTTTTTTGTATCCTCATAGGCATTAACCAATTCCACTTCATAACCAAGTTCTTTGGCTTTGGTTCGTATAATATCCCTATCTTTCTGCCAACGTTCAATGACCATCGCATCGACGCTAAATCCGATAATCGGTTGTTGCGGCATCGTCTGTTCTTCCAATCGTATCGGACTTGGTCGCATGGACCGACTCATCAGAATGACCACAATAAACATACAACTTCCAAGAATCATAATCCATAGAACTTTTCTGTTCACTCGACTTCCCCCCTATTGTCTTGATTGACTATATGCACTCAAAAATTCCGTCGGAGTCTTGCCTTCAATCTTCTTAAAAATTCGACTGAAATAATTCGGATCATTATATCCTACATTAAAACTAATCTCCTTCACCGTATGCCCTTGCTCTTTTAATAGGCGCTTAGCTTCACGTACACGAATATGTGTCAAATAGTCAATAAAATTGATATTGGATTCATCTTTGAACAATTTACTAAAATATTGGGGGCTAACGGCTACATGTTCTGCTACATCCTTTAATCGTAAATCCTTACTAAAATTATGTTCCATATAAGAAATCGCCTGCTTAATGATACTATTGATTTGCTCATCTTTGACTGTTTGACTAGTTAACATATGCTCTTCCATCATCTTCAACGTATATGCCTTAAGTTCAAATACTGATGATAAACACTTCATATCGTCTAAATAATAATTAACCGGTTCATATCTATTTTCCAAATTTAGCATCACCATCAGTTCCATCAAATCATGCCGAATCGCTGTTATCTCACCATGATATGCCGCATTAATAAAGCGTATATATTCTTCTACCTCTAGGTTAAGCTTGTCTCCCGAGTGATGTGTACACTGTATTAACTCATGCCGTTTTTCCATCAATTTTTGATGATTCAATCGGTCATCACTCCTTGAGACATTTAAGTCTGCACTATGCATAACGGGTTCATCCTCGCAATGATAAAGAGCATCAACCGCTTCGATATAAGCGCTATTTAACTGTTCTATCTCTACCATCCTACTAATGCCTATAAATACCTCAAGACCCGTAACTGCACTTAATTGACGTACCAAACGTCTTGCATTGTTAATGGCTTGAATACGTTTTTCATATTCATCCTTATTCGTATCATGAAAAAAGGCAGCAACAACTCGGTTAATCATCAACGGACCGATGACACATTGACCTTTATACTTTAGACTTTCGCGAATCGTATCATAGGTCATCATCCCTTTAACTCCACTGCCGATACGATTTTCTAATGTATCCTGGCTATCACCATGTCCAAATTCAAGAATCATAATATATCCGAATGTTCCTTGAATATTTAATAATCGATGGTAGGACATCGTTTCCATCCCATACTCCTTAGACATAATAAAACTATACACATACCCATATTCAAGAATAGGAACAATACGATCCAGCTTTTCTTGGGTTTCTAATTCCTTCTCACGTATGTCTATCTCTTGTCTGATCTTGTGTATAACCCCCTGTAATACCGTTTCAAATTGTTGTCTGTCAATCGGTTTTAATAAATAGTCACTAACACCTAGCGACACCGATTGCTTTGCATAATCGAACTGTTCATAAGCCGATATGACAATGTAATGCGACTTGAACCCTTTATCCATCAAGCATCGTATGGTCTCCAAGCCATTTATTCCGGGCATTTGTATATCCATAAGTACAATATCCGGATAATATTGTTCAAATAATGCAATGGCCTCACGTCCTGTTTTAGCCATAACAACCACTTCACACTGTTCTTTAAAACTCTTCTCAAGAATAAAGCGTATGCCTTCCCTAACTATCCGCTCATCATCCACAATCATGACACGTATCATTTTGCTACATCCTCTCTTATCGGTATCCTTATCCCCACTTGTGTGTACTCACCATACTTACTTCTAATGTTAAGTAACTCCTCTTCTCCAAAATAGATTTCCAAACGTTGCTTAACATTTTTTACGCCGATGCTCTTCCGTCCTCCCTCTATAACTTCTCCATACAGAACTTGCTCAATGCGCTCTTTCGTCATCCCCAATCCGTTATCCCTGACGGTTATACAGCAATATGAGTCAATATCTTCAATGGTTACCACTATCCTACCGCCTTCTTCTATGCTGCTAAGCCCATGTATATATGCATTTTCAACCAGTGGTTGAATCATTAATGGCGGTACTTTCATCGACAAGTGTTCGCTTTTATTATGAACCGATACCTCAATAAAATCTCCAAATCGTACATGAAGCAAATTGGCATAGTCTTCAATATTGTGAATTTCTTCCTCTAACATCACCGGTTGTTCCAAATGTTGACTGTTGTAGCGAAATAAGCGACTCATGCTCCCTAGAAAAACACTTGTTCTATCCGCACCTTCCATCATAGCCATTTGTACCCCTGCATTAATTGTATTATAAAGAAAATGTGGATTCATTTGTGATTGTAATGCGTATAACTTGGCATTATCCAACAAGGATTGCATCTTCATATTCTCCATTTGTTGGTCCCTTAACTCAACCTCCATTTTTGCTTTAACCTGAATCTCATCAATATACGTCAATAGAGAATGACGCATGCGTTCAAAAGAATTCACCAATATGGCCAACTCATCATCCCCTGATTCAATAACACACGGTGACTTTAAATCGCCCTTTGCCATAGCTTCCGCCCGATGTGACAACATCTCAATAGGACGAACTATTTGACGACTCAAACGCATAACCATCAACACAGCAAAAATAATGAGGTCAAGAATAAGAAGTGTATTTAACAACATGGCTTGTCCCACTTTTTGACTCATTTTCTCATATGTAACCGTGTTATTGTCCAGTTGACGCACTTTCAGTTCATCAATAAATGATAGGATGTAAGACTTGATTCGAAAGGCTCTCTTATAATTCTCGGTATATGCAAATACGTAGGATTTACGCTTATTGTCCACTGCTTGATTCGATTCATCCACATAGTGTAGTACCATATTATGGATGTCTTTCATCATCAAATCTTCAAGTGCCCGTTCATTAATAGATTCCATAGCCTTTTCAGTCGCAGAAAGCAAACTGTCACTAGAATACATATACTCATTCAGGCTTGTTGAATTCTTGGCCGATAGATAGGTTACCAAATATCCGTCTGCTTCTGTTATAAGCCTTGAAATTTCAATAAGTTGTTTATTCCTGTCAAACAAACCATCAATATTACGTTGATAGGTTTGGGTTAATAACAGCGAATAACTCGCAAGCAAAGCCATTAACCCTATAATAATACACGTTGAAACAATCAATCGCTGATTAATCGTTTTAATCCTAAACCGTTTAAGAGTCACTATCTATCACCTCCACTTCCTTTGGGAGGGTCTCTTTCGTGTGTATCGTGACATTGATATCTTTATATTGAGAAACAAATTCTCCTTGCCTAAATAACGTCAAATCTTCAATAGCATCATATCCCATACGGTACTTATCCGTCACAACCGTAGCGTAAATAACACCACGACGAATATATTCCAAAATATCCGGTTCATCATCATCACCGATAACCAAAACATCATTGATTTTATTGCTATCTTTAAGGGCTTGTATAACACCTCTTGTCTCCTGTGCTGATGAACAGACAATGGCTACCACATCATGAACTTCATCTAAAATACTCTGTGTTGCCCCCTCGGCATTTAAAGCATCTTCTCCATAATACTCAATACTTTCAGGCTGTATAACAAAGGAATCCGGCATCACTTCATTAATAGCAACTCCTCGATATTGACTATTGGAATCATGCCCCTGCATGAGAATAATCGTTCCATGGGTTTTACCGATGCTCATAAAAGCCTTTGCCAGTACACGACCGATTTGTGTTCCGATATGATAATGGTTATATGAAATATAGCTAACCTTCTCCACTGAAGGAATGTCTTGTCCAATGACTGTAACCGGCACATGATATGTATTGGCTTTTTTTAACAACGCTGTAAATTCGTCATCGTTAAAGGCTTCAACTATAATACCGTCAACCGATGACTCTATAGCAATATCCATTTGTCTTAATATTTGTTCAATTTTTTTCTCACCGCTAAATGACCAGAGTTCATAGACCACATTGTAGTCCTTGGCTGATTGATTTAGGCCACGGCTAACTTCATCTAAGTCATTACGGTCCGAACCATCCAATATAACCATATAATGGGCATTAACTCTATTTTCTTCATGATTAACAAAGGTATTGTATTGTTCCGATAATTGAGAAAAATTAACAATAATAAGACCACTCACTGCCGCCAATATAATAAGTGACAAAATCGTTATACTATTTAAGAGATGTCGTTTCATACCGCTCCCACCCTAGTTAGACTTCTTTTTATGATATCATATTTTGGCACGAAAAAAAGTAGAATTTACTCTACTTTTTTACGAATGACTAGCATTATATTATCTTTATTCCTCTTTCGAATGATTTTTCGTTCTTTTTTTGATACGTCTCCATACGTTTAACCCTATAACAAAAACCAGACCAAATGCAACCAGATATGTGATGATAAGCGGACTTCGTGTCATAATCCAAAGTACCGTATTAACAAAGAAATCTTTCAATTGTTCCACACTTTCCGAAAAACCTATGCTCAAACGCTCTGAAAATGTTCTCGGCGTTTCTTCCCGTGGGGTTACCTCATAGACTTCACGTATGGACATGTGGATTGTTATATAATTGATTTTATTATCTAATTGGCGTATCGATGATGTGTACCGCTCTATATCATATCGTACATCGGATAATTCCCGTTCAAGTTGAAGAACGTATTCTAATTCATCTGCATCTTCAAGGATAGCAATCAGTCTATCTTCCTGTAACTCTAAGGTTTTTAATCTAGCTGATATATCTGTATATTGATTCGTTACGTTTTCCTTCTCACTTCGTACATCTCGAATATGAAGCATCTTACCTTCTTCTATCTTTTCTATAAAGGCATCCACTTCATTAAGCGGAATACGAATAATATACTCTGCCCGTCGATTTTCCGGATTCTCATCTAAGATAGGACTTCCTGTAATTGAGGAGCTCTCAAAATATCCGTTATATCGACTCACAATGTCAGATAATTGTGTCAAACTCTCCGAAAACTCTAACGTTTCGGTATCATAGTAGTATGTCTGAATGTATTTTTCCTCTGTAGCACTTTGCTTTTGAGGCTCCTCATTGGTCATCGCATCGGTATCTGCTATGTCGTCTGAACTTTCTCCGGCCTCTTCTTCTGTCAATACATCTTCCATTACTTGTCCATAATCTTCACTCTTAGGGGCTTCACCTTCTGTCGCGGTACTCGTATCTGTAACCATTGCATCCTTACTTGAACCACAACCTGCAAGCAACAACACCCCCATAATAAGCATCAGAACTTTACCTTTCATGTTACGACCTCCCTTTTTTTATAAATGGATTCTATCGATGTGGGGAATTCCTCAACGAACAATCCAAATACTCTATTGATACTTATTGGACGTATCCGATCATAAAATAGTTCCATAGAGTCTCTTATCCTTGATAATGTTCTAAGATAAGCATTTTCATATAGAAAATTATCTGCTATAATCATGTATACAAGTAAAAAATACAATAGTTAGGAAGGTGACAACCATGTCCAAAGAAAAACTTATTCAACAGTTAAACGATCTTGATACACGTATCGCATCCTTTGACTATGCCGATGCATTAATTAGCTGGGATATTATGACTCTTGCACCAAAACAAGGTGTCGAAGCCAGAGCAACGGTTATGATGACTTTATCTGAAATGCGCTTTAATACCTTAATCAACGATGACGTCACTACACTTATAGATGAACTGAATCAAATAAAAGAAACCTTAGACCCTGTAACGATAGCTAAACTCGAACTCTACGAAAAAGATATTGATAAACTCGCCAAAATACCTGTTAAAGAATATGCAGCATATGAAGGTCTTATTGTACGTTCCAGTCAAGCTTGGGAGAAAGCAAAAAATGCTGATGATTTTTCAATCTTTGCTCCGTTTTTAGATGAAATCATCAAAACACAACGTCGCTTTATTGACTACAGAGGCTATGACGGTCATCCATACAATACGTTACTCAACGACTACGAGCCGGGCCTTACTGTTGAAACCGCGGATCGTTTCTTTTCTGATTTAAAGGAAGACATTGTCCCTCTTGTCGCTAAATTGACTCAAGCCAAAGCACCGGATACAAGTTTCTTGAATCAAAGCTTCCCCATTGAACAACAAAAACAATTTAGTACCTATATTATGGAACAACTCGGTTTCCGTATGGATGCCGGCGTCTTGGCAGAAAGTGAACATCCTTTCACACAAAATCTTACCAAAAACGACGTTCGTCTAACCACCCATTACAATGAAACGGATTTATTAAACCCTATTGCCTCCACTATACACGAAACAGGTCATGGTCTATACGAGCAAAATATAGCCGATGAATTAGGGGTCAGCCGTTTGGCT
This sequence comes from Vallitaleaceae bacterium, assembly GCA_965140555.1. Lineage (GTDB taxonomy): Bacteria > Bacillota > Clostridia > Lachnospirales > Vallitaleaceae > UBA1351. The sequence continues at coordinate 210,853 of OZ223260.1, read as the reverse complement.
ACCGGTGTATCTATGGGTATTCATGAATCTCAGTCTAGAATTTATGAAAATAATTTCGGACGTTCCAAAGCCTTTTGGGCAAAACAGTTACCAATACTAAAAACATATTTTCCGGAACAATTAAACGGTGTTGATCTCGATCCTTTTATCAAAGCGATGAACCATGTTCAACCATCACTCGTTCGTATTGACGCAGACGAGGTCACCTATCCACTGCATATCATGATTCGCTATGAAATCGAGAAAAAACTCATGAGCGAAGATATCGCTGTCGATGATATTCCGGCGTTGTGGAACGACAAATATGAAGAATACTTAGGTATTCGTCCGTCATCGGACAAAGTGGGTGTATTACAAGATGTTCACTGGTCGGAAGGTCTCTTCGGATACTTCCCATCTTATGCCTTAGGAAGTGCTTATGCTGCTCAATTTGAACACTATATGCGTAAAGATATCGATGTAGATACCCTACTGAGTGATGGAAACTTACAACCGATTTTGGATTGGTTAGCATCACATATTCACCGATTTGGCTCAACAAAAAAACCGGCTGAGATTATTAAGTCAGCAACCGGCGAAGCTTTTAACCCAAGCTATTTTGTAGACTATCTCACAAATAAATTCTCATCAATCTACGACCTCGACTAAACAGAAAATCATAAAAAGGTTGTTGCATGTTCTATATTCATGCAACAACCTTTTTTTATTATTGTTTATTATATTTCTACTGTATCCAAAATAGCTTCGGCAACTTTTATGCCATCCATAGCAGCACTCATAATACCACCGGCATAACCGGCACCTTCTCCTGCCGGATAAAGACCTGTTATATTGGATAGGAAATGCTCATCTCGAAGAATACGGACCGGCGAAGAAGTTCGAGTCTCTACCCCGACTAAACGTGCATTTTCATGATTAAATCCCTTTATTTTACGACCAAAGGCTTCTATACCCTCTACAACACTTTCAGCGACATACCTTGGTAAACACCTGCTAAGATCTGCCTCCATCGTCATAGAAGGTGAACTGGAATCCATAGGCTGTATCATTCCGCCAAGAGGTACTTTACTAAGACCTGTAACACTCTTATAAAACGCACCATAAGACTGTGTCGGCAACGCATACGTTCCGCGCGTCAATTCATATGCCTTTCGCTCCCATTTTTCTTGAAATTCCACACCGGCCAATACACCTTCATCCTCATAATCATCTCGTGATATAGATACGATGATAGCACTATTAGCGTGAGATAAATCTCTGGCAAAGTAACTCATTCCGTTACATACAAGGTATCCTTCATGACTGGATGCATTAACAACCAATCCCCCCGGACACATACAAAAGCTGTACACACCTCGACCGTTACTACTTTGATGTGTCAACTTATAGTCCGCTGCAGGTAGAAAACCACTTTCGGCATTTTCACGCCCATATTGACGCGTGTCAATAATTTCTTGAGGATGTTCAATGCGTAATCCCATGGCAAATGGCTTAGCTTCCATGGTTATACCGTCATCATGAAGTTGACGAAATGTATCTCTGGCACTGTGACCGATTGCCAATACCACATGATCCGTTTCAAAGGTTATCGGCTCACCGTTTCGAATACAGTGAACACCACGTACATGTCCGTCCTCATATATAAGCTTTGTCATCCTTGTATTGAAATAATACGTTCCACCCATCTGTTCTATGGCCTGACGCATATTCTTAAGCCATAGAATAAGATAGTCTGTTCCTATATGCGGTTTATTCATATAGCCTATAGATGGGTCTGCTCCGTATTTTATGAAGGTATCTAACACAAATCCTTTACGTAAAAACTTATCTTTGACACCCGTATTTAACTTCCCATCCGAAAAGGTTCCGGCTCCTCCCTCACCAAATTGGATGTTCGAGGAAGGCTTTAATTGGCCTGTTTTGTGAAAAGAATCAATATCTTCCTGACGTTTGTCGGCCTCTGCGCCCCGTTCTACAATAATTGGGCACATTCCTGCTATCGCCAAAAGATACGCAGCAAACAAGCCTGCCGGGCCGGACCCTATGACCACAGGACGCTTTGAATAGGTTCGTTTTTTTGGCAACGTATACTTTTTGACTGTATGGACTTGAATATTATTTTTTTTGATCCACTTATCCACAATAGGGTGTTCCACCTCAAAAGAAAGCGTATAAACCCAATAGAGCTGAGGTTTTTTTCGTGCATCAATAGACTGCTTGAGAATCTCAAGATTCATAATCTGATTCCCTTGGATATGACATCGTGTTGCAATTTCGTTGTACAATGCCTCGTCCTTATGTTGAATAGGTAATTGAATATTTGCTATTTTATATGCTATCATGTTAATCACTTTCTATAATCGATTGGGAAATTATATAACTGCTACTCATGGCAAATTGAAGGTTGAACCCACCACAATCACCATCCATATCTAACACTTCACCGGCAAAAAACAACCCCGGTGACTTTAAGGATTCTAAGGATTGTTCATCAACCTCCAGACAGCTTACGCCACCCTTCGTTACTTGGGCTTGATTCCATAAATGGGTTCCTGTTACCACTTCCTGAACACCCTTTAGTTCATGAACTAAACGTTGTCTGGCCTTTTTGGTTATATTCCCTGCTTTCTCGTGAATGGACAGATCCATATGGGTCATTAACGCTTGCACGAGTCGTAATTCCATAAACCCAATAAAACTATCCAAAACACTTCGCGCCGAAAATCGACTAAAACGCTCTATAAGTATGGTATCCAATTCATCTTGCGACATCGTCGGCACCAAATCCATAGCCACGGTGAGGGATTCTCCCTTAGATAAAGCCGGTTCTACATGGGATGAAACTTGTAAAATAGCCGGACCGGATAATCCATAGTCCGTAAACAAGATTTCATCCGTGTCCTCACGTAAAATCTGTCCCTGTTCATCGATTAAGGAAACCTTTCCGACTGTTTTAATGCCTTTTAACGCTTTGTGATTCAACCCCGATGTTTGCAGTTGAACAATCGATGCCTTCGGGGTTACAATATGATGCCCGAACGTCTTAGCCAACGTATAGCCATCTCCTGATGAGCCGGAGTCACTGTAACTCTTTCCACCGGTAGCCACGATAACATAAGGGGCATAATAAACCTTATCCTCCGTTATCACTTTATACTTTTTGTCATACTGAATTGCCGATACTCTTGCTTCATAGCAGATATCAACCCCCGCTTCTTCGCAGGCATAGAGCATAGCCTTAACAACATCACTTGCTTTCATACTTCGGGGATATAGTTTACCACTTTCAAGCCCTACTAATTCTATACCTAATTCATAAAGAAGCTCACGTGTTTTATCTAAAGGACACAATTGTATCGTAGAATCATAAAGATTTTTCGTTTCACTATGATACCTTGATTTTTCTAGCTTTTGATTCGTTATATTACAACGACCATTTCCTGTCGCTAATATCTTTTTCCCCACCTTACTATTGCGTTCCAGTAAGGTTACTTTTGCACCCTCTTTGGCCAGATTCCATGCCGCAAACATTCCGGCCATTCCTCCACCAACGATGATTACTTTTTTTCTTGCCATATTTAGCTCCTCATAAAACGCGTTAACTTGTTGCCAAAAGGTATTTGTTCCAACTCCTCTTTAGTAAATGCCTTAAAAACGAGAAGGCATACACCGTATATTACAACGGCAAATGGTATAATCAACAAAACCATTGCATGAGCTTTTGATATCATTAAGAGCAACTTATATCCTATCAATATAAAGCCTCCCATAATTAAGGAACTCATCACAGGAGCGATAACGGTCTTATATACATTCAGCTGAATACCGGCAAGCTTTTTCACCGACCTGAAATTCAGATAGGCAGAACATCCGGCAAAAATAATATTTGTTAATACCATACCGTACAAATTCATATTAATCAGGAATAAGAACAGCAGATTAAACACAACCTTAATAAGTAGTGATATCAATGCATGTCGAATCGGTATGCCTAAGTGATCTAGCCCCTGAAGAATTCCAATGGAAATCGTTGATAAGGCAAACAGTACGATGGATAAGGTTCCTAATTGTAAAATACTAACCGTCACCTCTATATACGTTATATCTGTAAATAGTAATAACAAAATAGGTTTTGCCAATAAAAAGAGACCTACCGTCGCCGGTATCGTTATCATCAACACTGTTCGAATAGCCAAGTCAATTTTACTTTGCAGTAATTGGTTATCCTTTCGAACCATTGACGCTGTAATGCTTGGTATTGCAGCTGTGGACATAGCCGAAGCTATAGCTACCGGTAAAGTCACCAAAATCTTATACTTACCTTCCAGTATCCCTGATAATGAACCAACTTGTACGTCGGAATAGCCATGGAAGGATAAGGCATGATTAAACATTGACGAATCGACTAGATTCGTTAAATGAAAAGCCGATGTCCCCAATACCATGGGGACACTTGTCATGAGTATGATCTTCCAAAATCCGAACAGATTACCTTCTTGAGGATGCTTATCATGCTCAATAGATCGATGAATCATGGGGCGTGACAAATAGTAGATAAAGATAAGGAAAATCAACGCAAATAATGCACCGGTTCCGGTTCCTAAACTTGAACCTGCTGCACCATACTCCAAACCACTTTGAAGTAAGAGCGTTGCAAAAACAATACTAAAAATTGCATTAAAAACCTGTTCAATAATTTGACTGATTGCCGTCGGCATCATCGTATTCATCCCTTGAAAATACCCTCTGAATACCGACATCACACTAAAAATAAACAGCGCCGGAGCTAATCCTTTGATCGCTATATTGGCTCCGGGGAGTCCCATTAATATGGCAATTTCCGTCGAACCAAAATACAAAATTGATGTAAACACCAATCCTATAACAAGTCCTAACACTAATCCTGCTTTAAATATTTGATTGGCTTCTCTGTAACGATGCATGGTTAAACGGCTGGCAACAATTTTAGAAATTGCAGCCGGAAAACCATATGATGAAATAATAAGCAAGAAACTGTAGACATTGTAGGCAACGCCATAATAACCCGTACCTTCATCTTCTAATATATTAACTAACGGGATACGATATAATAGCCCTATCAGTCGAACAATCAATGAAGCAATAGCCAGTATAGACCCTTGCACTAATAAATTACTTGACTTACGTCTACTACCTTCCATAATACCCTCTCTTCTCTATTTCTTATTTGGGATTTCGTTATCAAACATATAAGGTAGCACTTCTTTAACAGATGATTCTACCAATCGGCCCTCACTATCTTCATAAACAATGGTTGCATCCGGCATATGTTCAGCCATAACTTGACGACATATGCCACATGGATATGTAACGTCATTGGCCGAGCTAACAACGGCAATCGTTTCAAATTCTTTTTCTCCCTCAGAAATCGCTTTGAATAAAGCTGTCCGTTCTGCACAGTTTGTCGCTCCAAAGGAGGAGTTTTCTATATTACAGCCTGTATAAATTTTCCCGTCTTTCGTACGAATCGCTGCTCCTACATCAAATCCGGAATAAGGCGTATAGGCATATTCTCGCGCTTTTTTTGCTGCTTCAATTAACTCTCGATGTTGTTTATTTTCCATTTTTATCACTCCATTATTATGTCATCAATACGATTATTAGGATACACACTGATCATTGTTTTTCCGGGGTTTAATTTAAGGGGTGACCCATCTTCCATATAATATTGGGTCGGAGTATAATGATCGGATTTCTTCCAACGAATCGGAATGCGCTTGCCATTCGTAAAGGCAAGACCATCTCCTTCTCCAATAAGAGTCATGTCCATGCACTTCAATTCATCTCCGGGTATACGCCATATATCGGTGAATTGAACCACAATATTCGTAAAACTCAGTTGAACATCATTTTCAGCATCTACATGGGGTTCTCCAAATTGATCACGATAATACACTTTCTCATCTTCATTATACTGAAACTCCGGATTCGTTCCTTGCCCTGATGAATAGTCTAACTTTATATAAGAGACAGCATCTTGATTCGTATATTTTGCATTTTCTGCATCAAACTGCAACTTATCAACGATATCTTTGGGCTCTTTACGATAGCCGACTTCATCCCAAGTGTTCATCAAATGATCAAAATCTGTAAACGTACTATGAGGACGCCGTCTATTCTCATCATAGAATATTAACATGTTGTCCATATAACTAATACCATAAAAACGATCTACATCTAGTTGCTTAAACGCTTTGATTGCATATGTTGATTGACCGACATGAGTATAAATGGCATCATGGTCTAATGCAAAATCAAGAAAATAATGTCTTGAACTTCTTATCGGTCCAATTTTGGAAGCTGTTTCATCAAAATCTTGAAAAACAGCAAACATACGTACAATCCCACCTTCAACTAAGGTTTCATATATGACATCGGCCCTGCTTACACCATATTGAGGTAAAGCAGTTTTTATATTACTAATCATAATACCAATCGGTCGTCTTGCATAGGCTTCTTCCGATATCGGCAATCCTGTCAAATGAGAAAGCGGTAGCTGAGGCTCTTGAACTTCCGGTTCATCCGGTACCACTTCCGGCTCTTTATCAGTCAAATCCTCGACTCCATCCTCTTCTACTGTTGTTTCATCCGTCGTTGCAACGTCTTCCTCACCTCCAAAGTCAGCGACTGTATCATCTTCAACAACCGGACGACTCAACCAAAAGGACACTAATATCAAAACAGCAACAACACCGACACCGACAATACCTATTATTTGCTTTCTATTCATAACTAAAACCTTTCTTCCCTTATAGTCCTATTCTTTTCATAATTCTCTTCTGCCATTGAATCATCGCTTCTTCCTCTTCAGGCGTCATATGATCAAATCCAAGTAGATGTAACATACTATGGACAATCAAGAAACTATATTCCCGTTCCTTTGAATGTCCATAATCTACAGCTTGCTCCAGCACTTTGTCCATAGAGAGAACAATATCCCCTAATAAAATGGATTCCGTTTCCGGATTTACAATCGAATCAAAAACACTTTCCATATAAGTATAATCAAGCGGCGAAGGCCAATCAATCATAGGAAAGGATAAGACATCCGTCGCCTTATCAATGTCTCTATGCTCTCTATTAATGTCACGAATCAAGGCATTATTCATCGTTGTGAAAGACACTTCAACTTCATACTCAAATGCCACTTCATCCAGAACGGCAAGAATCGACTCTGTTGCCAGTTCTTTCTCCTCATCCGACAGTTTCCAATCTTCATCATCAAATAGTATCATACTTATTCCCTTTCATATTGAATACGTTCATGATACATCCCTTTGTAGATACTTTCAAAGGCTGTTTCAATCACTTGTAAATCTTTCAGTTGCAAAGGACTTTTAGATAACTGATCCTTCGTCATAATTGATTGTATGACTTGATGAATCTTATCTTTAATCCCCTGCATATCTCTATCCTTTTCCGGAATAGCCTTTATAGCCGCTTCCGTACAATCTGCCAGCATCACTATCGATGCTTCAACAGAATCCGGTCGCGGTCCATCGTATCTAAAGCTATTCACATCAATATCAAAACCATCACTATGATCCATTGCCCGTTGATAAAAATAGGACACAATCGAGTCTCCATGGTGATTTTCAATAATATCAACAATACACTTTGGCAACTCTTCGTCTTTTGCCATTTTGACACCCGTTTCTACATGCCTGATAATATAAGCAGCACTGGCATCCGGAGACAACTCATCATGGATATTGGAATCCGATTGATTTTCAATAAAATACAAGGGACGTTCCAATTTACCGATATCATGGTACATTGCACCGACTCTAGCTAATGTGGCATTGGCTCCCACTTGACCTGCCGCTTTTTCCGATAGATTCGCCACCATCATACTATGGTGATATGTCCCTGGTGCTTCCACCATCAAACGTTGAATCAATGGTTGATTGGAATCGGCATATAACTTCAATTGCTCCTGTGACACAATCCCAAAGATCGTCTCCCATACAGGTATACTCCCTTGGGTAAGAAAAATAATGAGCACAGCATGTAACGCTACGATAATAGCGCTAATAGGATCAATAAAAGTAATGGAACCGGAAACACTTAGCCCTTGAACGATATATAAACCGACAAAAATTAACGAAGCAGCGATAGTTCCTTGTGCCATCTTCTGTCGTTTTAAGGCATACGGCATAAGAATAATCACTGTAAGACCCGCCAAAAAATAAAACATGTAAATATTAATCGGCATTCCTATAGCAACCATAAGAATATTCAACCCCATAGTATGGGTAATTAAGGCAATCTTCGTCGTCGTAAGTACGGTAATAAAAGCAATACCGAGAAGCCAAGTCAAAATAAACGGATGCAGTTCTATCAAAAAAAGTGACGGGATATAACCAATGCAAAGCATCACTACATACATCAACACATACCGTAAGTGACGCTGTTTACCCTCTTCCATTGCCATACCGATGAGAAAGCAATAGGCCGCTGACAAAGCTACAAGAATGAATATATTACCAACCATTTGAATCAAAGAAGTACTGGATGCTATAAGTGGAATTAATCCCAACACGAACAATATAATAGATATTCCACAATGACAGAGTGACGGTTTAACAATGCCTTTCATATCGATCCCCTTTCGGTTAAGAGCGGTTCTTTCTATTCGCCTGTGACTTGTCCGATGGTTTCCTTGTGTCTTTTTTATCATGTTTTTCATAAGCTTCTACAATTTTCTGTACCAATGGATGACGTACAACATCTTTATTAGTTAATCGACACACCCCAATTTCAGGTATATCCTTTAATATGGACATTGAGACTTCTAGTCCTGACTTTGCCCCTCCCGGCAAATCTTTTTGCGTTATATCCCCGGTAATGATTGCTTTTGAACCATAACCGATACGCGTCAAGAACATTTTCATTTGAGCCGGCGTTGTATTCTGCGCCTCATCTAATACAATGAAGGCATTATCCAAGGTTCTTCCCCGCATATATGCTAATGGAGCTACTTCAATTAATCCTTTTTCCATATTTGCCAAAAAGCTATCGGCTCCCATAATCTCATACAAAGCATCGTATAGTGGTCTCAAATAAGGATCCACTTTACTCTGCAAGTCCCCCGGAAGAAAGCCCAGCTTTTCTCCGGCTTCTATAGCAGGACGTGTCAAAATAATACGATTAACTTCATTCTTCTTAAATGCCGTAATCGCATGAGCCATCGCCATATAAGTCTTTCCTGTCCCTGCCGGACCGACACCAAAGACAACCATTTTCTCTTTAATTGTTTCCATATACTTTTTTTGACCAAGAGTTTTTGGCCGTATATATTTCCCATGTGGCGTCACACAAATATATTCGGAACTAATTTTAGACAATTGAGCTTTTTGCTTCTCTTTTCCTTGATTAATCGCATAATCTACACTGGAAAGATTAATCTCAATCCCTTTTTTTAACGATTCAATTAAGTCATTAATCACATATTCTGCTGACTTAACCGAACTATGTCTCCCTTTAATCTTAATCGCTTCATCTTGGATACTGATTGTTACTTGTAGTATTTTCTCAATATGTTTTGCATACGCATCATAGTCACCAAAAAGTAACGGCAACCATTTATGATCAACGTGAACTGTAACTTCGCTAGCCGCCATAGACGAACCTCCCATACATTAATATAGTGCCGGCACTTTTAATCATGCCTCTATCATTATGCACTACTTTCTTATAAATCGTCAAGTTATTAAAAAAGTATGAAAAAAGCTATCGAAAAATTCGATAGCTTTAATTTATGCCAATAATTGTTTCACTAATTGGCTGACCTTTTTGTTATCAGCGCGGCCATTGGCCTTATTCGTCATAACTTGCATAACTTTACCCATATCTTTCATGGATGTAGCGCTGACTTCGTCAATAGTCTCTTGGACCATTGCACGCAATTCTTCATCTGATAATTGTTCAGGTAGATAATCCTGAAGAACTTCAATCTCAGCTTTTAATTCATTGATTAAATCTTCTCTACCACTCTTTTCAAATTCCGGTAGAGCTGCTTTACGCTTCTTCAATTGTGAGGCTATGACACCGATAATTTGATCGTCAGACAAAGAAAGTTGATTATCCTTTTCCTCTTGAAGCACTGCAGTTCTAACAGATTGAATGGTATTTTTCCTTAAAGACTCTTTATTTCTCATGGCATCTTTCATGTCCATGAAAAGTTGATCTTTTAATGACATACAATCATCCTTCTGTACTATTTAAACTTGCGCTTTCTAGCAGCTTCAGATTTTTTCTTACGTTTTACGCTTGGTTTTTCGTAATGTTCTCTCTTACGAATTTCTTGCATAATACCTGCTTTTGCACAGTTTCTTTTGAACCTTCTAAGTGCGCTATCTAGGCTTTCGTTGTCTTTAATCGTTACGTTTGACATTCTTTCCAACCTCCCTCCAGTTGCAAATTGTGCTATTTCCTACAACTATAGGGCATTCCTTAAGCACTATAGATAATTATAGCACAAAAACCTCATTCGTCAACTATTATTTATCGAAAAGCATCGCTTTTTTAAGAATATTGTTATTTTTTAAATTTCAACCCCATTTATAGGTGTTTTAAACCTATAAAAACCTCTATTTTTTTATTATTCAAGTGGTTAGGAGCAAAAAACTTTCCTAACACCATACTGTATGTAAAAATTTAACTCTATCGTTTTGACACACTAATCACCAAGCAAATTAAGAATATCTTCCGGTTTATGGATGATATATTTGGGGTTATGTGATTTTAGCAATTCTAACGGACGAAATCCCCACGAAACACTTACCGGAATCATATTGGCACGAACAGCTGTTTCAATATCAACTTCACTATCCCCTATATACAGTGTCCGAGTCATTAACGCATGCCCTTCCATCAACATAACCGCTCCGTTTGGAGCTGGCTTCTTCGGAACATTCTCCGATGGCCCTATACATCCCAGCCCATGAAGATGTCCGAATAATTCTTGATAGAGTATCCCTGCAATGTGATGACTTTTGTTAGTATTCACGCCCCATGGAATATGGCGTCGATCCAATTCCTCCAAAAGAAGTAAAACTCCGTCGTAAGGTTGTGTCTCTACCAACACATGATTGGCATAATAAACCATTAGCTCTTCAAACATATCATCAAAAATCGGGCTATTCTTAACATTTATAGGAACACAACTTTCAAAAGTACGACGAAGTCCCCATCCCACCCAATTTTTGTAATCGGATACCGAATGTGTCGGCAATCTATATTTTTCACAAATAGCATTACAACTATAGGCAATGCCACCTATGGAGTCTACTAACGTTCCGTCCAAATCAAAGATAATTCCTTCTATAGGCATAATCTCTCCCTTTCTTCATGGGCTATTGAAGTATATGATAACGATGTGTCCCATCCCCATCGAGCATCTCTTCCTCTTCAATATCCCCTTGTTTCAGATATTGGGTTAGAAATGTAGTTGTTTCATTATAGGCATACTTTATCCTATTCTTATCCCATGGGGTCAAATAGTAAGGACTATCGTCCAAAACTTCTGCATCTACCGGTAACGTCATAATAGCATCGCGTTGCCAATGGGTAAAGGTTGGTAATAAATCAAACCCACTTAATCGGGGTTTATCCAAATCATCTTTCTCAAAATGCAAGGTTAGCACCACCCCTATGTCTGTATCTGCCTTAAACTGATCTACATTGCGTTGAGATGCAATAAAGTTTCCTAATGAATTGATCACCAATTTAGGCGAATCAAGCACTTTTCCCTTCCACTGTCTATACACTTCAATCGGTTGAAGTGTATGGGGGTGTCCACCAAGAATAATGTCTGCACCGGCATCAAATAACGCTTCATTTATATCCTTTTGCACAGAACTTGGCACCGATTTGTATTCAAACCCATAATGCATCATAACAACAACGAAATCTACAGGTGACGCCTTGGCCTCAATAACCGATTGAATTAAGGACGAATAATAGTCTTCATTGTAATTATGCAGAGAATCGATATGCTGGTCTATATTCTCAATAGCTATTCCATTTGTCCCATAGGTATAATTAACAAAAGCAAAGGTCATCCCCTTTATACGAACCCGCTTGTAGTGTTTGTCTTCGTCTCCGTTGATATAGGTTCCCACATGATTAAGGCCCATTGAATCACAAACTTCAATGGTACGAATCAATCCGTTGATGCCTTGATCCAATGCATGATTATTGGCTGTCGACACCAAATCAAAACCTGTATTTTTCAGACATGCCACTAATTCATCCGGACTATTAAATCTTGGATATCCTGAATAACCGCCTACATAACTTTCACGATTTTCTTCAGAAGCTGAGGGGACATCTCCTACACTCTTTTTTCCTGCCAATGTTGTTTCTAAGTTGCCCACTGTGTAATCAGGCTGACTTAATCGATCTTTCATGGGCGCAAAGGAAGGCGCAAAATCAAAATAATCTTCTTTCGGGTTATACGCCCGCTGCAACTGATACGAATGCATCATAATATCGCCAACAGCACTTATTGTCACCTCTTGAACGGGACGCTTTGCATAGGTCCCAGATTCTTCATATGCCTTGGAATCCTTTATAGCCTTACCTTCCATAAGTTGTTCACTCGCTGTCATTGTATTCCCAGACACATGATCGTCCCTACAGCCACTTAAAACGGCACCTGCACACATAACAATAAAAGCTATCCTTACGATAGCTTTTATTGACCTTGTTTTATACATGAAGTTGCTCAGAAATAATTTCTAAGCCTTTATTTAATGCCGCTTCTAATGCCTCAGGGTTCTTCCCACCGGCTTGAGCCATTTGGGGTTTACCACCACCGCCGCCACCAACAAGCTTGGCCACTTGTCCGATGAGTTGTCCTGCATGCGCACCATTGCTAATCGCTTCATCACTAGCTGCCGCAATTAAAAGAACTTTTTCGCCAACGACTGAGCCCAGTAATATAACGGACTGGTCGAGTTCTTCTTTTAATTTATCAGCTAAATCACGCATACGATTCGCGTTAAAATCTTTCAATGCATGAACAATAACTTTTGTTCCCTCTACATCTTTAGCTTCTTGTACCAAATCACCAACGATAGAGTTTGCTGCCTTAGATTTAAGACCTTCATTCTCTTGTTTTAATTCTTTCAATTCATCGAGTAGGGATTCGATTTTATGTTCTACATTATGCACATCACTCCTTACAAGCGACGCAATATGTTGCATCTTATCTTCTACACTTCGATAATAGTTGATCGCACCGTTACCTGTTAACGCTTCAATACGACGAACACCAGCAGCTACACCACCTTCAGATACAATCTTGAATAATCCGACTTCTGATGTATTCGTCAAGTGTGTACCACCACATAGTTCGATACTATAGCCGCCCATATTGACAACGCGAACTGTATCCCCGTATTTTTCACCGAAGAGAGCCATGGCACCGAGTGCTTTTGCTTCATCAATCGGCATTTCTTTTACATCAATAGGTAGTGCCCGTTGAATTTGATCATTAACCAAATCTTCAACGCGTTGTAACGTTTCTTTATCAATACCTTCAAAGTGTGTAAAGTCGAAGCGTAAGCGTTCCGCACTCACAGATGAACCTGCTTGTTCGATGTGATCTCCGAGGATTGTTTTCAGTGCCTTTTGCAACAAATGCGTTGCACTATGGTTTTTAGCTGTTGAAAGACGATGGTTCATATCAACTTCAAGAGTAACTTCATCCCCTAATGATACACTTCCTTCAACCACTTCACCCACATGGACAATATTATTACCGACAACCTTTTTAACATCATCAACACGTACTTTACCTGTCGTCGTTCTTATATACCCAATATCTGCGTGCTGACCACCACTCGTTGCATAAAACGGTGTTTCTTCTACAATAACACTTACATGATCACCGGCTACAGCCTCTTTTATAACAGCCTCACTCGACGTTAATGCCGTTATAACACTTGGCATCAACAAGGAATCATAACCTTTGAAAGTACTACCGATATTCAAATCAAGTTGGTTATATACAGTCTCTTTAGCGCCCATATAATTGGTTTCTTCTCGAGCACTTCGAGCCCGTTCTTTTTGTGCTTGCATTTCTTTTACAAAGCCTTCTTCGTCAACTTTGATGCCCTTTTCCTGTGCAATCTCAATGGTCAAGTCAAGAGGGAAACCATAAGTGTCATACAACTTAAATGCATTTTCACCGGATAATACCTTCTCACCGTCAAGGGCTTCCATATAACTATTAAGAATTTCAATCCCTTGGTCGATTGTTTCCGCAAAACGTTCTTCTTCAATAGTCAGCACTTTCAAAATATAGGCTTCTTTTTCTTTCAATTCAGGGTAGCCATCTTGACTGGTTTCAATGACAATCTCTGCCAATATACGCAAAAACTTATCGCTAATGCCCAATAAACGGCCATGACGACTTGCACGTCGAAGCAATCGACGCAAAACATAGCCTCGCCCTTCATTCGATGGTAAGATACCGTCTGATGTCATAAACGTAACCGAACGAATATGATCGGTAATAACACGAATACTAATATCCTTGGAGGCATCTTCTCCATATTGAACCCCTGCAAGTTCACAGACCTTGGAACGAACGGCTTCCATTGTATCAATATCAAAGATTGTATTCACCCCTTGCATCATAACAGCAAGACGCTCTAATCCCATTCCTGTATCAATATTAGGGTTTTCAAGCAACACATATTCGCCGCTCTCTAACTTTTCAAATTGTGTAAACACAAGATTCCATATCTCAACAAAGCGATCACATTCACAACCTACCTTGCAATCCTCTTCACCACAGCCATAAGCTTCGCCACGATCTACATAAATTTCAGAACATGGTCCACATGGTCCTAGTCCGTGTTCCCAGAAATTGTCCGCTTTACCCAAACGAACAATGTGGTCCATAGGCACATTTTCTTGTTCATGCCATATTTTTTCTGCTTCTTCATCTTCTTCATAAACCGAAACATAGAGAATTTCTTTAGGAATTTCAAGAACTTCTGTAAAAAATTCCCACGCCCAAGCGATCGCTTCTTTTTTGAAATAATCGCCAAAGGAAAAGTTTCCTAGCATTTCAAAAAATGTACCGTGACGGGCCGTTTTACCAACATTTTCTATATCACCTGTACGAATACACTTTTGACATGTCGTCATTCGTACATTCGGTGGCACTTCCTGACCTGTAAAATACGGTTTTAAGGGTGCCATACCGGAATTGATTAATAATAAACTGTTATCATTTTTTGGTATTAGCGGAAAACTGTCCGCCTTTAGATGACCTTTACTCTCGAAAAATTCCAGGTACATCCGTCTTAATTCGTTAACACCTATGCTCTTCACCTAAAATTGCCTCCTAATCATTTAACATATTGACCATATTATAAGGAAATGATTTCTTCTTGTCAAATACAATACATCGGACCGTTTACAGTGTAAATCCGGTTTCTTCCACAAATGTTTGCAATGATTTTATTATACCGAATTTACCGTGGGGATAGGTCAACCCTCCCTGAAAATACACCGTATACGGTGGCTTTATGGGGGCGTCAGCACTTAATTCAATGGATGCCCCTTGTATAAAGGCACCTGCCGCCATAATTACCTTTGCATCATACCCCGGCATATCCCAAGGTTCCGGTGTTACATAACTGTCTACCGGTGCTGCTGCTTGTATTCCTTTACAAAAGGCAACAACGCTTGCTTCATCTTTCATATCGATTGCTTGAATAATGTCATAACGTTTTTGACTGCTTTGCGGAATGACATTGAATCCCAAGCGTTCATATAGTGCCGCCGCAAATAAGGCTGTCTTATGCGCAGAAGCTACGACTGTCGGTGCCATAAACAGGCCTTGATACATTCCATGTAGTAATCCATGAGATGCACCGACTTCTTTCCCTAGACCGGGAGCCGATAGTCGAACGGCAGCATTCTCGACATACTCTTCTTTTCCTGCGATATAGCCACCGGATGCTGCCAGTCCACCACCCGGATTCTTAATCAATGAACCGACTACCAGGTCTGCACCATAGTCACTTGGCTCTTTCAGTTCAACAAATTCGCCGTAACAATTATCCACCATAATAATAACGTCCGATTTGATTCCTCTTATAAATTGGATGAGTGTTCCAATTTGTTCATTGGAATAGGTAGGACGCCAATCGTATCCTTTGGATTTTTGGATGGATATTAAACGGGTTTTATCAGAAATCGCTGCTTTAATACCTTCAAAGTCAAAGGAAAAATCCGGCTTTAAATCGACTTGTTTATAAGTAATTCCGTATTCAGCCAAAGATCCCTTCGTCGGTTTTATACCGATTACACCTTGTAACGTGTCATATAAAGCGCCTGCCGGTGATAAGATTTCATCACCCGGTCTTAGATTACCGCTAAGAGCAAGAGTTAATGCATGGGTTCCGGATATAATTTGCGGACGAACTAAAGCAGCTTCCGTATGAAATACGGAAGCATAAACTTCTTCTAGGGTATCACGCCCAAAATCATTATATCCATACCCGGTCGTTTGAGCAAAATGTATATCACTTAAACGACAGGACTGCATTGCATCTAATACCTTTAGCTGGTTTGCTTCCGCTATGGTATCGATTTCTTTAAACCTTTCCGTCAAAGAAGCTTCAACGTCTAAAGCAAAGTCATAAATATCACGGCGAATGCCTAGATGTTCATACATTGGGTATATCATATAATAGAATTCCTCTCAGATAATAGTACAATTCTTTCTAAACTGTTTCTGTATTAAAATGGATCTCACGAGAAGGAATAATTGTTGAAATAGCATGTTTGTATATCAATTGTTGCTTTCCTTCTGTTTCAAGAATAACGATAAAATTATCGAATCCTTTAACAACCCCTTTTAATTGAAAACCGTTAACCAAATAAACGACTAAAACGATTTTATCTTTTCTAACTTGATTCAAAAAGACATCTTGTAAATTAATTGGTTTACTCATTGTCTGTCCCCCTTTGCTATATTATATTTACTTATTACTATTCTATAGTATATATAACGTAAATTCAATATGTATTGTGTCTTATTTCATTATTTTTATAATTTCATCACAAATTGCTTCCACATCAAATTGAAGTGCATCCACTTCTATCCAATGCACATTCTTCTCTCGGCGAAACCATGTCAACTGACGCTTTGCAAAATGGCGTGTATCGCGTTTTATCCGATAGATTGCTTCATCCAAAGAAATCTCACCATCCAAATAATCCAGCAATTCTTTATAACCTAATCCTTGCATAGATACCTGAGTACGGTCAAATCCCATACTCTTAAGCAATCGCACCTCATCTAAAAGCCCCTTATCCATCATGATGTCGACACGTCTATCAATGCGCTTATACAATAATTGACGCTCCATGGTTAATACAACATAGGTCACGTCATAGGGTGATTCTTTAGATCGCTGTTTTTCATTATGGTCACTCAATTTCTCTCCTGTAAGCATATGATACTCAATAGCTCGCATAACACGCTTAATGTTATTGGGGTGTATTGCTTCGGCTGACTTCGGATCAACTTGTTGCAGCCATCCATGAAGCCCTTTCTCGCCTTCCCTCTCATAGAATCCTTGGACCTTTTCACGAATACGGTGATCTTCATCTGTTTTGGTAAAGTCAATGTCATAGATAAGGGATTGAATATAAAACCCTGTTCCACCAGCTATAATCGGAATATGTCCTCGACTATAGATACCTTCCAGCGCCTCTTTGGCTAGTTGTTGAAACCGATGGACATCAAAGGCTTCTTCCGGATTCAAAACGTCAATAAGGTGATGCGGAATATTTTCCATTTCATCCGGTTCTATTTTTGCCGAGCCTATATCCATATATTGATAAACCTGCATTGAATCTGCTGAAATAACTTCACCATTCAATCTTTTTGCCATGGCAATAGACGTTGCCGTCTTACCACTGGCAGTCGGGCCGGCAATAACAAGCATTTTGGGATTCATAAGCGCACCTCCTTTCATTCTCCTGCAGTTATTCCTATAACAACTGTCTTAATATACCGGCCCGTTCATAGTTGCGCAACTCATTTGTCTATATGAACGCGCCGGTCCACTAGTGCTTCTATGTAATTCGCTTAAATCGCTTCTCCAACTCATATTGGCTCATACGAACCATTGTCGGACGACCATGGGGGCAATGATACGGATCGTTCAGGGTCAAAAGTTGTTCAATAAGACTTTCGTACTCTTGATGGCTCAATCGATCATTCCCTTTTATTGCCGCCTTGCAGGCTACCGTTGCCAATTCATGCAGATAATGATCACTTTTAGCAATTCCCCGCTCTTCTTCCACCATCTGATCTAGAATCTTCACAAAGTCTGTTGCAGGCAGTGGCTCATTTAAAAGATAAGGAACACTTTTGATGATCAAGGTCAACTCCCCAAAAATTTCTACATCAAATCCCAAGGCAGCAAGATCATGGGCAAACTTTTCATATATCGCCATTTCCCGTTCACTCACTTGTAGAACAAAAGGCTCCAACAACATCTGCCCTGCCAAGTTTCCTTCCTCAACTTTCTGAACCCATGTTTCATACAACACTTTTTCATGGGCAGCATGTTGATCGATAATATAGAGCTCTTTTTTGTACTCTACAATCCAATAGGTTTTAAAGGCTTGACCGATAATTTTGTGCTGACGAATTTTTTGTTCATCCAAGAATCGCTCTAAATTCAGATGTTCTTGAATTTTTTCGGGCATAGTATCCGATGCCTTATTGGGTAGCTTCTTTTTCTCCAATTCTACTGCCGCATCCTCATTCATCGGCTCTATCAAAGGCTTGGATCCAACGTCATGTTTTTCATTTTTTTGTTCCTGATCACTCTCATGGCCCTTCACCGAATCCCCTAAATCAAGAGATTTGTCTTTCAGCATCTCTGATGTAGTTGGCTCTGTTTGAACGCTTCTACTTTGACTCTCCTGACGCTTTGTTGCATCATGCTGTTGTTGTATACGACGATGAACTTCAAAGGGTTCCGGGGCTTCTTTCAACTGAGATGTCATCTCTTGTTTTTCTTGTCGGCTTGCTTCTTTTTCTTCTTTGGACTGAGGTAGACCAACCATAGATACAGGTTCTTGTCGAGTTAGTGCCGTAAGAATCGCTTCTCGTACATGCTCCATGACTTTCTCTTCATCGTGGAATCGTACATCCATTTTGTTAGGATGTACATTCACATCCACTAGATTATGATGACAGCGTAAAAATAAGACGGCAAAAGGGTATTGATTAATCATCATTCCGTCTTTTACACCGGCTTCTATCCCTCGTTGAATCCACTTAGACTTTACATATCGACCGTTAACAAAATAGATTTCATATTGTCGATTTCCACGACTCAACATAGCTTCACCGACATAACCTGTTATGGAATAATCCCCATATTCATAATCTACTTCTAAACTATGTTTAGCATACTCTTTACCAAAAATTTGATAGATACAATCCTTCAAAGAAAAATTACCGGAGGTGTGAAGCTTTACTTTATTATTGATAATATACTTAAAGGATATTCCCGGGTGACTTAACGCCATTCGATACATCAAATCCGTTACATAGCTACCTTCCGTTTTGGCAGACTTTAGAAACTTCTTCCGCGCCGGGACATTATAGAATAATTCACGAACAACAAAGGTCGTTCCCTCCGGACATCCAATTTCAGATAATCCGAGCTCTTTACCACCATTAATTTGATACCGAATTCCTGTCAAGGCATCTCGTGTTTTGGTCATGCATTCCACCATTGATACTGCAGCAATACTCGCTAAAGCTTCCCCTCTAAATCCAAGGGATGCAATACGATTCAAATCGTCTGCCACAGTAATCTTACTCGTTGCATGTCGTACAAATGCTTGATTCACATCCTCTTTGTCCATGCCATGCCCATTATCCGTTATTCGGATAAGACGTAGACCGCCCTCTTCGATTTCAACGGTAATAGCATTGGCCTTTGCATCAATTGCATTTTCTATAAGTTCTTTAATCACCGACAGAGGACGTTCTACGACTTCACCGGCAGCTATTTTGTTGATGGTATCTTGATCAAGTATGTGTATGGCTCCCATAGTTTCCTCCTTGTCAATTTTTCTCGGACACATAGAACGTTTATATCATCGTTAATCGACACTCTTGTTCTCTACAAGCTGTTTTAACTCATAGATGAGGTTCAATGCTTGTATTGGTGTCAACTCGTTAACATTCATCTCTTTTAATTTTTCTTCAACAGCACTTTTGACAACCGGTTGCGGAGTGAATAGATCCATTTGAACCCCGGCAACGTCATGAAGTAAATCCCGTGTTTTTTGTGTAATATCCGCATCGGATAGCTCTGCCAAAATGGCTTTTGACCGTGCAATTACTTCTCTCGGAACACCTGCCAATTGAGCCACCTGTATACCATAGCTCTTGTCTGCACCACCTTTTGCTATCTTGCGAAGAAAGATAATATCATCTTCTTTCTCCTTAACTGTAATATAATAGTTCTCAACACCGTCTATCGTCCCTTCAAGTTCCGTCAGTTCATGATAGTGTGTCGCAAAAAGTGTTTTTGCTCCGATTTTATTACGGTCGACCAAAAACTCCACCACTGCCCACGCGATACTAAGTCCGTCAAATGTAGATGTACCACGTCCGATTTCATCAAGTATAACCAAACTATTACGTGTCGCATTACGCAAAATATTGGCCACTTCACTCATTTCAACCATAAAGGTACTCTTACCGGATGCCAAATCATCCGAGGCACCTACACGAGTAAAAATGCGATCTACCGGCGATATTAAAGCATGCCCTGCCGGAACATATGAGCCGATTTGAGCCATCAATGTAATAAGTGCCACTTGGCGCATATAGGTTGACTTTCCTGCCATATTCGGTCCGGTGATTATAGAAAATCGATGGCTACCATTATCAAGTCGCGTGTCATTGGGGATAAACTGTTGTCCCATCATCTTCTCAATAACAGGATGACGACCTTCCTTTATATCAATAGTTCCTGCTGTATTAAAGGTCGGACGTGTATAGCGTAAGTTCACTGCAACATGTGCTAAGGATTGTAGCGCATCCAATGTTTTAATACATTCTGCACTTTTCTTAATACGGGATGCATTCTTTGCCATTTCTTCACGAACGGCAACAAACAAATCATATTCCAAACTTACAAGCTTATCCTGTGCCCCAAGGACTGTATTTTCGATCTCTTTTAGCTCTTCCGTAATATAGCGTTCTGCATTTGCGAGGGTTTGTTTACGTATATATCGATCCGGTACCATATGCAGATTGGATTTGGTTACTTCTAAATAATAACCGAAAACCTTATTATATTTAATTTTCATATTTTTAATACCGGTGGCTTCTCGTTCCTTTGCCTCGAGGGTTGCCAACCACTGTTTACCGTCCCTTGAAGCACTCCGCAAGCGATCGACGTCTTCATTGTAACCGGCTTTAATAATCTTACCTTCTTTTGACTGAATCGGGGCTTCCTCATCAATGGCGGATTCAATTAACGTTTTTAAATCCGACAAGGTGTCCAACTGTTGACCGATTTGAAGAAGGGTATCTGATGATGCCCCTTCCATCAGCTGTTTAATGGCAGATAACATATCAATGGATTGGCAAAAGGCCAACAAATCTCTCGGATTCGCCGTCATAAGGGTCATCTTCGTCATCAACCGCTCCATATCATAGATTGGTGCCAACAACTCCCTTGCCTCTTCCCTAAGCATCATATCTTCAACAAACTCGCCTACGGCATCTAACCGACGTTCCATATCCTCAACCTTGGTTAGAGGTTCTTCCACGTATTGGCGCAAGCGTCTAGCACCCATGGATGTTTTTGTTTGGTCCAAAACCCACAATAAGGAGCCACGTTTGCTTTTCTCTCGCATTGTCTCAACGAGTTCCAAATTACGTCGCGTTGCCATATCCAACAGCATATAGTCGCTCACTTCATAATATTGAATATGTCGAATATGATCCAAGTTGGATTTTTGTGTTTCATGAAGATACGTAATCAAAGCGCCGCCTGCATTGACACTCTCTTCATTCTTATCCAACCCCAAGCCGGAAAGGGTCATAACATTAAAATGACGTTTTAACGTATCCGTACATGTTTTGTAATCAAAATACCAGGACGGATGTGTATTGATAAAGATCCCCATATCCTCACGCATCCAACTTACAAATTCAACGCGCTCCGAAAAAGTTTCTTCTAGAATACATTCTGACGGCTGCACTTTTGCAATTTCATTTTTCACATCGGATATATGATGGAGCACCGTGCAATAAAAGTCACCGGTTGTCAAATCGACATAACTCAATCCATAACGATTCACATCCCCACAAATAGCCATTAGGTAGTTATTTTTCCTAGCATCAAGAGATTGCATATTCAAGTTTGCTCCGGGCGTAACAATCCGGACAACTTCTCTCTTTACAATACCCTTAGCTGTCGCAGGATCTTCCACTTGCTCTGCAATGGCTACTTTATAAGATTTATCAATCAAACGGCTTATATAGTTTTCCGCTGAGTGGTAAGGCACCCCACACATGGGGGCCTTTTCTTCTAAACCACAGTTTTTAGCCGTCAACGTAATTTCTAATTCTTTCGATGCTGTTATTGCATCGTCAAAAAACATTTCATAAAAATCCCCTAACCGATAAAAAAGGATACAATCTTTATGTTGCTCTTTGATTGCCATGTATTGTTCCATCATCGGCGTTAATTTATAGCTCATGTTTACAACTCTCCTACTAGATAGAATGATTTTGCACTTGTCACTTTGACCGGTTGTATCGTGCCGATTAATGACGCATCCGCTTTCACATGAATCAAATGCCCATTTTCCAAACGTCCGGATAATAAACCGTTATCCGCATCATTATTCTCCTCAAACAAGACGTCATAAGTACCACCTACATGCGCAACACTTTTCTCATGCGCATGATGATTAACCACTTCAAGAAGACGATTAAATCGCTCTTTGATGACGTCATCGTCCACTTGCTCTTCATATTGAGCCGCCGGTGTTCCCGTCCGCTTGGAGTATATGAAGGTAAAGGCACTATCGTAACCCACTTCGTTAATAACGTCTAAGGTTTCCTCGAAATCTTCTTCCGTTTCTCCCGGGAAGCCAACAATAACATCTGTTGTCAATGCAATGTCCGGCATGGCAGTCTTTATACGTTTAACCAAATCCAAATACGATTCTTTCGTATAACGGCGATTCATCCGTTTCAAAATTGCTGTACTTCCTGATTGGAATGGTAAATGAAGGGATTTACAAATCTTATCTTCCTTTGCCATGACTGCAATTAATTCATCGGATAAATCTTTGGGGTGGGATGTCATAAAGCGCACACGTTCCAGTCCGTCAATCTTACATATTTCTTCTAGCAATTGAGCAAAGCTCATAGGATTTTCCAGATTCTTCCCGTAAGAGTTTACATTTTGCCCGAGTAACATGACTTCCACAACACCGTCAGCCACTAATCTTTTGATTTCATTGAGTATATCTTCTGCCTTGCGGCTTCGTTCCCGCCCTCGAACATAAGGGACGATACAATAACTACAAAAGTTGTTGCATCCGAAAATTATATTGACACTGGACTTGAAGGAATACTTTCTTACCGTCGGTAAATCTTCAACAATGTCTTGATAGGAATCCCATATATCATACACAGGATCTCCGGTTTCATTATATGTTTCAATAAGCTCCGCCAACTTATAGATATTGTGTGTTCCAAAAACAATATCCACATGTCGATAGCTTTTCTTTAATTTATCAATAACCGTATCCTGTTGCATCATACATCCACATAAGGCAATGATTAATGACGGTTTTTTTCTCTTCAGGGATTTCAGATGTCCGATACGTCCAAATACCCTTGTTTCCGCATTTTCACGAACCGCACACGTATTATAGACAACAAAATCCGCTTCCTGTTCCTCATCCGTATAGGTATATCCAATTTCCTCAAGGACACCTTTGAGTTTTTCCGAATCATGGAAGTTCATTTGACATCCAAATGTTGCAATATGCATCTTCTTCCGTTCTCCGTTTTTTTCAAAATAAGCATCATTTTCAGCTCGCAGTTTTTTGATAATCGCCTTTTGACGAAGGCCCTCATCCGTATCTTGATTCAATATAATTGGCTTTCTTTCCATTATGGTCCTCCCATACGTCACATTTTTGTTTTTTGACAGTTCTTTTATTATAACGAATTCCTGTCAAAAACGCAATGTCGGTTTAACTACGAAAGGATTTCTTCCACATAATCCGGGACAAAGGTTTGTTCATCCATTGGCGGACGTATATAAAAATCATTTTTTTGTTTCGGCGGCAGTTCCAATTTTTCTTTCTTGATTTCCTTATAGTCAATCTGACTCAATAAATGGTGGATACAATTAATACGTGCTCTTTTTTTATTATCTGAAGGCACGACATACCAAGGCGACAGCTTCGAATCTGTATACTCCATCATTTCATCCTTTGCCTTTGAATAATCCACCCAGTGTTTCCTGGACTCTAAATCCATAGGACTGATCTTCCAACGCTTAGTCGGATCATTCATACGGTCTTGGAATCGCTTCTCTTGCTCCTCATCACTGACAGAAAACCAGTATTTAATGAGAATAATGCCCGAACGAATAAGCATCTTCTCAAACTCAGGTGTGCTACGCAAAAATTCTTGATATTCATCATCAGTACAAAATCCCATGACACGTTCTACTCCGGCTCTGTTATACCAACTTCTGTCAAACAAAACCATCTCGCCGGCAGCCGGCAAATGCGCAACATAGCGTTGGAAATACCACTGTGTTTTTTCTTTTTCCGTCGGTACCCCAAGGGCCACAACACGACAAACCCTAGGATTTAATTTCTCCGTAATCCGCTTAATCGAACCACCTTTACCTGCCGCATCCCTACCTTCAAATAGGACCACAACTTTCAGCCCTTCTCTTTTTATCCACTCTTGCATACGAACCAATTCAATCTGTAAACGTTCCAATTCTTTTTCATAGACTTTTTTGGAAAACTTCTTTTTACTCATCGCTAGACCTCCTTATATCTTTATCCTTCCATTATACACCTAACAATCATTGTTACAAGATGACAATTGTTTTTCATTCAATGTTGACGATGTAAATTCTAGCTGTTACAATATCTAGTAGATGCAACCCGTAACAAAATACAATATATGGTATAGGAGAAATATTATGAACGTCATCAAACGTAATAACACTGTTGTTACTTACAGTTCTGAAAAAATAAAAAATGCTATTTTACAAGCTATGGCAGGCACAAAAAGTGGTATTGATGAAGTACTTGCTACCAGCATTACTCAATCCGTCGAGACCTCCCTTATGACTTTTTCTTCCCCCTTCGATGTCGAGATTATACAAGATGTTGTGGAAGAAAAACTAATGGACTCTCCACGTAAAGACGTAGCCAAACAGTACATTTTATATCGCTACGAACGTGACAAAACCCGAGAGAAACGTAAGAAAAGCAATTCCAACACCTTACTTTCCGAAAGCTTTCTAAGCCATTATAAACATGCACCAAATCCTATGAAACAATTAGGTAGCTTTGTTTATTACCGTACCTATTCCAGATGGCTTCCAGAAGAAAATCGTCGGGAATATTGGTGGGAAACTGTTAAACGTGCCGTCGAATATAATTGCTCCTTAGTTCCTACAACAACCGAAGAAGCTGAAAAACTCTTTGATAACATCTTCAACCTACGCCAATTCTTATCCGGTCGTACGTTCTGGGTAGGTGGTACGGAGGTATCCAAGAACTATCCAATGAGTAATTACAACTGTGCTTTTCAAGTCATCGACAATTTTAGTGCCTTCAAAGACCTCTTTTACTTGCTTATGGTCGGATCCGGTGTTGGTGTCCGTGTGCTCAAAGATGACGTTTCTAAACTTCCGAAAGTTCGCGCTAATTTTGAAGTAATCCACGAAGACTATACACCAACACCAATGCAACAACGGGAAGATTCAACCTCCGTCGTTTATAGCCACAACAACACGGCCAAAATCGTCATTGGTGATTCCAAAGAAGGTTGGACCCAGTCCCTTGATTATTTCTTCAAAATCATTTATAGCAATGAATACCGTAACATAAATACGATTATTATTAACTATAATAACGTTCGACCTAAAGGTGAACGTCTCAAGACCTTTGGAGGAACCGCTAGCGGTCACCAATCCATTAAAAACATGTTCTTAAAAATCGTTAAGGTAATTAAAAAACGGGCTGTATACGATGCCCACAAATTTGTCAAACTACACCCTATCGATTGCCTGGATATCGCCAACATTATTGGTGAAAACGTTGTTGTCGGCGGTGTTCGTCGTACGGCTGAGATTGTTCTTATCGATGCCGATGACAAGGAATGTATCGAAGCCAAGAACAACCTTTATAAACAAATTGACGGACAATGGATTGTAGACCAAGACATTATTCATCGTCAAATGAGCAACAACTCGATCTATTACAAGGAAAAACCATCCCGTGAGATGCTTCACTGGCAATTGGAGCAAATGCGTTATTCCGGTGAACCGGGATGGGTCAATGAAGTTGCAGGTGAAAAACGACGTCCCAACATGAACGGCGTTAATCCATGTGGTGAGATTCTTCTTGATTCCAAAGGTCTCTGTAATCTTACAACTATTAACGTATGCGCCTTTGTGGATGATAACGGCGTATTAGATCGCGAACGCTTACTCGAATCCCAACGACTCTCTGCTCGTACAGGATATCGCATGACCTGTGTGGAATTGGAAATTCCTGAATGGGACAACGTTCAACAGAGAGATAAACTTACCGGTTGTTCTCTCACCGGATGGCAAGACATGGTTAACAAAGCCGGCCTTAATCGGGAAGAACAAGCCGCACTACTTAGCGAACTCCGCGTTGCTGCCAACGAAGGTGTCAAAGAATATGCCAGCGAAATCGGTCAAAACCCATCCCTCCTTGTTACTACAGTAAAACCCGAAGGAACATTAAGCCAATTGCCAACCGTATCCTCCGGTGTTCACTATTCACATTCCCCCTACTATATCCGTCGCGTTCGCATCAGCGCTGCCGACCCATTAGTTAAGGTTTGTGAAGAATTGAATTACCCTATATATCCGGAAGTCGGTCAAACCATGGAAAATTGTACGACAAAAGTCATCGAGTTTCCTGTAAAAGCACCCGAAGGCATAACAAAGTACGACGTGAGCGCTATAGAACAACTCGAAAACTATACCCTCTTTATGGAAAACTATGTCGACCATAACTGCTCCATCACCGTTCATGTCCGCGATCATGAATGGGAACTTGTAGAAGATTGGGTCTACGAAAATTGGGATGATGTAGTTGCCCTAAGCTTTCTCTCTCTTGATGATAACTTCTACCAACTTCTTCCCTATGAAGCTATTGAAGAAGACGAATACAACAAACGTGTCGAAAGCATGCGCCCCTTCGTTCCCGCTCTTCTCTCCAAATACGAAACCAACGAACAAGAGTTGGACATCGGAGATGAAGGCTGTGAAACAGGAGCCTGCCCAATACGCTAATAGCTACACTTTTCCCATTCTAATAAAAAAAGCCCCATTATTTGGGGCTTTTTTTGTTTACAATCTTCAGGCGGCTGAGGCACGTCAGTGCCAATAGCATCGCCGTACCTCCTCCCCACACCCTCACCCGTAAATCCCCATCTCCCCCATTTCAATTCCCCAATTTTTCCAATCACCCTTCAATCATGACCACCCGTAAAACGGGTGGTTTGCTCCACCCCTATAAGGGGTTGTTACCGGCCAGCGCCTCAAGACGCTGGCTTTCACTTCGTTCAAGCTACACTGCCTTTGCCACTTTCGCCTGACCCTAAAGGGTCCTTTGTATTACTCGCTATCCCTTGAAGGGATCTTCATATTCTTTAACACTTAGCTTATCTTTTGTTATATCGTGTTTTTCTTGATCTCGAATATATTTTTGTATCGTAGCCTCGTTGAGTCCTACTGTCGTCACATAATATCCCTCTGCCCAAAAATGTCTATTTCCAAATTTATATTTTAGGTTTGCGTGCTTATCGAACATCATAAGCGCACTCTTCCCTTTTAAATACCCCATGAAACTTGAGACACTTATTTTAGGTGGTATACTCACTAGCAGATGGACATGATCTTTCATCATATGACCTTCGATTATCTCGACTCCCTTGTATCTACACAATGTTTTTATTATCTCTTTTAACGACTCCCTGTATTGATTATAAATAATTTTCCGTCTATACTTAGGAGTGAACACTATGTGATATTTGCACATCCATTTTGTTCGTGCTAAACTATTAGCCTTATTTGCCATTAAAATCACCTTTCTTTCTTAAATATACTGTAGCCTGAACAACTTCAGTATACCGAAAGGTGATTTTTTTGTACAACAATCGACGCGCACCCGTATAACGGGTGGTTTAGTGTTTCGCACGCTTCGCGAGCTCAACTGACTAAAGTCTATAATCAAAAAAACACGACCCTTGGTCGTGTTTTCTCCTAACCTCTCAGAATCGAGGGATTAAGCCGATTAAGCGTCTTTTATGCGGCATTAGAACGACTTGAAATCGCTTCACTATCAGGAGGCAAAGGCACAGGATGTGCCGGCAGCTGCCGCCGCCATGGATGGCGGACTCGGCAGCGTCTCCGTCCCCCCACCAACCAACCTCCCGCGATTTCCTAGTCGTTCTTATGCCGGATAAACCAGCGCAATCGGCTAATCCCGACCTTTAATATATTACCTGCAACTTATACCCCTTTTTCTTAAGCGCACGCTTAATTTGAGCAACATGATGCTTTCCATTTGTTTCGCAGGTTACTTCCAAATGAACCTGTCTAAAACGATCCACAGTTTTAAATTGATTATGGTCCAATTTAATAATATTGGCACCTACATCTGCCAAAATAGTAGCAATCATTTGTAATTCACCGGGCGTATCGGATAATTCCACTGCAAAACAGAACACACGACCACGTACAACAAGCCCACGATTAATCAACTCTGACATGGTTACCACATCAATATTACCGCCACTCAATACCGAGACAACACTCTTTCCTTTAACATCTACTTTTTTTAATCCGGCCACTGCTAAAACACCTGCATTTTCAGCAATCATTTTTTCCTTTTCCGCAATAAGCAAAAAAGCTTCCATTATATCCACATCACTGACGGTGACAATCTCATCCACCCAATCTCGAATGTATGAAAAAGTTCTTTCTCCACCTTTTTTAACCGCAACACCTTCCGCAATTGTATTTACCTTATCTAACTCTACAACTTTATTCTTCTCTAAAGCATAGGATAATGTAGGAGCTCCCTGAGGTTCAACCCCGATGATTTTGATATCCGGTTTTTGGGATTTTAATGCAAGGGCAATACCACTAATCAATCCCCCGCCTCCAATAGGAACAAGAACCATATCAATATGCTCTAACTGATTCAACAATTCCAATCCAACGGTTCCTTGCCCAAAGATAATGTCATCATCATCAAAGGGATGTATAAACGTATAGTCATGCTCTAATTGAAGTTCACGCGCTTTCTTTTGAGCATCATCATAGCATTCGCCATAAAGTACTACTTCAGCTCCATATTGCCGTGTTGCTTCCACTTTAATGAGGGGTGTATTTGACGGCATAACAATCACAGATTTCACCTGACACAGCTTCGCCGCTAATGCGACGCCTTGCGCATGATTTCCGGCTGATGAGGCAATCAAACCTTTTGCTTTCGCTTCATCCGTTAGTGATGCAATTTTATTATAGGCACCACGAATTTTAAACGCACCGGTACGTTGTAAATTTTCAGCTTTTAAGTAAATATCCGCACCATACTCTTCACTGTAAAAATATGAATACATAAGAGGTGTCGGTCGTACCACTGATTCCAAACGCGCATACGCCTCTTGTAAGCCATCAACAATTCTTTTTTCCATTATATGTCATCCTTTCCTTGAAGTCCTTGTAACCGGTCCAAATGATCCGCATACGTCACCAATGCTTCTTTTCCCAAAGGTGTTAAGGCATACTGACCTCTTGCAATATTTTCAAACCAACCGTAATGATTATCATATAACACTCTATTACACCCTTTAATGCCTGTCTCTTCTCGAACTTGTCCAACCTTAACAGGCTCACCACTTTCCAACGCTTTTAATACGACAAGACAATCTTCCATATATGCTGTTATAATCTTGGTTTTATGAATACCACCTTGATTTTCTTTGAGCTGACGCTTTTGAAATTCTTTTAATACGGCCTGACGCTTTCGTTTATTTCGTTGCTGATAGACAAGAAGCTCATCAGCTAAAGGCTCATGAGCAATACTTACCGAATGCAACTTAGGACTGACATAGATTAACCCAATCCCCAGTCTTTTTAATAAATAAACTTTGTTTTGATGTTCTTTTGACCGAAGATTCTTAGGTGTCCACACGCCCACATAAACATAATCAAAAAGTTTCTGTCTAAGGGCTGCCTGGGTAATGACCTTGAGGTTGAGGGTATTCTTTAATTCAATCACGACGGTGATTTCTTTTTTTCTATGATGACACACCATATCGATGGTTTTTACTTCACCATCCACCTCGAATCCCATTTTCCTATAATAGTCACAAATGGGATTAAAAAGTTCCGATTCTTTCATTACTCCAGCACTCCAAGCATCTCTGTCAAATTCTTTTTCTCTTTCATACCGTTAATCATCATCCGGGATTTTCGGTTATCACCAACGATAATACCGCCGATAAGTTCATCGTCCTTGAAATTAAGGCGTTTGTACTTACTATTCACAGGATCATCATACTCTAATACAGCAATACGATTTCGATCCGGAACTTTTATCTCTCCGATGCTAAATATACTTAACCCCATGGCATTGAGTATTGTAGACGGAATAAAGGCGTCATACTCTGTCATCTCACCAACAACATTAGCCCCGGCTATTTGTCCTTGCAACACTGCTTCCGGCCATATAGCATAATTCATTGAGTCAAAGCTTGCACAGTCACCACAGGCATAAATATGAGGAATATTCGTTGCCATATGACGATCCACAACAATACCTCGATTACACGTCATACCAATTGCTTCAAACATAGATACATCTGTACGAACCCCCGCAGAAATCAACACAATATCTGCTTTAATTTCTTGACCGTCATCCAAAAGAACACCTGTCACCTCTTTATCTCCTAAAAGTCGAGTTACACCTTCTCCTTTAACAATAGACATCCGTTCCACAGAGAAAGCCTCTTCTAGAATTTTAGCGCCTTTTTCATCAAGTTGACGTGGTAACAGACGATCCATAAGCTCAACAACCGTAACTTCCATGCCACCATGATGCATTTGAGCCGCTGCTTCTAATCCCAAAAGACCCCCACCAATGACAACGGCACGAGTACTTTTAGCCATACGCTCTTTTATTGCATTGGCATCATCATAGGTCCTTAATGTATAAACACCTTCTAAATGATTATTCTCAATAGGGGGTACAAAGCACTCACTTCCAACAGCAATAATCAAATCATCATAGGCCATTGTTTTCCCATCGCTTAACTCAAGTTCTCTCTTGTCCGGATGAATAGCTGTAACACGAACCGGTGCAACAAAATTAATTCCTAATGTATCATACCACGCCTTATCGTGGATAAAAAAGGCTTTAGGAACTTCACCTTTGCCTATAAATTTTGATAACATCGGTTTATAGTAAACAGGATACTCTGATGCATCCAATAAGGTAATCTTAACTGTTTCATCTTTCTTACGCATAGCCTCTGCCGCAGACACTCCGGCTATACCGTTACCAATAATAACAACATGCTTCTTTGCTAAACTCTCCATAAATGCTCTCCTTTGCTTTACTTCAATTTATTCTGCTTGTGGTATGGAATCCAACGTCAATCGACCATATTTTCCCGAACGGAATTCGTCCAAAATAACATGTCCCATCCGTTCTTCATCCGGCTTTTCACCTTCTCGGAGGAAATGTCGCGACTTGGCAATATCTCTCACTAGCTCATGTGAGGTTCGAAGCGTATCTTCCTCGTAGAATTCGATACTCGTATAAACCTTAGGCAACACTTCAGGGTATATTGCCATCAGTCGGTCAATCAATCCATAGGCCAAACCTGTTGTATCCAGTATGTCATCTTTAATACTTCCTATATAAGCCAGATGATGCCCGACGGTTTGATCCTCAAACTTTGGCCATAATATACCGGGGGTATCCAACAATTCCAATCCTTTACGAATCTTAATCCATTGTTTCCCTTTTGTAATTCCGGGTTTATTTCCTGTCTTAGCACTTGCTTTACCGACTAATTTATTAATAAATGTGGATTTACCGACATTCGGTATTCCGGCCACCATTATACGCAAGGGCTTATTCACTAAACCACGACGTTTATTTCGCTCAATACGCTCCTTACAAACATCTTGAATGAGTGGGACAACCTTATTCATATTTTGTCCGTCGCGGGAATTTATTGCCATCGCAGTAATACCATGTTTGGCAAAATACCGAATCCAAGCATCGGTTTGAACAGGATCAGCCAAATCCATTTTTGTCATTAAAATCAACCGCGGTTTCCCATTAGCAATATTCGGTAAATCCGGGTTTTGACTGGATAGTGGTGTTCTTGCATCTAGTAATTCCACCACACAATCAATCAGTTTCATATTCTCCTGCATCATACGTTTTGCTTTGGTCATATGACCAGGATACCATTGTATATTCATAAATTCTCCTTTAATGTTCAATTATGCCAAAATCTTTAAATGGATAGAGTCGAAGAAAGCCTTTTCCAACAATTGTAGACGCATCAATCAACCCAACATCTTTATAGCGACTATCTTTGCTATGGTTGCGATTGTCTCCCATAACAAAATAATGGCCCTCAGGAACTTGAATGGGGTATGTTTGAGAACCGAAATCTCGAATGTACTCAAACCCATAAGGTTCTAAAAGCGGTTTTCCATCAACTTGAATACCTCCGTCTTCAATATCAATTGTTTCACCGGGCATACCAATTATTCGTTTAATGTAATACTTCGATTCATCTTGTGCATAGGGAAAAACAATAATATCATACCGATGATAACCAACAAATAGCGCACTAACTTTTTCAATGATTAACTGATCCTTATCATGCAACGTTGGGTACATCGAATGACCATCAACAGTTGTTGGTTGGGCTACAAAGGAAATCAGTATAAATACAACAATAACTGTAATAAATATTTGTTTGATAAAACCTTTCCATTCATTAACGGGTTCTGTTTTGTTCGGTCCCATATAAGCACTCCTTTTTGGCATTATAGATATATCATACCATAATAAAGACATTAAAAAAAGAGCTACAACGAGCTCTTTTTCTTTCAGCCATAGGCTTAAATACGTTCTTTAACTTTTGCCTTCTTACCAACACGATCACGTAAGTAGTTAAGACGCGCACGTCTAACTTTACCACGACGAATAACATCGATATGATCAATATTTGGTGAATGTACAGGCCAAGTTTTTTCAACACCAACACCGTAAGAAATACGTCTTACTGTAAATGTTTCACGTGTGCTACCGCCTTGTCTCTTAAGAACAGTACCTTCGAACATTTGGATTCTCTCACGTGTACCTTCTTTAATCTTAGCATATACACGGATTGTATCACCTACGTTAAATTCTGTTATATCACTTCTTAATTGTTCTTGTTCAATACCTCTAATAATATCGTTCATGAGCCGACCTCCTTATATATTAGATGTTCTATAATAAAGACACTTATCAGCGGAACATCCGTACTCACAAGAATATACTATAGCATATCCTCGTTAATATGGCAAGTGTTTTTTAAGTATATTTTATCCTCTTCAGATAAATCTGCTTGTTTCAATAAATCAGGGCGTTTCTCAGCCGTTCGACGTAAGGCCTGCTCCCGTCTATAAGTCTCTATATGCTTATGGTTCCCGGACAATAAAACATCCGGAACCTTTTGTCCATTATAATCATAAGGCCGTGTATATTGGGGATACTCCAGCAATGATCCGTCAAAGGATTCAATTTCATAGGATTCTTGATTGTTCAGTACACCGTCAACATGTCGACTCACTGCATCAATGACAACCATTGCCGCCATCTCTCCACCTGTAAGGATATAATCGCCAATAGAGAGTTCTTCGGTCACAATCGTCTCAATAACTCGTTCGTCGATTCCCTCATAGTGTCCGCATATAAAAAGAAGTTCATCCTCTTTCGCCAATTCTTCGACAATCGGTTGGGTTAATGTACGACCTTGAGGGGAAAGATATATCACACGTTTTATTGCCGGATTAGCCTTTTTAACATCCTCATAAGCGCTAATAATCGGACCGGGCTGCATAACCATGCCGGCTCCTCCACCATAGGGATAATCATCGACGGTGTTATGTTTATTCTCAGAATAGTCCCGAATATTAACTAAATTCAGCGCAATATGCCCTCGCTCTCTTGCTTTTTTAATAATACTACTGTTGAGCCCATCATGAATGTGCTCCGGAAATAATGTCAGAACATGAAATTTCATCTTATAAACCTCTTAATCCATCAATCAACCGAACAACAACATAGCCTTCTTCCACATTAACCTCCGGTACAAATGCCAATGTTGCCGGAATCATCAAACCATTTTTGCTGTGATCATCAATAACATACACATCATGTCGACCATTTTGAAGAACATCTTTAATCGGTCCCAAAACAGTTCCGTTTTCTTCACGTGCTTCAAGTCCTATTAATTCAAAAATATAATTTTCATTGTCTTCTAGGGGCAAAGCTTCTTCCATAGGAATGACAACACTCGCACCTTTATATGGCAATGCATCATCCATCGTTTGAAACTCTTTTATATTAAGGATAACCATATGCTTGAAGTATTTTAGCGAGGCTATAGTAACCTCACGACGTTCACGCCCGGTATCCATATAAATTCGATCAAGCAATTCATAGCGTGAAACATCATCTGTTGTCGGCAATACCTTAATATCACCACGGATACCGTGGGTATTTGCTACTTTTCCAATTTGAATATATTCCATTACATACCTCATTCTGCTGTTTTAAAAAAATCGGGAGTATGAAAAAATAGTTAGAACTAAGTCCTAACTATTGTCTTCTGTGTTGCCTATCTGTCATGGTTATAGGATTTCTACAACTACTCGTTTATCCGACTTTGTCGCAGCTGCCTTTACAACAGTACGAATTGCTTTCGCAATGCGTCCTTGTTTACCAATGACTTTTCCCATATCCTCAGGAGCAACTTTCAATTCAAGTACTGTTGATTTTTCGCCTTCTACTGCCTTCACTTCAACCGCATCAGGATTATCAACAAGTGCTTTAGCAATTACTTCAACAAGTTCTTTCATTAGTAGTGCCTCCCTTTCCATTGGGTGAACAGCGTTTACTATTATTCAACACCTGCAATTTTAAGAAGTTTCTTAACTGTTTCAGATGGTTGTGCACCAGTTGAAAGCCATTTTTTAGCGATTTCTTCGTCTACTTTGATTTCAGCTGGTTCTTTAGTAGGATCATAGTAACCGACTTGCTCGATGAATTTACCATCACGTGGTGATCTTGAATCAGCGACAACAATTCTATAAAAAGGAGCTTTCTTTTGACCCATTCTTTTCAATCTCATTCTTACTGCCATTTGTTTCACCTCCTATAGTTTAGTGTTATATAAAGCGGAATTCGCTTAATACCAATAATTATGCACCGGCTATTTCCGGTCCTTAATTCATAAAGGGAAGATTAAACATACCCTTTTTACCCTTCTTGCCTTTCATCATACCGCTCATTTGCTTCATCATCTTCTTCGACTGTTCAAATTGTTTGATGAATCGATTAACGGTGGCAAGGTCATTCCCTGATCCCATTGCAATCCGTTTCTTGCGGGAAGGATTAATAACATCAGGATTACGACGTTCTTCAAGCGTCATGGAAAGAATCATCGATTCAATTTTGGCAATCTCTTTATCATCGATTGTCACATTTTTCATCTGTTGATTCATGCCCGGGATCATTCCCATTAAATCGGATAGTGAACCCATTTGCTTAATTTGTTGCATTTGTTCCAAGAAATCTTCAAAGCTGAATTCAGCTTTACGGAACTTACGTTCCATTTCTTTGGCTTTCTCTTCGTCAATAGACTCACCGGCCTTTTCGATTAAGGTCAGTACATCGCCCATTCCAAGAATTCGTGATGCCATACGATCGGCGTGGAATATTTCTACATCTGTCAACTTTTCGCCGACACAAGCAAACTTAATCGGTTTGCCGGTTACAGCTTTGACGGATAAGGCAGCACCACCGCGTGTATCACCATCAAGTTTCGTTAATATAACGCCATCAATTTCCAACTGTTGATTGAAGCTTTCAGCTACATTGACAGCATCCTGTCCGGTCATCGCATCCACGACCAATAAAATTTGGTGAGGATTGACTTCCTTCTTAATATCGACCAATTCGTCCATCATGGACTCGTCTATATGTAATCGTCCGGCGGTATCGAGAATAATAACGTCGTTATTATTCTTCTTCCCATGGGCAATACCTGCCTTCACAATATCCAACGGATTGTTTTGTCCCATCTCAAAGACAGGCACATCAATTTGTCCCCCGACTACTTGCAACTGCTTAATGGCAGCAGGTCGGTAGATGTCACAAGCTACCAATAAAGGGCGCTTGCCTTTTTTCTTTAACAAACCGGCAATCTTTGCTGTTGATGTCGTTTTACCGGCACCTTGCAAACCAACCATCATGTAAATAGTAGGGGGCTCACTTGCAAAGGTCAACTCCTGATTTGGATCTCCCATAAGGTTAATCATTTCTTCATTAACAATTTTAATAACTTGTTGTCCCGGTGTCAGAGATTCCATAACCTCAACACCAACGGCACGTTCTTTTACACTGTTAACAAATTGCTTAACCACTTTGAAGTTAACATCTGCTTCAAGTAATGCCATTTTGACTTCACGCATCGCTGCTTTTACATCAGCATCACTTAATTTACCTTTCTTTTTAAGACCGGCAAATATATTCTGAAATTTATCGGATAAACTCTCAAATGCCATAGTATCTCCTTTATAAGTGTGTGAGTACGTCCTGAACCAACTCTCGAATACGATCTATAGAAACATCTTTATTCGCATCTTGTGTTAATGCCAATATCTGTTCAAGGACTTCTTTGTTACTTTGATATTGCCCAATCAAACCTAGGCGTTCTTCATAGTGGGCCAACATCTTATCACTTCGTTTAATATTATCAAAAACAGCTGCACGACTAATTTGCAATTGTTCTGCAATTTCTCCAAAGGACATGTCGTTCAAATAGTATTCTTCATATATTTCACGCTGACGATCCGTTAACATCGTCCCATAAAAATCGTACAACATTGTTTTTATTGCAATCTCATTCATAAACTCACCACTAACTGTTAAGTATAATTACTTTACAGACGGTATTATACAAGATTACACTATCCTTGTCAAACGTTTTTTTATATTTCTTCCGAAACCGTCTCATCCGTGTCTTTATTATCATCAAATAAGGCAGAAACAAAATCAGCAGCATTAAACGGACGTAGGTCATCAATACCTTCGCCGACCCCGATATATTTAACAGGCAACTGAAGCTCTGATTGAATAGCAATTGCAATTCCGCCTTTTGCGGTTCCGTCTAATTTTGTAAGGACAACGCCTGTAATATCTGCCGCTTCTTTGAAAAGCTTGGCTTGCTGTACTGCATTTTGCCCTGTTGTTGCATCAAGTACAAGTAAGACTTCCTTGTGTGCATCGGGATATTCACGACCGATAATACGGTGGATTTTACTTAATTCATCCATAAGATTTTTCTTATTGTGCAAGCGTCCCGCTGTATCACAAATAAGAATATCCGTCCCTCTCGCCTTGGCTGATTGTACTGCATCAAAAACAACAGCCCCCGGATCCGAATTCTCGCCTTGAGCAATAATCGGTACATCCGAACGACGTGCCCATTCTTGCAGCTGATCAATGGCAGCCGCTCTAAAAGTATCCGCTGCTGCCATTAGAACACTCTTACCTGATTGTTTATATTGATTGGCTAGTTTTCCGATAGTCGTTGTCTTTCCGACGCCATTAACTCCAATAACCAATAACACTGTTTTTTGATCAACAAAATCATAGGCATCGTCGTTGTTCATCATTAATGATGACAATTCTTCTTTCAACAATTCCCGAACTTCTTCTGTATTTGTGAGCTTTTTCTCTTTAACCTTAACACGCAAATCTTCGATTACTTTCATTGCTGTATTAACGCCAAGGTCAGCCATAATAAGGGCTTCTTCCAACTCTTCATAAAATTCTTCATCAATGGACTTGAAGTTTTTCAATACTTCTTCAACACCACCAATAAGATTATCTCTTGTTTTTGTCAATCCTTGAACCAGTTTCCCAAAAAAACCTCGCTTTTTTTCTGCCATATTTCTTCCTCACTTCTTTTAATAATATCTCATTCTATGAACACTCTGCTCACACTATACACGAGCTTCCTGCTCATCTAGCTGATCTTGTATCAATTTAACGGATACTTGGGTCGATACACCCTTTTCTTGCATCGTAATACCATAAAGTGCATCTGCCGCTTCCATCGTTCCTTTTCTATGGGTAATAACAATGAACTGTGTCTGATCTGTCAGCTTATGTAGATAAGCTGCAAAGCGATCCACATTAGCATCATCAAGGGCCGCTTCAATCTCATCTAATACACAAAAAGGAGACGGACGTAAACTTTGGATAGCAAACAAAAGAGCAATCGCTGTAAATGCACGCTCACCACCGGATAATAACATCATATTCTGTAATTTCTTCCCCGGCGGTTGAGCAATAATCGTAATGCCGGCTTCTAACAAATCTTCATCATCTGTAAGTTCAAGGAATCCTTTCCCTCCACCGAATAGTTCTTTGAAAACACGACCGAACTGTTCATTGATTTCATGAAATTTTTCTTCAAACTGTTGACGCATCTGTTGATTCAAGTCCTCGATAATTTCTACTAATTTAGCCTTTGCTTCAAGCAAATC
Organism: Vallitaleaceae bacterium; assembly: GCA_965140555.1. Lineage (GTDB taxonomy): Bacteria > Bacillota > Clostridia > Lachnospirales > Vallitaleaceae > UBA1351. Next base: position 171,626 of record OZ223260.1, on the reverse strand, counting down.
ATCACGTTGTGTCGATAAAAACGTATATCTTTCGTTAACCTGTTGATATTCTTCTATGGCTTGAACATTTACCGGGCCTAACCGCTTCATTGCTTGTCGATAGGACAGAATCATATCCGGAACATCTTTATCCTCTATATCAATAGGCGTTCTGGCTTCCACACACATGGAATATGTCAACTCATATTCATCCCACATATAGTTAATCCGATTCTCTTTTTGAAGCTCCAACTTCTCAATTTGGCCTTCTAATTTGATGGATTCTTTTTCCAATCGACTAGTATCTTCATAGGCCATTTCTTTTCTAGAGTCCAGTTGACCCTTTTTGATTTGAAGTTCTTGTCTTTCTTTCCTCAAGTCGGCTAACTGACTTTGCAACACTTCAAGGGTTTCCCTTGCCTTATCCTGCTCACTTACCGTTTGCTCAATCTGCTGCTCTAACTTTAAAAGCTCCAATTCATGATGATTCATTTCTTTTCGCAAACGTGTGGTTTCATCGTGATGATAGGAGACTTCACTCTCCAACCGAACCACCGTATCACACATATGAACATGCTCTTGCTCCATAGATGATAACGTCATCTTATCTGCTGTCAAGGCCTCATTTAAACCAATCAGGTCCTCTTTCAATACAACAATGACCTCATTTAAGGATTTCACTTGACTCTCAGCATCTGTATGATCAATTTGAGTCCCTTCAATGGATGCCAATACGTCTTCTTTCGCGCGCCCTAATTCATCCATACGCGCCTCAAGAGCACCTTGTTCCGATTCAATTTCCTGAATCTCATCCCTATAGTTCTTCTGATCTTCCAGAAGGTTTTGGTAGCTATTACTTAATGTATGAAATTCAATATTAAGGTCTTGTTCTTCATTTCGAATCTCTTCAATACGATTTTGCAACTCCGATAAAGCGGTCTTTTCTTGTTGTTGTCGGTTTACCTTTTCTTGGAAAGATTTTTCGCGACCATCAATGGATTCTTGTAACTGTTCCATTTCATTTCGCCTAGACAGTAGCTGCCCACGTTCCTTGTTAAAGGCACCACCACTCATCGCACCACCGGCACTAATGACATCTCCGTCTAGTGTAATGATACGATACCGTTGATTGTTACGTTTCGCTAATGCAATACCATTGGTTAGATTATCAACGATAAGTATTCGACCAAGCAACTGACGTATAATCGGCCTATATGATGCATCACACTCCACCAATTCACTGGCTACGCCTAAACATCCTTGCCCGTCATTGTACCCAGTTAATACCTTCCCTTTGACTGTCGTCATCGGCAAAAAAGTACCACGTCCATAGCGATGTTTCTTTAAGTAATCTATGAATTGACGTGCTTTTTGTTCATCGGTTGTTACAATGTTTTGCACGTTGGATCCCAGGGCAATTTCTATGGCCTTCTCATACTGTGATTGCACTTGAATTAATTCCGCAATAACCCCTAATGCTCCTGGATCTTTTAGTTCCATGATTTTCTTAACACTCAAGTAATAGCCTTCATATTGCTCTTCCATATCTTTCATGGCTTCCAAACGCGAACGATCCTTGTTTAATTGATGGCGTTCGCTATCTAGAACTTGTTCGAATTGATGCATGTCTTTTTCTTTATTTTCAATTTGACGACGCAGACGTAACTTTTGATCCAAGAGTTTTTTTTGTTGCTCTTCAAAGGCATGAATCGATGCTTCTTGCTTAGTGCCTTCGACCTCAATTGTCTCTAAAGTCTTTGAAACCACTTCCTTACGACGCTTCATCTGTTCTAATCGATTTGTATCTGATTCAATCATCACTTCATAGCGATTGAATTCGGATTTTAAATTCGAAGAAGCATTTAATCGTTCAATCATATTCGACTGAATTGTTTCTATTCGTGTTTCCTTTTCATTAATCTCTTGTTGAATATCAAAAATCACCTGTTGTTGAGCATCAATATCTTGCTTCTTTTCACGTATAACGATCCCTTGTTTATCAACTTTACCTTTCCAATCATTAAGGTTTTGTTGACGGGCAATTTCCTCGGTGCTGATTTTATCCATATCTAGACGACATTTTTCAATCATGCGCTGGGTATTGCTTTTTTTCTCTTTGGCTAATGAAATCGCCGATTGGTATTTTTCTATCTCAAGGGATGCACTTGTAATTGCTTCTCGATTGCTTTCGAGGGATAATTCAACTTCTTCAAATCTAGCTTCATAAGTCTGGTGTTCTTTAGCCATAAGCTGATATTCTGCCTCTTTATCCTGCAAGTCTTTTTTGGCAATCTCTGCTTTACCCTTTAATTGTTGCAATTCCTGTTCAAAGGCATCGATAAGTTCAATGAAACTATGAATTTCCAATTTTTTTAACTGTTCACGCAAATCCAAATACTTACGAGCAGTTTCCGCTTGGGCATGTAATCCTTCACGTTGCCCTTCAAGTTCTATAATAATATCGACAATACGTTCCAAATCAGCTTCACTGTCTATTAATTTTTTCTCTGCTTGGGATTTTCTGCTTTTGTACTTCACAATACCGGCTGCTTCATCAAACAAATCACGACGGTCCCCCGGCTTTGATGATAATATTTTATCGACCTGTCCCTGTCCGATAATAGAATACCCTTCTCGTCCGACTCCTGTATCCATAAATAACTCATGGATATCTTTGAGACGACAGGGACTTCCGTTAATATAAAAATCACTGTCTCCCGAACGATATACACGTCGACTAACCGTTACTTCTGAATAATCAATCGGCATCCGTTTATCTTGATTATCGATTGTTAAATCCACCTGACAGTAACCCAAGGGACGTCTTGTCTGGGTACCTGCAAAAATAACGTCTTCCATTTTACTCCCACGAAGCTGCTTAGCACTTTGTTCACCCAGTACCCAGCGAACAGCATCACTGATATTACTCTTCCCGCTTCCGTTAGGACCAACAATACCGGTAATTCCTGTATCAAATTTAAATATCATTTTATTGGCAAATGATTTAAATCCATATAAATCAATGCTTTTCAAATACATATAAAATCCTCTTTATTCTTCAATATTTTGCAATTGCTTTAATGCCGAAAATGCGGCACGTTGTTCTGCTGACTTCTTACTTCGACCGGAACCTTCTCCGATAATTTTGCCTTCATGTCGAACATTCACAACAAAGTTTTTATTGTGATCGGGTCCACTCTCATCGACAACAATATACTCTATTGCGGTATCACTCCGCTGCTGAATATACTCTTGTAGATGGGTTTTACTGTCAACAAAACGCTTCCGTTCTTCTACATCATCTAAGAGGGTACTCTCAATGAATTTTTTTGCACTTTCTAAACCGGTATCCATATAAATCGCGCCAATAAGTGCCTCCACCGAGTCACTCAAGACAGAATCCCGTCTACGTCCACCTGAAGAATCTTCACCTTTTCCAAGAAGTAGATAAGGACCAAGTCCGATTTCTCTGGCAAATTCTGCTAACGTCGGTTCACAAACAATGCTAGCCCGAAATTTAGTCAATTCACCTTCCAACATTTCCGGATACATTCTATACAAATAGTCACTCGTCACTATTTCTAGTACTGCATCTCCTAAAAATTCCAATCGTTCATTATTATCGATTTTTTGCATATTATTTTCATTCGCATATGAACTATGTGTTAAAGCTTGAATCAATAATTTCTTATTGACAAATTTATAGGAAATTACTGATTCAAACTCATGAAAAAAAGAGTACTCCATACCATCCATCCTTTCTTATTATTTGGCATATCGCCTATTATACCACAAAAAGCCACAAAAAAGATTAAAAACTTTATATAAAAAAAGAGACAGGTGTTGCCCTGCCTCATTCCCAATCTCTTCTATTCGTCTTCTTCGATTCGACTTCTCAACATTTCCAAAGCATCTCCAACGGTCTTCACATTTTCAATCATATCATCTTCCAAGTCCACATCAAATTCAGACTCTGCGCTTAAGATAATCTGAGCTAAATCCAATGAATCAATGCCAAGATCATCAACAAAGTCCATATCTTCTTTAATATCATCTGCACTATATGTTGTAAATTCCGCAATAATATCTAATAACTTTCTTTCATCCATTGTTGTTCCTCCTAAAATTACATCATTTGTTGTTTTATTTTTTCATTCACTTTTTCATCTGAAAAACGTTTACATTGCAAAATAGCATTTTTGAATGCTTTAGCATCCGAACTACCATGCGCCTTAACAACAAGTCCCTCAAGACCTAATAATGGTGCCCCACCATATTCCGTATAATCAAAAGCTTTCATCATACTTTTCAATGGTTTCTTGATTAATAACGCTCCTATTTTTGATAAAAATGTTGATGTAACAGCTTCTTTTATTTGACTCATCAGCATCATTGCAACGCCTTCTGTATGTTTTAGTATAACATTACCGACAAAACCGTCTGCAATAAGTACATTCGCCTCACCTGCTGTTATATCTCGTCCTTCTATATTTCCTATAAAATTCAGACGTTCATCATTTTTCAGCAGACCAAAGGTTTCTTTTACTAAATGATTCCCTTTTTCATCTTCTGCACCGACATTCACCAAACCAACTGTCGGATTTTTCACCCCAACAAAAGCTTCGTAATAAACGACTCCCATTTGAGCAAATTGATGCAAGAAGATTGGCTTACTGTCTACATTTGCGCCACAATCCATTAACAATGTAAAACCTTTAGCTGTCGGAATCAACGACCCTAATGCCGGTCTTTCAATTCCTTTGATTCTACCTATTACAAGTGTACCTCCAGCCAATACCGCCCCAGTGCTACCTGCTGAAACAAAGGCATCATTCACCCCGTCCTTAACAGACCGCAGTCCGGCTACAATGGACGAGTTCTTCTTTCTTCGAATTGCAAGTACCGGTGATTCCGTATTCTCTATGACTTCCGGTGCATGAACAACTTTAAGCCTTGTTGTATCAAACGTTCTGCCCTTCAACATAGCTTCTATATGCTCCACATCTCCATAAAGCGTCAGGCTAATAGTCTTCTCTTCTTCTAGAGCCATTAGACTGGCTTCTATGACAATATCCGGAGCATTGTCGCCACCCATAGCATCTACCGCAATATTTACTAGTTTCATAATCGGCCCCCTTATAATAAGTTCTTCATTTACTATACTATTTTTCAATTGTATTTTCAAGATATAAAATCAACGACGTCGTTTAACGACGTCTCTTCTACTTACACATTATCCAATATACCTAAATAAACATTAAAAGAGGAAAGTCCGAAGACTTTCCTCTGACAGTCTGTCTGTAACTATTCAGCATCGACAACTGCTTTGTTCTTATATGTTCCACAAGCTTTACAAGCTCTATGAGGCATCATTAACGCACCACATTTTTTACATTCTACTAAATTAGGAGCTGTCAACTTAAAGTTTGATGCTCGGCGTTTATCTCTTCTAGCTGCGGATATTTTTCTCTTTGGTACTGCCATCTCGGTTACACCTCCTTAAATTTGTCCTCGAACAAATCTTTTAAATGAGCCATACGAATATCAATGTGTCCATGATCACAAGAACAGGTTTGTTCATTTAGATTCACACCACATTGCTCACATAGACCCTTACATTCATCAGAACACAACACTTTGAGCGGACGGGCTGATACAAGTTCTATCAGTAAGAAAGCCTCCACATCAAGTTCCATGTTATCAACAAACGCATTTTCTTCACTGTCATGAAGGTCGATGGACCGTTGGATATCGACTTCAATATCCAGTGTGGCATCATTCGTGCACCGATCGCAGGGCAAGACTATGGCAATGCTAGCCGTCCCTTTAATTAGAACTTCATCATTGTCAAGACGTTCAATGACCATTTCACAAGTCAATGGCTTCGCCACTTTATAAGACTTCCCACCTTCGATATACTCAAATTCCGGGAAGGTCTGATTGACTTCAATCTGGTCGGTTCGAATAAATGCGTCAACTAAATGTATGAACATATATTCACCTTCTTTATGGTGTTGTCTGATGTTAAATCACCAAAAGCTATTATAGCGAGAAGATCAAGCTTTGTCAACTCTTTTTTCACGTATGGTGAACATTAGACGAGTTTTTTGGTATCTCTAGCGATCATTAATTCCTCATTTGTAGGAATTACGAGACATCTTGCTGTTGCACCTTCAGCTGAAAAATCTTGTTCTTTACCACGGCAATCATTCTTCTCATCGTCAACTTTCACGCCAAGGTATGCCAAGTAATCACAAATGTTTTTACGTACATCTTTATTGTTTTCACCAAGACCTGCTGTAAAGACGACAGCATCTAAACCATTCATTGCTGCTGCATAAGAACCGACATATTTCGCAACTCTGTATTCATAGACATCCATTGTACGAATAGCCGCTTCATTACCTTTTTCGAATTCATCTTCAAGGTCACGGAAATCTGATGAAATTTGAGAAAGACCAAGTACTCCGGATTTTTTGTTCAAGATTGTAATCACTTCTTCAACACTAATACCTTCTTTATCTGCAATAAATTCAACAATTGCAGGATCAAGGTCGCCGGAACGTGTTCCCATAACAAGACCTTCAAGAGGTGTAAGACCCATTGATGTGTCCACAGATTTACCACCGTCAATAGCACATACAGAAGCTCCGTTACCTAAGTGACATACAACAATTTTCATATCTTCTACATTTTTGCCTAGGAATTCAGCTGTACGTTGAGATACGAATTTATGTGATGTACCGTGGAAACCGTAACGACGTAATTTATATTTCTTATAGTATTCATAAGGAACAGCATAAAGATATGCTTTTTCAGGCATTGTTTGATGGAATGCTGTATCAAATACGGCAACCATTGGCACACCAGGCATTAACTTCTTGCATGCATTGATACCGATTAAGTTTGCACCGTTATGTAATGGCGCCAAATCCGCACATTGTTGGATAGCTTCTTCCACTTCATCTGTAATAATAACAGATTCTGAGAAGAATTCTCCACCATGAACGACACGATGTCCTACTGCTGCGATTTCATCCAATGACTTAAGTACACCATGTTCTTGGCTTGTTAATGCGTCAATGACATATTGAACTGCCACTTCATGATCAGGCATTTCACCTTTGATGATTACTTTTTCACCATCACCGGCTTGATGTTTGATAAATGAACCGTCAATAGCAATACGTTCACAGTTACCATTTGCTAAAACATCTTCATTTTCCATATTGATTAATTGATATTTCAATGATGAACTACCACAATTTAATACTAAAATATTCATTCTTATATCTCCTTAAAATTAGTCCTGATTAATTGCTTGAACGGCTGTAATAGCAACAACACCTACGATATCCTCTGAAGAACAACCTCTGGACAAGTCATTAACCGGTTTTGCAATACCTTGTGTTATCGGTCCGTATGCTTCTGCTTTTGCTAATCGTTGTGTTAATTTATAACCAATATTTCCTGCATCCAAATCAGGGAATACCAATACATTTACACTTCCTGCCACTTCACTATCCGGAGCTTTTGCCGCACCAATTGAAGGAACGATTGCAGCATCCAATTGGAATTCACCATCAATACTGTACTGAGGAAATTGTTCTTTCGCCAATCGAGTTGCTTCAACAACTTTATCTACGTCCGGATGTTTCGCACTGCCTTTTGTTGAATGGGAAAGCATACCGACAACCGCTTTCTTGTCAACTAACATTTCAAATGATTTTGCAGAACTACCTGCAATCGCAGCCAACTCCTCTGAATTCGGATTTTGCACAAGACCACTGTCTGAGAAAATAAATGTGCCGTCAGCACCATACTCACAGTTTGGTACAACCATAACAAAGAACGCAGAAACAAGTTTTGTTCCTGGCGCTGTCTTTAAGATTTGTAATGAAGGACGCAATACATTTGCTGTTGCATTAACCGCACCCGCTACCATACCGTCCGCATAACCTTTTTTGACCATCATAACACCAAGATAAAGGGGATCATTTTTCAACAACTCAATCGCCTTTTCTTCTGTCATTCCTTTTTTACTTCGTAATTCAACTAATGTCGCAACATAGTCATCCATTTCTTCGAATGTTTCAGGGTCAACAATTGTTGCTCCCTCTAATGAAACGGAACCGACTTTTGCTTTGATTGCTTCCTCATTACCAATGAGAATAACCTTAGCTATACCTTCTGCTAAAATTTGCTCTGTTGCCTCTAATGTACGTATTTCCATTGATTCAGGAAGTACAATTGTTTGGAGATTTGCTTTTGCTTTTGCTTTGATTGCTTCTATAAAACTCACGTGTTTTGCTCCTTTCATGATATGTTCGATCATACCCATCAAATACATTATAGAATAATTGTTCATTGTATACAATATATTTTTGTCATTTTTTCCAAATTCTTTCTCCAGACTCCAGAACTCAGAGTTGATTTTTGAACTGACAACCTATATTATAAAAGTTGTTCCCCATCTATTTTAACACATTTAACGCACATAATCTAATGCTAGAATAAGCATTTGTGATTCAAAGAAAGGATTCCAATGAAAATCGCTGCAATTATTGCTGAATACAATCCCTTCCATAACGGGCATGCCTATCAGTTACAACAAACTAAATCAATTACCGGCGCAGACTATGTTATCGCAGTTATGAGTGGTCATTTTGTACAACGTGGCGAGCCTGCTATATATAATAAGTGGGAACGTGCAGAGATGGCCTTAAAAGGCGGCATTGATTGCGTCATCGAGCTTCCCGGTTTATATGCTACCGCTTCTGCTGAAACCTTTGCTTTGGGCGCTATGCTCGTTATAAAAACCTTGAATTGTATTGATACGGTATCCTTCGGAAGTGAAACAGGAGATATTCAACCCCTTGAAAAAATCGCCACCCTATTGACGACAGAACCCACCTCTTATCAAGAGGCTCTTCGAGAGGCGCTCAAGTCCGGCCACTCCTATCCAAAAGCTCGTCAACTTGGTATCGATGCCATTGACCCGACATTGTCTCCCCTCTTATCCGGAAGCAACAATATTCTAGGTATCGAATATTTACGAGCTATTAATACACTAAATCTCCAATGCGAACCTGTTACCATCAAGCGGATTGGGCAAAAGTATCTCGATGAACAACACCCAACTAACCGTTATGCATCAGCAACGGCTATTCGTCGGCTCATACTAGATGCGAGGTCTTCTAAAACTCAAAGAGATGACACCCTACTAGCCTCTTATCTTCCCAACGCGGTATTTCATCACCTATGCGACAGACACCATAATGGATTGACCCCTATAACCCCTTCGGATTTATTTGACTATTACCACTATTTGCTAATCCACTATGAAACCGCCTTATCTGATGTGTATTATGATTGTCCGAAAGAACTCATGAATCGACTCAAACGACTACACCGAGACTATGACTCCTATAGTACGTTCATTGATGCTGCTCAAACTCGGAATTATACAAAGACAACAATACAGAGAGCCTTACTACACCTATACCTTCACATCACACAGGCAGAGATCGATCACATGCGCAATCTAAACCAGTTGCCCTTTTCTCAGGTTCTAGGTTTTAGAAAAGAAGCGTCACCTCTACTAAAGGCATTAAAGAAACAGGCGTTATCCCCACTCGTTACTAATGTAGCTGATGCTAAAAAGAAATTATCCTATGATGACTTCCGGCTCCTACAACAAAGTATTCGTATGACACAGCTTTATCCGGATGGATCAAAAAAGGATGACTATACGCATCCTATAATCATCCTTTAACCCTCTATTTTTTTGTAATCTCGTGTCTGTTCTGCTCCAAAGTCTCTAGTTGTTGTCTCATATACGCATCATAAGTGCTAAATTGCTTGCCTGATTGAATCAACATATCACTCAACACACGTTGTGATTGCTCCAAGATCTTCTGCACATAATCATAAGACCCATCTGTAATCTCTTCCGCTGTCGATTTAGCTCGATTCAATAACATTTCAGCTTCTTCAATAGCTCTGTTTCTTATAGCATGTTCTTCAACCATTGCCGCCGCTTCCTTCTCAGCTTCTTGTATGACTTGGTCAGCATACATTTTGGCCTCATTCATCAGTTTATCCCGCTCTTCTAATATACGCTCAGAGCGTTTAATCTGTTCAGGAAGCTTCATACGGAGATCTGCCATAAATTCATAAATAACCTCCATATTGACTACGACTTTATTGGATAAGGGGAGATTCTTACATTCTTGCAGATATCCTTCCATTTCATCCAACAGTAGCATAATCGATTCCATCGTCTTCTCTCCTTCACTAACTCCACTCTATTATTTTTTGTTATTCATTACTGTAATGGTTTCTTGCGGAACCATTTTGGAAATATCACCACCGAATCGGAATAATTGTTTCACCATACTGGAGCTGATATAAACATACTCATTCCTTGAGACAAGGAAAATTGTTTCAACCGTTTCATTAAGCATATGATTCGTCTGAGCCATCTGTAATTCATATTCAAAATCTGAAATTGCTCTAAAACCTCGAATAATGATATTGGCATGTTTTTTCTCCACAAAATCAACAAGCAAGCCTGTAAAGGGTTCAACAACAATATTATCGAACTTACGTGTCAATGTCTTAAGTAGATTAACACGTTCATCTAAACTTAACAAAGGTTGCTTGTCCGGATTATTTAATACACCGACAATCAACACATCCACTAGTTTTGATGCCCTTTCTATAATGTCCATATGCCCCTTTGTTGCAGGATCAAAACTGCCTGGATATACACCAATCTTCATGTTATACACCTTTCTTAAGAATGAACGTCATCTTGTTTGTTTTATAAGCCTTAACCCGTTCAATTTCTAAATGAGGACACCTTGACATATCAATCTCTGTGTCAAGCGCCGTTTCGACAATAATCATTCCGTCATCATTCAATAAATCCATAGCATCAATAAGCACTAGTGCCTCGTTTTCTAAATCCAATCGATACGGCGGGTCCAAAAAAATCAGATCAAAGCGTCTTTCCTCTTTCTGTAAAAAGTCAAGTGCCTTGCCATAATCATACTTTAAAATGCTGGCTTTTTCAATAAGTTTTGTATGATTCAGGTTTTTTTTAATACAATCAATGGAAACAGCATAGTTATCACAAAAAACAGCATGACTAGCGCCTCTACTCAAGCATTCAATACCAAGAGCACCAGAACCGGCAAAAAGGTCCAATACCGTTGAATCATAAATATTATGCTGAATCATATTAAAAAGCGTTTCCTTTGTACGATCCGTTGTCGGTCTCACTTTATCCAGAGGACTTTCTAGTTGAAGTCGTCTGGCTGTTCCTGCTATTACTCGCATAAATTTTCTCCTTATAATCCTATATCGCCATCCATTTGATAATAAAACAATTCCAGTTGGGTTGATAGTGCCTCGTTTTCTTCTGTCTCTTCGGATAAAGCTATGGCATAATCCAATAATTCTTTATCTTTATACATATCCGCTAGTCGGAAAAACGGCACGCCATGTTGCATCGTACCAAACGCATCTCCTGGCCCTCGTGTTTTCAAATCATAATCCGCCAAATCAAACCCATCATCATGATCCTTCAGAAACTTAAGTTTCTTTCGGGTTGTTTGATTCTTTGTATCTGATATGAGAACACAATAGGATTGTTCTCCTCCCCGGCCAACACGCCCACGTAATTGATGAAGTTGAGCCAATCCAAAACGTTCAGCATTTTCAATAACCATGAGTGTTGCATTCGGTACATTAACGCCTACTTCGATAACCGTTGTGCTGACAAGAACCTGCGTATCATAACGCATAAACGCTTCCATGACAGACGTTTTCTCTTTACTTTTCATACGTCCGTGCAACATGGCACATCGTATACTTGAAGGTAGCACTTGTCGCAATTCTTCAACGTAGGTTTCAACAGCTTTCAAATCACTTTCTTCTTGTTCTTCGACCATGGGACACACGACATAGACCTGTCGCCCCTTGTTTACTTCCGATTCGATGAACCCATGTATCCGAGGCCGATAGGAACTATTTACCAAATACGTCTCTATCGTTTGTCTTCCGACAGGCATTTCGTTAATGATTGTGATATCCAAATCCCCATATAGAATCAATGCAAGAGTCCTCGGAATAGGTGTTGCACTCATGACCATCGTATGCGGATACTTTCCTTTATTAACTAGGCTTTCGCGTTGAAGGACACCAAAACGATGTTGTTCATCTGTGATTACCAATGCCAAGTTATGAAAACTAACTTGATCCTGAATTAATGCGTGTGTGCCGATAATAATTCCTACTGTTCCATCTTCCATAGCCCCATATATCCGACGCTTTTCTTTGGCTGTTGTACTTCCGATGAGTAACTCAACTGTCACTCCATAGGGTTTTAACTGTTGGGACAAACTATGATAATGCTGCTTAGCCAATACTTCCGTAGGTGCCATAAAAGCACCTTGATATCCGTTAAGCACGGTATTTAACAACGCAATGGTAGCAACAATGGTTTTACCACTTCCCACATCGCCTTGAACCAAGCGGGTCATCGTTGTTTCTCCTGACATATCTTCAAACACGTCCTCAAGAGCCTTCTGTTGTGCACCTGTCAACTTAAACGGAAGTTCTTTAATAAAGTGTTGAATCTCCGACTTACGCTCAATTTTAAAATGGCTACTTTCGCGTTTAACCTGTTCCCGTATCCGTCGCATAGCTATTTGAAAGAGATAAAACTCATCAAAAACCAGCCGTCGTCTTGCAAGGGCCAAATCTTTCTCCATAATTGGGTAGTGAATTTTTTCATAGGCATAAGCTAAAGATGCTAGTTGATAGCGTTCTCTCGTCATATCATCGAGATAGTCCACCACTTGATGTTTCATATGTTCAATCGCTTGATCAATAAGACCTGTCAGCTTTTTCAGATTCATCCCTTTCGAAAGGGGATAAATCGGCTTCAATTGTATCGCCATCAGCGTTTTGAATTCTTCCTCTTTGATTAATTTCGGATTGCCGAATAGACGTCGATTATTCTTCACGCTGTATTTTCCTTTGAGAATGATGGTTTCACCTTGGCTTATCATTTTTTTAATATAGGGTTGATTAAAAAAAGTAACTTTCAATCGTCCCGTCTCATCTTCCACCTGAAACTGAATCATTAGTTTCCCATGAATCCGCAACATCTGAGGGGCATTAAGAACACGCACTTTGACATAGGCTACTTCCCCTTCTATAAGGGAACTAATCTCTCGTATGCCCGCAATATGCTCATAATCTCGCGGATAATAATGGATTAAATCACTTATTCTTGTAATCCCCATACTTTCAAGTTGTTCCCGCGTCTTAGGGCCAACTTTATTAAGGGTCTTGACATCATTTAGTAACTCATTCATCGGGTCCCCCTATTCCCACAGAAGAACAAAGAGGGTGTCACAGACACCCTCTTTGTTCTTCTACGTATCGACTATATACAATCGTCATTTGACTATTCAACAGAGAGAATATAGTAGTATAACGGTTGTCCTCCATAATGAATTTCAACCTCAACATCTCTGTCGATTGTATGAATAAATTCACCAAGGGCTTTTGCATCTTCTTCTGTCTGGTCTTCACCATAATAAATAGAAACAAGTTCACTATCGACATCCAACAATTCTTTGAGAAGCTCTTTTGTCGCTTCTTCCTTATCCGGATGCACAACACGTAATGTATCATCACCAATACCTAGAATATCGCCTTCTTTAATTGGCTTCGAATCTATACTTGTATCTCTTACAGCAAAAGTAACTTGCCCCGTTTTAACATAACCCATCGCTTCGTTCATCTCTTCTAAATTAGCATCGACAGTTCCTTCCGGATCAAAAGCAATTAACGCCGCAATTCCTTGCGGTATCGAACGGGATTGAACAACATGCACTTCACAAGAATCCACTATATCATTCACTTGCGTCGCTGCAAGTATAATGTTCTTGTTGTTCGGTAAAATATATACATGTTCTGCATGAAGGGTTTCAACAGCTTTTGCAAAATCTTCAGTACTTGGATTCATCGTTTGACCACCGGTTACAACATAATCCACACCTAAACTTTCAAAAATAGTTTGCATACCGTCACCTGCCGCTACCGCCACAAATGCATAAGGTTTCATCTCAACTTCTGCGTTCTCTTCTTCATGAATAATACTATCCACACCGTGAATCACGCGTTCTTCATGTTGAATGCGCATATTATCCACTTTGATATTCATTAAGCGACCAATCGAAAGACCCTTTTGCATTGCTAAGCCAGGATCATTGGTATGCACATGTACCTTAATAATTTCTTCGTCATATACGGTTACAATAGAATCACCTAACGTTGCCAAATATTGTTTCAGGCGAAGGGCATGTTCTTCATTCTCTTCATACGTGTTCTTGCCTTGAGTATCAACAATAAATTCTGTACAATACCCGAATTTAATATCTTCTTCTGCATGAACAACATTTACTTTAACCTCTGAGCTTGTAGGATCTTCTTCCAACTCAAGGGTCATATCTGTTCCGCTTTCCAAAGCCATCAAGGCTCCTTTTAACACATAAACAAGACCTTGCCCGCCAGCATCTACAACGCCGGCTTCCTTAAGAACCGGTAACATATCCGGCGTTTGTTCCAGTACAATATTACCATGTTCAATAACTGCTTTTAACGTTTCTATTATATCTCTTGATTCAACCGCTAATTCAGCCGCTTTATCTGCCATGCCTCGTGCGACGGTTAAGATTGTTCCTTCTTTCGGTTTCATAACAGCTTTGTAAGCTGTTTCTACACCTTTTCCCATTGCATTTGCCAAAATGACGGTATCCAACGTTTCATAAAGACCGACCTCTTTAGCAAATCCACGAAACAACTGGGATAAAATAACCCCTGAATTACCACGGGCCCCTCTTAATGATCCGGATGAAATTGCCTTGGCAACTGCTTTTATATCGGATCCGTTTGCTTTTTCTACTTCTTTTGCTGCTGCAAGTATCGTCAACGTCATATTCGTACCTGTATCACCATCGGGTACAGGGAAAACATTGAGCTCATCTACGTAATTTTTCTTTGACTCTAAATATTTCGCACCAGCAATGAACATATTTTTTAATATATTCGAATTAATTGATTCTATCGTCACTGGTCTTCCTCCTTCAAGTTATTATTCGTCTACCCGTACACCCTCAACATAGACATCAATTTTATTCACTGACATCCCTGAAAATGTTTCAAGTTTATACTTGACTGTACTGATGAGATTATCTGTAACAGCCTTTATATTAACACCATATTCTATGATAATATGAAACTCCAAAGATATGACATTGTCTTCGACGGTTAGATGAATGCCTTTTGTAAGACTGTCGCCTTTAACAAGCTTTGTAAGACCAGTCGTCAAATTCACCATTGCCATGCCAACGATTCCGTAACACTCAACCGCTGTCAAGCCGGCGACTTTTGCTAAAACTTCATTTTCTATAATTACTTCGCCAAGTTCATTACCCATTATTCCAACCATGGTAAAGCCTCCTTTATAGGTTACTGCCCACTAATTATATCATCTTTTCTTTGAAATTCAAATGATATTTTAATTTTTTTACACTTTCTCAAATCTTTGGCTTGCTTTTTCCTGATTTTTTTGTTAAAATTGGATTGTTGTATTGATATAAGTAAGAGTAAGGAGGTGCAACAATGGCAAAGTGTTCAGTTTGCGATAAAGGAGTACACTTCGGTATTCAAGTAAGCCATTCTCATAGAAGAAATAACAAGCAATGGAAACCAAACATCAGAACAGTTCGTGCAATCGTTGATGGTAGTACTAAAAAAGTTAACGTATGTACAAAATGTTTACGTGCTGGTAAAGTTGAGCGTGCTTAATTCTTGAATATGCTTAGACGAAATCAATAAAACAGGACCTACAATTATTATTCAATCTGCGAAGTAATGATTGTAGGGCCTGTTTTTTGTTTTCCTAAGTTCTCTCTATTTACTTACATTGTCTTCTAGTCATTCGACAGAATAATCCATCCTTTTCCCTCTCCAAGATGAATCGTACACCCTTCTCCTTCTATTTCATTACTAATTCCATAGGAATCATATACACGAAATTCCCTATTGCTAACATTATATTTCAATCCTTGTGTTTCTATGACCTGTAGCGGTTCAATCGGAACAATTGCAATATATCGAAAACCACATTTATCGATATTCCACACTTTCGGTCTTTGATGAAAGTAAATCTTATTCGTCGTATTTTCATAGCAAATATCGCTGAAGGTACTATAAGAAAAAGGGACCAACATGTTAGCCAAGGAATGATCCATTCTTGTACCGGAAAAACCAAACAATTTTACGGAAGCATGGCCATTTGAGGCCAACCAATCAAAGACTGCATGGGTATCAGTCATATCCTTAATCGGATCAAGACGCGTCATAGGCACTCCCATAAGCTCCACACGTTCCATATCGCCTTTGTCTAAGGTATCAAAATCGCCCAGTATATAGTCCGGCCGATGCCCTATACTAAGAAGACATCCAACACCACCGTCCACACCTATCAAAAAAGGAAGCCTACCCGCTTCCTTCCTATAGGCTTCAATACATGATTTTAACCAACTTTCATCAATAGAACCACCTGTTATAACCCAAACGGCTTGTATTGTTTCCTTCATCCTATCGACTTCCTTCTCCGATTTGTTTAAACGCCCGGACTGTGGCTTCCACATCATCGGCCTTAAATATAGCAGATCCGGCGACAATAACATCCGCCCCTGCTTCACATACTGCTTGCAAATTCTTCAAATGAATTCCCCCATCCACTTGAATGAGAAAATCCAATCCTCGTCGCTCTCGCATTTCAGAAAGGGCTTTGATTTTATCAAGCATTGCCGGAATAAAACGTTGACCACCAAATCCCGGATTAACAGTCATTAGAAGTACCATATCCACATCCTCCAATATATAATCCAACGTATCAAGACTTGTCGCAGGATTTAATGAAACCGCTGCTTTCATGCCTTTTTCTTTGATTTTTTGAAGGGTTCGGTGTAAATGTGGACAAACTTCTTGATGTACGGTCAAGCTATCTGCTCCGGCGTCACAATAGGCTTCAATATAAGCATCAGGATTACTAATCATCAAGTGCACGTCAAACACTTTGTCCGACTTATCACGTATCGCCTTAATAATAGGAGGTCCAAATGTCAAATTCGGAACGAAGTGCCCATCCATGACATCGATATGAATATAATCGGCACCGGCGGCATCAATAAACGAAACCTCGTCTCCTAACTTTGAAAAATCTGATGATAAAATTGATGGGGCTAAAATAAACATATTTAGTATCTCCTTATATTCGCTAATTCGTCATATATTTGCAAGTAACTGTCATATCGACTTTGAGAAATATCGCCATCTAAAACAGCATCTTTGACACCACACGAAGGTTCATTCACATGGTTACAGCCATTAAACTTGCAGTATGGCTCATAGGTAAGAAACTCAAGAAAGTGTTCCTTCAAATCAGCCGCTTCCATATCATCCAGAGAGAGGGAACTGAACCCGGGGGTGTCTACAACATAGGACTCTAGGTCAATGGGTATAAGATTCGCGTGTCGTGTCGTATGCTTCCCTCTCTTGATTTTTTCACTCACTATACCGGTTTCCATATAGGTATGTTGTTGTAGCAAGTTAATAATTGTTGATTTACCAACCCCCGAAGGGCCGGCAAATACTGTCGTTTTTCCGCTTAATAGCCTTTCAAATTCAGGAAGTGTATCACTAAATTTTGCAGTCGATACAAGAACTTGATACCCTGCTTTTTTATAAATATCAACAATCTCTTCCGCTTTCGACTCACTAACCAAATCCGACTTATTGAAACAGACAAGGGGCGTAATACCATTTTTGGAAACAACTACCAAAAATCGGTCAAGAAGATTTAAATTAGGATCCGGAAATGCTAAGGCAAATACAATAACCGCTTGATCTATATTGGCTACTGTCGGACGTACCAAAGAATTTTTCCTCGGATATATTTCCAGTACATTCCCTTCCATATCACCTTCATGAGTCACTTCTATACGAACATTATCTCCAATCAACGGTTTCACATTTCTATTACGAAAGATTCCTCTCGCTCGACACTGATATACAGTATCTTTATCTACATCTACATAATAAAAGCCGGCAACTGCTTTAACAATCTTACCCTTCATTCACGTCTCCTCCATTTTGAGGACTTTCCACATCATCACTTGTTGATTGGTCATCTTCTGTAAAATTAATGGATCGGGTCATAAACAGCGCTCCGTTTTTATAAAATGTTAATATCCCTTCTCCTGTTTCCGTAACCGTAATCGTAATCGGAAAACTATCAATGGTTACTGTCTCCCTATAAATTTCCTTCTGTTTACCATTGATTTCCAAAATCGCTAGCATTTCAGCTGATTCTTCATCAGGAAGAAGTCGATTATTTATAGTAAAGGTTTTAGATACCGGTTTTAAGGATGGTCCAAGGCTTACCGCCAGATCTATGACATAACCTTCCTTTACCTCTTTTCCTGCATCAACCGTCATTGTGATTACATGATCTTTAGGAATTGTATCATGATGAACATAGCTTACATTTCCCACTGTAAGTCCGACACTATTAAACACAGAGGTCACTTCCCCTATACTTAACCCGATAACATCCGGTACTTCCACATAGGTCACTTCTTCACCTTTGCTTATAACAATAGTGACCTCTGTCCCTAACGGCACCTCTGATCCCGATTCCGGTTCTTGACGAATAACTGTACCTACAGGAATTGTTTCATTAAATTCATAGTCTTGCACTACAATCAACTCATCCTTTTCTAAACGCGTCTCTGCCACATCAAATTCTTGGCCTGCTACTTTGGGAACTGTTACCAAATGAACACCATTACTGACAACTACATCAATCACCGTATCTTCTAAAACCAAACTACCTGTATCCGGGTTTTGAGTAATGACTCGGTCTTTTAGCACATCATCATTATACACATGGTCCGTCACCTCGACCTCCAAACCAAGTTCCAATAATGTAGTCGTCGCTTCGTTTAACGTCATATTTTTCACATCCGGCACTTCTATGTCAACCGGCAGTACATCTTTAGCTAGCTGATTATAGGCAAATAACGCCAGCAACCCAACAATTATAAACGAAAACATAACCCCGCCTATGGCTACCCATTTATCTAAAGGATCCTTTTCTTTTTCCTTTACCTCACTTTGCGTTCTAATCGTATCTATTTCTTCACGATTCATCACAATCGTCTCATCTGACAAGACATCCCCTTCATAAACTAAGACATCTTCCGGATTATCCATTGCAGATTGTAAATCTTCCATAAATTCATCGATACTCTGATAACGCAAGGTTGTTTTTTTCTCTGTCGCTTTAAGGATAATCGTCTCTAAATTTTGAGATATATTCGGATTAATCGATGACGGCAACGGCATAGGGTCATGAATTTGCTTCAACGCCACATTCACCGGATTATCACCGGTAAACGGCAAGGTGCCTGTTGCCATTTCATACATTGTAATACCCAAGGAATAGATATCACTCTTATGATCTTGATAGCCACCTCGAGCTTGCTCCGGGGCTATGTAATAGACGCTTCCCGAAACATTGTCCGGCATATCAATCGTTTGGTCTGTCGCTACACGAGCAATCCCAAAATCTGTTACCTTTGTTTTCCCGTCTTTTGTCAACAAAATATTTTGCGGCTTTATATCACGATGCACAATATGATTACTGTGTGCATGGGAGAGCGCTCCTGCTATTCCCATAGAAATGTCCATAATAGCCCGTTCATTTAAAGGACCATTCTCATGGATATAATCCTTTAATGTTACACCTTCCAAATACTCCATAACAATAAAATGTACTTGTCCTTCATTACCAACATCATAAATATTGACAATATGATGATGGGACAAACTTGCAGCCGATTGTGCCTCAACTTTGAATTTTCGAACAAAATTATCATCTAAACAAAAATCATCTCTTAGTACTTTTACTGCAACATAACGGCCTAGTTTCTTGTCTCTTGCCTTATATACTATGCTCATACCACCTGAGCCTATTTTTTCAACTATCTCATACCGTTCATTCAAAGTTGTTCCAATCTGTAGCATAAGATCACCACCTTATTCCTTTTCTAGTAATATACACGTGATATTATCCGTTCCTCCGGCCTTAAGGGCTTCATCAATCAACAGATGACAGCGTTCTTTTAACGATGCCTTTTTCAAAATGATAGCCTCAATTTGTTTTTCTGTAACCATATTCGTCAAACCGTCAGAACAAATAAGCAGTGCTCGAATCGGATCATTTTCTTGATTTAACTCTAATCGATATGTATCTACGGCAACCTCTTTATCTACGCCTACAGCTCGTGTAATTTGGTTCTTGTTGGGATGATGCATCGCCTCATCATGGGTAATCACACCGGCATCCTCTAATTCCTGAACATAAGAATGGTCCTTTGTCACTTGAAACAGATGACGCCCCATCGCATAAAGGCGACTGTCACCAACATGTCCCACTGTTAAGGAAGATCCTTGTGTCGATGCAACAATTAAAGTTGTTCCCATCCCATAAAGTTTATTATCTTGTACCGCAGTTGCAAAAACCGTCTGATTTGCATGTAAAATGCTCTCAACAGTTACTTTTCCTATATCAGCACAGGGCGATTCCTGAATATGATGGATAACACTATCAACGGACATTTTAGAAGCAACTTCGCCGCCTTGGTGGCCACCCATTCCATCTGCTAGGACATAAACATTTTTGAAACACCCAATAGGCGAATCTTGATTATAAAAAGCATCCTGATTAACCGATCGTATTAACCCAACATGTGTCATTCCGTATGATTGCATAGCTCCTCCTTTAACAAAAATCTATAGATTATTGTTCTCATCCATGTATCGATTTCTTAACTGACCGCAGGCAGCATCAATTTCCCTTCCTAATGAACGCCTAACGGTCACTTGAATATGATTTTTATCCAGTATATCATAAAACCGTTGAATATGTCTCTCCTCTGTCGCTTTTTGATCACTGTGATCCACAGGATTGACAGGGATTAGATTTACGTGACATAGAATCCCCCTCAGTAAATCAACAAGGGCTTTTGCATCATCATAGCTATCATTATCCCCTTCAATTAATGCATATTCAAAGGTAATCCGTCGATTCGTCTTCTCTATATAGCTATGACAAGCCTCCATCAGCTTCTCAAGGGGATACGCTTTTGCAACAGGCATAAGTGTTGCGCGTTTTTCTTGATAGGGACTATGTAAGGAGATGGCCAAATTCACTTGAGGCAAGTCTTCGGCTAATGCCAGTATTTTGGGAACCAAACCACAGGTGGATACGGTAATATGACGCCTTGACAAATGACGTCCTTTTTCATGACTCACCAATGTAACAAAACGTACAAAGGCATCATAATTATCAAAGGGCTCTCCGGTTCCCATGACTACAATACGACTAATCGGTTCTCCTATATGACGTTCAACAGCATAAACTTGTTCTAACATCTCAGACGCAGTCAGTTGCCTTGTCAACCCGGATTGTGTTGATGCGCAAAAACTGCAGCCCATGCGGCACCCAATCTGAGAAGAAATACACAACGAATAGCCGTATCGATAAGACATCAATACAGCTTCAACTAATTGTCCGTCCGGAAGGGCAAACAGTATTTTTTGCGTTTTATCTACGGCATCTTTTTGAACAGCTACAATCTTGGCTTCAACAAAAGGACCCATTTTTTCCAATTGTTCAATCATTTTTTTAGGAATATTACTTATTTCACTATAAGCAGTTACTTGTTTCTTATGCAATCCTTCAAATAACTGGGTTGCACGAAAGGAGGGCATTTTCCAGCCCTTTAGCAACGCTTGTAATTCATCTATAGACAAGGATTTAATATCATTCGTCATATTAACTCTCATTCTTTCCGTTTTAACTTCGCTATAAAGAACCCATCTGTTCGACTCGTTTGGGTCATTACCGTCAACATATGTTCATGAACCATACTCCCCACTAAGGGATGCTCTGTCATGAGATGTGGTAATTGTACAAGTTCAAACTCTGAATGGTTCTTTAGAAAAGCATGAATCTGTGCTTCGTTTTCTTCTTTATTGATGGTACAGGTGCTGTATATAATATGTCCGCCTTTTTTGACATACGGAGCAACGGTTCTTAAAATATTCTGCTGTATATCCGTAAGCGCAACCATCTTATCCAACGTCATATGCTTCTTTATATCCGGTTTCTTGCGTAATAGACCTAGTCCGGAACATGGTACGTCAACAATCAATGTATCAAAGGACTCATTCCAATCATCTTCAAAGTTCGTTGCATCATGAACAACCGCTTCTATATTAGCTAGACTTAGACGAGTTGCATTTTCACGAATGATACCAACCTTATATTCCGATATATCACAACTGATCACTTTCCCGGAATCCCCCACTGCAAGGGCTGCTTGAATACTTTTACCCCCTGGGGCTGCACATACATCCAAAACATGTTCACCCTTCTTTAATTCACTAGCCAAACCTACAAGGGCTGCACTTTCATCCTGAACATACGCTTGTCCACGTTGAAATACCGGAATAGAATCTAAAGGATAATCTGTTTTGAACAAAAGAGCCTCCTTCAATATGAACCCGTCTCGAACAAGGCCATAGTCTTGAAGTTCCTTCGCCAAGTCTTCTCTAGAAAGAGATCTAGCAAACACTGTAATAGGCACTTGTTCATCCATCGCTTTAAGATAAGCCTCAAGTTCTTCTTTCGTATACTGCCCCAAAAGATGCGAAACAATAGCCACATCAATAGAGTATTGGATGGACAGACGTTCTTCTATTGGCAATCTGGTGATTCCATCAGCAACACTCTCTTTCTGTCTCTCAAGACTTCTTGAGACTCCATTTACAAACCCTTTCAAGTTATGAAGCTTACGTTTTATCGTTAATTTCACAGCTTCATTGATAGCTGCATGGGAAGGTACCTTATCCATAAAAAGAATTTGATATGCCGTTAATCGTAAAATATGTCGTATAACCGGCTTCATTTTCTTAACCGGGGTCTTTGATACTTGATTCAAGCAAAAATCCAAGTACTTTTCTTTTTCTATTGTCCCATACACAAGGCGTTCTATAAAATGTCGTTCTCTTTCGTCACATGGATAGACATAGAAAAAGTCATCAAGGGTTTTATTTGCAAAACCACCTTCTGCTTCAATCTTTTCTAATATTTTAAGCGCCATATGTCGCTCATTCACTTTTGCCATCTAAGCCTCCATAAATGCTTCGTTATTCTAATATACTACCGACAATTACTTGATATCCATTTATAAAGTCTGATGCCGACATGCGTCTTTTTCCTTGGAGTTGCACGGTTCGTATCAACAACTGATTCTCTTGACATTGAACAACAATTCCTTCTTTGGGTCTTACTTCCACTATTGTCCCCGGACTCATATGAGTTACACCGCTTTCTATAACATCTGCCTCCCAAATCTTAAGGAGTTGTTGCCCCAGAAAGGTAAATGCACTGGGCCACGGGTTCATTCCCCGAATTAAACGTTCAATGGTTGTTGCCGACATGTTCCAATTTATTTTTCCCGAATTTTTATTAAGCAACGGAGCACTTGTGGCTTCCTCATCCTTTTGAGGAATCGGTGTTATTGTACCTTCTTGAACCCCTTGCAAGGTTTCAAGAAGCAAGTCACCGCCGGCATACATCAATTTATCATGAAGAGAACCTGCCGTCTCCTTCGCATCAATAGGTATTTCTTTTTTTAACAGCATGTCGCCTGTATCTATACCGACATCCATATTCATCGTTGTAATACCTGTCAACTGTTCTCCATTAATAACCGCCCACTGGTAAGGTGCTGCCCCTCTATATTTTGGCAACAAAGAAGCATGAATATTAATACTGCCATATCTTTTATCAAAAAGGACCGACGCCGGCAATATCTGTCCATAGGCAATAACAACAGCTACATCCGCCTCAATACTTTGAAACTCTTGAACGGCTTCCTCATGTCGCATGCGTTTTGGTTGGTAAACCGGTATATCATAGCGTTCACAGAGTTCTTTAACAGGTGTTTTATGCATTTTCTTCCCTCGGCCTTTTGGCTTATCAGGTTGAGTATAACACGCAACAACTTCATGTTCTGAATCAATAAGTGTTTGTAATGTCGGAACACTAAAATCAGGCGTTCCCATAAAAATAATTTTCATAGTTCTTACTCCATCTCTGCTTCTGCTAAACTCATCTCTTCTTCAGTGAGCATACGTTCAGCAATATCGATATATAATTGACCGTTCAAATGATCAATTTCATGACATATAGCACGGGCATAAAACCCTTCGGCTTCTACTGTAATAGCCTCACCATCGAGATTCATCGCCTTTACAATGACATGATTCGGACGACTTACAATACCGGTCTTACCCGGCAAACTCAAACATCCTTCAGGACCGACTTGTTCTCCATCTTGTTCCATAATTTCAGGATTGATGAATACAACAGGACCTTCGCCTACATCGACAACAACGATACGCTTTAGTATGCCCACTTGAGGAGCTGCTAAGCCAACACCATTGGCATCGTTCATTGTCTCAATCATATCCTCTGCCAATGCTTCTATCTTAGGTGTTATTTCTGTAATTGGGCGCGCCAATTTTCTTAAAATAGGATCTTCATCCAAACGTATTTTTCGTAATGCCATAATATATTCTCCTTTATATAATGTGTCGTAACACATATCAGTCATCAATTAAATTAAACTCATGGGGTTCATATCCATGATACATTTTATTTTACCACTCTTATTATAAAGTTCCCGCATGACTTTCGTCAACTGCTTATACTGCTTTCCTTTGACTAATAAGCGATAGCGATAAACGCCATTGACTTTTCCGACGGACGCCTTAGCAGGACCAAGAACATCCACACCATCGTATGTTGCTTCGATGTAATCCTTCGCTTCTTCAACAAATTGCACACATAGAGATTCGTTACTATCCAAAACCAGAATTTGGAGCAAGTGGCAAAAAGGCGGGTACACCATCATGGAACGATAAAGAATTTCCTCTTTATAAAAAGCCAGATAGTCTTCTTGCATAGCCGTTGTAATGGCATAGTGTCCGGGTGTATACGTTTGAACATAAGCCTTTCCCTCTATATCGCCACGACCCGTTCTACCGATAACTTGCGTCAGTAACTGATATGTTTTTTCAGAAGCTCGAAAGTCATCCATATGTAGCGACAAATCTGCCGCAAGAACACCAACGACTGCCACATGATGGAAATCATGCCCTTTGGTTATCATCTGTGTACCGATTAGGATATCAATCTCCCGATTTTCCATTTGACTCAAGATACGATCGTGTCCGTCTTTTTGTCTTGTTGTATCTTGATCCATGCGACCGATTTTTGCCGATGGATATAATCTCTGCAACTCTTTCACAATACGTTGCGTTCCTGCACCAAACGCTTTCAAGTATGTCGATCCACATTTCGGACAGGTTTTATCTATTTTTTGTGATTTTCCGCAATAATGGCAAATCAATCGCTTATTCGTGGCATGATACGTCATAGAAACTTCACATGCATCACACTCATATACAAAGCCACATTGCCGACATGAAATAAAATTAGCATAACCACGTCGATTAATAAACAGCATCACTTGATTGCCATTATTTAGCGCCTTCACAATACCTTCATGTAACGGTTTAGAAATAATAGAACGATTACCATTTTCAAGTTCTTGTCGCATATCGACACATTCAACTTTTCTTATCGATCCATGAATGGCTCGATGCTTGAGCTGGTGAAGACGATATTGACCTTCTAGGGCCTTATGATAGCTTTCCACAAGAGGTGTAGCGCTTCCTAAAATCACAGGGCAATCATGGTACATTCCGCGTTTGATAGCCACTTCTCGTGTATGATACCTCGGACTTTGCTCAGATTTGTAAGTATGCTCATGTTCTTCGTCAATAATGACCATCCCAAGATGTTGAAACGGTGTAAAAATAGCCGATCTTGCACCTATCATTATTTTGGTCGAACCTTCCTTTGCCTTTTGCCACTGCTCGTAGCGTTCCCCTTCATTCAATCGGGAATGCATGACACCCACTACGGGACCGAATCGTTCTATAAAACGGTGAATTGTCTGTCTTGTTAGACCTATTTCCGGAATAAGGACAATCGCTTGTTTTCCTTGCAACAAAACGCGTTCAATAAGTTGCATATATATTTCTGTCTTCCCGCTTCCTGTCACACCATGAATAAGATGCGTCTGATGGGATAAATCAGCTACAATCGATTGTACCACCTGTTCTTGTTCATCTGTCAGTTCTTTGGGAGGGGCTATGCTCTCTCGCTGTTTGAGTACTGCAATCTTACGGCCCACCTCTTGATAGCCTCGTACAAGGTAACCTTCTTTTTCCAAACGCTTCATCATATCTGTTGACGTTGCATAACGGCTCAACACATCTTTTTCTCTCCATTGTGTAACCCCTAATTGGGTTGCCTCGTCAAGTAATGATTCTAAAATCATACGTCGCTTTTCTTCTCGCTTTGTACGCATAGGCGTTGCCAAATACTCTTGAATTCTATCCCGATTCCCTTGCTCCAAGTAAATACTCCGTAGCGCTTTCGTCTTTGCCTCTACATTACTTGGCACCATAAGCGAAAGAGCGCTTGTAATCGGACACACGTAACGACGTTGCATCCAGCCGGCTAATTGTATCAACTCTTTTTCAATCGTAACTCGATCAATAACAGACTCGATAGCTTTCAATGTATATTCAGGTTCTTTTGTCAGATATCCTTTCTCAATAACATAGGCTTCACGTAGTGTATTCTTGGCTCCGAAAGGCACTCGAACGACACTGCCCCCTTCAATTTGATCTGACAAATGGGGTGGTATTATATAGGAGAAGGTTCGATTCAACGCATCTGTCGTAATATCTATAATCACATTAGCAATCTCCACCTTCATACCTCCTTAATCCAAGCAACTATTTTGATAAGCTTCTATAAAATCAAAGAGACGCCAGAGCGCCTCTTTGTGCTGAATACTTCTTCAGTCCTTAAACAATATCAATTTTGCCTTCATACAATTCTTCCACAGCAATTGATAATGGTTTAGGAATTGTGACTTCAATCATCGGATCATCGCCTGCAATCAACTGTCTTGCACGTCTTGATGTTGCAATAATAACTGAATAACGACTCTTAACCTTATCGTCTACTTCACCACTTCTTTCGTTAATAACGCCCATTAAATCTGAATAGGATGGATGTAGCATATGTATTACTCCTTTCACACTATAATATCTTGTAACTCGGCCTTAAATTTATCATTCAAATGCTCAAAGTGACATTGTTTGGCATGTTCTGCCAATCGTATCCCTTCAAGTGTTCTAACCGCATCATTTAATTTATCATTCATCAAAATGTAGTCATAATGAACCATAAGCTCGGTTTCTTCATAAGACCGCTTTAAGCGATTCATAATAACATCCATTGTCTCAGTCCCACGACCGACCAATCGGTCTTTCAAGTCTTGTGCATGAGGCGGTACAACAAAAATCATTATTGCCTCATCGTACATTTTCTTCACCTGAAGAGCTCCTTGCATTTCGATTTCCAATAACACATCATGTCCCGCTTCTAGCTGTTCTACCACAAAACTTTTAGGCGTCCCATAATAATTACCAACATAAGTGGCATATTCAAACATGTCGCCTTCTTGAATCATAGCCTTAAATCGATCTGTTGAAATATAATAATAATGGACACCTTCTATTTCGCCTTCTCTGCATTCTCGTGTCGTAGCCGATACGGACAACTTCACATCCTCATTGTTTTCAATGAATGCCTTGACTATTGTACCTTTTCCTGCACCCGAAAAACCGGATACAATAAAGAGCAATCCTTTTTTCTTCATTTGAAAACTCCGTTCTTATTCAATATTCTGTATTTGTTCTCTTACTTTTTCTATTAATGTTTTTAGCTCAATCCCTTGATTGGAGACATTAATATTGTTGGCCTTACTCAAAATCGTATTCGCTTCACGATTCATCTCTTGAGCAATAAAATCCAACTTGCGTCCCACGGGCTCTGATTGACTCAGTAAATCACGCATATGTCGAATATGACTTTCGAGACGTACAATTTCTTCATCAATGCAGCTTTTATCAGCAAAAACAGCCACTTCCATTGCCAGCCGGTCCTGATCCACAAGGGTTTGATCCAGCATTTCGCTAATACGAAGATGCAGTTTGTCTCGATAGTCTTCAATAACTGCAGGCGTGATGTCTTTTAATTCAGCTACTAATCCAAGCATTTGTGTTAATTTATCGATAAGATCTGCACAAAGCATGCCACCTTCTGTTTCACGGGCTGATGACATCTGCGCTAATGCTTTATTCAATGCATCGTTCACTAATTGAACTAATAAGTCTTCATCATCATCTTGTTCTTCCAACTTAAGAACCTCAGGAAAACGACTTAACTGCGACACATTAATGTCATTTTGAAGGTCGTATGTCTCTCCCATGGCTTGTAAATGTTCTAGATATAATCCGGCTAGCGCCTCATTATAAACAACACTACTGGCCTTATCACTATGATCCTCGTAATTGATATAGACGTCAATCTTACCTCGAGTCAGCACTTCTTTCATACGTGTCTTGAGTGTATTCTCCATAAAAGCTAGTTTTCGAGGCATGCGAATGTTAATGTCGCAATAACGATGATTGACACTTTTCATTTCAATAGTTAAGGAACGGTCATTGGATGTACATTCACCACGACCGAATCCTGTCATACTCTTTAACATGATTTCCCTCTTTTCTTTGGGTTCTTAATGTATTATACATGAGGACCCCCTCTACGTCAACGCAAACTCCTACAAGCCGTTATTTATTCTTCTTTTTATGAACATTTCGAATTACTTTCTTTTTCCCTTGTTTCTTAGGCGCCTTTTTCTCGTTTTTCGAGTACGTTACTGACGTCCCTTTCCCCTTTGAATGCATACTACCTTTCGGCCGTATAAGACATTTTCTATCAAAACCGATAAGGTCTTCACGTCCCGCTAAAATAAGCGCTTCTTGAACGAGACGATGATTCTTCGGATTTCGATATTGTATTAAAGCACGCTGCATCGCTTTTTCATGAGGTGTCTTCACCACATATACAGGTTGCATTGTTCTCGGATCTATCTCCGTATAATACATAACCGTCGATAGAGTACTGGGCGTCGGATAAAAATCTTGTACCTGCTGTGGTGTAATCCGTTGATCTCTCAAAA
Organism: Vallitaleaceae bacterium; assembly: GCA_965140555.1. GTDB lineage: Bacteria > Bacillota > Clostridia > Lachnospirales > Vallitaleaceae > UBA1351. Next base: position 142,254 of record OZ223260.1, on the reverse strand, counting down.
ACTCTGCCAATTGTATTGCATCATTCAAATCCGAACCGGGGTGAGAGGACATTAGATAAGGTACAATAAATTGCTTGAGTCCATATTGCTTGTTCAAGTCTTCGTATTTGTTAACAAAACCTTTGTACACATGGTGATCCGGTTTGCCCATATATCGCAACACCTTATTCGATACATGTTCCGGCGCCACTTTTAATTGACCGCTAATATGATCACGAACCAATTCTTTGAAAAAGGTATCATCCGAGTCATACATCAAATAGTCAAAGCGAATTCCTGAACGCACAAATACTTTTTTTACATTCGGTACCTTCTTTAATTCCCTTAGCAAAGACAGATAGTCTTGATGGTCTACGCGAAGTTCCTTACACGGTGTTGTTCCAAGACAATCCTTGTTACTGCAGGTTCCGTGTTTTAACTGTTTTTCACACGACGGTTCTCTAAAATTAGCCGTCGGTCCTCCGACATCGTGAATATAACCTTTGAAATCTTTATCCCAAACCATTTCGTTGGCTTCTTTTAATATGGATGCATGGCTTCGACTTTGAACCGTACGTCCCTGGTGAAAGGTTAATGCACAAAAGTTACAATCACCAAAACATCCTCTATTGCTAATAATACTGAATTTAACTTCTTCAATAGCCGGTACATGCTCTGTATAAGATGGATGTACATCTCTCATATAAGAAAAGCTATAATAATAATCAAATTCCGATTGACTTAAAGGTGCCATAGGCGGATTTTGAACGACGAGTACATTCTCATCATAAGCTTCTATCAAACTCTTCCCGTGGGCAAAATTTGCTTCTTTTGTTTGTCGCATAAAACTTTCTGCATAGGCTTTTTTATCTTTCAACAGAACTCTATATGATGGCAATTCATAGGCATTCACCAGAAACTCTGTATCCTTGGCTCTGAATGTGGTTCCTTTAACATAGGTAATTTCACTGATAGGAATTCCGGCTTTTAATGCTTCAGCAACTTCTTCAATCGCTTTCTCTGCCATCCCATATATAATCATATCCGCACTTGCATCCAAAAGAATGGAGCGACGGATTTTATTATCCCAGTAGTCATAATGAGCCAAGCGTCTTAAGCTTGCTTCAATTCCACCCAGTATAATCGGTGAATCCTTATATACTTGACGTATCAAATTGCCATATACAATGGTTGCACGATCAGGTCTTAAACCACTAACTCCTCCCGGCGAATAAGCATCATTATCCCGTCGCTTTTTTGCAACAGTATAATGATTGACCATGGAGTCAATATTACCCCCTGTGACCAAAAAACCTAGTTCCGGTTTACCAAATGCAGTAATATCTTTGTGATTCTTCCAATCGGGTTGGGCAATGATACCAACACGGTATCCTGCAGCTTGAAGTAGACGCGATATAATAGCAGCACCAAAGGATGGATGGTCTACATATGCATCGCCTGTAACAACAACAAAATCCAAGGCATTCCATCCCCATACGTCCAAGCCTTTACCATTTAACGGCAAATAATTATTCATGTTCAATCTTAGTTCCTTTCGATAGAGACGTCAACGCCTCTGTATAATCAATAATATAGTAATCTGCTAAGGCATGCTTTTGTTCTTTCATCCGCAGTGAAAAATCATCTTCTACTGCAATGGCTCGCATACCGGCACGTTTTGCCGCCAAAAGACCATTAGGTACATCTTCAAATACAATACACCTGGAAGGATCAACCCCTAAGTCCTTTGCAACTTTCAGGAAAATATCCGGCGACGGCTTTCCCGATTCTACCTCACAAGATGTTCGCACGGACTCAAACATATCCAGAATACCGAAGCGCTGTAAAATCATCGTGGCCAATTCCTTAGAGTTACTTGTACCCATTCCAATTTTAATTCCTCTGTCCATTAATTCTTGAATGAATTCCGGCACATAGTCTTTCAATGTAACTTCCTTCATATAATACTCGGTTGCCATCTTATTCCAGTCATCTTTGATGACCTCAACCGGATCCGTTAATGAAAATCTATCTTTAAAATAATGCGCTGTCTGAGAAAAACTCATCCCTTCTATTGCATCCTGCAAATCATCCGGACATTCCAAACCAAATCGTCCCAGATAATCTATATCAATACTTTTCCATAACCACATGGAGTCAATTAACGTTCCGTCCATATCAAAAATAACTGCATCTACGTCTCTAAACATATAGAACCTCTTTCTGCCAACTTATACACTGCATGTCTTTCCTTTTACCCCAAAAACGGAAGAAGTTCGTTCATTTCTTTCTCATTCATTAATCGATACTCTCCCGGGGACAGGGTTTTATCTAATTGTATGGGACCCATTTCAGCACGATGTAACTGTAACACAGTATGACCTATCGCTTCAAACATTCGTTTTACTTGATGAAACTTACCTTCATCAATGGTTAAACGAACAGCTGTCGTATCGTCGCTTTCATTGTAATCCGTAATTTGAAGAATAGACGGATGTGTACGATAACCATCGTCAATAATGACGCCTTCTTTGAATACACCAGTAGCAGTCGCTGACACATTTCCTGAAACGACGGCTTCATAGACTTTCTGGACATGTTTCTTCGGCGAAAGCATGTTATGAGCAAGTTGTCCGTTATTGGTAATAATAAGTAATCCTGTTGTATCAATATCCAATCGTCCCACAGGAAACAACTGACGACTCATTGGATGATCGATATAATCCAATACTGTCTCATGACGTTTATCATCTGTCGCACTAATACACCCTTTTGGTTTATAAAAATGTATGTACACATCCGGTGTATAATTCACTGTTTCTTGACCAAACAGCACTCTATCCTTGTCCGGATCAACTTTTGTGTCCTTCACTCGAATAACCTGACCATTCACCGTAACAAACCCTTTGCTAATTGCTTTACCCACTTCACTACGTGTTCCAAAGCCTTGATTGGCCAACAATTTATCTAATCGCATATATTACCTTCCTATTACTTCCTGTACATGGTAAAACCAATGGCATGCCATTGGTTTATAAACTTTGTGCTCTGTGATTTTCAGCAATCAAATCCAATCGCCGATTAAAGGAAATTAGCTTATCCAAATTACCTTCATCCCATAACTGATAGAATTCTTTTTGAATCTGTTCCACTTCTTCAGGATCCGATAATGCTTGACGAATATTTTGAATATTATTCAAAATATCTGCAATAATATTCGACTTATACTGAAAAGCATCCTGTGCATCCATAATTTCATCTCGTATCTTCGACATCTCTTGATCCAACATATAGGCCGCTTCTGCTGAACGAATCAACCGCTTTTTTATAGAACTCGGTATATTTTGTCCGTACTTATAAAGCAAAGAGTGCTCAATGGTTGCCCAAAAATTCATAGCTAATGTCCGTATCTGAATCTCTGCTTGAATCTGCTTCTCTCCAATTGCCGTATGTACTTGATAGTAAACAATTATATGATAACTCCTATACCCACTTTGTTTACTGTTGTTAATATAATCTTTCTCGTACTTTACTTGCATATCACTTCGTGTTCGAATGATTTCAACAACACGATCAATATCTTCAACAAATTGGCATATAATACGAATACCTGCTATATCCTCAATTTCGTTTTCTATGTTTGATAGTATAATTTCTTTTTTTTTGGCTTTCTCAAGTATACTTGAAATCTTCTTAACACGACCGGTGACAAATTCGATGGGTGAGTACTTTCCAAGGCGTCGATTTTCCTTCACGATACTCTCGAATTTAACAACCAGTTCATTGACTGCCTGTTCATAAGGTATTAAAGTTTCACGCCATCTATAGGTTTGCATCTGCTCTTCTCCAATTCATAATCTTACTTACATTTTATCATATGCACTTACTTCTTTCAATAAAGTTCATCGTATTCCTGTTTTTTTAAAAATATGTATTGACTTTGCCTGAAACTTCAATTAAAATATTAAGGTATGTAATAATGATTACGTGTGAGTATCTACCCCACAAGATACTTGCAATTATTATATTGTACTCACCCTCTATTTGTACAATACAATAATACGATTCGTATGGAGGTGAAACAAGTGGCAAATATTAAATCAGCTAAAAAAAGAATTAAAACAAGTGAAGTTCGTGCAATGCGTAATAAGAGTATTAAATCTCGCGTGAAATCTACGATCAAAAAAGTTGAAGTTGCTATCGAATCTAACGATAAAGCAACAGCAACAAGTCAACTTCAAGTTGCTATCAAAGAAATTTCAAGCGCTATGAACAAAGGAATTTTCCACAAAAACACAGCTGCTAGAAAGATTTCAAGACTTACTAAAGCTGTTAATTCTATGGAATAGACTAAAAAATATGAGCACCGCTAGGCGGTGCTTTTTTATATTGTAATGACTACTTGAAAAGTACTATTCCTCTCTATTCTCCAGATTATTATGATCTTTCTTAAGCTGTAACTCCTGCAACTGCTGTCAATTGCAAAATCAACAATTCTATAGATGTTTTCAGTTCTAATCCTCCACTTTTAAAAGCATATTCTGCATCAAGCAAGTCGCTCAATGCCTTTTCTAAATCTTCTGTACCAAAATGACGACTTTGTTGTACTAGTTTGTTGGCAACAAAACCCGGAACTTTTAGTTCTTTTGCCATCTGCTGACTACTTTGACGTTGATTGGCCAGTATTTTCGCCTGATAGATTAGGGACAATTGACGAGATATCATGAACAATATACGTGTTTCCGGCTCTCTTAAGGCCATCATATCTTGATATAACCGAAGTGCTTCTTCTCTGTTTTTCATACCAATGGCATCCACTAAAGCAAAAATACGCGACTCTAGATGCACGGTACATACCTCTTGAATATCCGGTATTTCAATAATCTCCTCATGCATACAATAGTCAATAAGTTTATCAATTTCTTTGACGACATGATTCAACTCATATCCCACCGTTTGGATAAAATATGTCGCCGTGCTTTGCCCAATTTTCTTGCCACTTCGTTTTAACCGCCTTGCAATAAAACGAACTAATTCTCGTTCTTCCAAATATTCAAAATCATGGCTATAGCCCTCTTTCGCTATATACTTATACAATTTTCCCCGTTTATCCGCTTTATCTTCAATGATGATACATATCGTCGTTTCTTTTGTTCGTTGAAGCTGATTCAAAATCGCTTCAGCCTTACTCTTATTCTTTGTCTCGAATAATCCCATTCCCTTCAAAACAACAATACGTTTTGGAGCAAAAAAAGGTAAGGTTTCCATGCTATCGAGTACCCCTTGAATATCCTTTGTCTCTCGGTCAAAGGTATCTAAATTCATCATCGCATCCTGTCCGTCAAATATTTCTTTGATGATACGTTGTGTATAGAAGTCAATCATATAAGCTTCTTCTCCCGTAAATAGATATACCGATGCGAAGTTTTTTTGTTCAATTTGATGATTTAACTCTTTCATTATATAACCTCATTTATAGGGTCTCAACTGATACCCTTTTTTAGTGAATGTGATTTTTAACATACCATAGTCCTTTGTTGAATAGGTTGTAATATTTCTATCCTCTAATCGCCGTATTATATCAGGCGACGGATGACCGTATGTATTCCTACCCACACTGATTAACGCTAATTCCGGTTGTGTCTTATCCAAGAAATCCAGTGTTGTAGAAGTCGATGATCCATGATGAGCCACCTTTAATATATCAATATCTGTAAAATTTCCTACTGCCTCTTCCTCATTTTCCATATCCCCGGTAAACAGCATAGATGTATTAAAAATCGAAAGTTGCACAATCATAGAATGATTATTTTCATTAATCTCATCCACTACCTTAGCACTCGGGGTGACACAAGTCAACTGCATTTCTTTATATTTCAAGCAATCCCCATGTTTCATTCCACAGATAGGAATTTTGTGTGCCCCCGCCCATTGCTTCACCTGCTGCATCATCTCATAACCGTCATTTTCCAAATATGCATTGGAATTTTCATCAAAAAAATCCATTTTTTCACTGTTGATATAGAGCTGACGAATAGGGATGCGCTCTCCGACTTCCAGTAATCCCTTCACATGGTCATAATGAAAATGACTGATAAAAGCCCCCTCAATCTCACGAATGCCTTGAGATGAAAGAAAAGGAAGAAGAACATTTACACCTACATTATCCCCTTCTTTATTTCTCAATCCACCCCCATCGATAAGCCATGCTTTATGCCCGTAAGTAATAACACTACTATCCCCTTGCCCTACATCAAGCATATAACACGTCGGTGGTTGCTCACTTCTTACTATATGAATTCCTAACCAGGACAGACTCAGACCTATAAGGATAAACGCGATATACCGTCTAATTTTCGCCTCTCTCTTCTCATCATCCAACCTATATCCGAATTGCATCCTCCACCTCTTTCTTCATCTGTCGCCTCTCCTTTGTCTTCTCTTTAATCCAAAAATAGCTAAACATAATCATCAAATAGTAGATTGCTAGTCCGATCCATGACCACGGCATTGTGTACAAGCTAAAGGGCAGCGATCTACCTGCAATACTCATCCATTGAAAATAATAGCTCAATAGTCGCACTACAGGCGCCATAAGTATGGCTATGTGAGGCGCTATATATAACATAATCGTCATAGACAAGCCACACCAGAACAGTATCGGAATAACAGGCAATACTATAATATTTAATAAAAGTCCGTTAAAACTAACCTCACCAAAAAAACAGATTAGTATAGGTGTCGTAAGTAGTAAGACACAAGCACTCAATAGGAGCGTTTGAATTGACCACACCAAACATTGCATTCCTAGCCTGCGCCTGTTCTTTTGGGGAACGAGAAGTTCCACTCCTAATGGATAGAATTCTATTATTGCAATGACTGAAACAAAGGATAGCCAAAATGAGACTGAATATAGACTCTCCGGAAAAAGATGAAGACTCACCCCTGCTGCCAAACATAAACTTCGTTGCACACTACTCGGTCGCAAACTATATTTTCCATAAAGAACACCATAACACATTACTACCGCTCGAAAGGCACTGACCGGGCATCCAATAAATAAAATATATCCCCCTAAAGCTAAGGCCACAAAAGATGCTTGAACAAATGGTTTTCCAGGTATACAACGACTCAAATAACCCAGAACTAAATAAAGCATGCCAATATGCATACCCGAAACTGCAAAGACATGAATAATTCCCCCTTTTTTCAACCCTTCTGTAAATCCTCTATCTATATGGCTTCGATTCCCAAAAAACAAAGCATCCAATAGGTTTCTATCGAAAGAAGGCAAGATTGTTTCCCAGCGATCTGTAATTTCTTCGTGGTACTTACTCACAAATTGAATATACGAACTATATCCTTCCACCAGTATTTCATCGGTCTTTGATTGCTTCAGTGACTGTATGACTATTGTACCTAGTTGGCGATAGGCATATTGAACATTAGCTTCTTCTTTCATTCCATCATTATACAATAACTCTTTCCTTTTAATCTTACCCTCAACTTTTATTAGTTGACCCGGCTTTTGAAGAGAATCGGCCTTATCAATCATACGCAGGCTATATCGCTTTCCAAAGACAGGAAGACCATTAATTGCCACGGCTCTGACTTTATATATTCGACGATCATAATCATCTATATACGCTTCACTTATAATTCCTTGAATCTGAACTTTATCCAAAGAATTCAACTGCGTATGGGACTCATGGAAAGCAACATAATCACAGAAAATACGTAATAGGATTAATAAAATAATACCAAGTCCAAGGCCTCTCTTGCCTTTTGTAGACAACCGACTCAACTCCCCTTGTTATTCTACCAATACATAGTTCATCTCCAATAAACGATTCAAAGACAGAGTTCCATGAAAGGTTTCGACAATTTCACCATCGATCATAAACTGTACATAGTCAATATCTTCCAACTCACTTAATGAATTCACTATAGAATAGATAGCTATACGTTCACTGATTCCCTCAGGTAGAGGTATCCTTTGAAAACTCTCATCCATATCCACAAAACAAATTCCATTAACCGTATACACATCGATAAGTGTTGTTTTTTCACCAAAGATAGGGCGATCATCTTGAAATAATAAATAGTTTAGCAAGACTTCTTCCGGTTTTTCGTAATGTCTCGATGTGAGAAGAACAGATTGACGCTCCAAATTCTTGCCACTTTCTGTAGGCAAATATACCATCCATTCATTTGTAGACTCCATCTGTTCTATTGTATCATAACTCATAATCACATCTTGCTTAGACAACTTTCCAATAGATTGACCCATATCATCTGTCATAGCCATTCCTTCAACATAGAATTCAACACTCGTTATCGAATCAAAGGATACAAGACTGGCTACAATAGATGAAAGCATTATCAAGCGTTTCTCTTTATCCAGTGCGTAAACATCCCTATTTAAATTAAAAATAACATTTCTCCCATCAACAACAAAATAGTTAACACTGGATTCAGACGGTATCGTTGGTTCATAGTCCGAACTTCGCACGCCTTTATATAATAGACTTAATACATAATCAACGATTTCCCGTTTGTTTTCTGTATCAATTATGCTATCTAAATACAACACAATCTGTTCTAAAGAAGCCGTTTGAGGATTATACAAATAAATCGCCTCTTCATCTGTATCATCATAGCGAAATGTTTCTACCTCTTCCATACTCCCCAAAATAATAAATGCAATAAAAAGGGATAGAATCAAACCAATAAACACTTTCAAACTACGATTAAGATTCATAACCATCCACCTGCGCTTCCGGTTCAATCCATTGCTGTTTTAACGGTATTGTTAATGTAAACTCCGTCCATTCCCCTACTTCACTTTCACAACTTATGTGCCCTTTATGCATTTGTACTGTCTTCTGAACAATAGACAACCCTAAGCCGGTACCTCCTGTTTCCCTTGAACGCGTCTTATCAACCCGATAAAACCTCTGAAAAATGAGAAGAAGGCTATCGGCAGGAATTCCTTCACCTGTGTCTCGTATTTTTATAATACAGTCCTTAAAATCTGTATCCACGACCACTGTAATATATCCATACTCTTTATTGTACTTGATTCCATTCTCTATAAGATTCGAGATTGCCAAGTCCAATTTTGTAACATCAACTTCTGCTTGAACGATACGGCGGCTTTCAAAGACTAATTGAATTTGTTTCAAATCTGCCAATGGCTTTAAGCGTTTCATAATTCCGGCAACCATATCATTCATGGTTACCTCTTCAACACGTAATCCATAGTCATTTCTATCTAATGTCACCAATGTGAGAAGGTCGTTAATGATTTTATTCTCACGATCGAGCTCTTCGTTAATATCTTGCATAAAATCTTGATAAATTTCAATGGGAACATCCGGTTGATGGATGAGTGATTCTGCCAATACTTTAACTGAACTAATCGGTGTCTTAAGTTCATGACTGACATTGGCAACAAATTGTTGTCGATTCATTTCAATATTGTGCAAACGCTCAATCATCTGATTGAAGGCATCCGCAATTTCAACAATTTCTTTATTTCCCGCAATTTTAATTGTTTGATCGATATGCCCATCTCGAACCTTCTTAATATGATTAATAAGTTGTCTAAAGGGACGATTAAAGGAACCACTAATAGAGTAACTAAGGACAGCAATAACAAGAATAAGTCCAAATACTACCAATACAACCGTTCCGATAAGCGATGATATAGAATCACTAATATCATCAAAGGAATCGGTTACTATTACCGCTCCTAGGACGCTATCAAAATCCACATTCATAATGGGAACCGTTACTATCCCACGATTTGTTTCCTTTTCAAAGACATAGCTACTATCCCCCGTTAACGCCTCCAATGTTTCACTATTGCTAAATAATTTACCTGTATCTAGGTGATTCGAATCAAACAAAACCATACCCTGTCGGTCAAGGACTAATCCTCGACCCGGAACACTGGCTTGTATCGTTGCCAAATACTGTTTATTGGATTCTTCTTCAAAATATCCCGAAGTAACCAAGCTAATTGCAATGGTATTTGCCTGTCGGTATAATTCCCTTTTTTTCTCTGTTACATAGAGTTGATTGATTGTTGAGATAAAAATGATAGATAGGATGACAGCAGTCAGTATACCAATCATCAAAAAACTAATAAAAAGCTTAAGACGTATGCTATACACTTTGCCAAAAACCTGTTTATATAATTTATTGTTGATAATAGTAACCCACTCCCCACTTTGTATGGATATATCGAGGCTCACTAGGCTTTGTCTCAATCTTCTCTCTCAATCGACGCACATGAACATCAACCGTACGAACATCACCAGGATAATCATATCCCCACACAATGCTTAATAGTTGTTCTCTTGAATACACTTTGCTTGGATAAGAAAGAAATAATTCCATGAGGTCAAATTCCTTGGCTGTCAAATTAACTTCTTGTTCCCGAACAAAAACACGGCGACTCTCTTTCTGAATCTTAATATCGCCTTTAACCACAACCGACATGGCATCCCCATCTTTACTCTCACTCACATAATTGTTGCGACGAAAAATAGCCTTTATCCTGGCCTTTAATTCTAGTATATTAAACGGTTTGGTCATATAATCATCGGCTCCGAATTCCAAACCAAGTATTTTGTCCATATCTTCGCCTTTAGCCGTCAACATAATAATAGGCACCATAGATGTCTTACGAATATGTCGACAAACATCCATTCCATCCATAACCGGAAGCATTACATCCAATATAATTAAATCATAGGAATTTTTGTCCGCTAATTGAACGGCTTCACCACCGTCATAGGCCGCATCAATACGATAGCCTTCTTGTTCAAGACTATATCGAAGTCCTTTTACAATTACTTTTTCATCATCCACTATTAAAATTCTTTTATCCATCTCAACCATCCTCTGTCATTTCATCAATTTACACAGATATATGATTGCATCTGCTCAAATGATGCTTCTTTTATGCCCGGCACCTGCATAAGCTCTTCAACAGTTCCAAACGCCCCTTGTTCTTCCCGATATTGTATAATTGCCTTTCCTTTAGCCTCACCGACTCCAGGTATTTCCATGAGCTCATTTAAAGACGCACGGTTCAAATTAATCGGTTTTGACGCATCCTCTTGCAACCCATCTCCGACCCTATATCCGTTAGAGACTTCATCCTCTGTCGGAAAATAGATTTGTTCGCCATCTTCCATAAGCCGGGCCAAATTCACTGCTGAAGTGGCCGCCTCCTCGGACAGCCCTCCCGCCTTATCCAGTCCGTCTGTAACTCTTGCGCCTTCTTCAAAAGAATATACCCCCGGCTTCATTACCGAACCACTAATATAGACTTCTATATACGTCGATTGAATCGGCATAGCCTTATCATCTACATCGTCACTTGCTTGATTCATCCGGTTCTTTGTTTCTTCTCCCCCCTCAGAGCCTTCCACCGCATCTATTGCCGGTGCCTCTTCAGATTCTTCCGAAACATAAAGAACCGGTAATCTTGATTCATGTGCTATAAAAAGATAAGCTCCTATTAATAAGATAACTCCAGCTGCTACGCCAAAAAAAATCTTATTATGCATACATATCCTCCTTTATAAATCGATATGACGCTTTAGCCTCTCATTATAATCAACGATTAATCTCTCGTATTCTTGTTCCATCAATGCTGAATGAAACATAAAGTCAGCAGTCGCACGATTCATCGCAACCGGAATATCATAAAGAACGGCAATACGCAACAAAGCCTTTACATCCGGGTCATGCGGTTGTGCTTCCAAAGGATCCCAAAAAAAGATAAGGAAATCTATATCACTTTCAATAATACGACTCCCGATTTGTTGGTCACCACCAAGAGGGCCACTATTATAGGTTTTAACAGGCAATCCTGTTTCCTTTGCAATAAGCATTCCTGTTGTTCCTGTGCCAAATAAGAAATGAGTCGCTAAAACCTCACGATTTTCTTTTGTCCAAGATAATAAATCTTTTTTCCTATTATCATGGGCTACCAATGCAATTTTCTTTTGCTTGCTCATGCGATAATCCGCATTATTAATTTCTGTCATAGTATATCCTCCATATTTCTTCTCTGGTGTCACTCTCCCATTCTACAAAATAATTGATGTTCTTACAACAATTATTCCAAAAATATGTTAAAATAGGAAAAAAGCTAAAAGGATGATTCTTATGAAAAAATATGGATATACACGTGTTGCCTGTGCAACACCCTCTATAAAAGTAGCGGATGTCACCTATAATGTCGATCAATTAAAGAGTATCTATGAACAGGCTTGTTCCTCTGACGTTGACCTTCTAGTATGTCCGGAATTATGCATAACCGGCTATACCTGTGGCGATCTCTTCCATCAACGGTTACTTTTAGATGCCGCTTTGGAAGGACTTCTTGATATTAAACGCTATAGCACTTTAAAACCGGCAGTTATTGTAGTCGGTCTACCCATGATGATTGATGACAGTGTCTATAATATGGCTGCTGTTGTTCATGGCGGCCAAATACTGGGATTAATTCCAAAAACCTACTTACCCACTTACAATGAATTCTACGAAACACGATGGTTTGCTAATGCCGAACATATGACTGACAACAGCGTCGACATTGACGGTAGCATGATTCCCATCGGCAGCCAACTTATATTTGAGAACAACTGCGAACCGTATTATACCTTCGGCGTTGAAATTTGCGAGGACCTTTGGTCTCCTATTCCTCCAAGTTCTCTGCAATCATTAAACGGCGCTTACATCTTGGCAAATCTATCCGCCAGTAATGACTTAATCGGAAAAAGCGACTATCGCAAAGCTTTGGTCAAAAATCAATCTGCCCGTTGTTTTGCCGCTTATGCCTATGCAAGTGCAGGTTATGGTGAATCAACAACCGATGTTATGTACGGTGGCCATAGCTTAATTGCTGAAAACGGTACGTTACTCAGTGAATCTGATCGTTTTAGTCTTGAACCCACCTTGATTATGAGCGATATTGATATTGAGCATTTGAACTTCGACCGTTTACATTCGAACACCTATAGAGACACTAAAAAACACTTTGCCAACCACACATTACAACAGCGCGTCATTTTCCACCAAAAACATACTTTATCAACAATTAATCGCTTTATTACACAACATCCTTTTGTTCCTTCTAATCAAGAGGATCGCTTTAAACGTTGTGAGGAAATTTTTCATATTCAAACACAAGGATTGGCAAAGCGTATTGCTCATATAGGTTCTCCGAAAGCAATTATCGGTATCTCCGGTGGTCTTGATTCTACACTGGCCCTTTTAGTAACTGTTAAAACCTTTGACATGTTAGGCCGTAATCGTGAAGATATTATCGGTGTCACAATGCCGGGCTTTGGTACAACGGGACGTACCTATAATAATGCCATGGAATTAATGAAATCTTTACATATAACGATTAAAGAAATATCCATAGCTGATGCCGTCACACAACACTTTAAAGATATTGAACAAGATGCCAACATACACGATATCACTTACGAAAATTCACAGGCCCGTGAACGTACCCAAATTCTTATGGACTTAGCCAACAAAGAAGGCGGTATCGTCGTCGGAACCGGGGATTTATCGGAACTTGCTTTAGGGTTTGCCACCTATAATGGGGATCACATGTCCATGTATGGCGTTAATGTATCTATACCAAAAACCTTGGTACGTTATCTTGTTGAATGGGTTTCTTTGAACGAAGAAACACGCAAGTCCAAAGACATTCTATCTGATATTTTGGCGACACCCGTATCTCCTGAGCTTCTACCACCATCTGCTGACGGCAATATTGCTCAAAAAACCGAAGAAGTTGTCGGTCCTTATGAACTTCACGACTTCTTTTTATATCATATGTTGCGTTATGGCTCAACGCCTTCCAAAATATACACCTTGGCACAGTATGCATTCGGTTCCTATTATGATCCTATCATTATCCTAAAGTGGATGAAACTATTCTACCGTCGTTTCTTCAGTCAGCAATTTAAACGCAGCGCCTTACCTGACGGTCCGAAGGTTGGTTCCATCTGTCTTTCCCCGAGAGGTGACTTACGTATGCCATCGGATGCAAGTGTTGCATTATGGATGGCTGAGGTTGAGACTCTCTAATTATGATATAGAATCCTTGTTGAATACAATGGTGCATTTCCACTAACAAAATGCACATGGAGGCACGAATTATGTTTATACAAAGTTTTCGCCATGCACTAGAAGGCATTAAACATACTTTTCAATCGGAACGTAATTTTAAAATCCATACCCTTTGCTTCACCTTTGCCATCCTTTGTGGTTTTTTCTTTCAAATAAGCGCCACAAAATGGTGTATATTATTAATTGTATCCGGTCAAGTTTTTGCCGCTGAAACTTTTAATACATGTATCGAAAAAATAATGGATTTTATTCATCCTGAAAAAGATATTCGAATCAAGTATATTAAAGATATGAGTGCCGGTGCCGTTCTCATATCTGCATGTGTTGCTATGATTGTGGGTATTATTCTTTTCCTTCCGCCCATACTGTCATGGCTATCGCTTTATGTACGATTCATGTAGAACTATAATCCATGTCTTTTAAACAGATACAACTAAAAGGAGGTATCAAGTCTTCACTTGATTACCTCCTTCATTATTTTATCCCAAAAAGGGTATTCTATTTACTTTTTTTGAGTTGTTTATGAATGGAAGAAGCCGCCTTTTTCCCGGCTCCCATAGCCAGTATTACCGTTGCCGCTCCGGTTACTGCATCGCCACCGGCATAGACTCCAGGCATAGATGTTTCCATCGTATCTTCATCGACTTGAATACAGCCATATCGGTTCAACGCAATATCTTTCGTCGCATCTGTAATCATAGGATTCGGCGTTTGACCAATGGCAATAATAATGGTATCCGCCTCGATAAACGCTTCACTCCCTGTCATTTCAACAGGGCGTCGTCTACCTGACTCATCCGGTTCACCTAATTCCATCTTTACTGTTTCTATACCGACAACTTGACCGTCTTCACCAACAATACGTGTTGGATTTTTGAGTAAATCAAACACAATATCCTCTTCAACTGCATGGTGAACTTCTTCTGCTCTTGCAGGCAGTTCTTCCATGCCACGTCGATATACAACCGTCACATCAGCACCTAGTCGTTTTGCTGTTCGTGCCGCATCCATGGCTACATTACCCCCACCCACGACAACAACTTTTTTACCAATACGTATGGGTGTATGATTATTAGGGAAATCATAGGCTTTCATTAAATTGACCCGTGTCAAAAATTCATTGGATGAGTAAACCCCATTTAGATTTTCACCGGGAATGTTCAAAAATCTAGGTAGTCCGGCACCGCTACCAATAAACACGGCGCCATAACCATCATCAAATAAGTCTACTATATCCAAAGACTTCCCGATAATGACATTTTTTTCAACATGAACACCAAGGTCTAACACGTCTTGAATTTCAGCTTGAACCAATTCTTTCGGTAGTCTAAATTCAGGAATACCATACATCAGAACACCACCAAGTTGATGTAGCGCCTCAAACAAGGTTACATCATAGTTCAAATGGGCCAAATCCGCTGCACATGCTAAACTTGCCGGTCCACTACCTACAATGGCAACTTTTCCTGCTGATTTATCCGATTGCTCTCCTTGGCCTGTCTTATTAGCTCTTACCCAGTCGCCAACAAAACGTTCCAAGCGCCCAATACCGACAGGTTCACCTTTGATTTTCCGTACACAAAGGCCTTCACATTGGTTTTCCTGAGGACAGACACGTCCGCATATGGAAGGTAAACTATTATCTTGTGTAATGATTCCATAGGCTTGTTCAATCTCTCCGGCTTTCACCGCCTGAATAAATTCAGGTATTTTTATATTAACAGGGCATCCCTTTTTACATGGTTGATGCTTACAGTTCAAGCAGCGTTCAGCCTCTTGGATAGCTTCTTCAAGTGTATAACCTAACGCTACTTCTAGAAAATTTTTATTTCGAATATTAGGATCTTGTTCTTGCATCCTAACTTTATTGGGTTGCATATTAGCCACGTTTTACACCCTCCATTCGACAGATATGTGTTTCTTGCTCCTTATAATAATTTTGACGTCGCATGGCTTCATCAAAATCTACTTTCAAACCATCGAAATCCGGTCCGTCCACACATGCAAATTTTGTTTCATTCCCAACAGTCACACGACATCCGCCGCACATTCCAGTTCCGTCAATCATCACCGGGTTCAATGATACTGCCGTCGGCAACGATAACGGTTTTGTAATCCCAACGACTGCTTTCATCATAATAAGTGGTCCGATAGCAATAACCTCATCATATACATTGCCTTCAGCAAGCAAACGATTCAACACATCTGTGACAAATCCCTTTTCACCTAATGACCCATCATTCGTTGCGACATAGACATGCTCACAGATCGCTTCAAATTTTTCCTTCAACAAGACATATTCTTCCGTTCGTCCACCTAGAATAACATCCACACGAACGCCCATTTCTGATAATTTTTTTATTTGTGGGTATAGTGGCGCGCTACCAACACCACCACCAATACCAATCACATGGTTCTGTTTATGAAGCGGTGCTGCCTTTCCAAGTGGGCCGACAAAATCCAAAATGGTATCTCCTGCTTCTTTTTCTGCCAGCAACTGTGTCGTTAATCCTAGAATCTGATAAACAATAGTAACGGATTTTTCTTCCCGATTATAATCCATAATAGTTAGTGGGATTCGTTCACCTTCTTCACCGACCCGAAGAATAATAAACTGTCCGGGCTCACATTTACG
The DNA here is from genome assembly GCA_965140555.1 of Vallitaleaceae bacterium. Classification (GTDB taxonomy): domain Bacteria; phylum Bacillota; class Clostridia; order Lachnospirales; family Vallitaleaceae; genus UBA1351. The sequence continues at coordinate 125,471 of OZ223260.1, read as the reverse complement.
AGCAACAAAGGGTGCTTCAATAACCATTAATTGCACCACATCATTCAATATTTCTTTTTTCAAAATCTTATACATGACTTCGCCCTTTCATATAGCTTTTCAACTATCCTTTTGACATTCAAACTATCAAGCATTATATCACCATTCAAGGCAAAGTTCAACTCCGCAAAGGCTACGTCTGTTTATTTGGACATATAGTAATCAATGGTATCATAGTCAACAGCATTACCTTGAGATTCAATATCACGATAGGTTTTTAGCGCAATTAAATAGGCAGCGACTGTGTCCAGAGACGTAAAACTCGGCACATCCAGATGTTGAACCAAACTGCGCAACTTAAACCCTGCCCTAGATACATCTTTACCCTTTGTGGGAATAATGACCACCATCGCGATTTCTTTTGCCTTCATTCTGTCGCGAAGCGTTGGAATATCATAGATATCAATAGCCTGATTGTCCACACCTTCTTTTCCCAAATAGGCACTCGTACCGGACGAAGCAATGATATCAAAGCCAAGAGTTTTCAACGCCTTGGCAATAGGTAGCCCCTCCTCTTTGCTGTGATCCGAAAGAGATAGAAGGACTTTCCCTTCACCTTGAAATTCGTATCCGGCTCCCAGAAAAGCCTTCATCAATGCCTTTTCATAGGTTGTATCTAGCCCTAAGACTTCACCTGTTGACTTCATCTCAGGTGTTAATGCTGCATCAACATCCTGAAGTTTTACAAAAGAAAATACAGGGGCCTTAACAGCGATTAATGCAGTTGTTTCATGTAATCCGGTCCCGTACTCTAAATCTTGTAGTCGCGTGCCCAAAATAACGTCCATAGCAATTTTCACCATAGGAATCTTGGTTACTTTGCTTAGAATCGGGACAGTACGTGATGCTCTAGGATTCACTTCAATAATATAAACCTTTTTATCTCTGACGACAAACTGTATATTGACTAAACCGCACACTTGCAACGCCACCGATATCTTCTTTGTATAAGCGATAATGGTATCTTGGACTTCTTTGGATAGATTTTGAGGCGGGTACACACAAAAACTATCACCTGAATGGACGCCTGTTCGCTCAATATGTTCCATAATACCAGGAATCAATATATCGTGTCGGTCACAGATGGCATCAACTTCCACTTCTGTTCCTTCTATATAATCATCAATAAGGATCGGCTGGTCTTCCGATAATTGAGTGGCTTCTGTTACATACGCCTTCAATTCCTCATCATTGTAGACAATCATCATGGCTCGTCCACCAATTACATAAGAAGGACGGACAAGTACCGGATAGCCGATAGTTTTTGCAGCTTCAAGGGCTTCATCCATCTGTGTCACGGCATACCCTTCAGGTTGAGGAATTCCCAACTCTCGAAGTAATCGCTCAAAACGCTTTCTATTCTCAGCAACATCAATGGCATCCACCGATGTACCTAACACTTGAACGCCTCGACTGACCAATTTAGGAGCCAAGTTTATAGCGGTTTGCCCTCCAAACTGTACAATAACCCCCTTAGGCATTTCTTTACGAATAACATTATAAACATCTTCAATGAAAAGCGGCTCAAAATATAATTTATCCGATGTATCAAAATCTGTACTCACCGTTTCCGGATTATTATTGATAATAATCGATTCATAGCCTAATTCCTGAATAGCCCATACCGCATGAACGGAACAATAATCAAATTCAATCCCTTGACCAATACGAATGGGACCGGAGCCGATAACAATAATCTTCTCACCACGGCTAATAACATTCTCTTCTTCTTCTTCATAGGTCGAATAATAATAAGGTGTAAAGGACTCGAATTCCGCAGCACAGGTATCGACCATTTTATAGACCGGATACATGCCATGGGCTCTCCGTATCGCATCCACAATCTCATACGCATTACCGGATAGCTCTATAATCTCCGTATCTGTAAATCCCATTTTTTCTGCTTTATGAAGCAACTCACCGGTTAATGACTCTTGACTCAATGCTTCTTCCACATCAATAATATTCTTGATTTTACTCAAAAACCATGGATCAATACGTGTCAATGCGTGAATATCTGCAACACTCATATGGCGTCTTAGGGCTTCTGCAATAACAAAGATGCGTTGGTCATCCACTTCCACAAGATTCTTCTCTATCGTTTCTACATCCCAACTTGACATATAATCCTTACGTAATCCTGTTTCTTTGCCTTCAAGAGAAATAACGGCCTTAAGCAACGAACTTTCAAAAGTTCGGTCAATTGCCATCACTTCACCCGTTGCTTTCATTTGCGTACCCAATCGTCGATTGGCATAATCAAATTTATCAAAAGGCCATTTTGGAATTTTGGTCACAATATAATCGAGGGCCGGTTCAAAAGATGCCATGGTTTTCTGGGTTACTGTATTCGGAATTTCATGTAGATGTAAACCAACGGCAATTTTAGCGGCAATTTTAGCTATCGGGTATCCAGCTGCCTTTGATGCTAAAGCAGATGAGCGACTTACACGAGGATTTACTTCAATGATAATGTACTCTTTACTCTCCGGATTTAGGGCAAGCTGTACATTACAGCCACCTTCAATTTTTAATGCTCGAATAATTTTAATACTAGCTTCACGAAGCATATGATATTCATTATCTGACAATGTCTGGGAAGGTGCAACAACAATACTATCGCCTGTATGGACGCCAACAGGATCAAAGTTTTCCATATTACAAATAATGATACAGGTATCATTTTTGTCACGCATCACCTCATACTCGATTTCTTTCCAACCGGCAACCGATTGTTCTAGTAAAACTTGATGAATTCGACTATGCATAAGCCCTGTATGAAGAACTTCTCGAAGACTTTCCTCATCTTCTGCGATACCACCGCCTAGCCCCCCCATAGTATAGGCCGGTCGTACAATAATCGGAAATCCGATATCACGAGCAAAAGCCATTCCTTCTTCAAGGGTATTCACTATAGCACTTTTTGGTATCGGTTCACCAATTTCCACCATCAAATTTTTGAAAGCTTCTCGGTCTTCCGCCTGCTTAATGGCTTCTAGTTTTGTTCCCAATAGATTTACATGGTACTTCTCCAAAATACCGGCTTCTGTCAATTCCACCGCCATATTTAATCCGGTCTGACCACCAAGAGTTGGGAGCAAACCGTCAGGTCTCTCTTTTTCAATAATATATTCTAAACTCTCCAACGTGAGTGGTTGGATATAAACTCTATCTGCTATGTTATCGTCTGTCATAATTGTCGCTGGATTGCTGTTCACAAGGACAACTTCTATCCCCTCTTCTTGCAATGATTTACATGCCTGAGTTCCTGCATAATCAAATTCTGCGGCTTGTCCGATGACAATTGGACCGGATCCGATAACCATGACTTTTTTTATTGTATGATCGATAGGCATATGATTACTTCCTTTCCAATGTGTCAACCCATTTTTTAAAAATTATAGTTGCATCCGTTGGACCGGGACCCTCTTCCGGATGAAATTGAATCGAGGCCATTTTTTTGTCACGCCAACAAAGGCCTTCTACTGTTTTATCATTGACATTTATGTGCGTTATTGTTGCAAAATCAGGTACTGTTGTATCATCTACGGCATATCCATGATTTTGTGCCGTCATATACACTTTATTAGATTCCAACTCAATTACCGGATGATTACTCCCTCGATGACCAAATTTCAACTTGTACGTATCTGCTCCGATACTTAATGCTAAGAGTTGATGTCCAAGGCATATTCCAAACAACGGTAATTTCCCTTGAAGATTTTTTGCCAACTCAATGGCGTCTACACAGTCCTTCGGGTCACCCGGGCCGTTACTAAATAAGACAGCATCGTGATTGCCTTGAAGAACCTCTTTATACCCCACATGGTGAGGATAAATAGTAACATCACAACCTTGGCGATTTAGTTGTTTGATAATACCTTTCTTCACACCTAAATCAATAACGCCTATATTGGTTTGGGTATCTTTTTCCGCTTTTACTGTCGCAGGGACACGGTATGTAGATTCCGTCGAAACTTGCTTAACGATATCTTTCGGAAAGACATAAGCAGCTAACCTATCTTGCATCGCTTCAATACTCATGGACATATCCGTTGTCATCAACACCGTCATAACCCCATGAGACCGTATACGTTTCGTAAGCATACGTGTATCAATATCATAGACGCCCATGACATGATGACGTTTCAGATACGCTTCTAGTGTCTCTTGAAGCTGCCAATGACTCGGGTCTTTTGCATATTCTTTGACAATAAATCCGGATACTTTAGGTTTATCCGATTCAACATCATATTGATTAATGCCATAATTACCAATAAGAGGGTATGTCATCGTGACAATTTGTCCTGCATAAGATGGATCCGTCAAAATTTCTTGATAACCTGTCATGCCTGTATTAAAAACCAATTCCCCTATTGCCGTCCCCGTTGCACCGAAGCTTTTTGCCTTCAGGTAGGTACCATCTTGCAATAACAATTGTACCGTCATCAAATCACCTCCCTGAGAATGGCTATACAACGATCAATCTCCTCCTTAGTAATAACCAATGGCGGTACAAAACGCAACACATTGCTACCTGCACCAACGATAAGCAACCCTTTTTCAAAACAGGCATCTAATATCGGACGTAATGGCTTATCTATTGCTAATCCCCTCATTAATCCTAGTCCTCTTACTTCCGTTATAGCTTCTTTATCCGCCATTAATTGCTTTAATTGTACATCTAGATAGCCGGCTGTTTCTTGAACTTTAGACATGAACGCTTTATCGGATAAGCTGTCTACAACAACATTGACGGCTGCCATAGCTAAGGGGTTCCCTCCAAAGGTTGAGGCATGGTCTCCGGGACTAAAACCGCTCGCCGCCTCATGGGTTGCAACCACTGCTCCTACCGGAACACCACTTCCCAATCCTTTCGCTAAGGCTACCACATCCGGTTTTATCCCATAATGCATAAATGCCATAGGATATCCGGTTCTCCCCATTCCCGTCTGAACTTCATCATAGATTAACAGCATATCCTTCTCATCACATAAGGCTCTCGCTGTTTCTAAAAACGCTTTATGAGCAGATACAATACCACCTTCACCTTGAATCACTTCTGTCATTATGGCACAGGTTTTATCATTAATGGCTTCTTTTAATGCTACCTCATCATTATAAGGAACATGGACAATACCGGGCAAAAGTGGATTTAACCCCTTTTGATACTTCGTTTGTCCTGTCGCTGTTATTGCTCCCAACGTTCTACCATGAAATGAATTTGTCATCGTTATAATTTCATAGCGCTCCTCATACCCTTGCTTTTTTGCGTATTTTCGCGCAAGTTTCATGGAACCTTCAACAGCCTCTGCTCCTGAATTACAGAAAAAGGCCTCATCCAATGTTAACAAATCCACTAATTTTTTTCCTGCTTTTAGCTGTTCATCGTTATAGTATAGATTACTGCAATGTAGAAGTTCATCCACTTGTTGATGAAGTGCTTCTTTTAAGCCTTTATGGCTATATCCTAAGGCATTAACTGCGATGCCTCCAACAAAATCTAAGTATTTATTTCCTTGCTCATCAATCAAGTAGTTTCCTTCTCCTTTAACAAAGGTCACTGGTTGTTGAGCATAGGTATTCATAATATAATCCGGTTTCATCATGTATCATCCTCTCGATCTTTCTATCTGCTTTTTATGAACTAAACATTGTACCCACACCATCTTTGGTGAAAATTTCAAGTAACAAACTATGTTGAACACGACCGTCTAGAATATGGACATTCTTTACACCCTGTTCAATACCTTCAACACAACACATTACTTTGGGAATCATGCCTCCAACAATAATGTCTTCTTTGATCAATGCATTAACTTCATGAATTTTAATTTTCGAGATAATGGAATCCTTATTGGTGACATCTTTAAGAACACCTTCCACATCCGTTAGAAAAATAAGTTTTTCTGCATTTAATGCACCAGCTATTGCACTTGCAGCAAAATCCGCATTAATATTATATGTATCACCATTTTCATCAGTCCCTACGGGGGCAATAACCGGAATAAAATCGTTTTCTAATAGCGAGTGTATCAACCCTGTGTCTACTTTCGCTACATCACCGACATAACCGATATCCATGGTAGCATCCAATCGTTTGGTCACTTTTAAAGTTTTTCCGTCTTTACCGGATATCCCCACAGCATTCACCTCATGATTTTGTATAAGCTGAACGATATCCTTATTCACTTTACCACTTAAAACCATTTCCACAACTTCCATGGTTTCCTTGCTAGTCACCCGCAATCCGTTATGAAATTCCGAGGTTATTCCCATACGATCTAGGTTCTTGGAAATTTCTTTCCCACCGCCATGTACAATAACCGGTTTGAAACCAACTAATTTCATCAAGACAATATCTTCTATAACACAACCTTTAATCGCCTCGTCAATCATTGCTGAACCACCATACTTAATGACAACAATCTTTCCGTTGAATTGCTTAATATATGGAAGGGCTTCAACCAACACCTTGGCTTTTTCAATAATCTTCTTCATCATTACCTCCTAGGTACGATATTCTCCGTTGATTTTGACATAATCATAACTCAGGTCACAACCCCATCCAACAGCTTTTTGATCACCTTGATGACATTGAACATTCACTTTAATTGTATCTTTCTTAAGAATCTCTAAAGCATATGTCTCATCAAACAAAACCGGCTTGCCTGCTTCTAGGAGAGAAATTGTTCCAACTTCACTTTCATAGATCACATCAACCAATTCTGGATTAAATCGTGCGCCACTATAACCTAATGCGCATAGAATCCTTCCCCAATTGGCATCCTCTCCATAGAAAGCAGTTTTTACCAAGTTGGATGTAATCACCGCATGCACCATCTTCTTAGCTTCTGTCACTGTCGGCATTCCCTTGACCTCAACTTCAATAAATTTCGTAGCACCTTCACCATCTTTAATAATATGTTTTGCCAGAAATTCATTCACTGCTTTGAACGCTTTAACAAAGGCATAATAGGCTTCACTATCTTTTTCAATGGTTACCTCACTTGCACCATTGGCTAGAACTAAAACCATATCATTGGTAGACGTATCCCCATCCACACTAATCATATTATAGGTATCATCTGTTACGTCTCGTAATATTTGCTGCATAACCTCATAATCTATCGCTGCGTCTGTCGTTATAAAACTAAGCATCGTACCCATATTCGGGTGAATCATTCCCGACCCTTTAGCCATGCCTCCTATCGTTATTTTAGAGCCGGCAACCTCTATACTGACAGCCGTTTCTTTAGCAAAGGTATCTGTTGTCATAATGCCTTTAGCAGCCAAATGTCCTTGCTCTATTGACGAACCCTTTTGAGGAAAAATAGAATGAATACCGGATTCAATAGCATCCATAGGTAATAGCTTTCCAATAACACCGGTAGAAGCCACTAGTACATTCTCAGCTTGACAATCGGCTAGTTTTGCAAACGTTGCAGCCATTGTTTTGGTATCCTCATATCCTTGTGCGCCGGTACAAGCATTTGCATTACCACTATTTATAATAATACCATAAATAAAATCACATGCTGTTAAACGCTCTTTATTCCATTTTACAGGGGCTGCTTGGACAACGTTTCTTGTAAAAACACCGGCATAGGTGCATGGTCTTGATGAATACACCATTGCTAAATCTAAATTTTTCCGTTTAATACCGGCATGTATTCCGGTTGCTTCAAAGCCATTTGGTGCCGTTATCCCTTGTGAAAGCCATTCCATATATGTCACTCCTTTAATCTTTTTTATTATTATACATTTTATATTATATTTATGCAACAATAAAGTTATTTTTATTTTGTCACATTCACGCTATTATGGTACAATATGATTAATAAACCAAGAATATGAGGTATGAACATGCTAGAATACATTCAATCCTTTACCTTTGATTATGCCACATTCATAACTGTTAACCTTCTCTTATCATCCGTTGTTATATTATTAGAACGTAAGAACCCAACGGCTGCTTTGGCATGGTTGTTTTTTTTGAATTTATTTCCCGGTTTGGGATTTTTCTTCTACATATTGTTGGCGCAAAATATATCAAAGAGGAAAATATTCAAATACACTAGCGAAGAAGAACGCTTGTATGTGAAGTTTTTGAAGCAACAGCGCCGCTCCATTCAAAATAACACTTACGATTTTCATAGTGGTGATGTTGCAGAACATAAAGATATGATTTTATTTCATAATCGTCTATCGGATTCTATTTTATCCCAAAATAACGATGTCACCATCTATTCTAATGGGAACGACAAATTTGATCAACTCTTTAAAGATATAGAGTCCGCATCACATCATATTCATCTACTCTATTATATTTTTAAAAATGATCGATTGGGTAATAAATTAATGGATCTCCTTGTAAAAAGAGCCGAAGAAGGCATCGAAGTCCGTCTTCTTATTGACGCAATGGGTGGGCGTTCATTACGTAAATCTCAGATACGTCGGATGGAAGAACATGGCGTCCACGTTGCCTTCTTCTTTCCCTCCCGTTTCAAATACTTCAATTTGAAAGGCAATTATCGAAACCATAGAAAGTTAGCAATCATTGACGGTAGAATCGGATATATCGGCGGTCTAAATGTTGGAGACGAATACCTTGGTCGTAAGAAACGTTTTGGCTTCTGGCGAGATACCCATCTGCGTGTTATCGGGGACAGTGTTCTATCCATGCAAATACGATTCATCCTAGACTGGCGAAACGCCTCTAAGCATAGTATCTACTTAGATATGGATTATCTTATCACCCAACCTAACACGCCCAAGACAACCATGCAGATTGTAGCCAGCGGTCCGGATAGTATTAATGAACAGATTAAACAAGGTTATCTGCAAATGATTCATAAAGCAAAGGAATACATCTACATTCAAACGCCTTATTTTATTCCTGATGAGAGTCTAACAGAAGGTCTTAAAATTGCTGCGGCTAGCGGTGTCGATGTGCGCATCATGATTCCGAACAAACCGGACCACCCTTTTGTCTATTGGGCAACCCATAGTTACTGTGGCGATTTGATTCCATATGGTGTCAAAATATATACCTATGAAAAAGGCTTTTTACATGCCAAAACAATTGTCGTTGATAATATCATTGGATCTGTTGGAACTTGCAATTTTGATATCCGTAGTTTCCGATTAAACTTTGAGGTAAACGCTTTTATGTATGATCGCCGTAAATGCATCGAACTTCGCAAATTGTTTGAAGATGATTTACTCGTGTCCCACCAGTTAACCCTGAGCAAATATAAAAACCGCTCCTTTATGATTAAGACTAAAGAATCCATTTCTCGTCTTTTTTCACCTGTTTTATAATTTGCTCCCCTTTACACCACACATAAACAAGGATGTATCAAAAGGATACATCTTTGTTTATGTTATGGCTTGCATAATTATAATTCTTAATGTATAATTAAACAAAACATACATGATATAGAAATAAGGAGGCACTATTATGAGCAAAAAAGTGGTATTAGCATATTCCGGTGGATTGGATACAACCGTTATTATTCCTTGGTTAAAAGAAAATTATGATTATGAAGTCATTGCCGTCTGTGTAAACGTCGGACAAGGTAATGAACTTGAAGGACTCGAAGAACGTGCACTAAAAACAGGTGCATCGAAATTATACATCGAAGATGTTACAGATGAATTTGTTGATGACTATGTTATTCCTACCGTAAAAGCTAATTCCGTTTACGAAGGCAAATATCTGTTAGGTACATCTATGGCTCGTCCGGTTATAGCAAAACGTTTGGTTGACATTGCACTACAAGAAGGTGCCGAAGCAATTTGTCACGGTGCTACAGGTAAAGGAAATGACCAAGTCCGTTTTGAATTAACCATTAAAGCCTTAGCCCCCGAATTGAAAATTATCGCTCCATGGCGTATCTGGGACATTCGTTCTCGTGAAGATGCTCTTGCTTACCTAGAGTCCCATAATATCGAAGCACCCATGAAAAAGAAAGAAAGTTATTCCAGGGACCGTAACCTATGGCATCTTAGCCATGAAGGCCTTGAGCTTGAAGATCCTTCTAACGAACCTCACTACGACGATTTATTACAAATGGGTGTCACCCCTGAATCGGCACCGGATGAAGCCACTTACATCACCTTAGATTTTGAAGCAGGTATTCCGACAAAATTAAACGGAACGGCTATGAAAGCTTCCGCTATTATTAGCGAACTAAATACCATTGGCGGAGCAAACGGAATCGGTATTGTGGACATCGTTGAAAATCGTGTTGTCGGCATGAAATCACGTGGCGTCTATGAAACTCCGGGTGGAACCATCCTCTATTACGCACACAATGAATTAGAATACCTTTGTCTTGACAAACAAACAATTGCTTATAAAAATCAAGTTGCTATTAAATTTGCAGAACTGGTTTATTCCGGTGAATGGTATACACCATTGCGTGAAGCCTTATCTGCTTTTGTTGATGAGACACAAAAGACAGTAACCGGACAGGTGACACTCAAGCTTTATAAAGGAAATATAACCCCTGCCGGCGCAACCAGTCCCTACTCTCTTTACAATGAAAGTATTGCGAGTTTCACAACAGGCGACTTATATAATCACCACGATGCTGAAGGTTTTATCAACCTCTTCGGCCTACCGTTAAAAGTTCGTGCGATGATGAAACAACAACAAGAGAAATAGAAAGGAGTCATCCATGAAATTATGGGGAGGACGTTTTTCAAAAAGTACCGCATTTATCGTTGATGATTTTAATTCATCCATTCGTTTTGACAAACGATTATACGCTCAAGATATACAAGGTAGCATCGCTCACGTTACCATGCTGGCCCATGTAGGCCTATTAGCTAATGATGAAAAAGAAACGCTCATCGCCGGTTTAAAGCAACTCAAACAAGATATTGATGACGGCCATGTTGACTTCGATATCAGTGCAGAAGATATTCATATGAATGTGGAGTCATTACTCATCGATCGTCTAGGCGATGTAGCCAAAAAGATTCATACCGGTAGAAGTCGTAATGACCAAGTTGCTCTTGATATGCGTCTATATATCAAAGAGACTATCACAGCTCTTGATGGAATGGTCTATGCCTTAATGGATACATTGTTAGAGCTCATTAGCACTCACACTGAAACCATCATGCCAGGTTATACTCACCTGCAAAAAGCTCAACCCACCACTTTTGCTCATCATTTGGGCGCCTACTTTGAAATGTTCAAACGGGATCGGGACCGATTACAGTCAACCTATCGTCGTATGGATGCTTCACCCTTAGGATCCGGAGCCTTTGCAACCACAACCTATCCTTTGGATCGTCAAATGACTGCAGAGTTGTTAGGCTTTGACTCTATCTGCCTCAACAGTATGGATGGTGTCAGTGATCGTGATTTCCTAATCGACCTTTTGGAATCTTTATCGGTTATTATGATGCATCTTTCCCGTTTTTCAGAAGAGATTATTCTCTGGTGTTCTCACGAATTCAAATTTATTGATTTGGATGACGGTTACAGCACCGGTAGTTCCATTATGCCACAGAAGAAAAATCCGGATATTGCCGAATTAATTCGCGGGAAAACCGGTCGTGTATATGGTAGCCTTGTCAGCTTATTGACAACTATGAAGGGACTTCCTCTTGCCTACAACAAAGATATGCAAGAAGATAAAGAAGTGGTTTTTGATGCCATCGATACGGTCAGTATGTGTCTGCCTATCTTCACGCAAATGCTTGCTACCATGACCGTCAATAAGGATACCATGCGCCAAGGTGCTGCCGGCGGATTTACCAACGCCACAGATGCAGCGGATTATTTAGTTAAAAAGGGATTACCTTTTAGAGATGCCCATGCCGTTATTGGTGAGTTAGTTCTGTATTGCGTGCAACACAATACAGACTTAAGTCAATTATCTTTAGAAACTTATCAAGACATCTCTCCACTCTTTGATACAGATATCTATGAAGCCATTGATTTAAACACATGCGTTAACAAACGACAAGTCATCGGCGGCCCTGCCAAAGAACAAATGGAAGCTGTCATTGCTATCAATAAAGAATATTTGGCAACAACAAAACCCGAATAAAGTATTTATTAAAAAGGCCTACACCCAAGCTATTATTGCTACCGGTGCAGGCCTTTTTTATTCTATGCTTTTTTTGTCCACTTATAGAAGACTGTTCCTAGTGGTGGAACCTTTATATCAATACAATAGGGCAAATTATCCCAAGCTATTTTTTGAGTCCTTAACGGACCTTTATTGGTTATGCCACTTCCTCCATATTTTAATTCATCCGAATTCAATACCTCTTCATAAATTCCTTCATAAGGAACTCCGATACGATGCATCGTATGAGGAACAGGGGTGAAATTAGCTACAACGACAATCCCTTCATCCTTACTTTCTCCTTGTCGATAAAAGCTGATAATACTCGAAGCACTATCACTACAATTAATCCAACCAAAACCTCTGCTTTCAAAATCAATTTCCCAAAGTGCCGCTTCTTTCTTATAAAAGTGATTCAAGTCCTTGACAAACAATTGTAATTGTTGATGCTTTTCATATTCTAGGACCACCCAATCTAAGGATTTATCTTCTGCCCATTCATTAAACTGACCGATTTCATCCCCCATAAACATCAGCTGCTTACCCGGATGTCCTGCCATAAAGCCATACACCGTGCGCAAATTTGCAAACTGTTGCCAATAGTCCCCCGGCATTTTATTAATCATAGAGCCTTTTCCATGAACTACTTCATCATGGGATAACACAAGAATGAAATTCTCCGTAAAGGCGTATACCATGCTGAAGGTCAAATCATTGTGATGATATTGTCGGTGAATCGGATCAAAGGCCATGTAGCGCAAGAAATCATTCATCCATCCCATATTCCATTTGAACCCAAAACCTAGTCCACCGATTTCTGTTGATTTGGATACACCGGGCCATGCCGTTGATTCTTCGGCAATCATTGTAATTCCCGGATTACGTCCATATACAACAGAATTAAGATGCTTAAAAAACTCCACCGCATCTATATTCTCACGACCACCATGAGGATTCGGTATCCATTCTCCACTCTCTTTCCCATAGTCCAAATATAACATAGACGCAACCGCATCCACTCGCAAACCATCTATGTGATAGGTTTCAATCCAATACAATGCATTTGCAATCAAAAAGTTTTTCACTTCATTCCGTCCATAGTTGTAAATCATCGTTCCCCAATGAGGGTGTTCCCCTTGACGTGCATCTGCATGTTCATAAAGAGCCGAACCATCAAAGCGATATAGACCATGAGCGTCTTTCGGAAAATGTGCCGGAACCCAGTCCATAATGACCCCGATACCTTCTTCATGACAGTGGTCCACAAAATACTTAAACGCATCCGGATTTCCAAAACGCGACGTCGGAGCATAATACCCTGTCACTTGATATCCCCAAGATCCATCAAAAGGATGCTCAGAGACCGGCATCAACTCTATATGTGTGAATCCCATATCCTTAACATAAGCGACCAGTTTCTGCGCTAATACCTCATAGGTTAGATAACCGTGTTCGGAATCATCATCGCGCATCCATGAACCCAGATGACATTCATATATTGACATAGGCTCTGCATGAGGCTCTCCTCTTCGACGTTTGTTAATCCATTCTCTATCCTTCCACTCATATGTCTCCAAATCCCAAATGACTGACGCCGTATTTGGGCGAAGCTCAGCAAATTTGGCATAAGGATCGGCCTTTAATAGGTGTTGTCCATTATTCCCATGAATCTCAAATTTATAGCGTTCGTAAACCCCCAAACCCGGAACAAACAATTCGAAAACTCCGGATTCGCCTATTCCTCGCATGGGAAGCAACCGACCGTCCCAACCTGTAAAATCTCCGACCACACTCACACCTTCAGCATTCGGTGCCCAAACCGCAAAAAGACAGCCTGTAACGCCGTCAATTGTCATCACATTAGCCCCTAACTTATTATAAATCTCATAATGGGTCCCTTGGCCAAAAAGATATAAGTCTAAATCCGATAATATAGGCCCATAGCTGTAAGGGTCTTTACGTTCCCACGTAATGCCTTCATAATTCGTATAAATAACGGTATAACTCGACACACCTGACACCTCTGCCGAAAACAATCCCCCATCATCAACCTTCTCTAGGTCGATGACCTCTTCCGTATCATCCCTGCGAATCTGTATTACATCGCAAAAAGGTTGATATACATTAATATAGGACGTTTTATCATCCAATGAATGCATCCCTAGTAAATGATGCGGATCTTTGTGTCTTCCATCATATAACGCTCGAATCTCATCCTTATTCAAGTACGTCTTCATGCTCTCCACCACTCTTTCTTCATCTTTATAGAAAAGCGCCAGCTGATAGTTATTCATTCACTATCTACTGACGCTTCTACTTACTATAACGTCTATATCTATTGTACGTGTTCCTTGTCCAAATTACAATATAAACGCCTGATAAATTTTAAGAATTATTGGTCTGCTGCACTAGGACCATAACCATCAATATAATCAAATATTGCATTGTCATTATCCAAGAAAATGGTCGCATCTTTAACATTTTTATATATTTCCATCCGTTTAATAAAGCGATAGAAACTCAAATCCTTTTGCAATGAATCTTGATAAATACGTATTGCCTCTGCATCCGCATTGGCTTTGATTACAGCCGCATCCTCTCTTGCTTGAGATATAATCTCTGACTTTTGACGATCCGTCGTTGCTTGAGCCTGTAGATACTCAGAATCTCCTTCTGCAATAAGTTTTTCTGAATCTTTTTGAATTTCCTTGCTCATCTTTTCTTCTATGTTAGAGATATTCGTATCCGGAAAACTTTTATAATTTATACCAATATCCGACACATATAGACCAAGTTCTTTTGTTAAATCTGTATTCAACGCTTCCATTTTCTGCGCTAACAAGTCTTCTAACGTGTTTTGATAAAAGAATTCATTAAACTCCAATGTATTCGCTGAATTAATAACCGTCTTATAAACATTTTCGTCCATCCGTGTCGCTGCATTAGACTGAGTACGTACAGCATCCATAAACACTACCGGATCCTTGATTCGATATTGGGCATACATTTGAATACGAATTCGTCGTCCATCATTCGTGTTGATCTTTTCTTTATTTGATTGGTATGTCATATATTTACTTGAGTATTTTTCCACAGACTGAACATATGGAAGCTTAAAATGCATGCCTTTTGTTGTGTAAATTTTCAAATTTTTACCTGATGCCTCTAAATTCTGTCTTACAACGTCTTCATCTTCTACAGCTATTACAACAGCTACCTTTTCACCAAACTGACGAACAATAGCCACTTCATCTTCATTCACAATATAAACAGAACTTAAACCAACCAACGCTATTAGCGCAATAATAACCAAACCTATTATTCTCTTCATCTGACTTCCTCCTATTCTACAACAGACTGGCGAATCGCATTATCATCAAAGTTATAAAACTTATAGATACTGTTGTCCCCCGTTCCGTCAACAACAATTTTATTATTCAATAGGAACTCTGTCATGGATTCAATATAATACCGCTCTTTAAGAATATCCGGGTTATTGCTATACTCTTCATAAAGGGCATTAAATTCTGCAACACCGGAATTAGCCTCTGCTATCGCTTCTGCTTTATAGGCATAAGCGTCTTCCACTAGCTTCGTTGCTTCTGCCTGTGCTTGAGGAATAATCGTGTTATTATATTTTTCTGCATCTTCACGTTTTCCATTCTTATATTGATTTGCATTTTCATATTGCTGATAGGCTTCTTCCACAGAATCTAAGAATTGAACATTTTGAGTTGCCACTAATGTAATCTCGATTCCTGCCGAATAATCGTTCATCTTTTTTTGCAAAATAGGCAAGATTGCTTCATCAATTAACTCTTTCTGTTGTTTGGCAGCATCCAAGGATATGGATTGCACACTGGAGCGTACAGAATCTTCTAGCGCCAATCGTAACGTTCCTTCCGGATCATCCACTTTAAACAAATAATCAAAGGGTTGTGAAATCCGATACCGAACGACTAATTCAATCAACGCAATGGAGGCATTGTTATTAGCACCATCTAATATGACCAAAGACTCTTCATCTTGATCTGAATAGACCGCTGATGCTGTCTCTGTACCACTTGCCTCTGTTCTAAAGCCATATTCCATATTCCTAACGGTTTTCACATCAACTTTTCGTACCGTTTCGACAAAAGGCACTTTAAAATGAAGACCTGCTTGTGTTTCAATCTTTTCTAACCGTCCCAAACGAAGGACAACGCCATTTTCCCTATCTTCCAACATATACCAACTATTGATTAGGGCAATGACGATAATACCAAGAATGACTACAGGCGGTATCCAACTCATCGCCTTGTTCCCCATTTTTTTAGGGTCAATGTTTATGACACCATCATCGTTATTTCCGTTAAATTCTGAACCCATATAAACCTCCTTATTTTCCTTTTTCTATACCTATGTATTATAACATAACATAGCCCCTTATGTGTTGCTATCGTCTGTATGCCCCAAAAAAGCGTTTCAATTATACAATTGAAACGCTTCATAGTATATACAACCACTTAGTAACGATTAATCACGAATAGAATGAATGAACAATCCGCTCCGTAGCTTTGGTTCAAACCATGTCGACTTCGGTGGCATCAACAAATCTTGATCAGCTACGGACATTAATTCATCCATTTGTGTCGGATACATGCTAAAAGCTACTGCCATATCATCATGAACCCTTTTCTCCAAACCTGACAACCCTCGAATGCCTCCCACAAAGTCAATACGTTCATCCGTTCTGGGATCATCAATACCTAAAATCGGTTTTAACAAAAAATCCTGCAAAATCGAAACATCCAAATCCTTGATAACATCACCCTGAGTAAGTGCCGAACGCTTAAATCGCAAACGATACCATTGATGCGCTATGTACATGCCGAATTCACCTTTATGTCTCGGTTTTATAGGTTCTTGAGACGGCGCGACATCAAAATCCTCTGCTAACGCTTCAAGAAAGTCACTTAGACTATAACCCTTCATATCCTTCACCACACGATTGTAATCCATAATGGCCAATTCTGATGATGGAAAAATCACAGCTAAAAACCATTGAGCTTCAAGATTCTCCGGATGTTCACAGGCCACTTTATAAGCGGAAGCTGCTCGATGATGACCATCTGCAATATATAATGTCTGCTCCTCAAACGTCTTCTGCACAGATGCTTGATCATCCTTTTGAATCAAATAGCCGCGATGAATAACATCATCATCCGCTGTGAATTCAAAAAGCATCTCACCCTTTGCCATCCATCCTCGTATCGTCGAAGCGTAAGACATTGCCGCATCATCCTTTGTCGCAAGAAAGATAGGACCCGTATGAGCCTGTAGCGCCTCTATATGGTGTATACGGTCCACTTCTTTAACTTCACGTGTTTTTTCATGTCGCTTGATAACACCATTTTTATAGTCCTCAACCGATACGCAACCTACTAAGCCACATTGACTTCTTCCTTTATAGATTTGTTCATAGATGAAGAAAGACGTCTCTTCATCTGAAACAAAGACACCCTCTTCTTTTAAAGTCTCAAAACGTTGTCTAATACACTCGTAAACACGAGGATCATCGAAGGCAACGCTTTGGGATAACAGTGTTTCCCCTCTATCGAGTTGTAGAAAACTCATCGGTTCTTTTTTTACTATCTCACGTGCTTCTTCACTATTAACAACATCATAGGGAAGGGCTCCGACCTGAGCCTCTAAACCTTTTGCCGGCCGTAATGCTTTAAAGGGTTTAACTGTTGCCATGTCGTCCTCCTTATTGAATAACGCGTACCTTCAAGACGCCGTCAATGGCTTCTAATTCTTGAACAACGGCTTTATTAACAGCCACATCCAAGTCAATCAATGTATACGCATATTCCTTTTTACTTTTATTTAACATATCTTGAATATTCAATCCATGATGAGCCAATACCGATGTGATTTGACCAACCATATTCGGCACATTTTTATTCAAGACAGCAATACGCGCTTCCGATTGACAGACACCCAAATTCACCGCCGGATAATTTACGGAGTTTTTAATATTCCCATTTTCCAAATAATCTTTGATTTGAGAAGCTGCCATTTTGGCACAATTCGTTTCAGATTCCGGTGTTGATGCTCCAAGATGCGGAATCGCTATAACATGTGGCATTGCTACTGTACGCTCATTAGGAAAGTCCGTAATATAACGATAAACCTTTCCTGATTCTAGCGCCTTTTCAATAGCGTCATCATCGACTAAGGGACCTCTTGAGAAATTAAGAAGGCGAACACCATCTTTCATCTTAGCAATCAGTTCCTCATTGATCATTCCCTTCGTAGCATCCATCAAAGGTACATGCACGCTAATATAATCCGCCTTTTCTAACAGTTCCTCCATATTGGCTGCTTTGTTAACCTGACTTTTAAGACCCCATGCTGCATCTACCGAGATAAATGGATCATAGCCATAGACGTGCATTCCCAAGGATACGGCAATATTGGCCACTAATGCCCCAATAGCCCCTAAGCCTATTACACCTAATGTTTTGCCTGCAATTTCAGGACCTGCAAACTGGCTCTTACCTGCTTCTACTTTTTTGGCAACATCCTCTTGTCCACGTAAGTCTTTGGCCCAATCTATAGCTCCTGTAACATCACGAGAACCCATTAGAAGACCTGCTATAACCAGTTCCTTCACTGCATTTGCATTCGCCCCCGGTGTATTGAAAACAACGATACCTTGCTGTGAACATTCCTCAACCGGAACATTATTGACACCGGCTCCTGCTCTTGCAATCGCCTTGACTTGTTTTGATAATTCTACTCCATGTAATTTGAAGCTACGAAGAATAACCCCTTCATAATCGCCATCTGTATGTTCATCTAATATAGTATAGGCTTTCGGCAATAGCTCCAGCCCTTTTTCATCAATTTTGTTAAATGTCTTAATTGTATACATAAGTTATCTCCCTCTTACTTATTGTTTTGTTCGAACGCTTTCATAAATGCAACTAAGGCTTCAACACCTTCTACAGGCATTGCATTGTAAATACTTGCGCGCATACCTCCAACGCTACGGTGACCTTTAAGATTCACCAATCCTTCTTGAACTGCTTGATCCACAAACACACTGTTCAAGGACTCTTCTTTACAGATAAAGGTTACATTCATGATTGAACGTGATGCTTTATCTACAGGCGTTATATAGAAATCCGTCGAATCCAAATAGTCATATAAAATTGCGGCCTTTTCTTTATTTTGTTTATACATACCATCAAGGCCACCTAAGTCTTTTAACCATTTGAATACGAGGCCTGCCATATAAATACTATATGTTGGAGGCGTATTAAACAGAGAGTTGCTATCCACATGTGTTTTATAATTCATCATTGTCGGAACTTTCGCTTCATCTGCATGACCGACTAAATCTTTACGAATAATAACGAGCGTCATTCCCGCAGGCCCTATGTTTTTCTGAGCCCCCGCAAAAATAATGCCATACTTTGAAACATCAATCGGCTCACTTAATATACATGATGACATATCCGCAATAAGCGGAACACCTTTTGTATCCGGTAAATTGTGATACGCAGTTCCGTATATTGTATTGTTGGATGTAATATAAATATAATCTGCATTAGGATTCACTTCAATAGAAGCAACATCCGGAATATATGAGAAGGTGCTATCCTCTGAAGATGCCAGGACTTCCACTTTTTTGAAGCGCTTTGCTTCTGTAATCGCTTTTTTTGACCAAGCTCCTGTATTAATGAATTGAACAAGGCCTCCTTCTTTACCGATGTTCATCGGAATCATTGCAAACTGCAATGAAGCACCGCCTTGTAAAAACAGGACCTCATAGCTATCCGGAATATTTAGTAATTCACAAACATCCGCTCTCGCTTCATTTATAATTGTCTCGAAGGCTTTGGAACGATGACTCATCTCCATCACACTCATACCTGCATCTTTGAAGTTAACCAGTTCATTTGCTGCAATTTTTAATACGTCTTCCGGCAGATTTGATGGTCCTGCTGAAAAATTAAATACACGTTCCATACAATCACTCCTATTAGTCAGTTTATGTCTTCACTTTATTTCGCTACAATTTTAAAGCATTAAATAATTATATATAATATATATGATACACGTTCATTAGTCAACTATTTTTCACTAGAAAACACAAGAAAGTTTTTCCAAGAAATACATCTGTTATTCCAACGCGTACATTGTTAACATTTTATCACATCAACGTACTAATCACAAGACTTTTTTCAATTATATCCCTATGTTTAAGACATGTAAACTACATCACGTCTCCAACCATTCATTGATTTTCAAAAATATCTATGCTATATTAGGTTTATTATGTGATGAGGAGCATGATTATGTCAAAAAACAGGGATAACAATAAGGATACCGAACTTCTATTTCGTGAAATCAATGAAACCCATGATATTTATCGCTATGTCACGGAAAATTCAACCCACCTGCTACATCCTAGTCTACCGGAATACTTGGAACATCTACTTACAATAAAAGGTGTCAAAAAGAGCCAACTCATTCAACGCTCAGGTTTATCCAGACCTTATGCTTATGAAATTTTCTCAGGGCAGAAAAAACCCTCCAGAATAAAACTGTTGACCTTGGCCTTTGCACTGCAGTGTACGCTTGATGAATGCCAACGTCTGTTGACCTACGGTGGTCACCAGCCTCTCTATGCCAAAGATATGGCTGATGCCATCTATATACACGGACTTTCCAAGCAACTGTCTATCTTTGACATTAACGACATCTTATATGACCTAGGCATGGATGTTCTTGAGTAAATAATTTTATTACCAAAGGGACTTCGCTATAGGAGCATAAAAAAAGATAAACGTTGTGATTTTGATACGCCACAACGTTTATCTTTTTTTAATTTTACTTTATTCTTCTGTATGGTGTACATGATTCTTAATATGATCCATGCAATATTCATGATAGCCAACACAGGTTGAGCAATATCTGAACTCCATATTCGGGTCATCAACATCCGTAATATGGCATTCTTCACATTCGTGTTGATGTGTCTTAGCCCGACTAACCCCAGACTGATATTGTTGTTGTCTCACTTGCTGCTTAACACGATATTGTCGACTCTTCAAAAAAGAAGGTCCAAAGAAAATCAAATAATTTGCAACTCCGATAATAATACTAATTCGTGTCGGCCATGTTCCAATCAGCAATTGAAAAGCCAATAGCGCGGCACTAAAATAGGCCATATATTTAACCTTTATAGGTAAGATAAAGTATATGCGCACTTCAAAGTTCGGATAGAACGTTGCAAAGGCAAAGAATAAGGTCATATTCAAGTAAGTTACACTCACCGGAATATTAAATATAAAACCACCGATAATTAACAGAATAACTCCAAGAAAATAATACGCGTTAAACTTAAAACTTCCCCAGTTACTCTCTAGTGCATTCCCAATCATATAGTAAAAGTACAATGCAAACAAAATAAAAATTGGATTAGTTGCGGGTGGAATCATAAGAAAAGTCACTAAACGCCATACTTGACCTTGTAAAATAGCATTTGCATTAAAGTTCAAAAGATATAGAACCTCAACACTTGTAAGTTTATCCATCACAAATACAAGGGCATTGGCTGTTATGATATATTTCATTAAATTGTGAATCGCATAACGTCCGAATTTCTGTTCTAATCGGTTGAGTATATTCATTCTATTACCTACTTCTTGTCAGCCTCGTTGTTAAGATGCATCCTGTCTTTTATTCCTCTTTATCTGTGATTTCTTCTTCAATGGTCTCAACAGTCTCTTCATCGATACTATCTTCTACAGGAGTCCTTAATGTTTCTTCTTCTTCAATCGTTACGGTTTCTTCAACCTCTGAAGCTTCCTGAACTTCTGAGGTCTCTTCATGATCACAGTCATGATCTTCACAGCCGCAATCACATTCATCTTCGTCTTCTAATGAAGCTAAATCCAGAATAACAAAATTTGAAAAACGCGCATGATAATTAATATATAATGTTTTGTCTTTCTCTAGTGTTACATCTTGATTCACTGCAATATGGCTTTTGTGATTTTCTCCTTCTAGCACAACTTTGACATTATTGGGAATAATAATCTCAACATTCGAACATACCGCATATAAATCAAGATATACCTCATCATGTTCCAATTGAGACTCACTCACGTCAAGGTGTACATTTGAGAAAAGCGATGCGATTGCTTTCCCTTTAAATTCCTCCGGTTCTTCATTCATACTTTTGAATAGATGAACTGTAGAATACATGGAGCGAATGATATCATACTTCTTATATGCCCATGCACCTGCGCCAATGATAGAACCTGCTAAGAGCACTTTACCTAATTTTCTTTTCATATAAGCACCTCTTCTTCCTTTAATACATATCTTAGTTTCTTATGTTTTTCTATATTATAGCATACATTAACCCTATTGTTTTTTAGAGATTTATTAAAATCCATATTCTTTCAAAAAATTGTGAACAACTTCTTCATATGCATTCGGATACTCATGAACCGATCTTGCATGAGCTGCCCCCTCAAACAGAACCAACTTTTTCTTTCCCTTTTTGGCACGATATAATTGTCGTGCCATTTCTGTTGGTACATAAGTATCGGCACTTCCATGAATAAAAAGTGTCGGTATAGTCGCTGTCTTCATAACATCTATCGGTGCGTTTCTGTTCATATTTATACCATAGCGATAGTTTAACATGAGGCTCGTCCATTGAATGATCGGAAAAGATGGGAGATGATATTCTACCTTTAATCGATATTCTAATTGACGACGCATGGATGAAAACCCACAATCTTCAATAAGGAAATCTACCTGATTCGTTTTTCCAATAGTCATCATACCTGTACTTGCCCCCATGGACTCTCCATGCAATCCAATAATACATGTCTCTCCAAATCGCTTTTTACAATACTTAATCACCTCAAGTACATCATCACTCTCGTTATATCCAAGCGTTGTCATCTTCCCGCTACTAAGTCCATGATGGGCGTGATCATAGCATACCACGTGATAGCCCTCTTTATAAAATGAGGGAATATACTTATAGGATGTATACCGATTCACAGTAACCCCATGCAATAGGATTACCACTTTGTTTGTTTCAAGCATCGCGGCATCCTCTTGCATAAAAACCATACCACTTAACCGCTCTTCCTTCTTGGTCGTAAGGGTGAAGGGCTCTTTCTTTAATTGATTAATAAACTGAGCCAATGGCTTATTCTCTTGAACTTGCTTATAACTAATATCTACTGAAACTGTCTTAGGATGAATCACTCGCTCTAGAAGCTTCATACTTGCTAATATTGTAGCTCCGGTCATCAACGCCAACGCACAAACACCGCTTTTTATATAGGCTTTCTTTACTGTCATAATCCAAAATTCCTTTCGCTTCCATTTTTCTGATAATTATTCTCTTGTAACATTCCTTATCTTGCCCTACATAACCTATCCAATATATGTTATAATTTATAGGAGACGTAAAATCATCGTTAAAAATATTGTACCACAGATTAACCTGACTTAAAGGAGGTTTTTTCATGAACACAATGAATAGAAAGGGACTCGTCTACGGTGCTTTTCTTGCTGATGCTTTAGCTCTAGGCCCTCATTGGATTTATAACACGAAAACCATTGACGAACATTACAAACCCATTGACGATTTTACTAATCCTGATCATACACAGTTTCACCCGAACAAAGGTGCCGGCGATTTAACCCACTATGGTGATCAAGCCATTATTTTACTCGAAACACTTCAATATGAGAATAATTTTGATATCATGGCTTTCAAAAAACACTGGATAGAAACAGTACGAAAAGAGCCATTCTACATGGATCAAGCAACCAAAACAACCCTCGCACTATTTGAAGACCATGATTTTGATGGTTCTTTATTAGAAGGCTCGGATTCTGATGAATTAGGCGGTTTTATTCGATCAGCGCCATTGTTTAGTTTGAAAAATTATCAACTGGATGATTTTATAACTCAAACAAAACTTACCCACAACAATCAAAATCTTTTAGAAATCGGCACCTATATCTACACGCTTCTTGATTATCTCTTATCCGATATGACGTTGGAAAATGCTCTCAAGCAAGCCTATGCCCATTCTTCAGCGTATGTCATGGACAAAGTGGCAGCTGTGAATCATATGCTGGAAAAGGCTTCAAAAAAAGGGTTAACGCCTCAAGAAGTCATTCAGTCTTTTGGGCAACATTGTTCCAGCGACAGTGCTTTTCCAAGTGCTCTGTACCTATTGATATACCACATGGAAAAAGGTTCTCCTATAAATTTCATGGATATAATGCGCGATAATCTTTATGCAGGTGGTGACAGCGCCTCAAGAGGTATGTTTCTTGGCATGGTTTTCGGAGCCTATTATGGCTATGATGCCCTTGATGAGGACCTCATACAAAAGATGCATTGCCATGAAAAACTTGACGTTTTCACTGTAAAAATATCCTAACTTGAAATCAGTGTATTCAAAAAGCTGTATGCATCCATTGATTGCATACAGCTTTTTTATACGTACTGAAAAAATCATCATGCTTTAACAATACGGTCTTTCTTTCCAAGAAAATACATACCGATAGCAGCAACAAAACCCAGAACACCGACAACAATCCATAAGGATGATAATCCAAAGCCGGCAATAATCGCACCGCTTAATACGGGTGATATTAGGTACCCCGTCTCACGCAGAATACCGATAAGTGCACTAAATTGGGCACGATGTGAAATTGGGGTATGATTCATTACATATACATTTCCATTCGTTACACCTATAATTTCCCCAACCGTCCAAATGAAAACAGCCACATAGAACATAGGTAACGCATGTATAAATGCAAAAAGACCAAATCCGACTCCATAGAGAAGATTTGCTATCATTATGCTGTCTATAGAGCGAAAACGTTCACATATTTTTAGTATAAAAACTGTAAGTCCCAGAACAATAATGGCATTAAAACTCATCAGATTTCCATAGTAAACTGTTGATTGATCCTCAAACAAAGCATTTAGTGTTAAAGGCATTGCAAATCCACCTTGTGCATATACAAAACTTGTTATCATTGATAGTAAGGTATATGCAACGAGTGTGGGACGTCTTAGAAACGCAATAAACACCGAACCGTACTCTATCTTTTCATTGTCATCCAAATGCTTCGATTTCTCTTCCATCTCTTCTCGTGTCATTCTAGACTCCTTGATAAATAAGAGAATGAGTAACGCCCCGACTAATGTGGTTAATGCATCTCCCCAGAAAAACCAGTTAATATAGGATTTAAAAAGATATCCACCAATTAGCGGCCCTATAGCAACACCGACATTAATCCCATAATAAAGCAATGCATAGGCACGTTTACGGTCATCTTTATCCACATAATCGGCCACCATGGCATTATTAATCGGACCTACCATGGAAGAGAAAAAAGAGGCTCCTATTAAAAGATAGACGACGCCTATATGGTTACCGATAAAACCACATGGAATGAACATAAAGGCTGCTATTGCTTGAGCTGCAACATAGATACGCTTTCTACCTAGATGATCCCCTAAAAAACCTCCAACCATAGAACCACACATGGAGGCAATTCCATTAATCATCATATAGCTTCCGGCTTGTACTTGGGACATACCTAAATTTAGCGTCAAGAAAAAAGTGATAAACGGGTGTACAAAGCCTCCCATACGATTTATAATACGCGCAACGAACAGTACATAGATTTCTTTTGGTAACTTATTGTATGCATTTAGTGATATTTTTTTCTTCATGATTGTCTTCCTTTATAATGTCTTGAATATTTGCCTTGTCTATCATAGCACCGTATTGAAGCAAATGCAATCTTTCCTTCAAAATATTTGACAATCTTGCAAAATTGCGATACTATTATTGAACAAAGCAATGGCGCTCACGACCGTGAGCGTTTTTTTGCATATATGGAGGTGTAACATGATTAATAACAGATTAAAAAAACTTAGTAAGTATACTAAAAGTATAGCTCAGGGAAATTTACTCGACTCTTTCGATAGCCATCGTTTCCATTATCAAGATGGCGAGCTCGTTTCTCATATTCATTCCATCCGAGATCAATTCATTGAATTGCAATTTGATATACAAGTTATATCTACACAATTGCATCGCTCTACTGCAAATATGACACAAGTTTTCAATGAACAATTGCATTATGTAGAGCAAGCTTACAATGCATCCACTACACTCAAAGAAGCCAATACAACGAATCTTAATCTCGTTGATGATTTAGTATCCACATCGGATCAACTCCATCAAGATATTCAATCGCTCCTTGCTTCAAATCACGCATTGAATGACTCTATTGAAGCATCTGCCTTAATGATTCAACAGCAACTTGAAACATTAGAGGGAACAATAAGCCTTATTAATGGTATTGAAAAAACCAACAATACTACTATTGAGTCCGTCAATCATCTAACGGACTCAGCGACTAAAATTGCTTCCATATTTGAAACGGTTCAATCCTTTTATAAACAGACCGGATTGCTCGCCTTAAATGCTTCTATTGAATCTGCACGGGCCGGTGAAGCCGGCAAAGGATTTGCCGTTGTAGCTTCAGAAATCCAGCAACTTGCTAAGCAAAGTTCTGATTCCACGGCCTCTATCGTCTCTATTATGGAAGAGATTGATACAAGTATCCATCAAGTTTTAACTGCCTCTGATAAGACTTCTACTGCTATCACACAGGCCGTTAAAAACTCAAAAGAGTTAAAAAGTGATTTAACCGAAATAACCACCTCATTTAAAGATCAACAAGAAAAAAGTCTTCATACAAATACACTCCTTAAAACAAATACTTCCCGCATCGAACACTTAAATGGCACTGTTCGTCATATTGAAGGTGCCTCAAGAACCCTAGGGGAAGCCGTGGAAGAACTAGACGATACCATTGCCCATCAATATGACCAAGCAACCGCCCTTGATTATTCCAAAAAGGATATTGAAGACGCCTCCCTCACCCTTGATCATATGACTGCCAAGCTTTCTGACGACTTGATTGATTATTTGATGAAACGCATTCAGGAACAATCACAACAAATTCAAGAACACATGGAAGTTGTCATTGATCATAATCCCATACTATCCGAAGATAATCCTTTGGCACACAAACAAATTTTAGACACCGTTCTAGATGGATCCTCCTCTGTTGAAGCGATATGGAGTAATCGGTTAGATGGCTCCTTTATCTATTCCAATCCTACTAATGAACTAGAATCCGCTACATTTAGAGATTGGTTTGTCGGAGCCTCCAAGGGTTCTCCTCATGTGTCATCCGTTTATATTTCATCACTTTCTAAAGAACCTTGCGTAACCATCTGTATTCCTATAAAAAATCAGCACCAACAAGTCTTAACACTCATTGGCGCTGATATTACCCTTCAATTAAAATTATAAAACTTATTACGCTTCAAAAAATCCGGGCTTAAACCCACTATAGACGGTATGTTCATCAATAATTAACGGACGCTTGATGAGCATACCGTCTTCTGATAACATCTTTGCAGCTTCTTGCACTGTCATATCTGCAATTTTATCTTTTAATCCCAGCTCCCTATACTTCATACCTGAAGTATTGAAAAAGCTTCGAATAGGGCGCTCACTATCTAATATCCACTGTTCTAAGTCTTCTTTGCCAGGGGTCTCCTTCACAATATCATAGGCTTCATAACTATAGCCATGATCTGTAAGCCACTTCAAGGCTTTCTTACATGTCGTGCACTTCGGATAATGATAAACAATCATTTAAACTCCCCCTCTTCATAAGCTCTTAGTAATTCTTCTATCTTAGGGGTACATCGTCTGCCTTTACAAGGTCCGGAACCGGCACCGGTTTTATACCGAACTTGGTTCAACGTTGTAGCGCCTTCTCTAATAACTTTTTTCATTGTTTCGCGGCTAATAGATTTGCAGATACAAACCTTTGTATATCGATCTTTAATGGATTGACTTAATTCTTCTTCTGACATACGCGACTCCTTTCGCAAAATCTTTACTATAGCCTATAGTATATCAAGAATCAAACCGTTTGGAAAGTTTCATTTCCACTTTCTGTTTGGACGACAAATTGTTCATCCACCACATCCAATTTGACCGTATCACCATCTTGAATCTCTCCGGCAATAATAGAACGCCCAAGTTGTGTTTCAACAACGGATTGAATATAGCGACGCACAGGTCTTGCACCAAAAACCGGATTATAACTTTCCTTTGCAATATGTTCAAGTGCTCGAGGTGTTAATTCCAGTTGAATATGACGATCATCTAGGCGCATATTGACTTCATGTATCAGTAAGCGAACAATCGATTGAATCGCTTCTCGATCGAGAGGTGTAAAGAGTACAATTTCATCCAAACGATTCAATAGCTCCGGTTTGAATGCTTGATGCAATAATTGCATAACACTTTCTCTTGTCTCTTGACTTATACCCTCACTCTCTACGCGGTTCAAATCATCTAAGAGTAAATGACTACCGATATTTGACGTCATTATGACCACTGTGTTTTTAAAATCAACCACATGTCCTTGAGCATCTGTCAAACGACCGTCATCCAAAAGTTGTAACAAGACATTGTAAACTTCCGGATGTGCTTTTTCTATTTCATCAAATAAAATAACACTATAAGGACGTCTTCGGACTGCCTCCGTTAATTGGCCACCTTGTTCATACCCGACATATCCCGGCGGGGCTCCAATCAAACGACTTACAGCATGTTTTTCCATATACTCACTCATATCAATACGAATCATGTTATCTTCATCATCAAAAAGAACTTCTGCCAAAGCCTTTGCCAATTCCGTTTTACCCACACCTGTCGGTCCTAAGAAAATACAAGAGCCAATAGGTTTAGACGGATCTTTGAGTCCTGCACGACCTCGAATAACTGCATCTGACACAGCCTGTACTGCTTCATCTTGTCCGATAACACGTTCATGAAGAATATGTTCTAATTGCAATAATTTCGTTTTTTCGGTTTCAACAAGCTTACTCACCGGAATTCCGGTCCAGCGACTGATGATTTCAGATATTTCAAGTTCTGTGACTTCTTCCTTAAGCAAACTTGTTTCCTTCATAGCAAACCGTTCTTCTTGTTGTATACGTAATTGATTTTCCAAGTCAACCAATTTCCCATATTTAAGAGCCGCTAGTTTCTCAAGATTATATTCACGCTCTGCCTCTTCAATTTGATGTTTTACATCATCGATGGCTTTTTTTATGGATTTTTCTTGATCAATGCCATGCTTTTCAACTTCCCACTTTGCTTTAAGTTCGTGGAATTCATCTTTTAATTGTGCTATTTCTTCATCGAGTTGTTCTTTTGCCCTACGAGCATCGGCATCTTTTTCGTTAGAAAGTGTTTGACGCTCAATTTCTTTTTGCATAATACGTCTGGATAGAACATCCACTTCTTGGGGCATAGAATCAATCTCTGTCCTTAGCATTGCAAGGGCTTCATCCATGAGGTCAATAGCCTTATCCGGTAAAAAGCGATCTGAAATATAGCGATGGGATAATTTTGCACAGGCGATAATCGCATTATCTGTCATTCTTACCCCATGATGAATTTCAAAACGTTCCTTTAACCCTCGCAAAATAGCAATCGTTGCTTCAACTGTTGGTTCTGATACCATAATCGGTTGAAATCGCCGTTCAAGCGCTGCATCTTTTTCAATATACTTACGGTACTCATCAAGGGTTGTTGCACCAATTAATCGTAGTTCACCTCTCGCCAACATAGGTTTTAATAAATTCCCTGCATCCATGGATCCTTCTGTTTTTCCCGCACCGACAATCGTATGCAATTCATCGATAAAGAGAATAATGCGACCTTCTGATTGTGCAATTTCTTCAAGAATCGTCTTTAATCGTTCTTCAAATTCACCTCGATACTTTGCTCCTGCAATTAGCGCTCCCATATCAAGGGCAAACACGCTCTTGTTCTTTAGTCCATCCGGAACGTCCCCGGCTAATATACGTTGTGCTAATCCTTCAACAACGGCTGTCTTTCCTACTCCGGGTTCTCCAATAAGAACCGGATTATTCTTCGTTCGTCTAGACAATATTCGAATGGCTCGTCGAATCTCTTCATCGCGTCCGATAACCGGATCCAATTTCCCTTCACGTGCCATTTCCACAAGGTCGCGTCCGAATTTACTCAATGCTTCATATTGAGACTCCGGATTATCACTCGTTACCTTCCTATTCTCTCGAATACCTTTTAATCCACGTAAAACTAAGTCTTGTGTGATTCCAAATTGATTCAAAAGTGTTTTATCTTTTCCCTTAGCTGTCTTTATAAGTGCTAAGTATAGATGTTCCACACTAATATACTCGTCTTGCATACTCTTAGCAATATCTTCCGCTTGAACAAAAACACGATTGAGCGGTCTTGATGCATAAAGTTCATTCGATGCATTTTCTACTTGAGGTTCATTATTCAATGCCTCTTCAATAGCGGATAGATAGCGTTTTACATCTACTTTTTCTGTTGATAATATATTATGAATTAGACCTTGAGTATCCGCCAATAAACCATAGTGTAAATGTAAGGGGTCGATCTGTGTATGATTGAGTCGAATAGCCATTTTCTGTGCTTGTTCTATGCTTTCCATGGAGCGTTTTGTCATCATTTCCATGTTCATATCATCACATCCTTTCCATGTGTTAGCACTCTTCGTTGTCGAGTGCTGATAATAGTATTGTATATAAAAACCACCATCTTGTCAAGTGGTGGTTGTCTCATTTATCTAGGATATTTTTTTGGAACGACTCAAACCATATTCTATATGACTTTCCATAGCTTTAAAAGCCGCTTCCGGGTCTCTAGCTCTTAATGACCTCATTATTTCTGCATGCTGAGCTAATACAACTTCTGCCATTTCAGGATTATCCTTCGTCTTAGAATAACCGCCTTTAATACCATCATTAATTATAGGTATAATTCGCTTCATAATGGGATTATGCGTTGCTTCTGCGATACGATTATGAAAACGAATATCCGCACTTGTATGATTTTTGCCATCACGAATACGATCAATAACTTCTCTATAGGCAACTTCAATTCTCAAAAAATCTGCTTCTGTCCCTCGTATGGCTGCAATACGTATCATCTGAGGCTCTAATATAAGGCGCATTTCAAAAAAATGCAAAAGCAGATTATCTTCCTCCATAAAATGTATGCCCAAAGGATCTTTGGATACACCCGGATTTTTAGTAACAAACGTTCCTAACCCCCGTTTAACAACAAGCACATTGGTTGACACCAGTATTTTTATTGCCTCGCGTACTGTCGAACGACTTACATTAATCAACTCTGCCATCTCGATTTCATTAGGAAGCTTATCCCCAGGTTTCAAATTCTTGTCCACAATCATTTGTCTTATATCTTCTGCTACTTTTTCTGACAGAATGCCTTTATCATACATATGAACCCTCCTTAGATGGATATCTATCTATTAGAAACTGCATTCATACAATCAACGCTTGCGAACACATTTATTTCATAGGATATTACATTTAGAGCTTTTCTTTGAACTTAAGAAAAGCTGATATCGGGTAGCTAATACCCAATATCAGCTCAAATCACCATTAGTCTGATAATATATTACTAGAATTTATGATATCTGTCAAGATAATACGACACCTATCGTTGTACACGACCGGATGCATCACCATTGATTAAGGTTTCAACTTCATCAACAGTTACTAAGTTTGCATCACCGAAGATTGTATGTTTAAGTGCTGATGCACCAACAGCAAATTCTAATGCATATTTGAAATCATCACTTGCTAATAGTCCGTAGATCAAACCACCGGCAAATGAATCACCACCACCAACGCGGTCTACGATACGGATATCATAGTGTTTTGATTGATAGAATTCTTCACCATTGTAGATGAGTGCTGACCAACCATTATCAGAAGCTGAATGACTTTCACGTAATGTCGTAACAACATATTTGAAGTCAAATTCTTCTTGCATTTGTTTGAAGATGCTTTTGTAACCGTCAAGTTCTAATGATCCTTTTGTTACATCTGTTTCCCCTGGTTTGAAACCAAGAACTTTTTCTGCATCTTCTTCATTACCGATACATACATCAACATATTGCATCAAGTTTGTCATACACTCTTTTGCTTCTGCCGGTGTCCATAATTTCTTGCGGTAGTTAAGGTCAACAGATACCGTTACATTATGACGTTTTGCTGCCTTAAGCGCTTCTTCTGTTAGTATTGCCGCTTCTTTACTAAGAGCCGGTGTAATTCCTGAGAAATGGAACCAATCCACACCTTCAAAAATTGCATCAAAATCAAAATCAGCAGCTGTCGCTTCTGCAATTGAAGAATGAGCACGGTCATAAACAACTTTAGATGGACGCATAGAAGCACCATGTTCTAAGTAGTAGATACCTACACGTTCGCCACCAATAGCAATATTGTCTGTATGAACGCCATATTGTCTTAAGTGATTAATAGCACTTTGACCAATTGGGTTGTCCGGTAATTTTGTAACAAAGCTTGCATCCATACCATAGTTTGATAATGATACTGCAACATTTGCTTCACCACCACCATAAACAACATCAAAGCTATTTGCTTGTACAAAACGTTGTTTGTCTTGTGGAGATAAACGCAACATAATTTCTCCAAGTGTAACGATTTTTTTCATAGTATCCTCCAAAAAATAAACTAATTACTGTATATTATAATGCTTCACGAGCATCTTTAACAGCTGCAATAAATTTCTTTGCAGTTTCTGTTACAGCTTCGTAATCGCCTGTTTTAGCACCTTTAGTTAAAACTGAACCAACACCGACTGCAATAGCACCCTTTTGAATCCATTCGCCAACGTTTGACAAATCAACACCACCTGTAGGCATGTAGTTACCTTGTGGAATAGGTCCTTTGAATGCGCCGATAACAGAAGGTCCAAACAAGTTACCAGGGAATACTTTACAAATATCCACACCAGCTTCAAGTGCAGTCACAACTTCTTTAGGTGTCATAACACCAGGCATGTAAGGGATTGCATAACGGTTACATAATTCAGCTGCTGCTTTATCAAAGCATGGGCTTACGATATATTTTGCACCGGCTAAGATACACGCTCTAGCTGATTCTGGGTCAAGTACTGTTCCGGCTCCAATGATGACATCTGTTCCTTTGTACTCTTCTACAAGATCACGAATGATTTCTACAGCTCCAGGAACTGTCAAGGTAATCTCAAGGGCTTTAATACCACCTTTTGTTACTGCTTCAATAATTTTTAATCCTTGTTCTTTTGATTCAGCACGAACAACTGCTACGACTCCACTTTCAATAAGGGCGTTTAACGTATTATACTTTTGCATCTTATACCTCCAACATTTTTTTAAGAGAGCTTCAGGGGCAGTTATTGTTGAGCTGTACAAATCACCAACCCCTGAGTTTTTAGGGGGAGTTATATTCTCCGAAGTTGTCTGCGGTCTGTTGTCAGACAACACTTATAATAATAACGCTAAACGTATCAATTGTCAACTCCTTGTAAAGGATAAATAAAAAAACAGCAGTCTTTGTTCATTTTCACCATAGACTGCTGCTTGGCACATTTATTTAATACGAACTGACATGGGATATTCTTGATATCAAGCGATCCGCTATTTACGCCTCGCGTCTCAAGTCAAGTTGATCACTCAAAAAAGTATCCTTCCGATCAAAGAAAATATAGTCTTCTTTCACACCGGCTTCCAAGAGACAATCTCTTACTTCCATTAAGTAACTATCACTACCGATCACATAATAGTCAGCATTCCTCAAGTCTGTGTGCGTTGCTAACATTTCCTCTATCGTTCGATAAAACTGCTCTCTTCGATTTAAGGTAATGTGCTTAAGCAATGGTTGCTGCCTAACATATTCTGCCATTTCCTCTTCAAACAAATACTCTCCACTTGAATCAATGTGAATACTAATGAATTGTTCTATGCCTTTCGTGTTTTCAACAAAATGTCGCATTAAAGGCCTTGCCGTAGCAAGAGCGACACCGGCAGTTAATGCAACGACCGGACGACCATCTCGTTTTAATTTCAAACGACTTCCAACTTTAAACAAATAATAGGTATCACCGATTGTTGCTTTTTTCATAACACCTTTGAAAGATGTACATGTTTTTGGTAAACGCGTTGTCAGTGACAATTTATTTTCATTACTTAGAGACATAATAGAAAAATGGCGTACATCTTCTTTCTTCCACCAACCTAAAGCATCATCAAACTTATCCAAAGCTAAATGTGTGTGTGCACCCTCATCCCATTCCAAACCATCGGGTTTATTGAATACGAAAGTCACCGTGTCTTTAGCCTCTTGAATGATTTCTTGCACCTGTATAGGAAAAACTTCATAGTTTTTAGAGAACTTCAAACGAATCACTCCTTAATGATATTGATTATCATTAATACTATCATATGTCATACGTTCTGTCTAGGTGTTTAGCTTAAGCTCGGTATTTTTACCTCAATGTTAACATCTTGGTCATAATCTAAATCATGTCTTCCAAATCCGAAGAGTTCGTAAAATGCTTCTCGATAATGGTCAATATCAATCACTTCATCAATATTCTCTGTTGTGACCTGGTCAAAAACGCTTAAAGCTTCTTTTTGAATGCCACTTTCCATTTCCAGATTGTCAATACGAATGCGTCCTTGATCATCGATCATATCTTGATCTCCATATAAAATATCTTTGAACAAACGGGTGATTTGTTCAATACATCCTTCATGGGTTCCTTTTTCCTTCATTGTTTTATACAATGCAGCAATATACAATGGTACAATCGGTATCGCTGAACTAGCCTGTGTCACCAATGCTTTGGCAACAACAACTTTGGCATTACCTTCAATACCCTTCATCTTAGACTCAAGGGCTGAAGCCGTCTGTTCCAAATGCTTCTTCGCCATTCCTATAGTGCCTTCTCGATAAATAGCTCGGGTGACATCAGGACCAATATATGAATATGCAATGGTTTTAGCCTGGTTACTTAATAATCCTTCCTCAAGCAAACGCTCTATCCAAAGAGCCCAGTCTTCACCACCCATAACCTTAATGGTCGCTTCAATCTCTTCCTCTGTAGCCGGTTCTATCGTAGCAGGCTCTATCGTTTTTTCCATAACATCAATGGACTTATTTGTGTAGGGTTCACCAATAGGCTTTAACACCGATGTGTATTTTTCTCCCGTCTTAGGGTCAATACGTCGCGGAGCAGCCAAAGAGTAAACAACCAAATCAACGGTCCCCATATCTTCTCGAATTGTACGTATTGTTTCGTCTTTTATTGCATCACTAAAAGCATCCCCATTTATACTTTTAGCATAAATACCTTCTTGCAATGCTATTGTTTCAACAGCCGCCGAATTATACCAGCCTGCAGATGCTGTTCGTTTACCTTTTGCTTCCTTTTCAAAGAAAACACCTAATGTATTGGCCTGAAATCCTGCCATAGAAACGATTCGAGTCGCCAAGCCATAGCCGGTCGAAGCCCCAATAATCAAGACATTCTTTGGACCCTCCTGCGGCATCGTTTCATTCTTAACGTAGTTCACTTGATCTTTCACATTCATCTCACATCCAATTGGATGCGCTGTTGTGCAAATAAATCCTCGTACTTTGGGTGTCACTATCATCTGATACGCTCCTATCTCATTCATGGCAATAACGCCTTAGTTAATAAAGGAATCTACTTAGACTTCCTTCTTCACTAAGAATAATACCTAGTTTTGAATGAAAAGTCAAATGCTTTGACTCTCAAAGTTTTTTATTTTTTGCTCATACGCTGCTTCCTTAACACATAAACAAAGAATCCGAATCGCTGTATCCAACTCATCAAGAGGTGGAAATGTCGGTGCAATACGAATATTTTTATCCTCTTCATCACGTCCGTAAGGATATGTCGCTCCGGCCGGTGTAAGGGTAACACCACATTCAAGACATCGACTTACAACAGCTTTTGCAGTATGAGGCATTACATCCAAACTTATAAAGTATCCGCCTTTAGGCTCATTCCAATTGGCAATTTGTTCTTGCTCGAGCTCTTCCTTTAATATAGAAAGAACACGTTCAAATTTAGGCGCCAAAATAGCTGCATGCCCTTTCATATG
This sequence comes from Vallitaleaceae bacterium, assembly GCA_965140555.1. Taxonomy (GTDB): domain Bacteria; phylum Bacillota; class Clostridia; order Lachnospirales; family Vallitaleaceae; genus UBA1351. Next base: position 89,163 of record OZ223260.1, on the reverse strand, counting down.
TTCTTCCAACCCACTGTAATCCTTAAGAAAGCGTGCATGCAAATATTGATTTACTTTATTAAAACCTATCGTCTGATAGCTCATTTGCTTCTTAATATAGGCTAAATTTGTTTTATTCATAGCCATTGCTGCAACACCAGCTCCGGCATAGGTTATTTTTGATGTTGAGGCAAATAGATAAACCCGTGTTGGATGACCGGCTTCTTTACATGCTTCTAATATAGGAGACAGTTGATCCGGTGTGTCTGTCAAATGGTGAACCGCATATGCATTATCCCAAAAAATCCTAAAATCCTTTGCTGCCGTTTCCATTGTTGCTAAACGTTGTACGACGTCATCTGAGTAGGATATTCCTGAAGGATTTGCGTATTTAGGAACGCACCAAATCCCCTTAATCATAGGATTATCTTTTACCAATGCTTCTACTTGGTCCATATCAGGGCCAGCAGTAGTCATTGGTATATTTATCATATCAATACCTAATGCTTCACACACACCAAAATGACGATCGTATCCCGGAACCGGACATAGGAAACTTACCTTTCCCTGAGTAGACCAAGGCTCATTGCTATCAACAGTTCCTAAAAACATCGCTTTAGATACCATATCATACATAAGATTTAGACTGGAACTTCCACCAATAAAGCATTCATCTGATTCGACATCTAAAACTTCTGCAAAGATCTCCTTCAATTCCGGAATACCATCTAATATTCCGTAATTTCTGTAATCCGTGCCATTTTTCATGTTGTCATCCCATTGAATCAATTCATCGCTTAAATCAAGCTGCTCAGTACATGGTTTTCCTCTAGCCATATTTAGGTCCAATGCCTTTGCTTTGTAGGCATCTAATGCCTTTCGAGTCTCTTGAAGTCGTTTTTCAAGTTCAGGTAAATGTTGTTCATTCAAACCATTCATTCCTTCTCCTCCTATGGATATATTCTTCTCTCATCATACACAATTATTGCAAGTATTTCAACACTTCACTTCATTTTTTTTTACAAAACGGGCATTTTCACGTTTCCAATAGAACATGTTGCAAGAACACATATTTAACACTTTCAATTTTATAATATTATCTTTATATCGGTGGGTTCCACTAATCCTTAATATCCATGGATACTATCGCATAAAAAAATCGCCAAGATCTTCTTGGCGATTTTTAAGCTCCTAGCCGGACTCGAACCGGCGACCTGCTCATTACGAATGAGCTGCTCTACCAACTGAGCCATAGAAGCCGACTGCACTATTCATTTTAATATATTACGAATTATTCGTCAATAGTTTTATTCAAACATTTAATTTATTTCTGACATCACTGTAGTTCCTTGATAATATTCTTTCACAAAAATCCTGTTTTTACCACGGCTTTTCGAATGATACAGTAATTCATCCGCCTGTGCCAAACATTTTTCCAAAGATTGTAGCTCTTGAATAACTATGAATCCACCACTAAAGGATGTTGCCCCTTGATTCTTCTCCATAACATCGGACATACGATGTAATTGAGATAATATGGATTTGTATGGTATATCCCCCAATTGGTCCATAACAATGATAAACTCATCGCCTCCATAACGACCAACAATCCCTTTGTCCCCAATAATCTCTTCAATCGTAGCCGCTGACTCCTTTAACAACTCATCTCCAGCCACATGACCAAATGTATCATTAACCGATTTGAAATCATCCAAATCAATCATACCGATAACAATCTTGCCATATCGATCAAAGTGTTGTTCAATATGCTCCAACAATTGAAAGATATGACGTCGATTATAAATTCCGGTTAATTCATCATGAAGAGTAATATAGGTCAGTGTGTCCTTCTGCTCTTTTAACTTATTCACTGTGGAATGATAAGCTGATGAAAATGCTCGAAGAAGCATTATGGCACCAAAAAACGTAATTGGAATCTGAAAAAAAACATCTTTCATCTCCGTGTTGCTATCAACGACAGCAAAATACTCCGGATGTAAATAGGTTAATGTTAACATCAATAGTACAACAACTAATTCTATACAAATAAAAAACCACTGCCATCCTCCTTTAAAAAGGAAAACCGATGCTATAAGAATTAAAAATGAATATCCGATAGTAAACGGATTACGAATACTTGTATTCATCCATCCCAATGGAAGCAATCCAACAATCGTAACAAAGAACACTGCTCTTTCCATAATTGATACATATTTATCCTGAAGAATAAAGTATAAAGCCACAGAACATAGACTAATCATTACAAACCACTTGACATTTGCCACCATTGGATAATCAATCATAACATTCTCAATGATTAATACAACAGATAAAAGTATTGCGGCACTAAGTATAGAAATAAAAATTTTTGTCTCCAACGGAAACAATTTGAGTTTTTCTCGCATGCAAATTCCCCTTGTTTCACGTATATAGCCAATCAACGATCGGCTGCTCGTTAAAGTTATACTGCTATTATATAGCATTTAGGACTTTTATACTATAAAAAATAAGAAAAACAAAGAATTTACATGGATTTCTTTCCTATATAATTTTAAGACAAGGCATGTACGATATCATCATGACTTATTACTCCGCGTATACGTTGCTTTTTGTCTGTTACTGCAACATCAATGTCACTTTCATCTAACTTGTTCCAAAGTTCATTTAGATACGCATTTCTATTGATTTCTTCAAATTCTTTAACCATATGCATGCCAACGGTGTCTTTTTTATCAGCTATCGTTTCTTTTTCCACATAGCCTAGCAACGTCTTATCCGGTCCGACAACGTAGCAAAAGTCTCTCTCGTTTACTTCTAGTTGTTTGTAAATTGTCTCACATGAATCCTCTTCTTTAGCTAAGACAACCGGTTCACGCATCACTGTTTTAACTCGTAATATCCTTGATTTATCAACATCTTCAATAAAACTTTCAACATATTCATTCGCCGGATTTTCAAAAAAGTCTTTTGGTTTACCAATTTGTACTAACTCACCATCTTTAAGTAAGGCCACACGATCTCCTAGCTTAAAGGCTTCATTCATATCATGGGTGATAAACACAATGGTTTTATCCATATAGTCTTCAATGCTCAACAGTTCTATTTGCATCTCTCGACGAATAAGGGGATCTAAGGCACTAAAAGGTTCATCCATCAGTAATAGTTCCGGTTCATTCGTTAATGCTCGAGCTAAACCAACTCTCTGTTTCATACCACCACTCAGTTGCCTTGGATAGTAATTCTCCCACCCTTTCAGTCCGACAAGTTCAATAGCTTCCTGTGCTTTTTCTTTCCGTTCACTTTCGCTTACATCTTGCACTTCCAAACCATATTCAACATTTTTTAATACCGTGCGATGACTAAGCAATCCAAAATGTTGAAAAACCATGGATACTTTGTGTCGCCTTAATTCACGCAATTGCTGTTCCGTATATTCACATATGTTCTCTCCATCAATAAATATTTCACCTTGTGTTGGTATATTCAATAGGTTTAAACAACGAATTAATGAGGACTTTCCACTACCGGATAGTCCCACAATAACAAACATTTCGCCTTCTTCTATATCAAAACTTACATCATTAACACCTACCGCTGTCCCTGTTTTTTCACGTATTTCTTGAATCGAAATACCTTTATCCAACATTGCAATGGCACGCTCTTTTTTCTTACCAAATACCAATCTCAAATTCTTAATTTCTACTTTTTTGTTCGCCATCTCATCACGACCTTTCTTTCAATTTCTTTGCTGTACCTTGTAGAACACGGTCAAGAATAATAGCTAAAAAGACAATAGCAAGTCCCGATTGAAAACCATTACCAACTTCTAAACGTCGTATAGAGATAAGAACTTGCTCACCAATACCTTCCGCACCAATCATGGATGCGATAACAACCATTGCCATAGCCATCATTGTTGTTTGATTGACACCTGTCATAATTGAAGACAGTGCCTGAGGAAACTCAATTTTAACTAGCATTTGGCGTGATGTTGAACCAAAAGACAATCCAGCTTCAATAACCTCTTTGTTCACCGTAGAAATACCTAAATATGTCAATCGAATAAGTGGTGGAATGGCATAAGTTGTTGTAGCTATAAGGGCCGGAACTTTACCAAATCCAAATAACATAACAGCCGGTAATAAATACACAAAACTAGGCATTGTCTGCATACCATCTAAAATGGGCAACATAATGGCTTGTACACGCTCTGATTTTGCCATCCATATTCCCATTGGTAATCCAATGACAAATGAAACAAGCACTGAAACAATGACAATAGCTAGTGTATACAACATAGGTCCCCATAAACCAAACAATCCAATGAGAAACAACATGGCTGATAATAGGATACCTGTTGATAATTTATAAAGTTTCCATCCTGCAAAAAAAAGTGCTATAACAAATAGCCACCAAGGTATAAAACCTAAACCCTTTTCTACAGTATTCAATAGTACTAATATTATTCTTCGTATGGCATCAAAAAGCCAATCCAAATTTATAACTAACCACGCTACAAAGTCGTCAATTGGTTGACTGATTTCAAACCGAAGACCTTCCGGAAAATTAAACACGATTTGAACAACTCCTTTTCATTGTTATAGGGACTGGTGCAAGGCACCTGTCCCTGTAATATTTTTCTTTATAATCTAGTATGCATCCAATGCAGATTCAATCTTGCTCAATGCTTCATCCGATACCCAGTCTTTCCACATATCGTTTTCTTTCAAAAACCATACTGCTGCTTCTTCAGATTCTGCTTCATTGTCTTGCATATAACCTAACGCTTGACTTGTTAACTCTGATGATGTTGTGTAATTTTTTAAAAACGCTGTAATTTCAGGATGCTTTTCAACAAAATCCGGTGTTGCTACAACCTGAACATCAACTGTTGGGAAAGCACCGATTCCTTGATTGAAATTTTCTTCTGAATAGGGTTCGTCGTCAATTAAGGTCATGTCATAAAGACCCATTACCCAAGTTGGTTCCCAATAATAGCCTAACCATGGTTCTTTACGTTGGTATGCTCCTGATAGAGTAGCGGCTAAAGTAGCCCCTGAATCAATAGTTCTAAAGTTATAAACTTCATCTAAACCTAATGCTTCAATTTTGTTATGGAGAAATTCTGTTGCAGACCATCCTTCCGGACCACCATAAATAATACCTTTAGATGGATCTTCAGGGTCTGGGAATAAATTCGCATAATCCTTTAATTGACTCACTGAAGTTAAGTCCGGCGCTACTGCATCATCGCCTTCAACAACATATGTCGGAACATATAAGCCTTGCATGTTATCATCAAAATTTGTTGATAACGCTACATAATCTCCTGCATCAATATCATCTTGATATGTCGGAATATTATCTGACCATAATTCCATGGACATATCAATTTTGTTTGTCTTAAGACCGGATACCATAACGGCTGTATCCGCTGTTATAATATCTAACTTTGCCCCATAACCATTTTCAATAATAAATTTTGCAACTTGATCGTGGAAGGCATTACTATCCCAATCCCCTTCTCCGACTTTGATAATATCTGGTTCCTTTGAACATCCCGCAATTAATAAGACAAGTGCAATACTCATCAAAATACTCTTCATTCTCATTATTTTTTTCATATTTTCCTCCTGATTTTTTCTTTATTGACAACTTGTATTATACACATAAGTTGTCGGTTTGTAAAATCAGAAACCATTTTTTGTCAGAATCCGACAAATTGAACAAAAAAAAAGCAACCATTTTGGTTACTTTTCTTTGAATGGGAAAACACCTTTTTCATTGAGGATCATATATAAAAATTGCTCCGTTTCCATAAAACCACTAAAATAAATCCGATCATTTTCCATAAGTTTGACGTTCTTCTCCGGCATAACAATGTCGCCCAAATCACGCTTAATTCCAATTACTAATCCACGTTCTTTTTCTATAAAATCCAAGTCTCTTATGGTTTCAAATACTTTAAGTTCATTTACTGAAATAAACAAACTAAAAATTCGATACGCCGCTGTTCTCGTTTTGCCGACATTCTCTCGAATGGTCGTCATTTGATCGACCATTTCTTCACGAATCCCCCCCATTTCCTTTAACAATTCCGACATCTTGTCATAAACTTGGAGTTCTTCCTTCTGCTTTTCATGATCTTTCAAAAAAACTTCAGCATTTTCTTTAGATGTAATATAAATTCCACTGCTTTGTTTCACTATGACGACTTCATAATGACTTAATTGTACAATCGCTTTTCTTACCGTCTCAGACGAGACATTATAGGCACTGGCAAGCACAGATCGTCCTCTTAGCTTACTTCCTACCTCATATTCTCCTGTCGTTATCTTTCGTGCTATATCACGAGCTATTTTTTTATAGGCTGCTTCTTTAGGCATACGTGATGCTCTTTTTTCCATATCCTTCTCCAATCCAAAAAAATAATCACCCATCCATTATACATGAACAAGTGATTATTACAATATCTCTTTATAGTAGAATATATACTTATTCGATCTTAAATTGGGTAACAACTTCATTCAAAATATTAGCTAATTCACTGACTTTATCACTGATATCTTTTATTCCGTCAACTGTAGCTAGTATTTCCTCTGTCGCTGCCAAAGTTTCCTCTGAACTCGCTGCATTCTCCGTAGCGGTTCCCGCCAAAGATGCCATGATTTCTTCTACTTGATTACGACTCTGATCCATACGGTATGAACTTTTTGACAATGACTCAATCGTTCGATTAATATCTGAAATCTTAAGTGAAATACCTTGATACTTCTCATTTGTCTCTTGAACACTTAAAACCTGATCCTCAAACACTTGTCGTGTCTCTTTGTTCTTTTTATTCGCATTGTTAATATTCACACTTAACTCATTTAACATGGTATCAATAACTTGTGTCGATTTAGTCGATTGTTCAGCTAATTTTCGAATCTCATCAGCAACGACCGCAAATCCCTTACCTGCTTCTCCGGCTCTTGCTGCCTCTATAGCAGCGTTCAAGGCTAAGAGGTTTGTTTGCGTTGCAATATCGGCAATGAGATTACTTGCATCTCCTATTCGAGAAGCACTTTCATTAGTCAGTTGAATGACTGCTGATATTTCTTCAAATGAAGCTTGTGTCAAAGATGTCTTATCCGTTAAATCTGTCACCGATTGTTGTCCCGCACTCACAAGTTCACCAATTTCGCGACTAAAATTTTTCAATGCCTCAGCACTGTCCGTGTTCTCACCAACAATGTCCCCCAATACATTAATAGAATCAAGAACAGTATTCGTATCTTTTGCTTGATCCGAAGCTCCTTCTGCTATATCTCCCACCGTATTGGCAATTTCATGTGTTGCAGCACCCACTTCTTCACTACTCACTTTCATCACACCGGCAACATTCTTCAAGTCCTCTGCATCCTTAATCAATTCATGAATAATATCAACCAGGTTATCAAATAGGCTGTGCATCGACTTAGACATGACACCAAGTTCATCTTCCCCATACACTGCCATCTGCCGTTGGATACTCCGAAGATCCTTATCAGCAAGTTGCTTGGCAATTTCTGTGGTATGACCTACTGCTTTACGAATATAACTACTCATACGAATAGCGATAATGAAGGTTATGAGTATGAACACCACAATAATACCAATGGTAATAAGAATGGTACCAATAACATCCTCTTCAATATGCGTTCGTTCATACGTCCCAAAATCAATAATGACTTCTCCCATAATATCCAAATAGTTGCGTGTTTCAGCAAACAAGGTCAAGTGCTCCTCTATATCACCACTTTGGGTTACCGGGTCATAACTTGCATACCATCCATTATAATCTTCCAGAAAATTTGCATAGGTTGTCTCTAAACTGCTTCCGTTCTCTCCCACAAACTCGGCATAGAAAAATTGATTCTCCGATAATAAAGTCATTGCCTCTGTAACACGATCATAAGTTTGTCCTGCATTCTCTTGATAGTCTGTAGCAAACCCATCGCGTTCTTCCTGCGTAGCTGATTCATTTGTTAACAGTTCCACTTCTGCTAATCGGGCTTGATAGAAATCACGATCTGCATTCAGAATCAATTGAGAACTCACAAACATCTTGTCGTATAGGATATCCTCTAATTCATATGTTATATTCAACATTGCAGTTACCGTGATAATAATAGTGACAATAGTTAATATTGCCGGAAGCAATACTAATATGATAAGTTTACCCTTAATACTAAGATTCTTCATGTACCTACCTCCGTCTACCCTCTCAGTAGCCGATACTAGATTACATACATTGAAAAAACTTACTCCTATCCCCTAGGACAGGAATCTTATCTTTAATTATATCATTCTTCACCCAGAAGCGCACCCCTATATCCGTAAATTCACAAAATGATTAGGTCGACAAAAGCATATAGTTGAACTTTCATATACACTATATTGTTACGAATGCACCTACGTAATCTATATAGTGTATGTGAATTTAGTGAAACTTGCTTTTTCGGGCTAATCACAAAATGATTAGGTCGACAAAAGCATATAGTGTATGTGAATTTAGTGAAACTTGCTTTTGTCGCTTTAATCACAATAAATAAAGCAATACACTGACATATTTTCATGCCAATGTATTGCTTTCTCTCTTTACTTATAAAATTAGTCCATATTCCTATTGAACAGCTACATCACCTGTTACTTCAGCTGTTTCATCTAGTACATATGAATCCATGTATTCTTGACTTGCAAAGTAGATATTACCTTCTACTGTTGCTTGTTTACTTACTTCGAATCCGTTTGCTTCTACATAGATATCACCTACAAATGTACCGCCTTGAAGTTTTGTATTCTCACTTTTTACGATCATTTTTGGTGCTGTCAATGTGAATTGTTCCAAAATGTTATGTTCATCATCTTGTGTATAAAGCGCAATTTTACGTGCGATTTGATCTTTGTTTGTAAATTCACCTTCTACAACAAGATCAGCCTCTACTGTAATATCATTAAGTGCTGCTGCAATCCATGTACCGTCTGCACTTACAGCTTTCACAAATGCATCTGCATCTGTTACGATAGATGCTGTTGTTACAACGTCAACACTATCTTCATCTGCAGTTGCTACAGATGTCTCACCATTTACAACAGATGTTTCATCAACTGTATAAGAATCCATGTATTCTTGAGTTGCAAAGTAAATATTACCTTCTACTGTTGCTTGTTTACTCAATTGGAATCCGTTTGCTTCTACATAAATATCACCTACAAATGTACCGCCTTGAAGTTTTGTATTCTCACTTTTTACGATCATTTTTGGCGCTGTCAATGTGAATTGTTCCAAAATGTTATGTTCATCATCTTGTGTATAAAGCGCAATTTTACGTGCGATTTGATCTTTGTTTGTAAATTCACCTTCTACAACAAGATCAGCCTCTACTGTAATATCATTAAGTGCTGCTGCAATCCATGTACCATCTGCACTTACAGCTTTCACAAATGCATCTGCATCTGTCACGATAGATGCTGTTGTTACAACATCAGCTTCTTGACTATCATCACTATCGCTTGTTGCTTCATCTGTGGTTGCCCCTTCGTTTTCATAAACATCTGCGGTTGCATCTTTGTCTTTACCACATGCACTGAAAACTACCATTGTTAATACGAGTGTTAAAAATAATGCCATAAATTTCTTCATTGTAATAACTCCTTTTTTTCTATCTTGTTAATTAAATAACATTGCGATTATATCATGCATTTTGAGTAAAAGCTATGTAAATCTTTGTTACAAAATGAACAAAATGCTATGCCAAATACTCTTCATCGACCAAAACACATTCAACTTTAGGTGCGCGAAGAAGATGAATATCCGGGAAATCATATCCTAGTAGCGGTCGCAGATAATATTTGAATGCATCTGTTATATGATTCCCTTCTTCATTAATAAAATGATCCGGCATATGACGTGTCTTACCTGCAATTTGTTTCAAAGGTTTTAAAACATAATCAACAGAATAATCTCCGATTCTTTCAATAGCAACCGAGCCATCTCCGTCGTTACATATGGCCATTTGTACTGCCCGTTCACCGACCTCTCGCGCTTCATGTTGATCTACCTTACTTACACAACCGGCGAATGAGCGCTGTAGATAACCGAATGTATCTGCACGCACCCTTTTAATATCAAGATGTTCATGAATTATATGAACCAACATATCTCCTAAGGCTCCACCTGAAAGATGTACATTCCCATGCTGGTCTGTTTCTATATCTTGCATTATTTTTGTCATTATAGGAACCCCTGCTTCATCTTGAATACCTTCTGAAACAGCAATAACACATCGTCCGTATTTTTTATATATCCGTTCAACATCACGTATAAACTGTTCAATAGAAAACGCTCGTTCCGGCAGATAGATAAGATGTGGACCATCATCCGGATACTTTGCCGCAATAGCTGCGGCAGCCGTTAAAAAGCCCGCATGGCGTCCCATAACAACGCCGATATATACACCACCTAAAGCTCGATTATCTAAATTGACCCCAAGAAATGTTTGCGCTACAAATTGAGCCGCCGATGCATATCCGGGCGTATGATCATTGTGGACCAAATCATTGTCAATCGTTTTGGGTATATGAATTGCTTTCATCTCATAGGATACACGACGTGCGTAATCTCCGATAATCCGTAATGTATCGGACGAATCATTTCCACCAATATAGAAGAAATAACGAATGTTATGTTTACGGAAAACTTCAACTATACGAGCACAATAAGCATCATCCGGTTTCACTCGTGTCGAATGTAATGCTGCTGAGGGCGTTTTTGCTACCCGTTCCAGATTATAAAACGTCTCCTGAGACAAATCTACAAAAGACTCCTCTATAATCCCTTCAACACCTTTAATTGCACCATAAACTTTTGTAATCTCCCTGTACTTTCGAGCCTCTAAAACTGCGCCTACAAGTGATTGATTAATTACGGCCGTTGGGCCTCCTCCTTGAGCAATTAAGGCTTTACCTATTACATTCATTTTCGTCCTCCATATCAACTGTCGCGTTATTTTGTTGTTTTTGATTCACAGGGTATTCCCCATTTTTATAGTCTATCTAGTGTGTTGGCATGTTCATATTTGAATGAATTATACAGAATGTTTTTTATAGGCAAGCAACTCCTTCGTCTTACTATAAACATGCCCGTATACTAGATACAAAAGACCTCAAACGCTGACATTATAACGCAAAATGACAACTATGACAATACATATTCAGCAATTGTACTTCTTTAACCCCCTTTAAAATATCTTTTTCAAATAATCGATTCAACATTAACAGAGAATTGACTTGTCCATCTATTATATTTTAAATTTTCGAACATTTTCTTTGAGCTGCTTACCTAATTTGAATATCGAAGAAGAAATTTTCGATAAAGTTTCAACTTCCTCCACCTCTGTTATGACAATTGTATTCATTTGCTGTCCATGACTTTCAGCTTGTTCTGAAATACTATGAACGTCTTGCAAATCTTGAACAATTTGATTTTTACTCGTCTCAATGTGACGAATATGTTGCATCAACTCTGTTAGCTGATTGGTTGTATGCTTGACCTCATCACGGATATGAGTAAATGATTCTACTGTATTATCAACAAATGCCTTCTGATGATCAATTCTTTCCGCAATACCTTTATTACTTTCAGTAACTTCATATACCACAAATTTCATTTGCTCTGTGGACTGATTAATATCCTCTGATGATTGAATAACTTGCTCCGCTAATTTCTTAATTTCCTCAGCGACAATAGCGAATCCTCGACCTGATTCTCCCGCACGTGCTGCTTCAATCGCTGCATTCAAGGCCAGAAGATTGGTTTGCTGCGCAACGCTATTGATGACTTCTGTAATTTCTGTAATAACACTTACATTCGTATTTAATTGTTCAATATGCTTCGTTCCCACATCAAAGCTATCCGTAACGTCACGCATAGCATCAACCAGTTGAGACAAATGATTATTACCTGTTTGAGATACTTTCATGATATTTTCATTTCCATCTTGAACCGTTGCCGTTTTCCGACTCATATCATCCAACATACTTTCAAAACTTCTAAATGTAACTTCAAGATTTTGAGTCGTTTGTCTTTGATTTTCAAGAATATCCATAATCTGCTCTGTACTGTCACTTAACATCTTTGAGCTCCCGTTGATATTCTTGTTCGTTTCACCTAATGTATTCGCTATTTTTTCAAATTCCTGAATAGCTGTCACTGTATCGGTAAGTGTCCGGCGCAAATCCGAAGTAAAATGCTCTAACGCACGATTCAAATGCCCGAATTCATCTTTCCCATTTGTATTCATCTGTACGGTCAAGTCACCCTTTGCAAGTTCTTGAAGTCCGTGAATCGTACCTTTCAAACCACGAACAATCACTTTTGAGAATATTATTCCAATACCAATAATAACTACCAAAAAAGCTAAACTTATCAACGCAATGGTTACCATAGCATCCGCAATTTCATCATACATGCTATTTAGGGATAGTCCGAGATTCAAACTCCATGCATTTTCTCGCATCTTTTCTGTGATATTATATACACCTTCGTAACCTGCCACATCTACTTTAACATTCGTATCGGAAGCCTGTGTTGCTCCCTCAGTCTCTTCCATACTAGCCGAACTGACCGCGTCCACTCCAAGCACCTCTTCATCTGTAACTAACAAATTTCCATCACTATCCGATATGGAAAGGTAGACAATCCCTCCTTGGCTGTTTTCTTTAACGGTTGAAAAAACTGTTTGAATATCCCCCAAGGCTAAATCTTCATAATTTTCAATTTCTCGTATCAACGAAGTAATCAAGACATGTCCATCATTTTTCATCTGCGTCTCCATACCTGATCGGATAACAAGATATGTAAGACCTGAGAAAAACAGTGTTACAACCAAAACAGATACAATAATAAATGTTAATAATTTACTAGCTAATGTCTTATTCATAACCGACTCCTTACATTTTTTTTTATAATACCATGGTTCTATGTCTTTTATAGGTACATTTTATATTTCATTCATTTTGTTCTATTTTTTTCTTCATACAAAACATATAAAGGACACGTATGGCCTCTATAATAGGGTTATTATAGAATGGAGGAAACTATATGAAACTGTTTGAATGGAATCCTAAATTTGATGTTGGTGTCGACTCTGTTAATAAAGAACATCAGCATTTAATAGAACTCATTAATAATCTTTCAGATGCCATGAAGAAAGGTCAATCAAAAGAAGTTATAGGAGAAATTCTAGATAATCTTATTGACTATGGTACGAAACATTTTAATAACGAAGAACGACTATTTGCCCAAACTAACTACCCGGATGCTGCTGAACATATTAAGGAACATGAACACTTCAAAGAAAGGGCTAGTGAATTGGTAGCTCAATATAAATCCGGTTCATATAGTTTATCAATTGACACCTTACGCTTCTTGAAAGAATGGATTACAACGCATATTTTAGAAACGGATATGAAATATAAACATTATTTTGACACCCACTTATAGGAGTCTATTTATGAATAAGGTAAAATTAGGAATACGTTCAAAACTTATTGCTACTCTCATGGGAATTTCCATGTTAGGACTATTTATATCAACATTTGTTATGTACGAATCCGGTTTGACAAGTATTGATACGGTCATCAGACAAGAGTCGAGCTCTACCCTTGTAAGTATACGACATTATATTGATAGTATATCTTCCGATGCTTTAAAACTTGCAGAACGTTATAGCAATAATCCCACTTTGATTCAAGCAGTCTCATCTAACAATCGCGACGAATTAGCGCGTTATATAGATCCATTGTTTGAAGATTTAAACTACAATATTGGTGTTACCGTCTTAGAGCTTGTTAATGCAGAAGGCAACGTTATATACCGTGGACACAATCCCGAAAAATTTGGTGACAACAAACTCGATAATCCTACCGTTCTAGCAGCTCTTTCCGGTAATGCCAATTCCGGTATTGCATTCGGCACTAGTGGTATGGCTATTCGCGCGAAATATCCTATTTATAATAACGATAGCGTTGTTGGGACTATAGAAATAGGGATTGACTCTGATTTATTAAGCAAACTTCAAGAATTAATGCAAAGCGACATTATCATCTTCAATGGAAGTAATTTGTCAGCTACAACACTCCCTGAAGGAGATGCATTAGATCATGTATTAGAACGATCATCTCGCGCCTATCAACAGTTCCAAAATGGAGAAGTCACCTTTGAAGACAAACAAGGAGAGGACATGACTTATCTGACACCATTATATGATCCTACAGGTGCAGAATTAATCGGTATGATTGGTATTTATAAACATTTTCAAATTATACAAGATTTTGAAGCCAACAACTACATTGCCATATTTATTGTTCTTGTTATTGTTATATCTATATCCATCGTTATTTCCATGCTTCTTGGTCGCTATTTTTCAGGTCCTATTCTCCTCGCCAACAAACACTTACGCGCCTTTGCCCAGGGTGATTTCAGTCTCATCGACGAAAACGAAGAACGTTATATTAAGCATCGTGATGAATCAGGACAACTTATTCAAGACATTATTGCCTTACGTGAGTCCATGACATTACTTGTCAACACTATTAAGAACTCTGCCAATCATATCGTCCATCAAGTCGAAGTAAGCAAAGAAAAACTCATTACGGTTGACGAGGAAATTACCGATGTTTCCGCTTCTACCGAAGAAATTTCTGCTTCTGCCCAAGAGAATGCATCCACTACAGAAATAGTTAATGAGAATGTCAACACCTTGATTCATGTTGTGAGTGAGGTCAGTCAAAAAGCATCCAGCAGTCAACAACTTTCTAAAGATGTCCAAGATCGTGCTCATCACTTAAAACAAAATGCCATCGATTCACAAGGTTTAGCAACTACTATTTATGAAGATTCTCGTGCTGGTATGTTACAAGCTATAGAAGACTCGAAATCCGTTATCAATATTAACGATTTTGTTGATACCATTGTCGAAATCACAGAAGAAACCAATCTACTAGCCTTAAACGCCTCTATCGAAGCCGCTCGCGCCGGTGAGAATGGTCGTGGATTCGCTGTTGTTGCGGATGAAATACGAAAACTAGCAGAAAACTCTAAAAATACTGCCGGTGAAATTCAACATGTAACGGCCAGTGTTGTAGAATCCGTTGAACGACTTACAAAAAATTCTATGGCCATGCTCGATTTTATTAACGAAAAAGTAATTCCGGACTATCAAACGTTAATTAAAACGGCCGAACAATACAGTAATGATGCAACCACTTTCAACAATTCAAGTTCTGACTTTCTTCATGCAACAGATCGCTTGACGCAAATGGCAAAAGAAATAGCCGATTCGATTCAGCAAATCAGCTTTTCTGTTACCGAATCAGCAGAAGGAAGTTCGAATATTGCCGAGCGTATTTCTAATATAACCATTAACTCCAGTGAAATCGCATTACAAGTCGAAGAATCTAATAAAATGGCTCATGCTTTAGAAGAACAAATCAATCAATTCAAGACAAACTAATAGATTCTCCCTTCGATAACTTTCATTGACAATATAAAAATTTCTCAGAGTATAAAAAAGGTGCTGTAATCACAGCACCTTTTTTATCTTATATACATTCCCTTTTACAAGTTCATATGGGAATATATTGCATCGTATATAAAACTTCCTCATATGTATTCTCCTGATTATAAAACACCATTCATTTCCAGTGTTGAGCGAATAATGTCTTTCATTTCGGACCCCCCGGCATCTTTATTAATATAATTGGATGCACCCAAATCTAAGCAACGATCCACACTATTCATATCACTAAACGTCGAAATCATAATAATAGTAATCTCGGGTAGTGTATCAAGTACATCCTCGATAATATCCATACCTGATTTCCCGGGCATATTAATATCCAAAAGTAATAACTGTGCCTCTTGAAATTTACCCTGCTTAATTTCATCTACAAACGTATCACCTCTAGGAAATTCAGCAATAACTTCATAATCCATATCCACACATAAGTCTTTTAATAGAACTCTAAAAAAACTGCTATCATCAATTATAATCGTTTTTACTTTCATATATATACCTCACTTATTTTTATGCAAATCTACAGGTAACTCAATGTCGTGTCGTTGAATCATTGGTTCTAGATGACGCGACAGGAAATTCTCCTTGGAATAAAATACCAATACGTACGAGAAATGCACCAAGAAGAACAAAACCAACCAAAGACTGTGTACTTATAATAAGATGACCGACGATACTTGTCTCCGAAGCGTTAATCTCACCAAACCCTAATCCCGTATTCACAACAATAGCAAAATATAGAGCACGAATAGAAACTCTCAAAAGATTTGTCGATTCATTGAGCAATGGGTCATTGGTAAGATGCGGAAATATAATATATATGAGTGTAAAAAAAATAGTAATTCCGCTAAAAACAGAGAGCAAACGCACTGTTGATGAACCATAATCAGTAATCCACCAAAAAAACTTCACGATGGTAGTCATAAGCTGATTCCCCAAGAAATAGAGTAGATGCTTGAACCCTCGTATCGGGCTTTTTATAAATTCGTCTAAATGTTCCTTATGACGATTAACTTTTTCTGCATACCAGTTTTTCCACCAAATTCTTCTTATATTACATTGAAAACTAGATAATAGAATAGGTTCGACGCGACAACCGGATAAACCAACCCCTGTAAAATTTGTATCCTTGTTATAATAACAATTCCAAAATATTGTCTTGCCATCAACAAATGCCGCTTCAAAATCGCAATCTTCCAATTCAATATTAAAAAACTCACATTCCCTCAAGTCTGAAAATTGAAATTGTGACCCTTGTAAATCTGTATCATTTAAGGATGCATTATAAAACACCGAATTGTTCCCATTACATTGAATCATTCGTACTTGATGAACCATACTGTTCTTAAAATTCGAAAACCGCATATCACATTCAAAAAATTTGGCCATTGCAAAATTTGCATCCATCATCTCTGAGGATACAAGATTACAGTGATTAAATGTTACACCAAAACACTCTGAATTTTTAAAATTTGTTTTGTTAAGTAAACAGTGATCAAAATACGTTGCCGAACATCGAGCTCCTTCAAAAATAACCCCAGTAAAATTAAATTTCTCAAAATGGAGTTCTGACAAATCCATCTCTGATAAATCCAACGTCAACCGCCGGTTTTTTTTACGGAAAAGATTCCACCCCTTCGAATCATTATTCGCTACGTATTCTTTTAGAAGTGTGTATATTTCTTGCTTTCCAAATTCCATAGACATACCTCGAATTCATTTTTTAATCGACGCGTTACGTCCCCTCTTCGCTCTAGCCTATATCTATATTATATCATTTTTTCATTGAAAATCCTATGTCCAAAATCTTAATATATTGTATACATTTTAGATATTGTTTTTTCCCCTCTAACGAAGTATAATTTATCTGCCGATATATATCGGACTATTATAAGAACATCTGCAAGTCAGATGCCGGAGGATTCATGAAAGGTTGGATACTTTATAAACTATCCCATCAGGAAATTACACCTGAAAAATACGAAATTAATCGCTTTATTAACGTAGCTCAAAATGAAGGTATTGAACTGACGATTATCAAACCTGAAGAAATTGAGATTATTGTTACCAAAGATGATCGTAAAAGTATCTTTGTTAACTCTGTTCCCGTATCTCTTCCTGATTTTGTTATTCCTCGGATGGGTGCCGGAACAACTTTCTTTGCACTAAGTGTCTTACGCCATTTGGAACGACTCGGTGTTCCGGTTATCAACACACCTTTGGGTGTTGAAACAGTTAAAGACAAACTTTACTCCTTACAAATCCTTGCAGAGAAAAATTTACCGGTTCCGAAAACGATGCTCCTTCGCTTTCCGGTTTCCAATATGGAACTTATCAAAAAACAAATCGGTTTTCCCATCATAGTAAAAGCATTAAGCGGTTCCCAAGGAAAAGGTGTCTACCTTGCTGATTCCGAAGAGCAATTCAGAACCCTAACGGAGTTAGTTGAACTCACCAATCCTTCTTTTAACATTATTTTACAAGAATTTATTAGTGATAGTTATGGACGCGACTTACGTGTTATAGTTATTGGCGGTCGTGTCATCGGTTGCATGGGAAGACATGCTGCAAATGGCGGTTTCAAGGCTAATTTTTCCCAAGGTGGTACTGTAGATACCTATCCTATCACTCCCGAAATAGAATGGCTAGCGCTTGAAGCAACCAAAGCATTGAGTCTTGATATTGCAGGGGTTGACCTCCTCTTTGACCATGATCATTTTAAAATTTGCGAAGTTAATTCCTCTCCCGGCTTTAAAGGCTTTGAATCCTGTATAGATATTGATATCCCAAAAGCTATTTATGACTATATTCGTTTAAGGACAGGACAACTTTAATTTATAAAACGTATCTATATCATAAAAGGCTATTCGGTCAGCAAAATGCTGACCGAATAGCCTTTTTGAATACTACATCGATTATTTACGTTTCCATGCATGAACTAAAGATTTGGCTTCAGAAGCCACTTCTTCAAAGAATCGAGCAAATACATTGGTCGCATCCTCTTGTCCGTCTATACGAGGTCGTCGCTTCATACGCTTTTTCATGACTTCTGTTAAATAACCACCTCTAAACTGTTTTGGTTCATAGGCTGTAATAAAAGCATGGGGTTCATAAGCTACAATCATACGAATAAGCTCTTTTTCCCTTTTACGCTTTGTCAAAATTTCAAGCTGATGCCGAGGTCCGTTTAGCCCTTCACCTACATATAATGTTACACCGAATCCTTCTTTTCGTAAATCATCTACAAGTTGGGTATTGCTATGATTTATGTTGACATTCATATTCGTATAACCAATGGCAATTTTTTGTTCAATATATATTCCCAGAACCAATCCCATCGCAAATCCTAGAGCATACACCAGCATCTCTACAATACTCTGTTCTCCACTTAATACAATAGCTAGTCCAAACACATAGATTAATGACTCGATAAATCCAAACATTGCAGTCATCACTTTCAGATTCTTAACCATACAGATTGTTCTTAATGTAAGCATGGGTACATACAGTAACTGAACGACAATGAGTAAAACTAAATCACGCATTTTCAAACTCCTTTATGGCTTGCTGTAAAGTTCCTATGAAATCATCGATGGCCTCATCCGGGGTTGCCCAGGAGGTAACGAGTCGTATAGCTGTAAGCTCTTCTGACATCACTTCCCATTCTTGAAAACCAAAGGACTCTGAGAGCATCTGAATCACTTCATTCGGCAGAATAGGAAAAATTTGATTGGTAGGGGACTCAATATAAAAGGAAATTCCCTGCTTTCTTAATGCCTCCGCTAATCTCTGAGCTTGTTTATTTGCATGATTTGCCATCGTATAGAACAAGCCATTTGTGAACATACCCAAAAATTGAGCTCCTATACTTCGTCCTTTTGCTAATAAAGCGCCTTTTTGTTTCAAATGGTACCGAAAATCTTGTTGTAGCTCTTTATTATTAATAACTAGAGCCTCACCGAATAGACATCCATTCTTCGTACCACCAATATAAAAAGCATCACATAATCTCCCCATATCTTCCATCGTAACAATATCGCTTCCAAGAGCAATAGCCGTTGCCAAACGCGCACCATCTACATACAAATATAGGTCTAAAGAATCGCAACACAAAGCAAGGGCTTCTAATTCTTCTCGAGAATAAACTGTTCCCAATTCCGTCGGATTGGAAATATACACAAGTTTAGGTTTAACCATGTGCTCATCCGGGTGATTGTTTATAACCTGCCTCACTTGTTCTGGCAACAATTTACCTTCATGGTGAGGAACTGTTACTACCTTATGCCCAGTATACTCAATCGATCCCGTCTCATGGGTTTCAATATGCCCTGTATCTACAGAAATACAGGCTTCATGAGGTCTTAGAAAAGCACTCATACTGATCAAATTTGTTTGTGTTCCACCGCTAATAAAATGTATGTCTGCTTCCGGTTGTTGTATATCTTCTCGAATCCGCTCTTTCGCTTTACGTGAAATTTCATCGAGTCCGTACCCTTCTTCCTGGATATTGTTTGTATCCACAAGGACTTGCATAATATCAGGGTGCATCCCTTCTGAATAATCATTCTTAAAACTATACATAGTCTGCTCCTTTACTGTCATCTTTTTTAGCATCATATCATATCCACCTCATCATCGCAATCCAAGATTGCAACATTCTAGTCTCATAGCAATTATTACTTGAGAATTATTATAAAGTTTGTTACACTTATAATATAACGAATAAACCCATATGTGTTGATACCGTTATAAATATGAGGAATCGGAGATAAGGAGGTATATTTATGACCTACAAAGAAGTTATCAAAAGAATGGAATCTATAGGACTTGCTATTGATTATAGCAAAATTGATGTGGAAGATTTAGAAAAAGAATGCACGAATCCTGAAGCATTTGAAGAGAAAATCAAGAAATTGGATGATTAGGGCGTCAAAAACAAGTTTTCCTAAATTCGCATACAATATATAGATTACGTAGAAGCGTTCGTAACACTATATTGTATGCGAAAGTTCAACTATATGCTTTTGTCGACCTAATCATTGGATAAATAAAAAAGGTGCTTGTCACCTTTTTTTTATTGATGTACTATAGGGTTTTTTCTATGAGGATATAGGTGCTCATATGCAAAGGCATAATTCAGCAGTGTCATATCCTCATAAGCACATCCGACAAAAGTAATTCCGTAGGGCTGTCCTTGTGATGAATATCCACTAGGTACCGATACTGCAGGATAACCGGCCGCACTATATAGCATTGATAATCCAGTCCCATCAGTGGCAAATGCATCCAACTTGTAACGTTCTTTCATTTCCTCAAACCAACCTGCTGCGATTCGTGCATTTTCTCGCCACTTAGATTCATACTCTTTCCGAGATATCGAATGGCTGAGTGCATGTATAAATAGTTGTTGTCCATAAGGCATGTTATGTTCCGGATCTCGTTGATTAAAATCGACGATATCATGTAAGGTTGTCATCTCCGTATGGATTTCAGCCTCGTTGAAGTAATCCATAACATCATGAACAATACCGTAATCTAGGACAGGGTTCATATCAATCCCCATCTTTTCTTGATCTATATCAAGCAACGTAATCGAACATCCGGCCTTTTCTAATTCACTCTTGTATTGGATATACCGTCCATATTTGTCACGAAGGAGGCCAAATCGCTTATTCTTAAGAGAATCCTCTTGTAATCCCTCTTCAAAATCATACATATGTTTATAAGTACTATCTAGCATCTCCCCAAAGGCAATATAGACCTCCATTACATGCTGTGCAATGGGGCCGAGTGTATCCTGCGCTCTTGTAATGGGTATTACAAGCTTTGTACTAATGACTCCTAATGTCGGCTTAATTGTCACAACACTATTACTGGAAGCCGGAGAAATCAAAGAGCCACATGTCTCTGACCCTATTGCTAACGGAACCATCGATAACGCTACGGCTACGGCAGATCCGGAAGAAGAACCTCCTGTATCAAAGGGACCATAAGGGCATAAGGTTTGCCCTCCTACAACAGAAAACCCATTACTTGACGGACTTGACATATAGTTTGCCCATTCACTTAGGTTCGCTTTCCCTATAATAAGCGCCCCTTTTTCTTTAAGTTGTGTGACTATCGGAGCATCTTCATCGGATTGCAAAGATAAGAGAGCATATGCTCCTGCCGTTGTCGGCATATCCTTCGTTGTAATATTATCTTTTAGCAAGATAGGAATACCATATAATGGCTTCGTATTTTTATATTCATCCGATTGATTATCAAGAACTTTTGCTTCCTCAATAAGATTCTTATTCACATGTATAACCGCATTAAAGGACTTATAGAAATCGATTTGTTCTAGACACTGCTGTGCAACGTCAACAACTGAAAATTGTCTTTCCTTAAACCCTTCTTGTAATTTCGTTATGCTATTTAATGGAAGCCGATGTTTCATTATCTTCACTCCTTGGCACGTATTTTATCCGGATTTCCTCTCTCCATTATGTCTCTAGAATACATCCATAATTCGTTGGCATTGAAAATAATACTTCAATAAAACCAGGTTTATACGGAATAAATGCTCCTTCTTCTATCATTGCCATTATTGAGGAATAACCGGCCCACTGAACGGCTTGCACTTCCTCCTTCTGCAAAACCAATTCCTCTAAATTAACATCTTCGGTGATAAAATAAAAATCGTCAAACCCTTGGCTAAAGTTTATCGTCATATGCGGTCGCTGATTGGCCAAATTCACATCATAGCCAATCTCTTCTCTAACCTCACGCATAGCCCCTTGTTCACTGGACTCACCGCTCAATACAGATCCACCCACTGTCACATCCCACAAATTCGGCCAACCATCTTTATCTTTTTGCCTCTGTTGGATCAACATCTCTCCTTGAGAGTTAAAAATGATAACATGTGCAACTATATGATAGCACCCCTCATCTAAAACTGTCCCTCGTATTGCTGTCTTTCCTGTCTTACATCGGTTTTTGTCATATAGATCCCATATCTCCATATTAACCTCCTACGCACTCATAATGAATCAAAAAACATCTGCTTATTCGAGCTATCAATATACAAGTCCTTTGTATCTACTCCTTTATCCATAAGAAATTTACTCAATGTCGTTAGAAAATTATAACTGCCAACCATGTAAATCATCGGATTGATCGTCCTATGAAGATAGCTCTCAATTCGTTTATAGAATACTTGTCGTGATGTCACATGTTCCATCGTTACTTGATGATTCTTGGTTGTTTCACTTAGTACCGTACCGTAAATAGGTTCTTCGTTCCGATTCACTGTAATGGATGTTAATGATTTAATACCGTTCATATCCATTGTTCCACGAATGACCAAGGGACGGAATGCTGCTAAACCAACACCCATGGACAGTAATAAAATCGGTCTATCTTCACGTCGCAATCGAAAATTACTGGCACCGTGATTAATAATCATTGGGTCTCCCATTTTCAATGCCTGCAATCGCTTTTTATAAGGTGACGGTGGTTGTCCGATATGTGTCGTTATTCCAATCATATCTTCACTTTCTAACGTAGCAATCGACATATACCTTAGATGTGTTAAATCCGTTACATCACCCTCCAAAAAATCTTCAAATGCAATCCGTATATAGTCTCCTTCATGCCATGAAAAATTCTCCGGCTTTGAGAATAGAAACGTATAAATATCGTCTGTTTCTTGAATCTTTTTTATAAACTTCACACGATGAAACTGATAATTTTGTTCTATTTGTGCCATCACATACTCCTTACCTTTTCATATCACAGTCTACATCATTAGGAAATCAAAGGCACACGTCGCCTATTTCCCTAATCCTTCTGCTGTCAATAAAACGTTACGATGGCATTATACCTTATTTGAGAATGAATATCAATATCAGCGTATTGTCTTCCACTTTTTCACCCTTATATTCGATATGTATTGATAAATATAATAGATTCCTTTAGCAATTACTATTCCAGCTATTACATCAACAATACTATGTTGCTTGATAAACATTGTTGATATGCAGATTAATATCATCAAAAAAAGGGACCCTTGTTTAATCCTGTCCGAGGTTACTGCATTTGGTATACTTCGAATAGCATCGTGAACAACGATGGCATTAATAACATGTATCGAAGGAAACACATTGGTGTTAGAATCTACACTTTGAATATAAAACACAAGTTGTGACAGAAAATCCTTTCCATATGTCAACGGTCTCAAATCCTGACTATTCGGAAGAAAATAAAAAATCAAATAGGCGATACCCATACCGCTAAACAAGCCCACAATTAATTGATAGAACGATGGCAAATCTTTTATACCCGAATAGATAACTGCCCATCCCATATATGGAAACCACAATAAATAAGGAATACAAAACAAAGGAATAAAAGGAATAACCTCATCCACTCGTGTGTGCATCGTTATAACCGGTATCAATGATGACTCCAGATGATTAAATAAGGCAAGCAGTGGCAAAAAACCAAGTACAAGTAAAAAATGTTTATATTTTAACATAAATTCCCTCCTAATCCTCATTAATTATACAACAACCACAACTCGATTACGACCATTATTTTTAGCTTCATACAACCCTCTATCTGCCTCTAACAAGAGACTCTGTATGTCATCGATGTGCCCCTGTTGATTAGACGCAATGCCACCACTCAACGTAATCTGAACTCTCTTCCCTTCAATATCAAAAATTTGTGCTTCCACACTTTGTAGCAATCGTTCAGAAAGTTTTTGTGCTTCCTGTTTATTGGTATTGGGAAATAGAAGAGCAAACTCTTCACCACCAATACGACCGAATATATCGCACCCTCGAATCTGCTCATCTATAGTATGCGTTACCTCCTGTAGAATGTAATCCCCCGCAGCATGACCGAAAGAATCATTCACACGTTTAAAAAAATCAATATCAATAATCATAACCGTAGCATCTTGTTGATACCGTGCTGCGAGATATATCTCTCGTCGTGCCAATTCCATCCACTTGCGACGGTTCCATACACCTGTCAATGCATCCTTTTCTGCATAATTTATCATGGTTTCTAAAAACCGATGTTCTTCTGTAATATGGCGAAAATACCACGCTTGTCCCATACATTCTCCTGCTGTATTATCAATAGAAACCCGTCGAACGTCATAAATATGCTCCACACCATCAATTATTTGTATAAAGGGTTCTTCCGACTTATCCAAATTTTGTTTATCATAGCGTTGTAGTCGAGGTTCTAACGCAAAAACAGAGCGGCCAATCCAAGCATTAGATATTGGAGGAATAATAGCCTTTATTTGAGCGTTCATATCAGCAATAAGTCCATCTTGAGTCGTTACAATCACACCGTCTTCCATACTCTCAAAGACTCTTTCTCTTGCAATAGGTGAAAGTTGCAACAAATTTGTTCGGTAAATGATCGTTACCCCTACTATAGAAAAAAGAGTGATTAAAAGCGGGCCTAAATCGATAGCTGTTTGAAATGGTACATAGTGTGATATATCAATACTAATCCCCACCAAGATACAAAAAGATAGTAGCCCCATTAACTTTACTTGTTTTTTATATAAAGCAGTTGTTCTGATATAATACACCCAGAATATAATGGTGCTTCCCAAAAAGGTCATAAATCGCCATAAAAAGTGAATATAATATAAAATACCTTTTTCCAAATGCGCCACCGGAAAAAGTCCACTAGAATCAATACTTATAGACGTGTAATAGCTTTGATGCCATGGATTTGTCCAAACAATGAGTGTGAATGTAATTGATATACCAAAAAGAATATGTATAAATCTATTAAAGCCCGGATATTTATCATACCCGGCATAAACACATGCAAACCATAGCCAACATACGCCAATCATCGGAACAGCTAAGTACTCAAAACGAATCCACATAAATATCCAATCCGATGTACTTCCCAATATTTCAATACTATACGTAAAAGAATATATCCCTGAAAAAGCCATTAAGTAACTAAATGGCCGGGCGTAGGGCGTTTCCCGATAATGTATAAATCCTAATACGGATATTGAACTAACTAAAATAGCAGATAATTGAAAAATTATCACACAAATTACATTATAATTCATAACTTCCTCGACTCTCACAACGCTACATGTGACGATTTACCACATGCCAAATACCAATCTGTTAATAGAATTATGACTAAGATATACCTATTTGTCAAGATAGTATATAGGTCTATAGTACTTGTTTTTTTGTGTGATCTAGAAATATCCATACTTAGAAAAGCTATGCTATAAATAATTCTCATCCAAAAAGGGATATAGCAAGCTATATCCCTATACGTCCTGATATGATTTTTTGTGGCACTCCGACTTTATAGCTCATCGGCGCCTCCGAAGCTACGGATGTATTAGCTCCACAGCCACAGCCACCCGATGATCCGCAACTACAACCACCACCAAGTAATTGGTTACCGTCCGTTAGTATGTCCTCATAATTGAATCCCATGGCGAGTAAGTGCCCGCTTGTATCTTCAATAAAGGCATCACTACCAACAACATATATATTGGGTATAATCCCTGATTGGAACATCAGCTTCTGACATTCATAGTCTAATGCATCATAGAATTCTTTACGATGCTCCGTATATACAGAACGAAAACAAATAGGCTCCTTGGCAAGGGCTTCCATTTCTTCCTCATAAAGTCGGCTACTATGATTCACATTAATTTGAACCATCATACCGACTCCTTCAGGATCTTTTGCAAAGGCTTTAACAAGAGCTCTCATCGTCGCAATTCCAACACCATTCGAAATCAAAATCGCCGGTTTGCCGTCACGACGTAATCGAAAGCCACCCGATGGATAACTAATTTGAACCTTCGAGCCATGTTTGACTTTGGATAAAGCATCTTTATATAAACTTCGAGATGACTTTATTCGGGTTGTAAACCTTAGTTTGCCTTCCTCCGGTAAAGAAGCACAGGACAGCTTTTTACCAATAGAATAGCCATTGACATTCACATATAATTTGGCACTGTCACCTTCGTTCCATAACAATCCATCCTCGTAAGAAAAATCAAAACTATAGGTTGTATCATCATGCTGAATAATATCTATAAGGGTCACGTCCGACCGCTCTAAAGATGTACATGCGCAAGGCATATAACCACCTCCTGGTATTAATTGATTATGATTATCATTTGCAATTAAATATTATAGCATGACTCTATTCCTATCGTCAATCTTATTTACGCAATCGGACATATACATCGCCACCATGTTGGTTTCCTCGACGTCGTAATTCGACTTCAAAATCACTAAATGACTTTAATAAACTCGATAACTTGCTAAAACCATAGTTTCGGGAGTCAAAATCCGGATGTTGCTTTTGCAAGCGACTTCCCAATTCACCTAAGCCAATCCAATCCTCTTCATCGGAATTATCAATTATAATCTTTTTCACTGACTTAATAAGAGATTTGCGACTTAGCATATGTGATTTTTTGTTATCGTTATTATCGTTATTTGTATGTTCTATTTCTTCTTTCTCTTGACGTCCTTCTTCACGATGTGTCTTCTCCAACACTTCCAAATATTTGAAAACATCACAAGCATTGATGAACGGTGTCGGTGTCTTTTTCTCACCCATACCGATTACACGTATACCTGCTTCGCGTATACGCGCTGCCAATCTTGTAAAATCACTGTCTGATGATACAATACAATAGCCGTCCACTTTGCCTGAATGCAATATATCCATCGCATCAATAATCAACGCTGAGTCTGTTGCATTCTTTCCTATTGTGTAGCTAAATTGCTGAATCGGCAATATCGAACTATTTAAAAGCACCTTTTTCCATGGGCTTAAATTCGGTTTGGTCCAATCACCATATGCTCGCTTAATTGTCGGAATTCCATGATTCGCCAGTTCAAGTAGAATAAATTGCATGTATTTAGAAGACACGTTGTCCGCATCGATTAATACTGCAATTGTCATATCTGTATTCATTTTCATACCTTTACGAGATTGTTTGACCCCTCGTATTCCCTTTCTTTCATTCAATGGGTTTCTTCCCTTTTTCATTTAGTATACCATCTTGTCCTATATTCTTTCAAATAGAATCCTATATATGACTAAAATTATAAAAAATCTATAAAAAATTTTTAAAGTTATATATAAAAGACGTTCTTTGTCGTTTTTTCTGTTATGATAGTAGTACTAAAATTACTATGTAATGGAGATGAATATATGCAGAATAAAAAACGAACAATTCCAACACGAACCATCATTTATGTATCCATGGTCGCGTTATTTCTAGTTTTAAATTTATATGTTATGCCCGCACTCATGAATACACAATTCGAAGAAGTTGGTTATGACAAATTTTTAAATATGCTGGAAGACGGTAAAATTACCAGCGCTGAAGCCGAAAATAATTACATCTATTTTACAGATACTGACAGTGACGAACATTCTTATCGTACAGCACGCTTTCAAGATCCGAATCTTGTTGAGCGATTACATCAAGCCGGCGTATCCTTTGATCAAGTTGTCGCAAAGCAGATTCCACCGATACTGAGTTTTATGCTATCGTGGATTGTACCTTTCGCTTTTATTTTTATCATTTATCAATTTGTAGGTCGTCGACTTATGAAATCTATGGGACAATCCATGGGAAGTGGTCCTATGCAATTCGGCAAAAGCAGTGCTAAACTTTACGAACATAGTGATGCACGGGTTCGCTTTACAGATGTTGCCGGTGAGGATGAAGCCAAAGATGCTCTGACAGAAATTGTAGACTATTTGCATCATCCGACTAAATATGTAGAGATTGGTGCCAACATGCCGAAGGGAGCTCTTCTTGTAGGTCCTCCCGGAACCGGTAAAACATTACTTGCCAAAGCTGTTGCCGGTGAAGCGAATGTTCCGTTCTTCTCAATATCCGGTTCTGAATTTGTCGAAATGTTTGTTGGTGTAGGTGCTTCAAAAGTGCGTGACCTTTTCAAACAAGCGAATGAAAAAGCACCCTGTATCATCTTTATCGATGAAATTGATACGATCGGTAAAAAAAGAGATTCCAAAGGTTTCTCCGGTAACGATGAACGGGAACAAACCTTAAACCAACTTCTTGCTGAAATGGATGGGTTTGATTCTTCTAAAGGAATCGTCATCCTGGCTGCTACAAACCGCCCGGATTCCTTAGACCCTGCTCTACTTAGACCCGGTCGATTAGATCGTCGAATTCCTGTTGAATTGCCTGACTTAGCAGGGCGAGAATCTATCTTACGTGTCCATGCTAAAAAGGTCAAACTTAGCGATAATGTTGATTTCAACAAAGTGGCTCGTCTATCTCCCGGGGCTTCGGGCGCTGAACTTGCCAACATTATTAATGAAGCTGCCATTCGAGCTGTGAAAAACAATCGACTGGTTGTCTCTCAAGATGACTTTGAAGAAAGTATCGAAGTCGTTATTGCCGGACATCAAAAGAAGAATAAAATTTTAAGTGAAAAAGAAAAACTCGTTGTATCTTATCACGAAGTTGGTCATGCGTTAGTTGCCGCTTTACAGACAGATTCAGCTCCTGTTACCAAAATTACCATTATTCCAAGAACTTCAGGTGCTTTAGGTTATACGCTACAAGTTGATGAAGCTGATAAGAATCTTCTGTCCAAAGAGGAATTACAGAATAAAATTGCTACATTTACCGGTGGTCGTGCCGCTGAGAAAATCATTTTTAATTCCATAACGACAGGTGCTTCTAACGACATTACCCAAGCAACAAAATTGGCTCGTGGCATGATCACTCGTTATGGTATGGACGATGAATTTGGTATGGTTGCCTTTGAAACAGTTGATAATCCGTATCTTGGTGGAGATACCTCCTTAGCTTGTAGTCAAACAACAGCTGCTCGTATTGACCAAATGGTCGTTGATGTTGTTCGAACTCAATACGAAAAAGCCGAACAATTGCTTCGAGATAATATTGACAAGCTACATGAACTCTCCAAATTTCTCTATGAGAAAGAAACGATTACAGGCGAAGAATTTATGGCAATTCTTCATGAATCAACAGATGATTTATCCGATTCTCCTGCCGATGAAACACCTGTCCTTGTTTAATAGGACTCAAATCTACAGGGGCTATCGAAATAATTTCCCCAAAAATAAGTATGTTGCATTCGCAACATACTTATTTTTTTACAGAGACAATGAACAGCGGGACAATGGTAATTATTATAAAAATCGATAACGCTCCATATCGACATACCCTTTATCGTCAAAAGTGACGCCTTCGCCTTCTAACAGACTCCTTTGAAGATTATGTTTCTCATCGGTTAACACTATTTTTCCCTCTTTATTAACCACGCGATGCCAAGGTAAGTCATAGGATACCGTCATACTATGTAAAATCCGTGCCACTTGTCTAGCTCCTCTAGGATTTCCGCATACAGTAGAAATCTGCCCATAGCTCATAACTTTTCCTTTCGGAATACTTTGTATACACTCAATAACGCTTTTGGTAAATGGTGTCATCATTCCTATTCCTTTCTTTCAAATCTATTCCTATAGTATAGCATATATTCATTTGATGATTAGCCGGACAAATCGAAGTTTTTCTTAATTCGCATACACTATGTAGATGACATTAAAACATTCGTAACATTATAGTGTATACGAAAGTTCAATTTTATCATTTTGTCCGGCTAAACATTTGATGCATTATTAACAAAAATATATTAAAAGTCTTGATTCTCAATCAAAATTTATGTAAACTAATACTGTTAACATAATATCATATGATTAGCCCGACAAAATGACGTTTCTCTTAATTCGCAACACTATCGTGTATACGAAAATTCAACTCTATCGTTTTGTCGCCCTAATCATCCTATCAAAAATGGAGGAATACATAAATGGCTACAGGGAAATTTGAAATGCGCGTAGATAAGAACAAAAAGGTTTTTGAGGCTCATGCTGAAGGATTTTTTACCATGGAGCAAGGGTTGGCTTTCTGTAAAGCTTTTGAAGATTCAGCTAAAGAATGCTCACGTACCGGCGATTATACATTAATTGTTGATGCAGCTCAAGTAAAACCTTCCACACCCGAAGTCTC
This sequence comes from Vallitaleaceae bacterium, assembly GCA_965140555.1. Lineage (GTDB taxonomy): Bacteria > Bacillota > Clostridia > Lachnospirales > Vallitaleaceae > UBA1351. The sequence continues at coordinate 58,488 of OZ223260.1, read as the reverse complement.
AGAAGCATTGGGGCAAGCACTAGGATTATACGCTTCACCAAAATTCAAATTCAAAGAACGCAAAATGAAAAAATTATCATCAAAAATTGCCCAAATCCAAGTTGAACGTCTTGCAGACAAAACACCTAATTTTAAAGAAAACATTACTTTTATTGACTAGCATGCTGTATCGTTCATATTTGATCAAATGATGCCGAGTGTGTTTTTATAGGCAAGCAAATCATTTATCTATTTATGAGGGATACAGTATACTCGTTTCACCTGGGGCCATAATATATAAATATAAGCTGTCCATTTGGACAGCTTTTTCAATTACTTTTAGTCGTTTCCTTGTCAGACATATCATTTATACCTTATATCACATTACATACGATATAATATTGTTGATGTATTGTAACCAGCCCCAACGGAGCAAAAGATAAGTAAATCACCTGTACTTATATTACCTAATTTCAATGCTTCATAAAAAGAAATAAACGGACTTGTTACACCGGTATACCCATATTGATTACCCACATAGGTATGGATAGATGTATCGAGGTTAAGTAATGTTAGTGTATCATTAATTAAACTCAGTGAAAACTGAGAAAATAGGATATGATTAAGATCTTCAATTCCATAGTCATATTGTTCTAATAGTTCTTTTGTCGTTCTAGCCCAGACTTTCGGAACAAAGCTAGTATCAAATGGATCAAGTTGAAACTTACGATCATTCAGTGGTATGCTTTCATCATAAATTTTAGAAAATCCATGTTTCGGCATGGCGAAATTCATGGTACATGATGTTTCTGTCTGCATAATCGCATCTAGAAAACCTCGTTCCTGTTCCTCTTCGACAACTTCTAAGACAACAGCTGCTGCTGCATCTGCAAAATTCCCATAAATAACCGGGTCCATATGACTGGCTAACATACTGACGTGTAAACCTCCGATAATCAACGCCTTCTTTTTAGAAGGATCACTTTTTAACAAACGACTGGCAACGTCAAATGCTGTAAGCATTCCGGTACAATTGGTATTCATATCAAAGGTCATATGTGCATTGACGGTCCCCAATATATCATGAAGTATGAGGGCATTGGAAGGACATAAATACTCCGGACTATCTGTCGCAAATATAATCATGTCAATGTCTTTAGCTTCTGTGTTACAACTTTTTAGCGCTTCCTTCGCGGCTTTTGTTGCCATTGTAATAATAGTCTCTTTTCCATCTCTATCTAACCGTCTTTTCTCTTTTCCCAACGCCCGTAATAGCCCTTCAACCTCAATACCATGATGCCTAAAGTGCTCAATAAAATAGGCATTATCGACTTCTGTAGCCGGGTGAAATGTTCCTACGCCCTGAATTAATACGTTATTATGCATTGATTTAATCCCCAATTTCTTGAGTCAGTTGAATGACATTCCATTTATAAACTATTCATGAAATGAGTCCATATCATTCGTTTGTGAATATCGACTCTTTAATACTAGACAAGATATTTTATAACTTCAACCGATAAATGTTAATATTCTATTAATTTTTTGTTAATTTTAACATTTGACTTCATTTTACACATAACGAAAGAAGTCCGGCCAAAGTTGTCGGACTTCTTTCGTTATATAATTATCATTCTTACTTTAACGATATAATTTGTGAGCATCAATATAAACAATAAGACGGTTAACTTCGCTGCTTCGTCTAAAGAGTTGACCGCTTAAATCCCTATCTAAACCATTCCCTTCAATCTGATTAACTTGTCCATCTCTTTGGACAACCTCAATACCCACTCGATCTGCGATTTGATAGATCACCGGTGTTGCACAGAAAGTGAATCCCAAACCGTTTTTAGGAATAATAAGGCGTTCCTCTTCTCCTTTAGGGATTTCCCATTCCACCTCTTGTGTTAAAAACTCACTTGCTGCCAATAAAGTTGGTTCAAATCGGACCTGGCCATTTTCTACAAACACACCTAACTCCTGATATCGCGCCAAAAAGTCTTCCTTCACTTGACCGGTCATTCCCGGTTGCTGTACCCCAGCAAATCCTGGCGTATGCGAATACGGGTCCGTCGGAAAGGCGCCATAATTATCCGGATTTTTCTCTAAACCGATTCCCTCCTTTATCTCATGATAGCAAGCTCTTAACGCCTCTGTCGTTTCACTTATACCCTCTTTAACATATGCATCCCTATATACCTCTGCTGTTGCCAGCAAGAGTTTGGATACCATGTGCCAATATATACATCCAAGACCTTCGTACTTGAAAAATGTACCGGAACGACCGGTAAAGGCATGATGGTTAAACAACTCTGTAAAACGCTCTGCCACCTCTTGTACTTCATTTATCGAGTACTTGCCTATCTGAATCATAGCTTCCGTCACTTCTCCGGCATTTCTGAAACTTCCGTTAAAATGATAGGCTCCATAACTATCTTGAGTAATAATTCGTCCCGGATGCTTTGTTATCTCTTCTCTCAAGACCGCTGATTGTTCAATCCACTCCTTGGGAATAATATTCTTTTCAAGGAATTTAGGCAACTCTCTATTCGGATAGAGAATATAGCTCTTCTGATCCTCGCGATAAAGCTTGCTTTTGCGAAGCTGATGCAACAGTTGAATACTTTCCTCACCCGTTAATATCTTAGAACTTAATACAGCCACTTGTCCTTCTAGCATTTCATAAAGGTGGGTGATATGGCAACTCTCTTTATCAAATTGAATAAGATTATAAGCATGATACAGACCATCTTCCCTTTTGTTTTTATGAATCGTATGAGCAAGGTGTCCCAAACTAGACGAAAGAAAGGCCTCTAAATCCTCTAACTTTAATGTCCTTTTCTCTCCATCAAAGCCAGTTGCATATATTTGCTTACGATAGGTTTCACTATGTCGACCTAAGGATTTGAACAAGTCAAATCGCTCTTTATCCGTCATCGTCTGACTATCTACTGCATGTTCTCTAAAGACCTCATAAATACCTTCAAATAACTCATAAACTTCACGTGAAATTTGAATCACCTCTATTCCAACGGACCCTATGAGTCGCTTCATAAAGGTTTGATAGCGATAAAGGTAATATAAGGTTACCATGGATAATCCATTACCAACAAGGGCATTATTGGCATCATTCCATTCCGGACGCTGGGTATTAAGCCATATACCGCCTTCGGGAACAAAGTTGGACAATTTGGCAAGCATTGTCACCATCAATTTCTCTAACAGATTCACTTTCACCGTTTGGTCCGATTCAAGCATTAATTTAGCATCTGAACCATAGGTCATCACTTTTTTCTCAATCTCTTTGTGCAGGCTTTCATCAAAGACGATACTGTTCCTTGGATCGGCAAGAAGTGCATCAAAATCCTTGATTCGATAGGGTACATTGGCATAAGTGAATATCTCCTCCTCCAATAGTTGCCCTAACTTACCCGGATGAAAGCGCTCCGATAGTTCCATTAGTTTTAACAAATATATAATTTGATGGTCTCCCCAGTAGCCGATATTTGACCAAGGGTCTTCCAAATCTAACACTTCCCAGTCAATACCTTCTTTGGTTATCCGATAGGGGTTATACCCATCTGCCGTTGAGGCATTTACAAATTTGGTAATAATACTTTCAACATAGCCCGGATAAGACATCGATAAGGCTTCCCAGTTTTGGAAAATATCCCGCCAGTTGCCTTCATACTTAAGGTTTTTACTTCCGTCTTCCTTTGTAATATCAATGCTGAACTTATTCCATGGCCGACTCGGGTCTCCATGACGGCGACTATATGTTAACGGCAAGTATTCCATGGCTAAACGATATAAATCTTTGTTATCTGTAGCACGACAGATTGCAATTAATTCTTCATAGCCCAAATAAGGGGGTAAATGCTCCAACACATCTTTCATCCCTCCATAGATGCCTTTATTCCAATGCTCTACAAAAGCAATAAAATCCTTGGCTTCCACCTTATATTCGTCGGCATAAATCCCACCACGCATAATATTGAATAGGGTGTTAGAAAAATGACGAAAGCCTTCTTTTTTATTGGCTGTTAGCTGCCATCCATCGGCTTTATAAACCAGCTGTTTCAAGCGAGAGGTTCCCCCTTGAATATCCTTTTTGACAGCGTCTACCAACGTATCACTATGCAACAGGGCATCTTTTGTTTGAACAACCGCCGCCGCATCTTGATTCAAGGATGCGACAATAATCCAGGACTTGGTTGCCTTAGGCTCAAGTGTCAACTCTGTAGAGACATAATAAGAACCACGACGTCCTTTAATATCTGTCTCTTGGTCAATGGACTGATTATTCAAAAAACGGTCAACTTGTATTTCTGAAAGCAGATATGTTGGGTTTTCCAAACCTTTGGACCATACCGTTGTCGCCTTAAGGGACTCACTTGGTTCAGCTTTATCCGAAAGGATTGAACTTAATGTAAAAATTCCCAATCCCGCTTCGGGATGTAATTCTTGCCGCTTATACCCATCCAACAACGTACTTTTCGTTGTTTGGACCTGCTCGGTTATACCATAAGGGAGTATATTGCGTATCCCATCAAGAAGACGTATATGAACCTCCTCATCCCTATTATTTATCAAAAAAGATTCTTTAACAAACCCATAACGGTCACTTGTTTTCCATTCATAGCGAAAGATTAATCCCAAATCTTCATTTATCTCTTCAAAAATAATTTTGTTACCTAACGTATGCTTATATAAATGTCGCTCAATAGCATAGACGCCTGCACACTCCTTAACAAAGGGACGCCACAAATAGGCTTTTTCTTCCTTCTGTACAATAAAAGCCGCATGAGCCCCCGTTGTTGTTAAACTATCATGAGTTTTGTCATCTGTATAATAAGGAAACAAGGCTGAATCCACATTTTTACGACCACATGTCATGCCCCCCGTACTTGATACAAACATCCAGTGATCTGAGTCACTGACAATGGTCATAAAAAAGGGGTTCATTTGATTATAGTGATTTATTTTGAAATATTCTTCACCGTCCATATATTCAGACGTTAACGAAATCGTTTTCGTAAATGGATGCAAATAACCCGTTCCATAGTATAATTCTTCTGTCATAGCTTCTCCTTTCAATCCAAAAGCATCATTTCTTTCTTATTTTAATCGCAAATCACCTATATTACAACCAAAGAAGTAAAAAAAAATAGGATTCGTGCATTTGAACAAGGTTTTTGGCTTTCATCTACAAAACTTTCAATAGATTTTACTAAAACATTTTCGAAATGATTTTCTTTCATTGTCATCACCTCAATTTACTCGTATACTTGTCAAGGGGGAAATCCTTCTGTTTTCCTATTTATCAAATTCCTAACACAATAATTTATATTTTTTATATGATTAGCGCACATTTTATATCTATAAATCGTTATACATGATGAAAGGGGGTCAATCGGTGGATATTTACGAACACTACGACAAGATTTATACCTATTGCTACTACAAGGTCCATCATAAGGAACTTGCAGAAGATATCACCCAAGAAGTCTACTACAAATATTTAAATCATGATGATTATACTTCCATAGGAAAACCACTGGCTTATCTCTATACTATTGCCAAACATCTATGTATTGACAACTATCGTAAGCCACCAACCTATGAATTGGATAGCGAGATGCTTGACATGACCGTCGTGGGACAGGAGAATCAACTCCTCACCGGTATGACGCTTGCTGCCGCCTTAGAAACATTATCAGAAGATGTTCGCGACATTCTTCTTCTTCGGTATCAAAGTGATTTATCCATTCAAGACATCGCATCCGTTATGAAGCTCTCACGTTTTTCTGTAAGACGTCGGATCAAAAGCGGTTTGACTCAACTGCAACATCAATTAAAGGAGGAAGATTTTTATGGCTAACTTACGTCTCAAAGATGTAGAAAAAGCTCTATCCACAGATTTTATAACACCCGGCAAGCCGTCACCTGCAAGAAAACGTGATTTTATACTTCATCTTGAACCTTCCGGTACATCCTTTCTTGTCGCTTTATTGACACAACTTGGCTATATACGCTTGCGTCTTTGGATTTCATCCTTACTCTTTATCATTATTGCTTTTTTGGTTACGTTTTTTTTAGGCGCCTCTAAGAACTCCATCTATATGCTCAGCGCGCTTCTTCCCTTTATAAGCCTAACGGCTATAGGTGAGTTAATGAAGAGCAGCGGATATCAAATGGAAGAATTAGAGATGAGTTGTCGCTACAATCTATCCCATGTGATGCTCATGCGTATGATTATTATCGGAATCACCTACTGCCTTCTTCTTGGGTTAAGTCTTCTTTTATCCACTTATATAAGCGGTCATTTATTGACTCCTAATACACTCTATGTCATCACACCCTTTTTACTTACCAACACCTTGACTTTATGGATATCCCAAGGAAGCAGACGTCAAGACACAGGCTATATATGTGGTGTTATAGCTTCTTTTATCAGTCTAGCCAGCCTCTATATACCAACACGGCTGCCTATGCTCTATACGCCCTCAATGACCCCTGTGTGGCTTGTTACCTGCCTTATTCTTATGCCACTTATGTTCTATCCACTTGCTCTGTTGCAAAAAAGCACCTATGAATCCCAACACAAACGGAGGTATACTTATGGAACTTACCATTGATCGACTCACCAAACACTATGGTTCACATATAGGCATTGATCGCCTTAGCTTAACCCTCACACCAGGTATCTACGGATTACTTGGACCGAACGGTTCAGGTAAAACAACACTGATGCGTATGCTCTGCTCCATTCTGAAACCGACCTCAGGTGACATTACCTTTAACGGCCTGGACGTAACGTCAGAAAACTATCGCAATCTATTGGGTTATCTGCCCCAGGATTTCGGGTATTACCCGAATTTTAGCGGTCGTCGTTTTCTACTCTATATGGCGGCTTTAAAAGGATTGAGCACCTCTCTTGCCAAGGCAAAAATCAAAGAACTGTTAAAATTGGTCAGCCTTGAAGATGCCGCCGACCGGAAAATCAAAACCTATTCCGGTGGTATGAAACAACGTTTAGGGATTGCTCAGGCCCTACTCAACAACCCAAAACTTCTCATTCTTGATGAACCGACAGCCGGTCTAGACCCTAAAGAACGCGTTCGCTTTCGGAATCTCATCTCTGACTTGGGGACAGATCGTATTATTCTTTTATCAACACATATCGTATCGGATCTCGAATACATAGCCGATACCATCCTTTTACTCAAAAAGGGTCAATTGCTTCACCGTGGCAATCAAGAAACGATATTAGACCCTATTCAAGGCAACGTTTATGAATGTCACATTAAGGAGAAAGAACTCGATACCTTGCTACCTCAGTTGACGCTTATTAATATTCGTCATCATAAAGATAGTTTGTTTATACGCTATGCTGCACCCACCTCTCTTCTTGAAGATGCCGTTGTTGTCACCCCAACCTTAGAAGATCTCTATCTCTATTACTTTAATGAGGAGGCCCTTTATGCCTAATTTTTGGACTTTAGTACGCTTTGAATACTCTAAACTTTTTCAGAAGAAAACATCGATTCTAGGTATTATCTTATGTGCTGTTCTTATCATTCTCTCTGCCTCAGCAATGGTAATTAGCCTGAATACCGAAAGTGACTATAACGATGATGCTCTATCCAATTACGACGCCTTACTTCTAGATAAGAGCTATGAACTTGCCCTTAGTGGTCGCATTCTTGATGAAAACCTCATCTTAGAAGCTGCTCATGCTTATGGGACGATGAAGCCCTACCTAACAGAGGATCTAACCTATACCAATACTTTGGCTTATGCCGAGAATGCCAGAGCTTATTCCAGTGTCTACACCCTTATTGATTCTGCTTATGCCCATCGCGGAAAGGCCTTTAACGTGGAATCCTTTATGGATATGACCGCCTCTCAGGCCGGAAGTTATTATGACATACGTCTGACTCAACTTCGCGAAAACCTTACGAACAATCCTCTCTGGAGCTCGACGGACGTGGATATTGTCCTTGCCATGGACCGTTCTGTTACTAAGCCCTTTGTCATGGCTTACAATGACGGCTACGAGCGAACCTTTGCCCTTACGTCCTTGACAATCCTTTTGACATTATTCATGCTTAGCTACTCGCTTTCGCCCATTATGAGCCTTGAATACCGCTATGGAACAGATGCCCTTATCTTATCCAGCCGGAACGGCAAGATTTTTCTGACACTAGCAAAGCTCTTTGTCGCCTTTTCCTTTAGCCTCTTTTTATTCCTATTCTATTTTATGACAGCCTTCATTACTTGCCTCATTATTTACGGAACCGAGGGATTACACTCCTCCTTGCAACTTATCATTCCTCTCAACACTTATGCCTTTACCGTTTTTGACTGCCTTATTCTTGTCATGATTACCGGTTTGGTAGGCACCTTTCTTCATACCTCTATCTGCCTATTCTTATCTGCAAAGAGCCAAAATCCTGTCATCCCTATGGCCGTCTCCACAGCCCTTATCATCATCGGACTTTTTAACGGTATCAACGCACCTGTCATAGGCAAATTACGGTATCTCTTGCCAAGTTCCCTCGGTAGCTTTTATGAGATCATAAAACCTCTCATCTACCATATCGGGCCGTTTCAGTTCCCCCTCTATCAATGGGGAATACTCTTTGGTCTTGGCGTTACTCTTCTACTAACCTTTACAAGCTTTTATACCTTTCGAAACCATCAGATTGTGAAGTAATCACTCATCTTATGGCGTACAAAAAGGGAGAATCGGCACATGTGATTCTCCCCTTTTTGTATTTATTTATGCATCATTTGGGTAATTGGTAAAACCTTAAAAAATTATAGGGTAGATGCTCTTCATTATATGTTCTACACAATCGTAACACATAACCATCCTCTTCTTTTTCTTCATATAAGGTCTCAAATCTTCCTGTCACAATATCAGGATCTATAAGTGGCTCTATATCGCCTTCATTCTTTTCTACCACAAAAAGAAAATCACGTTTAATAGAACGCAGGTCATTAACCGTTACACCTGTTAACAACGATGTATCTTCAAAGCTTCTCTCCTGTATATGGGATGGCTTATAATAGGACTGTTCTACTATGAATGTATGGCTATCCATCTTATACGTCGCTTTAGCAATCTGTTTATAACCAATAGGTTTCCTAAACCAATTACGTTCCAACTCCATAACATATAGAGAATAAATACTTTCATTTTTTGTATGAAGATAGTCATAATAGCTTAAGGAATCCTGTTCAGGCAACATTTCCTTCGATCCAAGTAGCATCTCCTCTCCTTGACTTGCCGTCCATTGCCTTGCCCACGCTTCAAACTCTAAAGTCTTGCTTGATTGTACTGCTCTATATACCAAAAGGATAATGATAGCTGTCAATATATAGGGTACTATGTACTTCAATACAAAGTGTATTTTGTCTCTCATGCTGCCCCCTCTTAATTCATACGATGTAGTAACTTGATCCAATCCTCAGAAAAGCTTTTACTCTCCTCCTTCGAAACATCCCTTACATTGATTTTAAAGGCATAGTTATCATTATAGGGATAATAATAAATTGTATTCATTGTACTTATGAGAAGCCCTATATTATTCTCAGATGTTCCATTCAAATATTGAACGCCAAAAGATAAGATAGAATTCCTATTATCGTCGGACACAAGCATCTCTCCCAAAATACTTGTCTCTTCAATGGAACCCTCTTCTCTATTGTCCGGTTTGCTAAGTGCTGTATTTTGAAGTTTGTAATAATGACGATCCATATCTATTTCAAGCTCCGATTGAATTTTGTAATCATAGACCTTTCCAAAAAACGTTGCTTTTGGAGCTATCATCATAAAGCGGAACGTCTCGTCCTCTTCTTGTACTAGCATATATCTTAAGCGAGTACTTTCGGGATACTCATAGAGCATCTCAGCCGAATGCTCCTTTAGCCATGTTTCCATCCAATACTCATAGGTAATTTCCGGCCGTAGATTTATATACAAATTCCAAAAAATAACCCCCAACAGAAGATACGGTAGAATGTATCTGCCTAAAAATTTCAATGTCTTTTTCATCATTTACTCCTTTCCCTCTTTTAATCCCTAATTAATGCCTCTTTGTATACATAAATATCCTCATTTTTTACACTGCCTCAATCTGCATCTGATGTCCATAGTCTTTGAGCCATCTTTCTCGCTCTTTGTAATCCGGCATAATGGATGCCACAAGAGACCAAAAAGCCTCGGAATGATTCATATGAACCAAATGGCACATTTCATGAACGACTACATAATCAACAACCTCTTGGGGCGCCATGGATAAACGCCAGTTGAACATCAACTTGCCCTTTGATGAGCAACTTCCCCAGCGCTTCTTCTGTTGCTTAACCACAATTGCTATAGGCTTTCTCACGATATGTGCTTCATAACGTCTGTAAGCCCTCATCACTGCTTCATACGTTTGTTTCCGATACCATTGCTCCATAGCCTGTTCCATACGGTAGACCTCAAGGATAGGCGTCTTAACCACAAAGCGATCCGCCTCTAAAGAAACTCTTGCCTTATGCCTATGTTCCTCCTGCTGAATCGCTAAAGGATAGGACTGCCCCTGAAACAAAAACAGTTCTCCCTCTTTGTAAGTCTTTCCTCTTGCCTCAATACCTAATGCTTCCATCCTGTCCATTTGCTTTATAATCCAATGGGCTTTTTGCCGCATACAGTCTATAATGCGCTGTTTGGATAGTCCTTTGGGAGCTACCACCGACACACAATTAGGAGGCTCCACTGTAATCTTGAGACTCTTTCGCTGTCTATACGTCACCTGCCACACAATCTGTCGTCCGTCAATCTCTAATTCCATTCTTTCAAGTTGTTTCATCATCTAAGTCCTTAATCTATCGCTATTGATGTCGCCGTATCTTACCGATTATACCATAGAGCAAGCATCCTGCCATGATGATAAGATATAGTCTATAAAATCCTTTTGTTCCAATCACCGGCACCTTTATATAGGACTCCGGATGATTAAACGCATAGAGGATAAAGGCTATCGCCACGATACCTTGCAACACTCCTATTAATAAACATATAGTCGTCTTATTCCATCGTTTCATTCTTTGTTACCCTCCTAGTGTGCTGGCATGTTCATATTTGAATGGATTATGCAGAATGTTTTTTCATAGGCAAGGCGCTGGAATGAAACGATGCGGTGCCGGATTGACAGCAACGATGTCCTATGGGAAAACAAGCAAATAATTCGTCTATTTATGAGCGTACCAGTACACTAATATAGCATCACAATAGCGATACACACTACACTCTGTACAAAAGCTACGGGTGCCCAAATTTTTTCCCACTTACTAGGGGATAAGAGATTAACAATACCATTCGCAAAGAAAAACACCGCCATTATCCAAAGTATGATAGCGTGTCCGCTACCACTAAAGAGCCATCCTACATAGTGCCATATGACTCCGATAAAAACGAGTAAAATCACCATATTTATGATCGCTACAATACGCATTTTAGGTGGATATACCCCAGGGTACTTCCCACCCATAGATGCCTCTCCCCAGGGTAATCCTACAGCAAGACACCCTTGAAAAATAATAACAATGCCTGTTAATAGTGTAAATATGACAACTAAAACTGTTTCCATCAATAATCTCCTTTTATGTCACTGGAATCCAACATCGGCGCACATAAACACCGTTATCGACAAGCTCATTTTCCATAACCCCTCCATTATTAAGAATCGTCTTATAGGAGCCCGTATTATCTCGATCACAGGTAACTAAGATCTTCTCAATACCCCGTTCCCGTGCCACTTTTACGCCAAGGCCCAACATCTCCGTTGCATACCCTTTCAAGCGTTCTGACGGACGAATACTATAGCCGATATGCCCACCAAATTGAAGGAGATGCTCATTCAACGCATGACGCATATCCATCATTCCGACAATCTGTCCGTCTTCTTTCGTCATCGCCAAAAAGGTTGTTGACGGGACTTTTCCCTCTTCAACGGTCATGGGATTTCCGTTTCTAGATAACTTCTCAAGCCACGCGCTATAAGACTCCATCTGTGATAAACCGGCTGATCCATGCATCACATCGCCTGTCGATTCAAATTCTTGTTTATATTCCAGAACCTTTGCCTCATGCTCCGGTAATGGTTGAACTAAAAGTAAACGTTCCATTCTAGTCTCCTTCTCAGTATTCATATGTTCTCCGGGGAAATAACCGAATCATCCTGACACGAACGACAAGCTCCATCATTCCGTCTCCTATAGTAATCTCCCCAACTTATGTTATCTATCACACGTTACAATAAATCTTATTCCTATGTATAGTATAACATAATTTTCTCACCCATGACTATTACTGTATCATTACAAATTACACCAATTTTAAAAAATAACTCTGCCGTTTCATGCTTATGAATCCATCAAAAATCACAAAAAAATACCCTATAAATTAGAAACTATGCCTTTCATATTTATAGGGTATTTTTGTCTTTATTAGCTTTTCATTACACTATTTATCAATCTTAAATTGATTAACTTGATTATTTATCATTCCTGCAACTTTGGTCAATTCTGTTGCCATAATTTCTATGCTTCCAATAGTCGTGTGTTGCAATTCTACAGAAGCTGATACTTCTTGAACTGCTGATGCGTTTTGCTCTGTGATTTCCGAAATATTTCTCAACGCTGTAATAACTTCATCTCTTTCTGCCTCAACAACTTCTATATTTTTTGTCAAATCCCTAATTTCATCTATGATTTGATTAATGCTACTTATCGTTACATCAAATGATTCAACTACGTGGCTCGTTGCCGATGAGTTATTATCAATAATTGATTTAACCGATATCATTTGCTGACTCGTTCCATCGATATCCTGTTGTATTTCACCCATTGATGTATTTATTTTTCCTGTTAAAACCGATGTTTCTTCCGACAACTTTCTCACTTCTTCTGCAACTACCGCAAAACCTTTTCCCGCATCTCCTGCTCGAGCTGCTTCAATTGCGGCATTAAGAGCCAGTAGGTTCGTCTGATTTGCAATACTTTCAATCAATACAGAAACTTCCCCTATCGAACTCGATTTCTTTTTAAGGTCATCTATCTGTAAGGAAATACTTTCTATTGCATCATTCGTTTCAACCAAACTTGCTTTTAAATCACCTAGTGTTTCTGATGTTTTTAAATTAATGGTATTAACTTTGTTTGAATTATCATACATAACGGATGCATTCTCGGAAACTTCATTGATATGCGTTGTCAACCGTCCTAGTTTTTCAGCACCTTTATTCGTATCAACCGTTTGTTTATATGCACCCTCGGCTAAGTCATTTACTGCATTCGATACCTGTCCCAACGTTTCATTTGTATCCACTGTAGCTAGATTCAACTCTTCCGCTTCCTTGTTTAATGTAGCAATCTGATTAATCAACGAACTGACAAACTCTGATAATCGAACTCTCATATGTTCAAGTTCTATAGCCATTTTCCCTGTTTCATCATTTGACTTCCTATATTTAGCATCTTCTTGATGTGCTTGTAAATCAAGAGAAGAAATTCGATTTAAAACCTTGGTGACCCCAACAACCGGTTTTGAAATCATTTCACCTAATGCCAGGGATACGGCTACTGATATTAACAACATGACCAATCCAACAATTCCAAATGAAATCAATAAGGCATCCAGCGGTGCAAAAACCTCTCCTATAGGTGGTGCAACACCAACAATCCATCCATTATCCAAATGTTTGAATGCATTGATTTTTTTTGAACCATCAAAGTTATAGTAGGCCACCCCTGAATCATTTGCGTCTATTTTATCATAAAGCCCTTTAAGGGCACCATCGCTAACCGTAGCAACGCTTTCTTCCCTCGGTAGGGTTGGATGTACCATAAAATATTGTTCACTGTTAAGTAAGTAAGCATATCCATTTTCATAAACTTCTATATTTCCAATAATATCTGAAAACACACTAAACTCTATATCAACACCTATAACGCCTAATAAATCACCATTATCCGCATAAATAGGTGATGAGTAGGTTATCATGTCCAAATCTAAAACAGCATCTTTGTAAACATCTGACCAAACTGCTTTACCTGCTTCTACAGGACCGAAGTACCATGACAGTCCTTCATCTTGAGGATCAAAATTTTCAACAGGTATGCCTTTGATGAATCAATGACGTTACCTACTGTAGCGGCCATTCCATCCGCTAGTCCTTCTGTGTATTTAGTAATTTTTTCAATCGCATCCCCAGCATTCATAGCCTGTCGTTCAAGTTTTTCTTCTACCTCATTACTAACCGCATTTCTTGAGATTGTAAATGTAGTGATGGAAAGTCCCAATACTACAATTATAGATAGTCCAATAATCCCTAATAATATCTTTGTCCGAATAGATTTCATAATACCTCCTCTTATATCATTATTCAAGAACACAAAAAGCAGAATAGCTCCTGCTAAATCTGCCTCTTACTTATATAATATAATATAATATAATATATTGGTAAGTTTGTAAAATATTATTAGTAATAATCTTAATCATAAAAAACGATAGGACTTTAGTAATCTTTGAAAACCATTAACCCTCTGTATAAAACTAGGCGAACGTGCACTAAAATATAATTAAACACAATATTCATCATTGACTTTAATAATATTAAACGCTATCTTTAATATAGTTAAACACTAAGGAGGTGTATCTATGTCTATTCACATTGTACCTGAATGGATGTCTCAATTAGATGATGAAGACATGGCTTTTATCAAAAAATTTATCCTTGCATCCGGCTCACTTAAAGAAGTCGCCAGCCTATATGATGTTACCTATCCAACGGTTCGTTTACGCCTCGATCGACTCATTCAGAAGATACTCATGACCGAGGAAACGGCAAAAGATCCTTATATAGCACTCATTAAACGTTTAGCCATTGATGAGAAGGTCGACTTTGACACCGCAAAAATACTAATACAAGCCTACAAAAATACTAAGAAGGAGGAACACTAATATGAAAACTTTAATAGTGCTTATCATTCTAATCGCCATCACCGGAGGCGTTATCTATCTACAAATCCAATTATCACGCCATAGGGCATCATGGCCCGGATTGCTACTCCCCCTTGGAAGTTTTCTTTTGTCCCTCCTTGTATTATTAGGAATAGCCTCTTTTACTGCAGTAACGCACACCACAGTGGAGATAGAAATGGATGGCGGCCAACACCTTCTTCCTTCTGAAGAAACAACAAGGGAGACCACTTCAAGCAATCTCCCCAATCCCTTTCTCTTATTATTCACTTTTTTGATGTACAATATTCCGACCTTTATACTCCTTGGCATCTATTACATCCAAAGAGGACAAATCAAGACCAAATCTCAGTTGGAACGCATGTCGATTCAAGATCTTGAATGATTGCAACTCTTAAAAACTCATGCAAGCTCCCCACTACAAACACGTGTAACCCCAGACATCTAACAGATTTTATTACCAAGAAAGGACGAATACCTAATGGAAGATAAACGCCATATTCTAAGAGATGAACAGCCTTTTGACTATAAACTTTTGAAAGATAATAAAGCACAGATTTTTTACAACAATCGAATGATTATGCTTATTGTGGGCAAAAATTATGACAAACTCCTTCGTCATATTGATGCTGATGACAGCTATGGGCTTCAGCTTTTTATGGCCAAGGTTACCGGGCACTTTAAACATTAACGTTAACTTACGACAATCCGCTTGCCGAAATATTCGTATATCGGCATGTTCTTATTTGAGCAAATTATGCAGACTATTTTTTTATAGGCAAGGCGCTGGAATGAGGCGAGGTGATGTGGTGAGCTAATATCTTTACTCAAGGATAAGTGGCTCAAAACTATAACCGATATCTCCACTAGTCGATTCTAATGACCATACTTGACTGACGGTATATTCCGATGATTTATCTGATATGTTTCTAATCACTTCTACCACTATATAATGCTGCTTCTCCTCAACCTCTTGCTCCGGTTTTGTTAGATTATATCTCTCTGCTATCGCCTCTTCATCTTCCTTGCTTAACTTTGATTCTAGGTCTGATATACTGTCGCCTGTGTCGGATGTGTCTGTTGATTGTTCTATATTTTCTTCAAGTTCATCCAATTGACCAAACTCTCCGTCATATCCATTTTCCTCAATATAGGCTTTTACTTTTGGATATTTGTTAAGATTCTCTTTCTTGAAGTACATGACTTCCTTTTGTGCCTTGTTGTTGTCTTTGTTAACGTTCATATCTTTTGCCTTACTGATACTTGTGATTATGACCATCGATATGACTATAGTTATTCCACATAATAGACTTATTATAGTTATGTTCTTCTTCACTGTTTTCCCCTTATCTTATTTGTTATCTTAAGCACAATTACGTGTTGTGGTTCTTAAACCATTATAATGTCAATTATCATCTTCTCTTTGTTTTGTATCTAATTCGACTCTGCTCTTTGAAGTTTCTTTTGCAACCCATCATAATTCTCTGTATCATCATTATCCTTATTTGCTTTTTCAATATCCTTGAGTTCAATATACAAATTTTTATATAGATATTCCTCAAGTTCCCGTTCTTTATTCGTTTCCATTTTACAAAACCTAGGGTACAGCACATCCAAATCAATATTAACAGTTTTTATTTACCCTAGAATCGATTTTTAGATAAGCGGGCATAGTTTTCTATATGAATAGTCTAACTTTCTTAGGAATGATTTATTAAGAGTATAAACTATCTATTGAAGATTAGTTTTCCGACGTTCCAAAAGTAATAAGGTATAACACCTATAAAGCTTGCATATAATAATATAACAACTTTTACAAGATACCAAAAGCCAAAAAATACAAAAATAAGAGGTATAAAAATATATATGATAACTGCATCAAGAAGTGGTAATTCAAACAATAGCCATCCGGAACGCTTAACCAATTTAATAAAAAAATAGAACGTAATCGTTATATATCCTGACGCAAAGAAAATATAAGGATAACTAGAGTTGATTTCTCCAACTCTACTAAGCAAGTAAACACCTACAACACCACCTATGATAAAGATCACTGACATCCATATAACAATGTTTTTTTCTTCTCTTGTTCTTGAATAATATCCCATGTGTTCACCTCTCTAATTTTTGTAAAGTCCACATTATGTAATGTATAGCTGCTAATTACTGTTTGCATAAATTTATTTGTTTTAAATTTAGCTTAGGTTTCAAAACTTGATAACACCATAGTTCACAGTACCTCACCATATACCCTGGATTCTTGGCCTCTCATAACGAGGCCGGAATCAGAACATTTAACAAATACTATTCTTGCTATTTGACAAATCATAAATCTACAAATTTCCCTTGTATGATGTTTATAGAACCAAAAACATCATTTCCTTTCTTTTTAATATCGTGGTTATAATACAATCAGATACTGTGGACTTTTGATTTTTCCCTGTAGCCTTGACTACTTAACTGGAGTGTATTGCCGCTAACTTTATCTGAATTGTTTATAAGCTGGATGTTGCTGTCGGAGCTGTTGCTTCTAAGTACTTATTTCAATCAAGTCTACGATGATATTGCTTGGTGGATATCACGGTATCAGACTTTTAGAAAGGGAGGTACAACCTCATGATTTACGTTGGCATTGATATTGCTAAACTTAACCATTTTGCCTCAGTCCTATCTTCTGATGGTGAAACACTCATCGAGCCGTTCAAATTTACGAATGACGGTGATGGCTTCCAATTGTTGATCTCCAAACTCGATTCTTTCGGTTTGGACGACCTCATCATCGGTCCCCCATCAACGGCACACTATGGCGACAACCTTGTCCGATTCCTTGTCGCCACCGGTTATAAGGTGTGTGTTCTTAATCCCCTTGCCACATCTTCCATGCGAAAAAATAACATTCGCAAAACCAAGACGGACAAAGTCGACACCTACATTATTGCTAAAACTTTAATGTTGCAAAGCTCTTTCAGATTCATCACCTTCTATGATCTAGATATCATGGACCTAAAGACCCTTGGTCGTTTTCGTCAGAAAACCATTAAGCAGCGGACACGGTTAAAAATCCAACTGACTTCCTATGTTGACCAAGTTTTTCCTGAACTGCAGTACTTTTTCAAGTCAGGACTGCATCAGAAATCTGTCTACGCTCTTCTGAAAGAGGCACCTGCACCACGCGATATCGCTTCTATGCACATGACCCATCTTGCTCACCTACTTGAAGTTTCCTCCCACGGTCATTTCAAGAAAGAACAGGCAAAAGAATTAAGAGTTCTTGCACAGAAGTCTGTCGGTAACAGTGACAGTACTGTATCTATTCAAATAACCCACGCAATCTCACAGATTGAGTTATTGGATAGCCAATTAAATAGTATTGAAGCTGAGATGATAGATATCATGAAATTCAATGATTCGGTCATCATGACCATTCCAGGCATCGGATATATTAATGGTGGAATGATACTCGGCGAAATTGGTAGCATTCATCGATTCGGTAAACCCAAACAATTACTGGCTTATGCTGGTCTAGATCCTTCTATTCATCAGTCTGGTAATTTTAATGCTAGCCATACTAGGATGTCCAAACGAGGGTCTAGAGTTCTTAGATATGCGCTGATGAATGCAGCACATAACGTTGTTAGAAACAATGCAACCTTCAAAGCTTATTACGATACCAAGATGGCTGAAGGTCGGACGCACTATAACGCCTTAGGGCATTGTTCCGGCAAACTGGTCAGAATCATCTGGAAGATGATGACTGACGATGTAAAATTTAATCTCGACTAAGAGATCTGATACCACTAATCTATGATTTTGAAAAAGCACCTTTAAGGGAGCTTTATTAAAGTTACCCTTTTTACCACTGATATAAAAATGGAATTTCCTGCTATTTTCCTCTTGACTTTTCATAGCTGGTCTCCTAAATCTCAAAAATTTACTAATAACTTTAACCTACGTCAACCCGACCATTAATCTCATCAATCTTACCAATAATACCCTTAACCACATCCATCTTATCATTAAACAACTGGACCACACTGCCATATCGGTTAAACGGATGTTCATTCAGTACATGCTTATCCAACAAACCATTCTTTACAACATGATCAACAATTAATTTAACAAAGGCCATCTGGTTTGAATTCAACGATTCATCTGACAAGAACTCTGAAAAAACTGCATTAGCTGCATTTGAATCAAGGCCAACCAATGATGAAACTAAAACTAACAAAGGTCGATCACCGAACTCATTCTCATAATCATCCTTGGTACCTAGTTCTTCCCATAGTATCTTTTCAAGATGCTTAATGTCATCCTTTGCAAGCTCTTTATTATTACGAAGCTTATAGACAACAATATCATCTTGATGTTCCTGAAGATAAGCATTGACCTTTTTACGATAACTCTTCAATTCATTAACTGAATACTCACCAGGTCCTTCTCGTGTTGTTAATATCTCGTCTGTAAAATTTGTATAATAGGTTCGTTTCTGCTCTCTTTCAAGAAACTTAATTAAATCTCTAAATGCTTCTCGAACGATTTCAAGATCAATTATATCAGCTTCATTCCAAAATTCATCTGTCTGCACTCTTTTAATAATCTCTTCTTGTTGTTTTACTTGAGGTATAGTACCTTTTGTCGAAAGTCTATCCGCCGTTGTCACAACTCTCATTTTTGGCTTAGTCACTTGCAATCCTTTAAGATATGCATATTCTATCGTAAACATAAGATGATCAAATCGTTTTGCTAATTCATCATCCTCGATTGTCTTAACTAATGCAGCAACATGATCTGAAATTTCTCTTACATCAGCATCCGAAAGATTTTGCCAAGCTTCATTTTTATTAAACTTATGAATATATTGAAGTTTCAACCGGCTATTAAATTTCTTCTCATCAATCATTTGAACAGCAGTCAATTGCTCCTTAACAATCGCTTTTCTATGATCAATTAATTTCTCTGTTTGATAATCGAAATGCTGAAGTTCTCTTGCTATCCCCGTTTTCATGTTAAAAATATTCTCTGTAAGGGTTTTAACAAGCTTGCCTTCAGTTCCGTTCTTATTCACCCTGAAATACTCGAAATTTGAACAATAATCAAAAACCAAAAAACTTTTCTTATCTTCACCAACTCCAAAAAGATCAGGACACAACCTTGTACCTCTTCCAATCATCTGCCAAAATTTTGACTTTGAACGCACTTTTTTAAAGAAAACAAGGTTGACAAGTTCAGGTATGTCGATACCGGTATCAAGCATGTCCACCGATACCGCAATTTGAGGAAGTTTTTCTTTTGTAGAAAAATCATCAATCACACTTTCAATATAATTTATATCCGTATATATCGCCTTAGCGAACCCATCTTTATAATCTGAATATAACTTATTAAACCGTTCGATAATAAACTGTGCATGTTTCTTATTTTTAGCAAAGATAATGGTTTTGCCCAACTTATCTCCGCCTTCAACTTTTAGTCCCTTATCCATCAAATTTCGAAGAACTAAATCTACAGTATCCTTATTAAATAATTTCTCATTTAACTCATCGCCACCGATATCTTTTACATCATCATCAAAGGTTTCTTCAAAAGCCATTTTTTCTTCTTCTGATAAATCATCATAATGAATACCTTCTTCCATTAACTTAAGAGTTGACTCGATAGTGCTATATGGGTTGAGATATTTCGCTTCTATGGCTTCACCAAGTTCATAAGCAAATGTAGGCACATTATTCTCTAACTCAAATATTTCATATGTATTTTTATCAATATCACTTTTAGGTGTTGCCGTTAAGCCAATCAATGATGCGTCGAAATAATCAAAGATCGCTTGATATTTTTTATAAATACTTCGATGAGACTCATCTATGATTATTAAGTCAAAGTGACCTGATGTAAATAATCTGCTACCATCTTTTGACTTCGTATCATCAATAGCATTCATCATTGTTGGATACGTCGAAAATACCATTCTACTCTCTGGATTGTCTTTTGAATCCAAAAGATTACATAGGGACAAATTTGGTAACAAGTTCTTAAAGTTCTTCTTTGCTTGTCTAACTAAAGCCGTTCGATCCGCTAAGAAAAGAACATTTTTCACCCATCCCTTAGTTTGTAGAACATCCACAAGTGATATAGCCGTTCTAGTCTTTCCTGATCCAGTAGCCATAACTAATAAAGCTTTTCTATTTCCCTTTTGAAACGTATCACAAACGGCTTGTATGGCCATTTTTTGATATATACGATTCGTAATTTCGTCTTTGATATTCACGGCATGGAGACTGCTCTTGTTTGTCCTTTTATATGTGAGCCATTCGAGCTCATCCTTTGTATAAATCCCTGATACTCGTCTTTCAGGATACGATCTATCATCCCACAAGTAGTAATCATAACCGTTAGTATAGAATATAATTGGTCTAAAACCTGTTTCTTTCTCGATACAATCTGCATAAAGCTTCGCTTGCTGTTTACCAATTCTTGAATCTTTAGATGTTCTTTTTGCTTCAATAATAGCTAAAGCCTTTCCATCATCGCCATATAATACATAATCAACATATCCCTTTTCTTGATTATTCGGCATACCATTGACTTCGACCTCTTCTAAGCAATCACTTCCGATTTTCCAACCTGCTAATTGTAATTCAAGGT
Organism: Vallitaleaceae bacterium; assembly: GCA_965140555.1. GTDB lineage: Bacteria > Bacillota > Clostridia > Lachnospirales > Vallitaleaceae > UBA1351. Next base: position 36,830 of record OZ223260.1, on the reverse strand, counting down.
CAATATACATCTTCCTTGTTTTGAATTCACTGATATCAGAAGTCGTAAACTCACGATGCTTCTCATTCTTCTCACGTTTTGCCGTCATTTGTTTACGTAATTGTTCATTCTCTTTAATAATCTCTTTAAGCTTTTTATCTTTAGATCCTAACTTTTCGTATAAATCCTGAAGTTCTTTTTTTGTCCGCTTCTGACCTACTGAATCATGAAGTATAGATTCATCAAATGGTTGATCATGTAACTCATCCGAATAACTGTAATCAATCCATGATATAAAATCGTAAAGATTTCTTAACGCTAAAATAGCCTGATCCCTTGAAATACTGGTATTTGTATGGACTGCATTATTCCCAAGCTTTTGAATATACTTAAGCATCGGAAATAGTTTGATATCAATGACACTCTTAAAAGAGTAATCATGTATCAATGATGATAGATTATCTTGATAAGGTACGGTAAGATCTTGATCATAACTAAACACCCATTTCACTGCTAACTCTAAAGCCCTTCTTGTTAAAATAGCTGTTGTCGAATATGACACTACCAAGCTTTTCTCTGCTTCGATACAAGCATCTGAGAAACTACTGTATAACTTATGCTTTTTAAGAAACTCAAAATTATAACACATATGTTTTTCCCCTTTTTTAAATTACTTAACACTGACTCCTAATTAATCATCAAATGAATCGTCATCTAATTTCATGAATTCATCCAAGCGAAGCTCCCTTTTAAGCTCCTCTTCCGTCGGAAGATACGTCATATACTTTGATGCAAATATTTGAGTGTTATCTTCTGGTAACGTATATTTAACGATAGAATCACTCTTGTCCGCACATAGGACGAGCCAATTGGAGGATTATCACCTTCGTTCATTAATTCTCTTGTATAATAATTGACATACATCTGCATTTGACCTAAATCTTGATGAGCCAAGTCCCCCAGTTTCAGATCAATGAGGACAAAACATTTCAATATATAATTATAAAAAACCAAATCGATGTAGAAATTTCTACCATCAAAAGATATCTTCTGTTGTCTTGCAACAAATGAAAATCCACGACCTAATTCTAACAAGAATTTTTGCAAATGATCTATTAGAGCTTGTTCAAGATCCTTTTCATAAAAATGTGGGTTGGCTTCAAGATTAAGGAACTCAAGTACATATGGATCTTTTATAATCTGATCATAGGCCGGTTTAGGTTCCAGCTTATTTATCTCATCAGCAACAGCCGCTTTATTTTTACTTGCCAGTATACGGTCATAATATAACGTATCAATTTGTCGTTTTAATTGTCTTACACTCCATGAAGCCTTTTCACATTCATCTATGTAAAATTGTCTTCTGTCCTTGTTATCAATCTTCATTAATAACATATAGTGTGACCAGCTCAATCTGGCAGACAGTGTCTTCCGAATTGGAAATGCCAGATAAAACTGTCTCATATTCCGTAGGTTTCGCTCAGAAAATCCTTTACCAAATTCATTAGTCAACTCATCAGAAAGGTATTTTAGTAATTGCTTACCATAGTCAGCTCTGTCGTTTTCACCACATTTAAGATAAATCTGTTCACCGATCTCCCAATATGCTCCAATCATTGCAGTATTAACTGCTGCAGTCACTTTTGATTGTGCCGTTATTACTGTATTTCTGATATGGCTATATGTTTCTTTTGATTGTAAATCCAAATGTTTTTTCATACTATATTCTCCAACATAGACAAGTGTAGTAGCATTTCATTTAATGGTACTCTTATGTATTACCTAATCTTATAAAGACTGTAACACAAAATATATAACCTTATTATTCTAATAGGCTTAACTATCTCGGCATTCACTGATAACAACGATAATCACCGATATTACAAACCCAATTATTGTAACTCCTCAAAAACTGAATGCGTACTTCATTGCTTCAAAAAGATAGCCCCAGTCTATTGGTTCACTTGTGAGAATATATGAAGCAATGAATCCTACTAAATTCACTATTAGCATACAGCCACTGAAAAAGAACTTACCCAGTGATCAATACCATTTATCCTTATTGAAATTAAGTTCAAAACTACTGTAATAGCTGCAAATACTTTCATAAATTCATCTTTTGTCAAATATTCATCACACCTTACTCAAAATATTCTTGCATTAATGAATCAAATAGAACTTGTGTTTTATCCAATGATCTTTGAACTTCAACTTTTAGTTTGTCAGTATGATTCTTGTTACTTTATCGCTGTAAAACATGTAAGCATCTATCCAATTGCGAGTCTTTGTACTCACTTCTTATCACTAATTGAAAGCTTCAAGGGTATTAAAAGAATGTTTACTAAACTTAGCCGATTGCAGAATTATATCTTTTAGCAAACTTATATTCATATCCATTTCAGTATCCTCATGCAATCTAATTCCAAATTCATCATTTAAAAAGACTTCTAAACACTCAGCCAATTCATTAACAATTGGTTGAATAAGAACATAAGCTCCACGGAAAATGACTACCGCATAATTATTTTCTTTTTCAATGATTAGAAATTTGCCTCCTTTAAAATTTTTCTTAATGAATTCTAGCGAATTTACCATAGCACCATCCATGTATAGATATATCGGTAATTGTTTTACAAGCCCTTTGATTTTCTGCTTTTTTTGTCGAAATAACTTTTTCTGTATAAAAACTACTGGTACATTAAAATCTTTAATAACAGCATCAAATAATTCTATTGGATATCTCGATGAATAGGTTTTTTCATTCTTTAAGTCCCATAAAGTGACTAATGCAAAGTCTTCATACCCAGCAATTAAATGTTCAAATCTTATTACAATATCTTCATTCTTCAACCTATGATATGTTTTTAATAATTCAACTAAATTAATGAAATTGATATTATACTTTTTTTGATTTTTCAGACTCATATCCATCGGAAATGCGGATAATAACCTTGGGTCAACACTTTCAGAAACAACCATTTCATTAATTGAAATTGTATTTGCTCTAATCATTAAATTGTTGTAGATAGGTGAACTTTTGTACAGTCTTTCAACTGCATTTCTAGCAGATTGAATAATTCCTTCATTGTCTTCTGTTTCAATTGAATTATCGATTATATTTTTAACTGTATCTTCAAGTTCTTGATTGTTTCTATAAAAATAATCAAATAGAATTTCAAATCTTCGATTTGGTAGAAAAACTATGTTGCCATCTTTGGTCAAAAACCTTTGTATATCCTTTTCATCTTTAAATTCTTCAAATGGAATAGTATCTAGATTAATATTAAGACTTAATAAACCTAAAGCTACAATCGTCCTCTTTAATTCTTCGGCATTTAATTGGTCATCCAATTTTATATCTGAATATAGAAGTTTTCTATAATAATTAAAATATCTTTTATTTGCTTTCAATTCATTTAACCGAAATATATATTCCTCTTTTCCATCTTCAATATAAACGGATATATATTCAACAAAAGTAGCAATCTGTTCTTGCATTCTTATCATATTTTGCTCGAAATAATTTAATATCCAATTATATGAAGAATCAATGTAATCGTTTTTCTTTAGTATTATTAATGCTAAACCATAAGACGTATAACCACAAAGATATTTATGCACTTCTTCATGATTAGTAATTAATTTATTTTCATGTACTGTATTTTCAACATGTATTAAGTTATCATTCCCTAAATTATATCTTCCTTTTTCCATAACCAATCTCCAATCTTCCCATTACATCCTTTACCTAACTACTCATATTTTAATATAACTGATTCCCTTACTATTAACTACACACAGTTTTCCCTTGTATAAATCAGCCAGTCTACTCAAAATACTTCTGTATCAATGAATCAAATTGCGTCTGCGTTTCATCCAAATGCTTCTGAATCACAAACTTTAGATTATCGTTCTGTTCACTCTATCTTTGTGCAACGAATCCCTCATATTCCGGCTCGTACTTATAGTGCAGTGCTGCTTCAATAAGTTCTAGAGTAAATATCCCTAATTCCACATCTAACAATATATCCACCCTGCGACAACTTTCCTTAATCCAGTCACCAACATTGGCTTCATTTATACCCTTACTTACCATATCTGTATCTTTAAGTATTGACGTTGCCAAATTGCTTTGTGCCGACTTCGGATTATAATGTTGACTTAAAAATCTTGGGTTACTTTTGGGACCCGCTTTTCCAATCTTCAGAGCCTTGTCCTCATACCAGAATGAATAAATCCCCATGGTACCTTTAGGCATTGATTTAGGTTTGTGAGGTACTCCTCTATCGATGATTTCATACTTACTATGATCGATTTCTTTACCAAGCATATTAGGCAATTGACATATGATTTTTTCATATTCTTTTACAATTTCCATTTCTCTATCTCCTAATAATCAGCTATCAAATTACTCAAAATACTCTTGCATCAATGAATCAAATAGTATCTGCGTTTCATCCAGTGACTTCTGTACCTTAAATTTTAGTTTGTCAACGAGTTGTACAAATGCCATAAACTCCCTCTGCAATTTGACAGGAGGAACACATATAACTAAATCACCATACTCCTTTGCATTGATGTTTGGTTGTGCTACAGCACGTTGTGCCTTCTCAACAAATGATGTATAATATCTCGTCTTAGTATATTGAAAAATATAGTCCGGCATTACTCGGTTATTATCTGGAACAAGTTTTATCAAATATCCTGCATATAAACATTTTCCATGTTTTCTCTCATCATATCTAAAAGTTTTACCAACAGTGGCTCCACTTCGGGCAAATAGAATATCACCATCATTTAGAATATACTTCTCTTCATACTTATCAGGTGATTTACAGTCTGATGTTAACTCCCCTGATTCGGTAATATCCGTTATTCGAACATATCTCGTTTCGCCATCAAAGTCTGTTGCAGAAGCACCAGAGCCATATGACAATTTTCCGATTGCAACTTCTTTTAAAGTGGTTTGCTCCCACTTTTTGGGATTTAGTACTGGATCGCCAAACATCTCATCAAATCGGGATTTAATGAGGGTGTCTAACTCAACTAATTGTTCACTACGGCCCTTAATTATATTACTTGTCTTATTGAGTATGTCTACAATTTCTCGTTGCTCTTCTAATGATGGAATCTCAAATACTATTTCCTTAAGAATCTTAACAGAAGCAACGTTTTTAATACCTGATCCTTTAGTTTCAAGAAGTGAAATATTATACTTAAAACTATATTCAAAAAACTCATAGTCAACAATGCTATTATCGACTGTCATTTTTAGAAGGGCTTGATTAATCAACCCCTTCTCTGCCCCTATGGGTAATTGATATAATTCACCGATCGTGCCAGAGCAACTCATAATAAAATCGTTAGGCTTTACTTCAAATCGTTTCAACTCATTGAATTTATTTTCATCAATATGATACTTGCCATAATCAACTGTCTTTCGAATTGCGTTTCCCTGCTCATATACCTTATATGTATCATCTGATCTGTCTACAAAAAAGTCCTTTTTCAAGGCACTCCCAAAGGGTCCTCTAACCATGGAAGTGCATAAATCTTTTAATTTATATTCCATAATCTCCCCTAAAAATCTAAATTTAACAATGTTTTCAGTTCCGTTTTCAAAGTTACAATTTCATTATCTATCTTATCAATTCGCTCCATAATAACTGCTGGTTGATCATACTCAATTTTCTCATAAATAATTTCTTTATACTTATTAATTGAAAGGTCATATCCATTCTTCTTAATATCTTCTTTAGACACGAAGAAGGACTTCTCAGTTCTTTCGCGTTCTAACTCAATCTCCATACGACTATGATATCGCCGAATAATATCGGGGATATCATTAGCCTCAATCGGTTGTCGTTTATCATCCAACGAATAGCCATCTGCTTGCATATCATAAAACCACACATTATCCGTCCCGCCGGCACCAGTCTTAGTAAATATCATTATAGCGGTTGATACACCCGCATATGGCTTAAACACACCACTTGGCATCGAGATAATGGCATGTAGTTGATGATTTTCAACAATTTCTTGCCTTAATGATTTATGAGCCCCTGAACTTCCAAACAACACTCCATCTGGAACAATCGTTGCACAACGGCCACCTTTTTTTAGCATGCGAAGCATCAAAGATATAAATAGCAACTCTGTCTTTTTTGTTTTAGTCACTTTCAATAAATCGGCTGAAACAGAATCATAATCCAAAGATCCTTTAAACGGAGGATTGGCCAATACTAAGGTAAACTCCTCTTTATCTTTATTTTGTTCTGATAGGGAGTCTTTATACATAATATTTGGATACTCAACTCCATGAAGCATCATATTCATTGCTCCTATACGAAGCATTGTACTATCCATATCATAACCATAAAACATATTCTCGTGATAATGTCTTCTAAGTTCTTGAACGTGAAATAAATCATTACTATTTTTTTGTAAGTACTCCCCTGCCGCAACTAGGAATCCTGCGGATCCAGCCGCTGGATCTATAATGATATCCGATGGTGTTGGCTTCATTAACTCAACCATCATCTTAATAATATGACGTGGCGTTCTAAACTGACCATTTGTACCTGCTGTAGCTACTTTAGAAAGCAAATATTCATAAAGATCACCTTGTGCATCTTTGCCTTCTATAGGTAAAGTATCTATATTCGTAACAATTTTCTCAAGCATCTGAGGGGTTGGAATCAAGAACATGGCATCTTTCATATATTTTGAAAAAGCTGATTCTCTATCATCATGTATGTTCTTAATAAAGTTAAATACTCCATCTTTTTTTGTGACAACTTCATACATCTGCTCTGCTTTAAGCTGTTTGAAATTTTTCCAACGCAATTCTTGTTGGTCTGTATTAAAAATACTCTTGGATTCTATACCCAATAGTGCTGCATTTTGATCATAATCATTTTGCTTATCATCTAGATTTTTTATAAATATTAAATATGTGAATTGCTCAATGACTGACAATGGGTTCGTAATTCCACCAGTCCAGAATATCTCCCATATTTTATCTACTTTATTTTTTATCTCACCAGTTATCATTCTTTTCCCCTTTAATTGTATATTCTTCAAGTTCCTACGTACTATATTTTCTTTTTTCGAAATAAAAAGCCGATTTTATAAGATATTTCAATAGTACACTCTACCTAAAATTATATTACGGACATCTAATAAAATCAATATATTTCGATAAGTCTATTCTCTATAAACAAAATGCCCATAAACCAAGTAAACACAAGGTCTATGAGCATCTCTTTAGTGGAGGTGAGGGGAATCGAACCCCTGTCCGAAAACCCGTCCACTAGGCTTCTACCATTATAGTTGGTCTTTTGACATTCCCTCTACAGCACGCCGTCCAACAGGCTTACCGCTTTAGTAGCTTCATGATTGCTTTTTCTATCTCAAAGCTTTGATAGAAAAGTTCCCCGCAAAGTCGATGCCAGGTTCTCTAACAGCGGGTGGCTAGAGGCTGACACGCAGCAACTAGGCTGCGAAAGCTAAATTATTATCTTCAGCGTTTAAATATTTTTCCAGCTTGGTGACGCAGACGCCGGAACTGCGAATGGCTTCCCTACCTTCAGAATCCCCGTCGAAACCAGTACACCCCCGTACTGGCAAGCCTTTTACCCTCAAAGTTCGGTTTGTCTCTTAATAGAGATTTTTGACCTTGAACTCTTTCTCGGCGGCTCTTCGTTGATCTTTCTTGGCGATATCCTGACGTTTATCGTACAGTTTCTTACCTTTACAAAGACCAATTTCAACTTTCATAAGGCTTCCTTTAAGATAAATCTTAAGGGGCATCAGAGTGTAACCCTTCGTTGCCACTTCCGCATCTAGCTTATTGATTTCGTAACGATTCAATAAAAGCTTACGGGTTCTTAACGGATCCTTATTGAAGATATTCCCTTGTTCATAAGGGGTAATATGCATGTTGTAGATAAATACTTCTCGGTCTTTGATTCGAACAAAGCTTTCTTTAATCGAACCTTTTCCTTGCCGAAGTGATTTAACCTCAGTACCGGCGAGCACGATGCCGGCTTCATACTTTTCTTCAACAAAATAGTCATGATATGCTTTTTTGTTCTGTGCGATTAATTTATAACCGTCTTTAGCTTTTGCCAACATCATCACCACCTTACTGCTTGGCATATTATCCACGAGCTTTATCGTGCACTGTTTCACAGGTAACTCATCCCTCACTGTTTCTACAGCTTGTTCTCTGCAGGAACATTTATCGGACTTGAGCCACCTTTTCCATGACACAAATAAAAACCACGTGGATAATATTATAACATATCTGATAAAAATTACAAGTCTTTCTTCCGTCGGGTTTTATCTGTCACAAGAGTAAAATCAATGGTACGTAGTCTTAAATCCACATTCTTGACTTTGACTTTGACGGATTCACCTAACTTGTATACTCGACCCGTATGTTCACCGATGAGACATAGATGTTTCTCATCGTACTCATAATAATCGTCATCCATAAGGACAATCGGTACCAACCCTTCCACCGTATTGGGTAATTCCACATAAAGTCCCCATTTGGTGACACCGGATATAATACCTTCAAAGGTGTCGCCCACCTTATCTTCCATATATTCAGCCTTTTTATACTTGATGACTTCTCGCTCAGTCTCTTCTGCCCGACGCTCCAGTTTTGATGTCTGGAAAGCAATCCCCGGAAGAATCGTCTCATAATGTTCAAAGCGTTCATCGTTCATGCGACCGTTAATAACATCCTTGATAATACGATGTATTTGCAAGTCAGGATAACGGCGTATAGGGGATGTAAAGTGTGTGTAATAATCCGTTGCCAGTCCAAAGTGACCGTCACTAGTGACCGTATACTTGGCTTGTTTCATCGAACGTAAGGCCAAGCGGCTAATAATGGATTCCTGCTCACTACCTTCAACATCTACAAGCAGCTTTTGAATCTCCTTCGGATGAGGCTCATTTTCTTTCCCTTTAATCGTATAGCCGTAATTACGAATAAACTCGACTAAGTTACGAATGCGCTCCGGATCCGGTTCTTCATGACTTCGGTATAAGAAAGGCATATCTTGCCAGTGGAAATCTTCAGCGACCGTTTCATTAGCTAACAACATAAATTCTTCAATAACCTTTGTCGCAATACTCCGTTCATATGGAGTGACACCGATAATTTTACCGTTTTCATCCAAGATAAACTTTGCTTCCGGAAAATCAAAGTCAATGGAACCACGTATCTGACGACGCTTACGCAATACACCTTGTAGATCTTCCATCGTCTGAAACATGTCTTGTAGATGGCTATATCGCTCCATCAATGCCTCATCTTTATCTACTAGAATCGCTTTCACATCGGTGTAAGTCATACGCTCTGTCACATTAATCAACGTCTCTACAATTCGATGACCGACAACCTTTCCATTGTTATCAATATCCATAATACAGCTGAGGGCAAACCGTTCTGTCCCTGCATTCAATGAGCATATACCATTGGATAAACGATGAGGAAGCATAGGAATTACACGATCGACCAAGTAGACGCTGGTGCCTCGTATAAGGGCTTCTGTATCGATAGCCGACCCTTCTTTTACATAATGGGTCACATCTGCAATATGAACACCTAACTCAAATCCGGAACCGGAACGTCGAATCGTAATGGCATCATCCAAGTCCTTAGCGTCTGCCCCATCAATCGTAACCATATCTGCATCTCTGAAATCTTCTCGATGCGATTCGGCTTGAATCATCGTATCATCAAGTTGGTCAGGAATATCTGCCACTTCAGCCATGACTTCATCCGGAAAGGTTGTCGGAAGACCGTAGGCCATAATTATAGCCTTAATCTCTGTCTCAGGATCATTAATATGACCGATTATACTAACAATTTCACCTTCCGGTTTTTTGTCATCGCCGCCCCAATGGGTAAGCTTTACAACTACTTTATGGCCGGTAACAGCTCCGTTCATATGTTTAATGGGAATATAGATATCTTTATTGAACTTCTTATGGTCCGGTAAAACAAAACCATAATTGCGGCTTTTTTGAAACGTTCCGATAATTGTCTCAATACCACGTTTTAAGATATCCACAACGACCCCTTCTTCACGACGGTCGCCTTTCTTTTCTTCCTTAATCTTAATAGCTACCGTATCTCCATGCATTGCCCCGTTTACGCTGTCTGCGGGTATAAACACATCATTTTCCCGGTCTTCAAACTCTACAAACCCAAACCCTTTGGCATGGGAGATAAAGGATCCGACTAACCGATCCGTTTGATCATTGATAATAAATTTTCCCTTCTCCGTCTTTGTTAGTTTCCCTTCGGAAACCAAATCATTGAGCAGAACCTCCAGCTCATCCACTTGATCTTGTTCAAGACCTAGAAGAACTTTAAATCCTTTCAATTTAAGGGGTTTATATTCATTACTGGATATAATATCCATTAATATTTTTTTGCGTTTTTCTGCATCGTTCATAATTATTTTTCTATCGTTGTACATTGTACGCCTCCTAACTAGCTGTACTGATTCATTTCTCACTTCTGCTGTGATCACATGCCAGTATACTAGGCTTATTACCTTTATTATACACGAAAGAAGGGTTCTTGAACACCCATGACATAAATAGGACACGTCTAAAGATTAACTCAATGTAAATTTTCCTATAGAAGGAAAAGCAACTTTACCACCCTTTTCATAGACAAAAAAAGCTGAGGGTTTGAAACCTCAGCCTTTACTCTCTTATCGTCTATTCGTATTAAATTCCGTCAGATTCACTTTTTATAATGATTCCGATACGAACGACAAGGGTGCTCGTCCGTCCGGCAGAATTTCTAGCATAAATAGCATAATTACCATTATCCTCTACTTCAAAAGATTCTAGCTTCACTTGAGCTTTAGTTATATTCTCTTTCAGAGTATCTAACTCACTGCCTATTATGCCCCCGGCTTCACCAAATGGGCTATCTGCAACTGTCTCAGATGTCATTGCCTTATTGGTCGCCGCACTATCTCCAGTGAACATATTGGCATTTGCCGCCGTTTCACCTTCAGCTAATCTCTTCATAGCTGTTACCGTTAGTGGCGTGGATATACCATCCGACTTCACATGTATCACAATTTTCTTATCCTGCGTCGCTGAACGGATAATTGGCGTTCTATCATAGCTGACCTGAATCAACGGTACACGGTTATCATTAACGGTAAATTTTCGAGTCGGACGTGCATTGTTATAGGATAAATCAACGGTTTCCTCTGTTGTCTCTCCTAATGAATAGTAATTTGGAACACCGTTTAATACTACACGATAATTACCTGTCTTTAAATCCTTTGATGTGAAGAGTCCGGTACTAGATGTCTCTCCTGAATCTACCAAAGTACTACCGTTATAGACACGTATAAAAGCACCGTCAACGGGACGCCCTTCTCCAATATTATCCACAACTTCTACCTTGATATTACCTTCTCGAATCTTAAAGTTCGTATTCGATTCATAGGCTTTGTTCATTTCGTTATCTTTAGAACCGGAAGAATAGATAACATCATAATCACCGGTCACTGTAACAAGATTCGTCTCACTCGTATTAGCCAATGGTTTTTTGGCTACTAAAACGAATGGATAATCCACACGTCCTGCATCAAAGTCTGGATCCATCGTATAGACAGGACCATTTCCGGAGCTGTTGGTGTGACTTGTCACCGACACATATTCCGTATCAATGGTGGCTTTTAGATGAATATCTTCAATATATTGCTTATGTTCTTCCTTACTTGCTGATACGTTATAATTAACAGGAATCGTATCCCCTACAAGATAGCCTTCCTCAACAGGAGCCTTTACTTCTAGTGTAGGAACCGCCAAATGGGTGGCATCGAAATCTTGCATCCCTTTAGCACCACGAGGGTCCGTCACATTGACTTCGATTGTAAACGCCTTGTCGGTGTCTTTGATTTCTTCCGGAATCTCAACGCTAATTTCCGTTTTCTTTTCCTTTTCCATACCTTCAATACGTTTGGCTACAATACGTGTTCCGTCTTCTTTGACAATAACAATCTCCGTAACAAACGCTTGGTCCACGTCATCTACATCATGGATGGTTAAGCCAAAGGTAAATTCTTTTTCACTCGGTTGAATGTTCATCCCGTCAATAAGGCCGTCTACATCAAGAGTCGGTGCATGGTTAGCACCACGAGAAGCCTTAATCATTGTGTTGATAAAAAGTTCTTGTTCTTCTTTTGCATCAGATATTCCATTCGGATTATGTCCTGTACCTGAGAACGTAATATTCCCATTCGTGAATGTATAATAAAAATTCTCCGGATAATACTTATAATTGTTCGCATTCAAGGTAAACCAAGGAACGACATTTTCATCTTCCAAATCAAGCTGCCAGTATTGATCATGTGTCGGTGATATCGGAAGATTCAGACTACCATTATCGGCAAGAATATACGGATACTGGGTAATCAATCCATCGTTCAGCTTAAATGCATTGTCTGTTGTTTTAGCACGCCATGTACCACGACCTGCATCGGTACGATTATTCGTAAAGCCCATATCATCTTTGAAATTTCCTGTAATGACCGGTGCATCATTGTAGTTGACCCAACTATTATACTTATCATCTACATTGATAAAATCTTGAGGACCGGCTGTATCATGGGTAAACATAACACTTTGTCCCGTTTGAATAAAACGATCCAACTCGGCAATTACATCCGGACGATCTGTTTTCAAATCATCATTATTATAGGAATCCGAGAAGCCAAAAATAACCATGTCATAATTACCGTTTAACTTGGTCGGATGTCCATTGTATGGATTCGGATAACTGTTGATATAATCCTGTAATTTCATGTATGTGATATCAATATTATAATGTTCTGTATCTAGTGGTCGTTTCATATGATAACTATTTGTAAGATCCCAACTCCAGCCTTTAGGCGCCAACTGAAGCACTTTCGAACGGGATTTTACTCCATCAAAAACGGAATATCCAACTGCATAGTCCTTGGCACCTGTTTGCTTATCAGTCAGAACTAATTTCCAAGGCATCATACCGTTAAATCCTTCTGACAACGTATGATTAAAACCATAATCGTTCATATTTTCTGCTACATCTTTTGTTAATACCTTTTCATCTTCGAGATAGACACCATCACCATTAATATCCAAGTACAAATCTAGGGACATAAGTGAACTATCCTCATTGAAGGCACTATACTTAAAGCTTAATACATTATTGGTAATATAACTGCTCTCTGATTCATCATAGAGTTTTGGGGTTGTTGTAAGTGTCATATTCGGTCGATGGTTTGCTGTCTTATACCAATCAAAAATTTGATTATAGAAGGAGGATTCATTATAGCTATCTAGACGATGTACCCCGCTTCCATTAACTTCCGGTTCCAATACGGATTTCAACTTAGAACCCGCTACATTTAGTGCCGCATTTTCTGCTACAAATAACTGACCGGAGTCAATAAAAGAAGCCAGTTCTGTAGCTTTCTTACTGCTAATATCAATATCTGTCTCTGTATCACCAATCTTTGCCTTCTTATAATTATTCTTTGCACCAAGGAAAACAATATCGTACTTACCATTTACCTCGTCCACTGAACCAACAAATTGGCTCATTGGCATTTTTACGAGATGAATCGTATATCCCGGAAATTCAGCTTGTAACTTTGCTTCATCTAACCGAAAGTTTCCTGTAGAAAACTTACCATTATTATATCCGGATTCTAAATCCAATACATTCAATTCATATTTCGGATGCAGATAGGGGTCCTCTTCCTCAGCCACGTTAATCGTAGCTACAGGAAAATAATGAGACTGGGTATCACCATTCGCATCCTCATAATGAAAACTCGCACTCTTATTGGTTCCCAAAGTATAAATCCCCGCTTTATCCGGACTCACCACCACTTGAAATTCAATAGGATTTGCCTGATAGGCTGTTTTTTCACTATTCAAACGATAGATAATATTAGGAAATGTCTTTGTTATCGTACGTCCGTTTTGAGTCATACCTTCTGGCAATTTTACCGTCGTAACACCTGCCGGCAACTCTTCTTCAAACCTTACATTACTATACTTCACTTCCGTAATAATATCCTCTGCGATGATATCATAAACATCAATCATGTCATTTTCTGATTTTGCTTCATAATAACTACCATTACCTGCTTCAGCAATAGTATCAAGTCGGTTTTGCTCAGGGGTATTACTAAAACTAATATAATGCCCTTGATAATCACTAACATGCTCCTCTATATGCTTCGCCATTAGCGTTGCATACTCTAAACCTTTTTCGTAATTGTTGGATGAATTTGTTTTTATAGGAGCTCCTGATTCCGTTTGATAAACTTCTTCAGTCCAAAACAAAAATCCGGTTTTATAATAACTGTAGAACGTCGGCTCACCGTCTGTCAAAAAAACCAAGTATTTTTCTGCATTCGAATCACCATCTCCTAGCATATACTCTGCACGACGGATGGCATCCCCTGTATTCGTTCCGCCACTCGCCTTCAGATCATTAATATGAGCAATCATTGCATTATAATTCGCGTCGTTAAGTGGAACTAAATTGTTACCATTGGGTAATTCAGCATAATAATCGAAATTAATCAAATTCACTTTTATAGTAGACGAAGCATTACGTACGCCTTTAAGTTGCTCCAGAAAGCGCTTTGCTGATTTTTTCGCTACCGATAAACGACTTTTATTGTTGCTGATATCATATCCCATACTACCCGATGTATCTATAACTATTACAATCTCTTTTTGTTTCTGTTCTCCTGTTACGTCACCTACCGGTATATCATCAAAATCGATTCGATAGTCAATAGTCGCTTCATTATTACTCGCCTCATCCGGATCAAAAGCAAAACTCGCAGGAGATATGCTACGTGACACATGTGCCGTAGCCTCTGTTGATACGGTTAACGCCTCCACCTGTACATATCCAAGAAAACTTGTTAGTACAACAACAAGGGTAAGCATTGACGCAATATATTTATTCTTAATAAATTGTCTCACAAAATTCCCTCCTATTCATATAATAAAAATTCAAATTCGAGCTTATATCGATTTTCATCTTGTGTCGGATACACATATTTCAATGTAGCATTTATATCGACATCTGTATCATAATCAATGTCTGCACCGACTTCTTCCAATCCATATATCCTCTGTATATCTGCCTCTAACAACTCAACGGATGTAAGGGGACGTAATAATCCCAACATAATATCGACATCGCGAGCGTTTAATGCACGTTCAAAATAAAGGGTTGATCGAATTTTATTGTCAAGTTTAAGTAATCCCCATTGAGAACCTCCCGGCAAATCCATTTGAATTACATTTTCGCTCAAAGAGGTAATCACCACATTCTCCTCGGATGCAACCTTTATTATCGCCTTTGCAAAAGGTTCCCCAAGCGTTCGTGCAACATCATTTATAACAGGACTGTCCTGTTTTTCATATTCGATGTCACTCGCGTCATTTGCAGGTTCAATCGGCATCATAACAGGCACTGTTCCTAAATCATATTCTTTGAATAATTCTTGCTGATTAGCAAGACGATACAGTAAAAGAATAGCCTGCTCTCTTGTTGCCTTTCCTAGCGGCTCAATCCATGCCGCTCCTGATGCATTCTTACCTGTCCCATTCATAATTTCGTAGCGATAGACGTAATCAATATAAGGTTTGGCCCAACTCCCTATCTGTGATTCATCTGCATACGTATACGTCATTGCATTCACAAGCTCATCGGTATGTTCTAATCGTTTGACAAGATTGTATACTAATGATGCAATTTCTTGGCGCGTAATCGGATCATCGGGACGAAAAGTTCCATCACCATTTCCCTTGATAATACCTGCATTATAGGCTTTTACAATAGCCTCTTCATATGGATGACCGATAATATCCGTAAATGGATATTGACGTGTCACTGTTACCGTGTCCTGATTTGCATCAAGTAACTGAAGTGCCAGCAATACGTATTCATAACGCTTAATATCAGATGTATAGCCCATTTCTAAATCGTCGGGAACTATACCTTCCTCAATCGCTGCATTTACTTCTGTTTCCGCCCAAGAACTTGGTTCGTCTGATGCGGCAAAGACCCTCACGGATAGTACCAGCATCATGAAACTCATGATAAGAGCAATATTTCCTATGCTCCTTATTTTTCTTTCCTTGTTTCGCACTAGTCTTCCTCCCTTTCCACAACATGCTTTTTCTTATTGATTAATAATGATAATTAGGTAAAATTTCCTAAGCTAATTATCGCATAATCCTTACTTGCTTACAATATAAATTTAAGATTTAATCAAAGAATTCCATTCAATTTTTACCATCACCATATAAAATGCAAAAAGGAGATGTCCGTAGACATCTCCTAGAATTTCATGATTCAACCGCTTGATTAGATTCACTAACCGAAGAACGGTGATTGACCATCAATAATTATATGATTTCATGAAGGATATTAATTACCATTGTAAGAATGATAAATGTAACTGCTAAACCAATAGTAAGTTTTTGAAGACCACCTTCCATTGAACGGGCCTTATTCTTACCCCAGTATGTCTCACCAGCACCAGCAATAGCACCTGAAAGACCTGCAGCTTTACCTTGTTGAAATAATACAACTGCGATAAGTCCTATACATACAATTACATAAAGGATTTTTAATAAAATAATCACTGTTCCCACGATTACACCTCCTAATCAGCAACATTAGTATTTTAGCATAAACGTGTTATAAGTTCAACAACAAATTTATACTATCTTATGTACAGTGTAATTATTCGTTATTATTTTAAGTTAAACCAAGCATTAAGACCTGGGAATACTGCTACATCGCCAAGTTCTTCTTCGATACGAAGTAATTGGTTATATTTAGCAACACGGTCTGAACGACAAGGTGCACCTGTTTTGATTTGACCGGCATTAGCAGCCACTGCGATATCAGCGATTGTTGTATCTTCTGTTTCACCTGAACGGTGAGAAACAACTGCTGTATAACCAGCACGGTTAGCCATTCTGATAGCATCAAATGTTTCAGTCAATGTACCGATTTGGTTAACTTTGATAAGGATTGAGTTTGATGTATCTGCTTTAATACCTTTTTCTAAACGTTCTGTGTTTGTAACGAAAAGGTCATCACCTACTAATTGAACACGACCACCGATACGTTCTGTTAACAATTTCCAACCTTCCCAATCTTCTTCATCAAGACCGTCTTCAAGAGAGATAATTGGATATTTGTCAATTAACGCTTCATAATAATCAACCATTTCTTCACGTGTACGGTAAACTTCTTCGCCTCTCATTTTACTTTCGCCAGGGAAGTAGTAGTTACCACGATCAGCATCATAGAGTTCACTTGCAGCTGCATCAATAGCAATACGAATATCTGTACCAGGTTCATAACCTGCTTTTTTAACTGCTTCTAAGATAACATCAATGGCTTCATCTGATGATTCTAAGTTAGGTGCAAAACCACCTTCATCACCAATACCTGTAGATAATTCACGTTCGTTCAATACTTTTTTCAAGTTATGGTAAACTTCAGAACAAATACGAAGTGCTTCAGCAAAAGATGTAGCACCAACTGGCATAATCATAAATTCTTGGATATCTACTGTATTATCAGCATGTTCACCACCATTTAAGATGTTCATCATAGGAACTGGTAATGTGAATGCATTGAAACCACCAAGGTATTGATATAAAGCCATACCAAGAGCTTCTGACGCTGCTTTAGCTGTTGCTAAAGAAACACCTAAGATTGCATTAGCACCTAATTTAGATTTATTAGGAGTTCCGTCAAGTTCGATCATTTTTAAGTCAATTGCACGTTGGTCAAGAGCGTTCATTCCAATCAATTCATCCGCAATAACTGTATTCACGTTTTCTACAGCATTAAGAACACCTTTACCCATGTAACTTGAACCACCGTCTCTAAGTTCAACTGCTTCGAAAGCACCTGTAGATGCACCTGATGGTACAGCTGCGCGACCTACGTACGCGTCTTCTATTACGACTTCCACCTCTACTGTTGGGTTTGCTCGTGAATCAAGTACTTGTCTTGCATATACGTCTGTAATTTCAAGAAAACTTTTCATTATAATATTGCTCCTTTCAAACCTTTATTCGTCTGATATAGACATGTTCTCGCCCAATATTTATGGGCACATAAGAATATTGATAATCCTTCTCATAACCCTGTAACATTCTCATGAAATATTATAGAATATTACGCTTTTTGCTCGAGAAATACTATCAAACGCTCATAGTTTAAGTATAACAGTAAACAAGAAAATTTCAAGTCAAAACTTGTAAAAAGTGGGACTTTTTTGAAGGTTTTTACACGACATGGACCATAAAAGTCCCTATTTAATAAGATATATTATAAATATGTCTTGCAAATCCCGTATTTCCTGCAATAACAATACCGGAATTTAAGAACAGAAATTCATGGATATCATGGTCTTTTGCATAGGTCACTGCTCCCTGTTTATATTTTCTCGGGTCAATAATATGAATTTCTTCATAGTGGGACATAAGAAACGGGACGAAAGCGTTCCCATAAGAGTCCTTGAATACTAAAATCTTTCTACCGTTCTTCACATCGGTTTTAATAACCCCCAAAGGATTATCGCCACTGATAAAAACCATATATTTATTAACCTTCTTAGCCCATCCCATATTAATGACATCATAATTCAGCGTTGACCCTCCTGCTGTATGAATGACATAGTCACTTTGAACAAACGGTTTATATATGGTTACTGTATCCGGATTTGCTTTTACAGCAGCCTTTGCCTTAGCACTTAATTTCAGTGCATATAAACTCCCTAAAAATCCTTCTACCTGGGTCGTTTCAAAGCGATCCAATTCATAGGGTTTATCTCCAATTAGCGGTGCAAATGCTGTATAGGCATAATAGGCACCTAACTGTGTCCAGTGATGATCTGAACGGAAGTATATATACTCATCCGCATGCTCTGCCAATTTTGAATAAATGTTCACCGGTTCAATGGCATCCGTGAACTGGCTATTAATATAATTAATAGCATCGGCTTGTGACGCAGCTAAATCCCGATATTTTTTACTTTTTAAAAATTCTATATGACTAGGAGCCACGATGGAATAGAATCGATTACCCTCTCCCATTTTCTCCGCAAATCCATTAATTGCATTAGCATAATAAGCGCATGAAGACTCAACATAATGAAACAATTCAAATACTGCATCGTTAATCACCAAGAAAGAATTCCTCTGCACTTCACCTTGCATGTTATCATCATCATCCACTTCCATCCGCTTAATATTTGCCTCTGTCTTAACAAGAACATCGTCGACTTTCAATTCTGAATAAGTCTCTAGTTCCCGTTTAGCCATTAAAAGGGAATCATAATTCAAATCTTCCATTTTGGTCAATAATGATGCTTTATTATCGGTCACTTGCTCATGCCACGGTAACGATTCACTATTCTTGTCACCCTCCTGATTCGTATCAGAATCCTTATCGTCTTGTGTCACGTACAAATCACCGGTGCCGTTATCAAAGATCTCCACTTGATCTTCCCCTTGAATTCCCTTCAAATCTTGCACCTGCTGGGATAGGGTAATCAACTGATCTCTCGCTGTAATATGATCGCCATAAAAAGCCTCTACATCTGACATATAGCTTCCTGATAAAAAGGCTTCCATAGAAAACACAGGCTTATCTGCCAATGTACGATTTTCTACTGCTGATACTTTTTCTTGATTCGGCATTACTATATTCACAATGCTGACACCAAATAGCGTTCCTACAAATAATAGGATGGTCATCCACGATTTCATAACATACCTCTTTCTCTATAATGATTAGGGCGACAAACGTATATAGTTGAACTTTCGCATATAATATATTGTTACGAACGCTTCTACGTAATCTATATAGTGTATGCGAATTTAGAGAAACTTACGTTTGTGGGGCTAATCTATATAATGATTAGGGCGACAAACGTAATAACTTAAAATCTAAAATATAAGAAAGGATTATAACTTTGTCCGATTAATACAATAAATGACAAAACAAACAAACCGGCTATACCAACAGGATATAACACGCCCTCATAAAGTGCCCCTAAATGCATACGTTCCATCGCATGTCCAATACCTGTCATAAGTTTTTTTAAAGCAGGTGTAGAGCACACCAATGCCAAAAGAATAAAGAATCCGTTGTTCATAAGAATGATTTCTGCCTGAGCATCCCACAAATGATGAACATCAACAAGTCCTTGCATATAGCTTATGCCCTCTGATAACTTCTCATAATAGAACAGTGTCCACCCAAATATTGTAACCACAAACAGATAGATATGCCCCAAAAATGACGGCAGCCTTTCCATAAAGAAGTACGCCTTAAGTTGTTTCTCAATAAGAATAAGTATTCCGTAGTAAAGGCCCCATAGGACAAAATTCCAACTGGCACCATGCCATAAACCGGTCAAAAACCATACAACAAGAATATTTCGCAACAACATGCGTCGGTTACCACCTAGGGGAATATATACATAGTCTCTGAAAAAACTTCCTAACGAGATGTGCCAACGTCGCCAAAACTCTGTTGCACTTTTCGATATATAAGGATAATTGAAGTTCTCTAGATAGGTAAAGCCAAACATACGTCCCAATCCGATTGCCATATCTGAATATCCGGAAAAGTCAAAATAGATTTGGAAAGCGTAAAGCATCATTCCGATCCAATGGGCCGCCATACTCTGGTTTGCAAAGTCGCCATCGATAATCAGAACCGCTATCTCACCGGCCGTATTGGCCAACAACACTTTTTTAGCTAATCCAATAACAAAGCGCACGATTCCATAAGCAAATACATCCTTGTTGAACACGCGTGTTTCAATATCATGGGCAATATCCTTATATCGAACAATCGGACCCGCGACAAGCTGATGGAACAAAGATACAAACATCAAAAATTTAGCATAGGAACGTTGTGCTTTCACCTCTCCACGATAAACATCAACGACATAAGAGATTGTTTGAAACGTGTAAAAGCTAATACCGATAGGCAGTGCAAATCCCGGTTCCCTGAAGGTTGTATTCAAAAGAGTGTTTACTGTTTCTACTATAAACCCTGCATATTTAAAGGTTCCAAGTAACCCTAAATTAATAATCAAAGACGATATCACTGCAGCCTTTGATTGCCAGCGACCTCTATACCTTTCAGCGATACGCCCATGGACATAGTCAACCGTTGCACTAATCACTAATAAGCTTACCCAAATAGGCTCTCCCCAGGCATAAAAAATGAGCGATGAAAAAATCAATACAGCATTTTTCCAATGTCTCGAAGGTATTATATAATAGACCAATAAATTGATCGGCAAAAATACAAATAAAAATATCAAACTAGAGAATACCATAATTGCTCCATTCTAAGTGAAAAATAAAAGGGTATTTAAGAAACACTTAAACACCCTTTTATATTCTAATACGTTCTATCAATTTTTGTCAATGCTAGATATTACTCTTTAATCAACAAACTTTCTCCTGTCATCTCTTTCGGTGCAGGAATGTGCATCATATCTAAAAGCGTCGGTGCGATATCACACAATTTACCGCCTTCTTTAATGTCTTTCACACCTTCAGCATTCACGACAATAAATGGTACCGGATTCGTTGTATGTGCTGTAAACGGTTGGTGTGTTGTATAATCCACTAATTGCTCTGCATTACCATGATCGGCACACACAAACATATTTCCGCCTACTTCAAGTAGTGCATCATAGGCCTCTCCGACACACTTATCAACGGCTTCAATAGCACTCACAGCAGCAGATTCAATACCTGTATGTCCCACCATGTCCGGATTAGCGAAGTTTACAACGATTAAGTCATATTTATCTGCTTTAATACCATTTACAAGGTTTTCTCCTACTTTTGCTGCACTCATCTCCGGTTGTAAGTCATAAGTAGCAACTTTTGGAGATGGTACTAAGACACGTTCCTCTCCTTCGTTAGGTTCTTCTACTCCACCGTTAAAGAAGAACGTAACGTGAGCATATTTCTCAGTCTCAGCTAAACGCAACTGTGTTTTGCCAAGAGAAGAAAGATATTCACCTAATGTACCTACTAAAGTTACTTTTTCAAAAGCAACTACTTTATTAGGAATTGTAATATCGTAATTTGTAAAGCAAACATAAGTCAATTTCATGAATCCTTTTGCACGATCAAAACCGCTAAAATCTTCTATACAGAATGCACGTGTCAATTGACGCGCACGGTCAGGACGGAAATTAAAGAATATAACACTATCTAAAGGATTTACTGTACCTACAGGTTTACCATCTTCTTTGAGGACTGCCGGCATAACAAATTCATCATTTGCATCTTGATCATAACTATGTTGAACAGCTTCAACCGCATTCGTTTCTTCTACACCATTACCATTAGTAATCGCATCATAAGCCAAGAAAGTACGTTCCCAACGGTTATCTCGATCCATTGCATAGTAACGACCCATTACAGTTGCAATTTTACCAACGCCGATTTCGTCAATTTTAGATTGTAGTTCTGCAACAAAATCTTTACCGGATTTTGGTGGTGTATCACGTCCGTCAAGAATACAATGAACATATACTTTTTCTAAGCCTCTGTCTTTCGCCAAGCGAAGAAGAGCATACAGGTGTGTATTGTGGCTATGTACACCACCGTCTGATAAGAGTCCCCATAAATGAAGAGCCGAATTATTGGCTTTAGCATTATTCACAGCTTCCAAAAATGCCGCATTTTCAAAGAAATCGCCATCAGCAATTGCTTTAGTAATACGTGTCAACTCTTGATATACAACACGACCGGCACCGATGTTCAAATGTCCAACCTCTGAGTTACCCATTTGACCGTCAGGAAGACCGACTGCCAACCCTGAAGCATACCCTTTTTTGAAAGGATAATTTTCCATTAATTTCTTAATATTGGGTGTTGTTGCATGTTTTACTGCGTTTCCTTCTTCATGGTTATTTAAACCATAGCCATCTAATATCATTAATACAGTTGGTTTTTTATTCATATATATAACTCCTTTTCTATTATCTAGTACGCGTATCGTGTTTCACGCCATAGGAAGACTGCAAAAATTTTGCGTCCTTCATATATCGTCAACATCTATAGCGGCATTATAATTCTATCAGATACAAGTAAGATAAACAAGGAGAACGTCTCAGACGCCTCCTTGTTTGATTTTTTTATTTGTAGTTTACAACCTTACCAAAATCTGGTTTTAAACTAGCGCCACCAACAAGACCACCGTCAATGTTCGGTTTTGCAAATAATTCAGCTGCATTACCTGCATTCACTGAACCACCATATTGAATACGTACAGCTTCAGCTACCTCTGAACCGTATAATTCAACAAGAAGGTCACGAATTGCCGCACAAACTTCTTCTGCTTGGTCACTTGTTGCTGTAACGCCTGTTCCGATAGCCCAAATCGGTTCATATGCAAGAACTACTTTCTTAGCATCTTCAGCAGAAACGTCTTTTAACGCAATCTTCAATTGTTGACGAATAAGATCAATCGTAACACCTTGTTGACGTTGTTCCAAATATTCACCACAACATACGATTGGTACAAGATTATGTTCTAATGCTTTGAGCACTTTCTTATTAACCGTTTCATTAGTCTCTGCGAAGTACTCACGACGTTCTGAATGACCGATAACGACATACTTAACACCGATTTCAGTCAACATTGTCGGTGCGATTTCACCTGTATAAGCACCGCTTTCTTCAAAATGCATGTTTTGTGCACCAATTTCTATATTCGTATTCTTTGTTAACTCAACAGCTACTGCTAGGGACACAGCAGGTACGCAGAAAACCACATCTGCTTCATCTGTTTTTACTAAAGGAATTAATTCGTTGATTAGTTCAACGGCTTCCTTTGTTGTTTTATTCATTTTCCAGTTTCCTGCAATTATCATCTTTCTCATGGAAAAACTCCTCCTAAAACTCTTTTTTTACTTCAATG
The DNA here is from genome assembly GCA_965140555.1 of Vallitaleaceae bacterium. Taxonomy (GTDB): domain Bacteria; phylum Bacillota; class Clostridia; order Lachnospirales; family Vallitaleaceae; genus UBA1351. The sequence continues at coordinate 12,793 of OZ223260.1, read as the reverse complement.
CTTATTTATCGTTTGCAGCAACTACACCCGGTAGTTCTTTACCTTCTAAAAATTCCAAAGAAGCACCACCACCTGTAGAAATATGTGTCATTTGATCGCCAAAACCTAAGATATTAACCGCTGCAGCTGAATCACCACCACCGATAATCGTTGTTGCATCTGTTTCAGCCAATGCTTTAGCTACTTCTTTTGTACCTTTAGCAAAGTTTTCCATCTCGAATACACCCATTGGGCCATTCCATACAACTGTTTTTGCTTCACGTACAGCAGCTTCATATGCTTTGATTGTTTCCGGTCCGATATCTAATCCCATCCAACCGTCTTCAATACCTTCTTTGGCATCAACGACTTTGAACTCTGTATCATTTTTGAACTCTTTAGCCACTGTGTGATCCACAGGAAGTAAGAAGTTCACGCCTTTTTCTTTGGCTTTTTCAATCATCGTTAAGGAGTAGTCCAATTTATCTTCTTCAACTAATGAATTACCGATACCATATCCTTGAGCTTTAAGGAATGTATAAGCCATACCACCGCCAATAATTAATGTATCAACTTTTTCAAGAAGATTATTGATAACATTAATTTTATCGGAAACTTTAGCACCACCTAAGATAGCAACAAAAGGTCTTTTAGGATTAGCAACAGCATTCCCTAAGAAGTCAATCTCTTTTTGCATCAAGTAACCGACAACACATGTATCAATGAATTCTGTAACGCCAACATTTGAACAATGGGCACGGTGAGCTGTACCGAATGCATCATTAACAAAAACGTCTGCTAAACTAGCAAGGTCTTTAGAGAAAGCCTCACCGTTTTTAGTTTCTTCTACACGGTAACGTGTGTTTTCTAATAATACAACGTCGCCGTCGTTCATTGCTTCAACAGCTTTTTTTGCATTGTCGCCGACAACGGTATCATCTGCGGCAAATACAACCTCTTGTCCAAGCATTTCAGAGAGTTTTTTGGCAACAGGTGCTAAAGACAATTCAGGTTTCGGTTCGCCTTTTGGTTTACCCATATGGGAACAAAGAATCACTTTTCCACCGTCAGCAACTAATTTTTTGATTGTAGGCAAAGCCCCTGTAAGACGATTAAGATCAGTAATCTCACCATCTTTAATTGGCACATTAAAATCACAACGTACCAAAACCTTTTTACCTTTAACTTGAATATCATCGACTGTTTTTTTATTTAACATATTGTACTTCTCCTTCCAAACTTTTATATGTATAATCATCCGACCTGATTCAAATTATAACACTTTAAACCTTGTCGGGCAAAACCTAATTTTATAAGACTTTTGTTACAAATGCTTCTCAACATATAGGGCAATGTCAACGATGCGGTTCGAATATCCCCACTCGTTATCATACCATGAAATGACCTTGACCATATTATCGCCCATGACAAGCGTGGACAGTCCGTCAATAATAGAAGATCTGGAATCTTTTCTGAAATCTATAGATACAAGTGGTTCCTCGCAGAAACCAAGAATATGATCATCGGCATGCTCCTTGAGCACACGATTCACTTCTTCAACTGTAACAGGCTTCGCTGTCTCTACAACCAAGTCTACCACAGATACGGTCGGTGTAGGAACACGCATAGCCATTCCCGTCAATTTACCTTTAAGACTAGGAATAACCTTGGCAACTGCCTCGGCTGCACCGGTTGTTGTCGGTATAATAGACTCTGCAGCTGCTCTTGCACGACGTAAATCCGAATGCGGAAGATCCAAAATCCGTTGGTCATTCGTGTAACTGTGAACCGTTGTCATAATCCCTTTGTTGATCCCAAAAGCATCATTTAATACCTTTGCAAGAGGCGCAAGGCAATTTGTTGTACAGGATGCATTATCAATAATATGGTCTTCTTCTGGGTTATAATCTTGTTCATTAACACCCATGACAATGGATTTGGTTCCTTTTCCGGGCGCTGAAATAATGACTTTTTTAGCTCCGGCATCAATATGCTTCATCGCTTGTTCTTTGGTTCTAAAAAAACCGGTGGATTCAATAACGATATCAACACCCAACTCATCCCAAGGCAAGAGCTCCGGATTTCTTTCGGCTAAAACCTTGATCGTTTTTCCGTTGACAATAAGATTTCCGTTATCAATCGTCACTGTACCTTCAAATTTACCAAAACATGAATCATACTTTAACAAATGTGCTAACGTCTCTGCATCTGTCAAATCATTGATGGCCACAATATTGGCACCTTTTTCCATCGCTACTTTAAAAGCATTACGGCCTATACGACCAAAACCGTTGATTGCTATCTTTGCCATTTTCTTCCTCCTTCTATAACCTAAACTACAATTCCTGACCGGCCAATTCGATGACTTTATTCGCACATGCTTCATCTATGACCAAACTGCCGTTACGAATAAAATATCGAACGGACAATATTGCTAATGCTTTGCTCTCTCCGCCTGCTACAGCAATTGGATGAATATTATTCTCAAATTCTTCTAAGTGAAATCCGATGGTCCTTGAATCATACACCATGTCACCTTCTTTATTAAAATAGTAACCCAATGCCTCTGCTACCGCTTTCCGTTCGCTTAGTATAGCAAGAACTTTTGCATTCAAATCCCTGCGGTATGCCATTTTTTTAGCATTACCTATCCCAAAAACAATAACATTGGCTTGGCGTATTTTTTCAATAACCTTTCTGATATTAGGATCTTGAGAAACACTTTCAATAACTGCTTGACTCAAATTATCCGGAAGGTTCAGTAGTTTATAGTCACACTTTAACTTCTTAGCCAGCAATTCTACTAATGTGTTAGCTTGGGTTTCAACATTGTTACCCAAACTACCTCGTGCAGGTACAATCATGGCATTCAAGGAACTCTGCAGAACAGGCTTCACTTGCTGAACCACGCTACGCATCGTATGCCCTCCCGTTAATGCCACAATGGAACCGTCATTAATCATAGATTGAAGAATTTTCGCCGCACTTCGACCAATATTATTCATGGCCTCCGGTTCAACGTCAGCATTCCCTGAGACAATCGTAATGTCCTGACAACCTAGTATATCACGCAACTGTTCTTCTAAATAACGAATTCCTTCAACTTCATTCATCATGTCATTCAGCTGCTCCAAAAGATTAATACCGTTCTCGGTCAATAACATACCACTTGTCGTCACTTCAACATATTGTTCTTCTCTAAAAAAATCCGTATCAGAACGCACTATTTTTTCACCGATATTCAAGGATGATGCAATACCACGTCTTCCTACCGGTTGCATACGCTGAATAGCACGCAAAATCTCGTAACGTCTTTCTAGTGTTTCCATTTCTTTTGGAATGATTTTCTCCAGTAATGTGATGCTATGAAACATATCTGCCTCCTCCTGGTCCCGATAAGTCCCGTTGTTCTATATCAGTCCCTACATATCCAAAAAAAAGAGAGCATTTATACTCTCTCTTAATTATAATGCGTTCACACTGAAATATCAAGGGATTTTTCATATTCCCTACTGCTTTTCCAAATCTTTACATAAAGGCTTCATCTTTTACATAATACGCCATATTTAATGCATGATCGCTAATTCTTTCATAATGACTGATTACATCTAAAAAAACCACGCTAGATTTGGGTTCACACTCATAGTTCGACAAACGTTTGATATGTTTCTCTCTTAATTCTTCTTCCATATCATCAATATGATCTTCACGTTTTTCCACTGTATGCACCAGCTTATGATCGTTGTTCGCACGTGATGCTATAGCAATTTTAATGGTCTCTAGTGTATAGTCCGCCATATCTGAAAGTTCCTCAATGGCTTGTGCTGAAAATTGAAGATCACCAAATTCATTATATTCTGCCAATTCAACAATATTCGCCGCATGATCACCGATTCGTTCGATATCATTAACAGTATTGAATAAATGTGTTACTACTATTTGTTGACGTTCAGTAAGAGGCGTATTATTAATCTTAATTAAGTACCCGGTAATAAGTTGTTCCAGCTTGTTCACGTTCTTCTCCGTTTGCTTTACTTTTTCAACTAATTCCTTGTCTTTCTCTATAAGGGCTCGGGTGGCTAATTCTACATTATCACACGCTACATTTGCCATATTTACCACTTCTTTGATTGCATTTTCTACAGCAAAGCTAGGTGTTTCTAGAATACGATCATCTAAGTGACGCAATGCAACTGCGCTTTCCGATGAATCTACTTGATCCTCTCCCGGAACTAACCGTTCCGATAAACGAACTAACAGATTCGCAAAAGGGAATAATAGTACTGTATTCGCCACATTAAAGATTGTATGGAATATCGAAATATCCGTTTTGTCAATAATTTGACTTCCGATGGTATGATTAATAAATTTAAAGAAAATAACTGAACCAACGACAAAAACTAACGTTCCGGCCAAATTGAACATTAAGTGAATGACAGCGGCTCGTTTAGCCGTTTTACTTGCACCGATACTGGATAGCATCGCCGTTACACAGGTACCTATATTTTGCCCAAGAATAATATAGACAGCTGCATTCCATGGCACCATTTGGTTTCCTGCCAATGTCTGTAAGATACCGACAGATGCTGAACTACTTTGAATAATGGCTGTGACTGCAAAACCGGCCAAAACTCCAAATATCGGATTCGTACCAAGTATTAAGAAAGCTTGTTTAAACCCATCACTATCCCGATAATTTTCTACGGAATCGCCCATCAATTCAAGACCGATAAAAATAAGTCCAAAACCGATAATAATTTCACCAATTTGTTTTTTTGATTTCTTGTTACTAAAGAACATGAGTATTGCACCGATACCAATAGCAAGAGGTGCTAGCTCTTTAGGCTTTAAGAAGGCAGCCCATTCGGAACTGGATACAATCCAGGATGTTATTGTTGTACCAATATTGGCACCCATGATGACACCGACAGCTTGAGACAAATTCAGTAAACTCGCGTTAACAAATCCAACCACCATGACCGTCGTAGCCGAACTACTTTGAATAATAGCTGTAATCGTTGCTCCCATAAGAACGGCTAGCAATCGATTCGACGTCAACATACCAAGCAGTGACTTCATTTTTGATCCGGCAGATTTTTGCAATCCTTCTGCCATAATGTTCATACCGTAGAGAAACATACCAAATCCACCAATAAACGCAAATAATTGGAATATAATCTCTTGAATAAATTCTACGTTGTACATACTTATCTCCTAAATGTTAAGTTTGGGTTAATTCTTCATTGCTTTATTGTAAATAGGCCATACTAATAGTACCATTTGAATTATAAGATTTCAAGAAATAGTTTCTTCATTCTCCTAGAAAAATGTGGTACACTGTCTGTATAAAGTCGCTGACACGTTTGAAAGGAATAAATATATGCAAGCAGACTATCATTTACACAGCCATTTTAGCGGAGATTGCAAGATTCCATTAGAGGAAATGATTCAAGCAGCCATTGCCCTTGATATGGATATATTATGTGTTACAGACCATCATGACTTGGATTTTCCACATCCCACCATTAATTTCGTCTGTGATTTACCGGCGTATTATGAAGCACATCAAGTTCTAAAGGAAAAATACCGGTCTAACATACAGCTACTTATGGGCATCGAACTCGGCATGCAACCTCACTTGCACCAAACATTACAAGACATTGTTGCCTCCTATCCCTTCGATTTTGTTCTAGCTTCAAATCATTTAGCCAACGGGATTGACCCTTATGAGAAAATTTATTTTGAAGGACGTACGCAGTACAAGGCCTATTTGGATTATTTTGAAGACATGCTCATTAACGTAAAGGGATATTCTGACTTCGATGTGTACAGTCATTTGGATTATGTCATTCGCTATGGTGATTTTCCTGAGAAAGGTTTTCTGTATGAGGATTTTAAAGATGTTCTTGATGCCATATTAAAGACACTTATTCAAAAGGGAAAGGGCATTGAATTAAACACCTCCGGATACCGTTATAATCTTGGACAACCCCATCCTTCCTTTGACATCATCAAACACTACCGGGAATTAGGGGGCGAAATCATTACCTTAGGTTCTGATGCCCATCACCCAAAACATTTGATGAGTCACTTCGAGGATGCCAAAGAACTCTTAAAACGTGCAGGTTTTTCTCACTACACGATCTTTGAAAAACGAACACCACGTTTTATCACTTTGTAATCCATTAACATATTGAGAACTTCCTTAACGAGATAAAAACGGAGCGAACATGACACGGATTTTCCATGTTATGTTCGCTCCTATTTCTATTAAGAATCAATGCGTGAGATAATCGTACCTCCACCAACAACAAGATCTTCATCATACAGTACAAGAGCTTGTCCCGGTGTAATCGCACGTTGATTATCTTCAAAAATACATTCCATTGTATCCTCATCAACCATACGAATTCGACATTTTGCCGGTCGATGTGAATAACGCACTTTTGCCGTTAATTCCATTTCTCCGTCTAATTGTTCGAAGGGCATAAAATTCAATCGATTAACGACACAACCTTTTGCAAAGGTATCTTCATTGGTTCCGATAACAATGTCCTTGGTCTCTGCATTAATATCCACAACAAATCCGGGACGTCCTAGATTCAGTCCAAGTCCTTTACGTTGTCCGATTGTATAGTGCACGATTCCTTTATGACGGCCTATAACACGTCCATCCATATCGACAAAGTTACCTTCATCAAAGGTATCCCCTGAATACTCTTCTATAAATCCTGCATAGTCTTGATCCGGAACAAAACAGATTTCTTGAGAATCCGGTTTATTTGCCATACGCACACTAATGTTTTCAGCAATTTCACGTATTTCGTCTTTGGTATAATCGCCAACAGGCATAATCGTTCTAGCTAATTGATCTTGCGTCAAATTGTACAATGCATAGGTTTGATCTTTTCTAGCCGTCTTGGACATTTTAAGTGCATAGCGTCCGTTTTCCAACTGAACCACCTTTGCATAATGCCCTGTTGCAATATAATCTGCACCAATACCCAAACTACGTGTCAACAAAGATTCCCATTTGACATAACGATTACAAGCAATACAAGGGTTCGGCGTACGGCCCTCCTTATATTCATTCACAAAATAATCGATAACCGACTTTTGAAAATCTTGCTTAAAATTCATCACATAATAAGGAATATCTAATTTTGCAGCTACACGCCGGGCGTCATCAACGGCAGATAAACCACAACAGCCGCCTTTTTCTTCCACAGCGTCGCCATCTTCATCTTGCCATATTTGCATAGTAACACCGACAACGTCGTAGCCTTGTTCTTTTAATAAATATGCCGCAACGGATGAATCTACGCCACCGGACATACCTACAACTATTTTTTTATTCATGAATAAACACTACTTTCCTTTGGATTAATCCTCATCATCAAAGTCAAGGTCATGATGATCGTCATCGTCTTCGACGGGTGCTTCTAATCCTTCAATAACGATATTGTTCTTTTGGGCATAATCCCATAAAGCAGCATGCAATGCTTGTTCTGCCAGCAATGAACAGTGTATTTTTGCTTTTGGAAGTCCATCAAGCGCCTCCACTACTGCATCATTCGTAATTTCAAGAGCCTTTTGAAGTGTTTTACCCATAACCATTTCCGTTGCAATACTACTCGTAGCAACAGCCGCTCCGCAACCGAAGGTTTTAAACTTAACATCTTCAATAATACCATTTTCAACTTTCAAATAGATGCGCATGATATCGCCACATTTTGCATTACCGACGGTTCCGACGCCATCTGCATTTTCAATTTCCCCCATATTTCTTGGGTTTGAAAAATGATCCATAACCTTTTTAGTATACATAATGATCGTCCTTTCTTATCCTTGATATCGTGTTGATATAACGGATTCCACTGTGTTTTTTGAAAAATCTTCATATATTGGTGACATTTCACGTAATCGATTGACAATTGTCACTAGATGCGTAACAACATAATCCAAGTCTTCACGTGTTGTTGACAGTCCAAGCGTCACACGTAGAGAGCCATGTGCAATTTCATGGGGCAAACCAATGGCAAGCAACACATGAGACGGATCCAAGGATCCTGATGTACATGCCGAACCGCTCGATGCACATACATTGTTCATATCTAATAGAATCAATAAAGATTCACCTTCGATAAATTCAAAACTTAAGTTCACATTATTAGGTAATCGTTTTGTTGGATGACCGTTAAGTTTGACATATGGAATTTTTTCCTGAACTTGCTCTATAAAATAGTCTCTTAATTCTGTTAATCGTTTACTTTCTTCTTCCATTTCTTCTATTGCCATGGATGCTGCTTTAGCAAAACCAATGATTGCAGGAACATTTTCCGTACCGCCACGACGACGACGTTCTTGTGCCCCACCATGAATATAGGATTTTAAACGAACACCTTTACGAACATATAAGGCACCAATACCTTTCGGTCCATATATTTTGTGACCGCTAAATGACATCAAATCGATATTTAGTTCTTTCACATCAATAGGCACATGGGTATATGCCTGAACTGCATCTGTATGAAAAAGAACATTGTGTTTCTTGGCAATTTCACCAATTTCCTTAATCGGTTGAATCGTTCCGATTTCGTTATTTGCAAACATAATCGTTATTAACACTGTATTTTCTCTAATTGCATTTTCAAGATCTTCTAATGAAATCAATCCATTTTCATCTGCCGGAAGATAAGTGACTTCACAACCGTTTTTGGCTAGATATTCTGCTGTATGGAGTACTGCATGATGTTCAAATGTCGTTGTTATAATATGGTTACCCTTTTTAGCATAACTTTCAACAACTCCGGATAGTGCCCAGTTATCAGCTTCAGTTCCTCCGGATACAAAATAAACTTCTGCTGCATTCGCATTAATCGTCGATGCAATTGTATCACGAGCTTCATCAATTGCCTGCTTGTTACTTTGGGCAAATTCATAAATACTGGATGGATTACCAAACTGTTCTGTAAAATAAGGCAACATTGCCTCTACTACTTCAGGACGCGTCGGTGTTGTCGCTGCATGATCTAGATATATCTTCTTTTCCATTTTACACCTCTTCTTGTAATAACTCGTCGATCCTATATTGTTCAGTCATCAAATCCAGTAAACTTATGTTATCTACCACTTCGTTAATGCTCTCACTAATCTTTTTCCAAACGAACTTGGTAACACACAATTCAGATTCTGTACAGTCAATGGTTTCATTGACTACAACACAATTTACAGGATTCAAGTCACCCTCTAATACACGTAAAATTTGACCCACAGATATATCTTTTGGGTCAAGCATGAGAGAGTAGCCACCTTTAGGACCACGTGTACTTTTTACCATATTAGCCTTTTTTAATGTTGCAATAATTTGTTCCAGGTAATTTTCGGAGATGCCTTGCCGTTCTGAAATACTCTTAATCGAAACTGCACAATCAGAGCTTTGAAGTGCTAAGTCTAACATCGCCCGAAGACCATACCTACCTTTTGTTGATAGCTTCATAAGCTTCCTCCTTAATTCCTACTACAGTACTAGGATTTAGGTTAAAGATAGATTACCATTTTTTTATCAAGGTGTCAATAGTCCTATAAAAAAAAGAAGCAGACCCTGTAGAGTCTGCCCCTTCTATACTTTTCTAACGCACTCGTCTATTCATCCATAAACGAATGATACACGACCAATATATTCTATTAGTTTTCCATGCATTCACCAAGGCACTTGTGACCTTTGGTTTGACAATACACCTGACTCGAGCCACATACCGGGCACTTATTCTTATCTGCTACGATTTCCAAATCATATAGCGTGTGACAATGCTTACATTCAATTTTACAGTCATATATTTTATAATGTCCTCCGCCAATACGTATAGCCTCTCCATCTACCAGAGCCTTAGCTACCTTATTACGGGCTGAATCAATAATATTCTGAAAGGTTTGCCTCGAAACCTGCATTTGTTTGGCCGCTTCTTCTTGAGACAGATTCAGTATATCCTTGAGACGCATTGCTTCAAGTTCTTCAACCTTAAGCTGGCTCACCCTAGCTTCCTCTAAATCCATAGGTTTAAAGTACGTATGTTCAGGAACATATCCTACCTTACGACATTTGATCGGTCTTGGCATAATAATCACTCCTTCTCAACTATTATACCACAATCTATGAAAGATTCTATGTTTTCCTATAAATCTACTAACCAATTAAACCTAACCTTTCCATAACCGTCACTAGCTTTTCGGTATCTATTGGTTTGACTGCGTATCCGGCACTTCCTTCATGAAACGCCTGTTGAACATTTTTCACATCATTAAGGGCCGTTGTCATAATTATTTTCACCTGTTCATCTTCAGGAATATTATGTTCTCTTTCTAATTTCCGAATTTCTTCTAATGCCTGAAGACCGTCTACTTCCGGCATCATAATATCCAAGCAGACTAAATCATAAGGTTCTTCTTCTTCCAATGCCATTTGAAAAACTTCGATTGCTTCAGCACCATCCACAGTAATATCACATTCGCCATACTGACTCATAAACTTTGATATAAATTTTCGACTGATCATCTCATCTTCTGCTATTAATATACGCATTACCATTCCTCCATTTTTACATTTTCCATGAGTAAGTCAACTTTTTTAAATCCATTTTCCAACATGTCATACTCTTCATTTCTAACTTTTAATAATAATTTGAGTATACTTTTCGCCGCTTCATAACGTCCAAGCCCTTTACACAGCTCACGCGTTCTACTCAAATACGCTCGACACTTGACATATTCTTCTTCCTTATAGGCTATTTTAGCTTCCATCCACTGTTCCTTTGTAAATCGGAACAATTCAATAACCGTCCTATCATAATATTTTTCCTTTAAGTGCATATACTCCTTGTTTCTCGTTTTTTTGATACTTACAGCTAGTTCATCTTTATCATAAGGCTTACTAATGTAATCATCAAACCCATCACTCAAAAAACGTTCTCTATCTCCCCATAATGCATTTGCTGTCACTGCAATAATGGGTGTGTATTTATCTTCGTCCCGATATAGTTCCCGTATAGTTTTCATGACTTGAATACCATCAATTCCAGGTAACTGTATATCCATGAATATGACATCATATACATCACGCTTTGCAAATTCCATGGCTTCTTTACCATCACTTGCCAAATCAACGCGATCCGTATACCGATTCAAAAACGCTACAATAATCTTCTGATTAATCCGATCATCTTCCACCACCAACATAGTACTCTTACGTTCTGTAGTCAATTCAATTTCCTCTTTTACCTTTTCTGAATAGTTCTCAAAAGGTGCTATATGAGAGGGCAAAACGACTCTAAAAAGACTCCCTTTTCCTTTGGTACTTTCCAAATCAATGGATCCATGCATAAGCTCTACCAAATTTTTGGTTATTGCCAGTCCTAGTCCGGTACCCCCATATTGCCGTGTTATGGTACTGTCTACTTGACTAAACCGCTGAAAAAGCATTTGTCGCTCTTTCTCTGATATACCGATTCCCGTATCCTTGACTGTAATTTCAACCCAAATCGGCTCCCCTTGTTCAACCTCTTCATGTTCAATCTCTCGCGACTTATACTCTATACCAAAAGACACAGTCCCCACTTCTGTGAATTTTATGGCATTATTCACTAAGTTATTAATAACCTGTTGAATCCTGAAAGGGTCTCCAATTAGCATATTCTTAGTCTTGATTCCATCTATTGTTTCGAGTACAAGACTTTTTTCTGCCGCTTTGTCCGCAAAACTATGCTGGGTGTTACGTATAATCTTATGTACATCAAAAGGAATCGATTCGATTTCAATTTTTCCGGCATCCAATTTGGAAATATCTAAGATGTCATTGATAATCTTTAGAAGATTTCTAGAACTATACTGAACCAACCGTAAATTTGAACGTTGCTCTTCTTCAAGCTCTCCCATCGTAAGGGTTAGCTCCGTCATCCCAATTATACCGTTTATGGGCGTACGAATCTCATGGCTCATATTGGCCAAAAACATACTTTTAGCTTTATCCGCTTCTTTTGCTTCATCTCTTGCCACTTTTAACGCTTCTTCTAACTCTTTGGTCTTTGTAATATCATCAATACTAAAGAGAGCATGACGTTGATTCTGATAAACAAAGGGAACGATGCCCAAGCGAACCCATCCACGATTCCTATTCTGTTTGACCACCTTCATTTCTATAGAAGGAAAATTAACGTTATCATTCACGGCTTGCACGATAGCTTGTTTTAACGTGATATCTCCATCTCTCATCATATAGGAATCCAAATCTTTGATATCTGCACCAAAGGCATTCATGATGGATTGAGCACGGTCATTCATTCGAACCGGCCCCCGACCCGGGTCATACAGAACCAATCCAATGGGTGCCGATTGTATCAATAGGTCAAACATATTCCTTTCTGACTCCATTTCGCTTATCAGTTCTCGTTCTTTGGTTATATCCTGTTTTACAGCAACAAATCGATCGATGCGATGATTATCATTATATACCGGACCAATTAAAACGCTTTCCCAATAGTATTCCCCTGTCTTTTTACAATTCATAATTTCGCCCTGCCAAATTTTTCCGCTTAATATAGTATTCCACAAGTCTTTGTATTCCTTATCTGTTGTGAACCCTGATTTGAGTATATTCGGATTTTTTCCTAATACCTCCTCCATGGAGTAACCGGTCAGCTCTTCAAACTTAGGATTGACATATTCTATATTTCCATTCAACTCCGTAATAACAACGGAAGACGGACTATACTCCACAGCTTTTGATAAACGCCTCAATTTATTCTCATTGCGTTTAATA